>DASYNF010000088.1:0-3299 GCA_036008685.1 Actinomadura sp. | reverse complement strand
GGCCCTGCAGCACGGGGTGCCGCTGGAGACCTACATCCAGAAGTTCACCAACATGCGGTTCGAGCCGGCCGGCATGACCGACGACCCGGACATCCGGATCGCCCAGTCGGTGATGGACTACATCTTCCGTCGCCTGGCGCTCGACCACCTGCCGGTCGAGACGCGGGCCAACCTCGGCATCTTCAGCGCCGAGGAGCGGGCCGCGCAGGTCGCCGGCTCCTACGGCACCTCTGCCTCGACCCCCGCGGTCGTGGAGGAGGAGGAGGTCGACCTGGAGCAGCTGCGTGGCTCCGCGCCGATCGAGCCCGCCAAGGTGGAGGAGAAGGTCACCCCGGCCGGCCCGAAGTCGGTCAAGGAGGCCCACTCCTCGGCCGAGCTGCTCGAGCTGGTCACCGGGACTGCCACCGACGCGCCGCTGTGCATGACCTGCGGCACGAAGATGCGCCCCGCCGGCAGCTGCTACGTCTGCGAGGGCTGCGGCTCCACCAGCGGCTGCAGCTGACGTAGACGGCCAGGAAATGTCCACGCGGGCGCGGACAGTGATGTCCCGAGTCCGGGCAGCAATGCCCCGGATGCGACCAGCGAGACATTCCGGCTAAGGCGCCACGTCCGACGGCTCGGTCCTGTTTCGCAGGGCCGGGCCGTTGGCGTCCCGGGGAGTCGCGCAAGGCTCCTTGCTGTCCATCGCCGTGCCACCGGGAAACCGGAGTCGTGCCGCAGTTCGCGGCACGATTCGCTGAGGAATCAGACGTGGCGGTAGTCGACCGGTGGCGCTGCCGGACTCACCGTCCGTAGGACGTCGGCGGGGGTACCCGTGAGCGGTCCCAGCCCGACGGGTTGTCCAGCGGACAGCATGCCGAGCCCGGACAGGGCCGTGCCGCCGTCAGGCCGGAGCAAGTACACGTTGTGCACAACCAACTTGAGCCAGATCACAGCGCGGTGGTCTCCGGAGCCCGGACGCGCGTGCCGAAGAACCAGTGTGAGTACGAGACGTTGGATTGTGGTGGCGGCCCTCCTGGCGGCTGCGGTCGGTTTCTTTGTCATGCCCCCGTCCTTCGGCTCGGTCCCGCGGGAGGGCTACTACCTCGGGGTGGCCGGCGCCGCCCTGGTCGCGGCGGTTGTCGGCGTGCGCATCAACTGGCCGAGCCGCAGACGTGCCTGGGTCCTGTTCCTGATCGGGTTGGCGTGCCGATTCGTCGGGGACGTGATCTGGGCGGTGCTCGTCGCGGTGCTGCACGTGAACCCGTTTCCGTCGGTGGCCGACGCCTTCTACCTGGCCAGCTTCCCGCTGATGGCGTTCGGCCTGGCCCTCATGGTTCGCAGTCGCGAGCCGCGCGGCGACCACGGCGCCGCCCTGGACACCGCGATCATCGTCACCGGCACGGCGGTGCTGGTGAGCGTCTTCGTCATCGCGCCCACCATCACCGAAACCACCCAGGATCTGTTCAGCCGGGCCGTCAGCACCGCTTACCCGGTCGGAGACCTGGTCCTCCTGGCTGTGCTGGCGCGGCTGTGGACCACCAGCGGCCTGGTCCTTCGGGCCTATCGCTTCCTCGGCATCGGCCTGCTCTTCTTCTTCGCCGGCGACATCGGGTATGACGTGATCTTTCTGACCACGGGTCACGCGCCGGACGGGCCGTGGTTCGACCTGTCCTACCTGCTCGCCTACGCGTTCCTGGCAGCTGCGACGCTGCACCCATCCATGCGGGGCCTGACCGAGCCCGCGGCCGTCGGCGACGAGCGCACGATGCGCCCGCGTCTCGTCGCGCTGGCGATCGCTTCGTCGCTGGCGCCGGCCGCGTTGTTGATCGAGGGTCTGCGAGGTCGGCCGCTGCTGTGGCAGATCATCGCTCCCGCCTCGATCCTCTTGGCTGCCCTCGTGATCACCCGGCTCGGCGGACTCCTCCAGACCATCCAGCGGCAGGCCACCCAACTCGCGGCGATGGCCCGCACCGACGGCTTGACCGGTGTTCCGAACCGGCGCAGTTGGGACATGGAGTTGCCCCGTGCCCTGACTGATGCCCGCGCGGGCGGGCCACCGGTGTGCGTGGGACTGCTCGACCTGGACCACTTCAAGACCTTCAACGACACCTACGGCCATCCGGCCGGCGACGCCCTGCTCAAGCAGGCCGCGGCGGCCTGGCGCTCGACGCTGCCCGCCGGAGCGGTCCTCGCCCGGTACGGGGGAGAAGAGTTCGCAGTCCTGCTGCGCGGTCACACCTGGCAGCAGGCCCACGCGGTGCTGGAGGTACTGCGGGCGGTCACGCCACTGCAGCAGTCCTTCTCCGCCGGCCTGGTGAGCTGGGACGGCAGCGAGGAGCCGCCCGCGCTGGTCACCCGGGCCGACGAGCAGCTGTACGAGGCCAAACGCGCGGGGCGTGGCCGCACCTTTCCGCCGCAAGCCGCGTTTCGCAGGACTCAACAAGAGGCTGCACACCCCGCCACGGCGGCCCCGGCCGATGCGTCAGGCATGCACTCCAGCCTCCGCCGATGGTGACCCGTTCCCGCCCCGCTGCCGTGCGCGGCGGCCACTGCGCACTGCGGGCCCGGGCAGGGGGCCGGCGTTCCGCTTCGCCGACCTCCGCTCCGACGAGGCGGAGGCCGCGGGCACGGGGAGAGCTGCCCGCCCCGGAGAGCGCTCTGCGGCATGCGGTCCTGCGCGCGCTGGCGACCACGATCGCCCTGCTGCCGCAGGTCCCCCCGGCGGAGGGGGAGGAGCGCCCCGACGACGCCATCGCCCTGCCCGTCCTCAGCCGCGCCCCGGCCGGGCCGGCCGGAGGGGCGGGCGGGGACGGCGCATCACCTGAACGCCCTCCGGGAGACCGTCGAGCTCGGCCTCGTCCCCGTCGATGGCGAGGGTGACCCGGCGCGCACCCAGCGGCAGGCCGTGGATCCGCAACGGGCCGTACCGCGCCGGCCAGGCCGGGTCGAACCAGACCTCGTCGCGCGGCATCCGCGGTTCCAGTCTGAGCAGCATGCGCATGGCCTGGATGGGCGTGGCGGCCGCCCACGCCTGCGGCGAGCAGGACGTCGGGTAGGGGACGGGCGTCCGGTACTCCAACCGGTCGAAACCGCAGAAGAGCTCCGGCAGGCGACCGCCGAACTCGGTGGCCGCGTCCAGCAACCCGGTGCCGATCCGCTGGGCCTCCTCGACGAAGCCGTAGCGCATGAGCCCGGTGGCGACGAGCACGCTGTCGTGCGGCCAGACCGACCCGTTGTGGTAGCTCATCGGGTTGTAGCGGCCCATCGACGAGGCCAGCGTCCGCACGCCCCAGCCGGTGAACATCTCGGGCGACATC
>DASYNF010000087.1:0-13297 GCA_036008685.1 Actinomadura sp. | reverse complement strand
GACGGCCACGACGGCCGCCTCGGCCGGCGCGTGCGCCTGCGGGTCGTCCAGGTCGGGCTGGTCGGCCACAGGTCCGGCATCCGCCGGGAGGTCCTCGGCGGCCGGCAGGATCTCGACGGCGTTGCCGACTGCCGGCGTCCTCTCCGCTGCCGACTCCTCGACGACGCCCTCGGAGTCCTCCCCGGTCGCGTCGTCCGGTAGAGCCGGATCGGCGTCGATCTGCGCCGCGGCGAGCACTGCGGCGTCCTCGGCCACCCGGTCCTCGCCGGACTGCCCGCGGTTGCGGCGTCCGCGGTTGCGCCGTCCGCCGCTGCGCGTGCCCTCGGTCGTCTCGGCGTCGCCGCCGGCGCTGTCGGCGGCCTCTACGGCGTCGACGGCCTCCTCCGGCGCAGCCGGAGAGTCTCCCCGGCCGTTGTCCTTGGCGTCGCGCTGTCCGCCGGAGCGTTCGCGCCGGCCCCCGCCGGAGTTGCCGCCACCGGAGTTGCCGCCACCGGCACTGCTTCCGGCACTGCTTCCGCCGGAGCTGCCGGCACCGCCTCCGTTGCGGCGCTTCTCGTCCACCGGGTCGGTGGAGACGATGACGCCCCGGCCACGGCAGTGCTCGCACGGCTCGGAGAAGACCTCGAGCAGGCCCTGGCCGACGCGCTTGCGGGTCATCTGGACCAGGCCGAGCGAGGTGACCTCCGCGACCTGGTGCTTGGTGCGGTCGCGGCCCAGGCACTCGGTGAGCCGGCGGAGCACGAGGTCACGGTTGCTCTCGAGCACCATGTCGATGAAGTCGATGACGATGATGCCGCCGATGTCACGCAGCCGGAGCTGGCGGACGATCTCCTCCGCGGCCTCCATGTTGTTGCGGGTGACGGTCTGCTCGAGGTTGCCGCCGGAACCGATGAACTTGCCGGTGTTGACGTCGACGACGGTCATCGCCTCGGTGCGGTCGATCACCAGCGAGCCGCCCGACGGCAGCCAGACCTTGCGGTCCAGCGCCTTGGCGAGCTGCTCGTCGATGCGCAGGTCGTGGAAGACGTCGCCCTCACCGGTGTAGCGGGACAACCGTCCCGTCAGCTCCGGGGAGACGTGCGCGACATAGGCCTCCACGGTGTCCCAGGCGTCGTCGCCCTGGACGACCAGGTCCTTGAAGTCCTCGTTGAAGACGTCGCGGATGACCCGGATCGCCAGGTCCGGCTCGCCGTAGAGCAGTGTCGGCGCGTTGGACGTGGACTCCGCCTTCTTCTGGATGACCTCCCACTGAGCGGTCAGCCGGTTGACGTCGCGGGTCAGCTCCTCCTCCGAGGCGCCCTCCGCGGCGGTCCGGATGATGACGCCGGCGTCCTCGGGAACGATCTTCTTGAGGATGTCCTTGAGACGCGTCCGCTCGGTGTCGGGCAGCTTGCGGCTGATGCCGGTCATCGAGCCGCCGGGCACGTAGACCAGGAACCGGCCGGGCAGGTTGATCTGCTGGGTGAGCCGGGCGCCCTTGTGACCGATCGGGTCCTTGGTGACCTGCACCAGGACCTTGTCGCCGGACTTCAGCGCGGTCTCGATGGAGCGCTGCTTCCCCGACAAACCTGCGGCGTCCCAGTTCACCTCACCGGCGTAGAGGACGGCGTTGCGCCCCTTGCCGATGTCGACGAACGCCGCCTCCATCGAGGGCAGGACGTTCTGCACCTTGCCGAGATAGACGTTGCCGACGTAGGACTGGTGGCTGGCCTGGTCCACATAGTGCTCGACCAGCACGCCGTCCTCCAGGACGGCGATCTGGGTGCGGTCGCCCTCCTGCCGGACCACCATGACCCGCTCGACCGCCTCGCGGCGGGCGAGGAACTCGGACTCGGTGATGATCGGCGGCCGGCGGCGTCCCTGCTCGCGGCCTTCGCGGCGACGCTGCTTCTTCGCCTCGAGCCGGGTCGACCCCTTGACCGACTGGACCTCGTCCTCGGCCGCGCGGGGCTCGCGCACATGGACGACCGTGTTGGGCGGGTCGTCGGGTCCGTTGTCGTCGGCGTCCCCCGCGACGCCGCCGCGGCGACGGCGGCGGCGACGGCGGCGGGTCGAACCGCTGCCGGCGTGGTCGTCCTCGGTCTCGTCCTCGTCGCCGGAGGAGCCCGGCTCGTCCGAGGACTCGTCCTCGTAAGACCTGCCGGCCGGGGACTTGCCGGCGTCATCCTTGACCGGGTGGGCCGGCTCTTCGGCTTCGTCATCGTTGTCGGCGGACGCTTCGTCGCCGTCCTTCATCTTGCCCCGGCCGCGGCCGCCACGCCGGCGACGCCGCCTGGAAGACCTGTCGGCGGACTCGTCATCGTCCGCGTGGTCCGCGCCCTCGGCCGCATCGGCGGACTCGTCCTCGGCCGGCGCCTCACGGACAGGGGCGGGCGCCTGCTTGGCCGCCGCCGCGGACACCGCGGCCGGCTGGAACACGACCATGGGGGGCTGGAAGGTCACCACCGGCACCATGCCCGCCTCCACGGTCCTCCTGTCCGGCTCGGCCGGCTCGGCCGGCTCGGGCCTGCTGGACTCGGGGCCGGCCGGCTCGGCCGGCGTGGCGGGCTCCGGATTGGTCTCGCGCTTGCGCGTCCGGCTGCGCGTCGCCCTCTTGGGCTTCACCGGCTCCTCCGCCGGCCCGGCCGTGGGAGCGGACGCGGGTTCGGGGACCTGTCCGGTCTCCGGCTCCGGAACGCTCGGCCGGGACGGGGGCGCCGTCACCGCCGGGGGCGTGTCGTTGATCTCTGGAGGGGGACCGGCCGGGCGGCTGGCCGCCCGGCGGCGTGAGCGGGAGGTCTTCTTCTCCGCGGCGGATGTGTCGTCATCGGTCTGTCGGGTGCCCTTGGCACCGGTGGCCGTTTCGGCCTCGTTCTCGAGCATGCGGGCAATCTCCTGTCAGGCTCCCGGGCGCTGCGGCATGGCTCACCGTCAGGTGAATCAGCACCGTGCGCCGCACAGGAGCTCCGTCTGTCGTCAAGGTCGTCGTGTCCCGGACTCACGTCCGGCAACGACGACAAAAGTCGTTGGGGGTGCGCTCGGCCGTCCCCTCGGTCCGGCACCGCGTGCACGGTGCCGTACCTACGGCTGGGCGCCGACGACGCCTACGCCCGCGTTTCCGACCGGCATGTTCGCGAGGCCGTCACCCGCCGTGGCGTGATCGCCCGGCGGCGCGGTCTCCCGGTCAGGATCCAGCGGATCCGCGAGCTCGCCGGTTTCCGTGTTCAGAGGGCCCTGCGCCAGCCGAGTCACCATCGGTGGTGACGGCGGCGCGAAGCCGGCCATCTGACGCAGTCCGGCGAGGACGTCGTCAGGTCGAACGGCAGGAGTGGTATGCCGAACAACCATTCGAAGTATCACACAAGGGACAGCCGTCTCCTCCATGCCGCGCCGGTCCGGCTCACAGGCCCATACCTCGCAAGCACAGACGGCGGACCTGGCGTCGAAGCGGCGCAGTCCCTTCTTGGTGAGGCGTTCGACCTCGACCTCGGCGGCGACCATGAAGGCTTCCGTGGCCTCGGCGGCGGCGCCTGGGGCGACACCGTCCAGCCGTATCCTCCATTCGGAGGCCTCCAGTCGGTCCGCGATCGACGTGCCCGTCCTGGCCACCACGACATCGAGGATGTCGAGGCCCTTGGGAAGAGCGTCGTCGAGGGCCTCTCGCACCCACGCGGGGTCGCGGGTCTCGGTCAGCCCGATCTCGAGGTATTCCGCCTCACTGGCAACCCCTGTCGCCGCCGCACCCGCGTAGGAGATCTTCGGGTGCGGGGTGAATCCAGCACTGAACGCGACTGGGATCCCGGCGCGCCGCACTGCGCGTTCCACGGCCCGGGATATGTCGCGGTGGCTCGTGAACCGCAGCCTGCCGCGCTTGGCATAGCGCACCCGCAGGCGCTCGGTCACAGGAGCCGGCGCTGGACCCTCCGGCATGGGTGCCAGGGTCTTAGTCCTTCCTACTCGCGTCCGGTGGACATCTGTCGAATCGTGGGCGTCGCCTCGCCGCCCGCCGTGCGCGTCATCGACGCGCACCCGGCCGGAGTAGTGCGACACCCTTATAGAGTACGGGGCTCGCGGCCCGGGTAGGGCCACGGCCCGGAGCCCGGAGCCCGCGACCGCCCCCCGGGCGCGAATCCTGCGAGATCACGGCCGTGAGGAGTCACTTCACCACGGTCAGCGGGAGGAGCTTCCTGCCCGTCGGGCCGATCTGGATTTCGGTGTCCATGGTCGGGCAGACCCCGCAGTCGTAGCAGGGCGTCCACCGGCAGTCCTCGACCTCTTGGATCTCCGGCTCGTCGGCGATCGACTCTTGCCAGTCCTGCCAGAGCCACTCCCGGTCGAGCCCCGCGTCGAGGTGGTCCCAGGGCAGCACCTCGACCTCTTCGCGCTCCCGCGTCGTGTACCAGTCCAGGTCGACCGGGCCGTCGGCGAACGCCCGCTCGGCCGAGGAGACCCAGCCGTCGTAGGAGAAGTGCTCGCTCCAGCCGTCGAAGCGGGCTCCGGCCTCCCACACGCCCCGGATCACCTCGCCCACCCGGCGGTCTCCCCGCGACAGCAGCCCCTCGATGATGGAGGGCTTGCCGTCGTGGTAGCGCAGGCCGATGGCCTTGCCGTACTCCCGGTCGCGGCGCAGTTCGTCCTTGAGCGCGCGCAGCCGGCGGTCGACGGTCTCGTGGTCGCACTGCGCCGCCCACTGGAAGGGCGTGTGCGGCTTGGGGATGAACCCGCCGATGGACACCGTGCAGCGGATGTCGCGGCGGCCTGTGGCCTCGCGGCCCGCCTTGATGACCCGCCGCGCCATGCCGGCGATGGCGAGGACGTCCTCGTCCTCCTCGGTCGGCAGCCCGCACATGAAGTAGAGCTTGACCTGCCGCCAGCCGTTCTCGTACGCCGTCGTCACGGTGCGGATGAGGTCGTCCTCGGTCACCATCTTGTTGATGACCTTGCGCATCCGCTCGGATCCGCCCTCGGGCGCGAAGGTCAGACCGGAGCGGCGACCGCCCCGCGACAGTTCGTTGGCGAGCGTGATGTTGAAGGCGTCGACCCGCGTGGAGGGCAGGGACAGTGAGGTGTTGGTGCCCTCATAGCGGTCCGCGAGGCCCTTGGCGATCTCGCCGATCTCGCTGTGGTCGGCGCTGGACAGCGACAGCAGCCCGACCTCGCCCAGACCCGACTGCTTCAGGCCCGTCTCGACCATGTCCCCGATCGTGGTGACGGACCGCTCCCGCACGGGGCGCGTGATCATCCCGGCCTGGCAGAAGCGGCACCCGCGCGTGCAACCACGGAAGATCTCGACGCTGAACCGCTCATGGACCGTCTCGGCCAGGGGCACGAGCGGCTTGCGCGGGTAGGGCCACTCATCGAGGTCCATGACGGTGTGCTTGGCGACCCGCCACGGAACACCGGGCCGGTTGGGGACGACCCGGTGGATCCGGCCGTCCGGAAGATAGGACACGTCATAGAAACGCGGCACGTAGACGCCGCCGGACTTGGCCAGGCGCAGCAGCAGCTCGTCGCGGCCGCCCGGCTCGCCCTCACGGCGCCACTCGCGGATGACCTCGGTGATCGCGAGGGTGATCTCCTCCCCGTCGCCGAGCACGGCGGCGTCGAGGAAGTCGGCGATCGGCTCCGGGTTGAACGCGGCGTGCCCGCCGGCGAGCACGATCGGGTGCTCGCCGGTACGGTCGGCGGCCGACAGCGGGATGCCGGCGAGGTCCAGCGCGGTCAGCAGGTTGGTGTAGCCGAGCTCGGTCGCGAAGCTCACCCCGAGCACGTCGAAGGCCCCCACCGGCCGGTGCGCGTCGACCGTGAACTGCGGGATCCCATGCTCGCGCATGAGAGCCTCGAGGTCCGGCCAGACCGAATACGTACGCTCGGCCAGCACGCCCTCGCGCTCGTTGAGGATCTCGTACAGGATCTGCACGCCCTGGTTGGGCAGCCCGACCTCGTAGGCGTCCGGGTACATCAGCGCCCACCGCACCTCGGCCTCGTCCCAGTCTTTGACCTGGGAGTTCAGCTCGCCGCCGACGTACTGAATCGGCTTCTGCACGCGCGGAAGCAGCGGCTCCAGACGCGGGAAGATCGACTCAATGGGCATAGGGAACACTCCGAAGACGAGGCCTGGGGTCAAACCATCAGCCTACCGCTGTGTTCATTTGGCGCGCTCGGCGCCGCGGCTCGCGCGGGTGGCAGGCCGCCGGTCCGGCGCGTCATCGACGGCCGCGCCGCAGGGCGGCGATCACACACGATGGGAACGCAGATGAACGGTCTGCAGCAGCCCGAGCGCGATCATGTTGGCGAAGGTCGCCGAACCTCCGTAGGACAGGAACGGCAACGGGAGCCCGGTGATCGGCATGATCCCGAGCGTCATCCCGACGTTCTCGAAGGTCTGGAACGCCAGCCAGCACACCACGCCGCTCGCGACGAGCGTCCCGAACAGGTCCATCGCCTGCGCGGCGATTCGCAGGCCGTGCCAGAGCACGACGCCGAGCAGCCCGAGGATCACGAGGGCACCGACGAACCCGAGTTCCTCCCCCGCCACGGTGAAGATGAAGTCGGTCTGCTGCTCGGGGACGAAGTGCCCGGCGGTCTGTTCGCCGTTGAACAGGCCCTTGCCGCTGAAGCCCCCCGACCCCACGGCGATGCGGGCCTGCTGGGCGTTGTAGCCGGCCCCGCGCGGGTCCGCGGCCGGGTTGGCGAAGGCGGTGAAGCGGGCGATCTGGTACGGCTTCAGGAATCCGAACCACCAGACCGCGAACGCCCCGGAGAGGGCCAGGGTCACCAGGCCGACGAGCCAGCGCTTCGCGGCCCCGGAGATGGCCAGCATGCCGAGGACGACGGCCGCGAAGACAAGCGTGGTGCCGAGGTCCGGCTGAAGCATGATGAGTACGGCCGGCAGCCCGGCCAGTCCCAGGGCCAGCAGGATGTCCCGCCGGCCTGGGCCGACCTCGCCGTCCCGCGGCTCCCCGAGCAGCATGGCCAGCAGGACGACGAGACCGACCTTGCCGAACTCCGACGGCTGGACCTGGAAGCCCGCGCCCAGCACGATCCAGGAGTGGGATCCGTTGATCGTGGCACCCAGGGGTGACAGCACGACGACCAGGCCGACGCAGGCGGCCGCGTAGAGGAACGGGGCGTAGGCCCGCAGAAGGCGGTAGTCCAGGACCGTGACCAGAGCGCTCAGACCGAAACCGATCACGAGGTTGAGCAGGTGGCGCTTGAGGAAGGCGAGCGGATCCCTCGGCATGCCTATCGGGCCGACGCGGGTGGCCGACCATACGAGGAGCGCCCCGATCACCGACAACGCCAGCACGGCGAGGATGACGGCCCAGTCCAGGCGCCGGAGCACGGCCGCCTGCCGCCACCACGGCCGGTGCTGGACGGGTATCCCCATCATGGCCGGGCGACCGTTCCGTCACGCCGGAGCTTTGGCAGCCTGGCGGGCGGCACACCGCCGGGCAGCGCCGCCTTCTTCCCGTTGAGGCCGTAGATGGTCTCGTAGATCTCCCGTACGGCCGGGGCGGAGACGGCGCCACCGGTGGCGGCCTGGGTCACCATGACCACGACGACGAGCCGGGGATCGTCGGCCGGGGCGTAGGAGGCGAACCAGGCCGTGTCGTCCTTGCCGTAGACCTCCGCGGTGCCGGTCTTGCCGGCGACGGCGACCTTGGCGAAGTCGAATCCCGAGAACGCCCCGGCCGCGGTGCCCTCTCTGGGCACCTGGGCCAGCGCCTTGCGCAGGTACGCGAGGACCTTCGGATCCACCCGCAGGGGCTTGGGGGCGGGCGGGTCGATCTCGCGGACCACCGAGCCGTCCGCCCGCACCACCGCACGCGCCAGGCGCGGGACCACGAGTTTGCCGCCGTTGGCCACCGCCGCGTAGGCCCGGGCGAGCTGCAGCGGGGTGACGAGCACGTCGCCCTGGCCGACCGAGAAGTTGGCGGCGTCGCCGGCGCGCAGGACGAAGCCGTCGACACAGTTCTCCGCCGCGATCGCCTTGAGGTAGGCGGCCCGGGACGGATCGGTGCGCTCGACCTCGGGATATCCCGTCTTCGCGGCCTTGCAGGACGACTGCTTGGTGGCCTCCCAGTACGACTTCTTCCAGCCGCGGTCCGGGATCCGCCCGGCGGACTCGCTCGGCAGGTCGATCCCCGTGGGGCTGCCGAACCCGAAGGTCCGCGCCATGTGCACCATGGGGTCCTTGGGGCGCGGGACCGGGTGGATGCCGCCGTCGCGCAGCCACTCCTCATAGGCGAACCGGTAGAAGATGGTGTCGCAGGAGACCACGATCGCCTTGTGCAGGTTCATCGGACCGTGGCCCTGGCCCTCGAAGTTGGTGAAGGCCCGGCTGCCGACGTTGAAGGACCCCGGGCAGTCGTAGGTCGCGTTGAGGTCGTAGCCGTCCTTGACCGCGGCCGACAGCGAAGAGATCTTGAATGTGGAGCCGGGTGCGAACTGGCCCTGCGTGGCCCGCGAGATGAGCGGCTCACCCTTGTCCTTGCCCAGCAACGCGTCGTATTCGCTCTGCCTGATGCCCCCGGCCCACACCGCGGGGTCGTACGTCGGGAGGCTCGCGAGCGCGATCACGTGTCCGGTCCGTACGTCCATCACGACGCCGGCGGCGGCCTCGGCCTTCTTTCCCTGCTTGCGCAGCTCGCCGACCGCCTTGGCCAGCGCCCCCTCGACGGCTCCCTGCACCTTGGCGTCGATGCTGGTGACCAGGTGATCACCTGGCCGGGAGGGCAGTTCCTTGGCCGGCCCGGTGACCCGCCCCTGGCTGTCCACCATGAGCCTGCGGATGCCCGGCTCGCCGCGCAGGTCACTGTCATAGACGGCCTCGAGCCCGTCCCGGCCGATCAGGTCCACCCGGCTGAACCCCGTGACCTTGAGGCCCTTGCGCCGGTCGAGCTCGGCCTGGGTGATCGGCTGCAGGTAACCGAGGGCCTGTACGGCGGTGGCGCCCTCGGTCTTGGGATAGTCCCGGACCGCCTGGGCCTGGGCGATGATCCCGGGGAACTGTTCCTGCCGCTCCATGATCTGCAGCACGCTCTTGGCGTCGACGTGGACGTCCACGGGGATCGGCTGGTACGGCGAGCCCGGCCAGCAGGGCCGTTTGACGGTCGGCGCGCACAGCCGGGTCTGCAGTGCCAGGTCCTCGTAGGTCGTCCCGAGGACCCCGGCGAGCCGGCGCAGGACCGCCTTGCCGCCGTCACGCTGCCGCTTCAGCGCCGCGCTCTCGACGGAGACGACCAGGTCGCTGCGGTTGCGTACGAGCGGGCGGCCCATGTCGTCGAGGATCTGGCCGCGGAGGGCGGGCACCACGATGTCGCGGGTGCGGTTCTCCGCCGCGACCTGCTTGTAGTGCCCTCCGTTCATGACCTGCAGAGTCCACAGGCGCCCGATGAGGACGACCAGCAGCGTGACGACGAGGACGTGCAGGACCATGAGGCGGGTATAGGTCGCCGATCTCATGTGCGCTCCCTGGCCATCGCCCGGAACCGGGCGGTCGCGGGATCGAACCGGTCGGGGGTGCGTTCACCCTCGAGCCGGCGGGTGAGGCGCAACACCGCCCAGACGACGAAGGGGCTGGCCAGCACGTCGTACAGGACCGCGAGCGGCACCACCCGGGAGGCGACCGGCCAGCTTGCCCGGGGATCCCCGAGCACCATGCCCACGCCCACGTACAGCACGGTGCCGGCCAGGGCGCCGACGGCCACGCCGACGAACGGCGTCACCGGTGAGCGATCCATCTCGTCGGTGAACAGCCCGCCGATATAGCCGACGAGGCAGTAGACCAGCGCCAGCCGGCCGATGGCGTGGTCTGCGGGAGGCACGATGTCGACGGTCAGGCCGGCGCAGAATCCGGTGACCAGGCCGACGAGCGGGCCGTTGACGAAGGCCAGTGCGACGACGGCGAGCAGCACCAGATCGGGTGCGATCGCACCCGGGAGCGGGAGCCTGTTCGCGGCCGACACCTGAACGATCAAGGCGATGACCGTGATGGCCACGGCCGTCATCCTCCGGCCCGCCGGCGGTGCGGAGGAAGTGGAGTGGAGCATGTCAGTCCCCCCGAGTGGAGCGGGCGGTCGGCGTCTTCGTGACTCTGTCGGTCGGCCGGTCCGAGGGGGGAGCGGACGGGTCGTGGGTGGCCGGGGGGCCACTGGAGGGCACACCGGAAGGGCTCGGGGCCTGGCTCCCGCCGGGGCTCGGGGCCGGGCTCCCGCCGGGGCACGGGCAAAGGGTCGGGCTGGTCACCGGCTGCGGCACCGGGACGCCCTTGGGCCGGGGCGGCAGGACCGCGTCACGTGGATCCTCCTTGGGCGGCGCGACCACCACGCCGACCACGTCGAGGCTGGTGAAGTGGACGAAGGGCCGGATATAGGCGGTGCGTGTGATGGAGCCCTGCGTCTGCTCCACCTTCTCCACCGTGCCGATCGGCACACCCGAGACGTAGGGCCGTTCGCCCTGCGAGCCCAGGGTCACAATGCGCTGACCGGGGACCAGTGACGCATTGACGTTGAGGAGCTGCAGCCGGATCGGGTTCGGGCCACCGCCGCCCACACCGCGGCGACCCACTCCCTGGGCGATCCCGATCTCCTTGGAGTCCTCCACCCGGCTGCCGACGGCCGAGGCGGCGTCGGTGGCGAGGAGCACGGTGGCGGTCGCGGGCCCGACCCTGGTGACGCGTCCGACCAGTCCCTCGCCCGTTATCACCGTCATGTCCCTGCGCACGCCGCTCGTGGTGCCGACGTCGATGGTCACGGTGTCCTCGAACCCCTGACCGGCGGAGATGACCTGACCAGAGACGATCTTGTATCCCCCGATGCCGGCCGAGCGGAGCAGCCCGGACAGCTGGCCGGCGCGATCCCGTTCCTGCCTGGCCGCCCGCACCTCCTCACGGAGCCGCTGGTTCTCCCGGACGAGCCGGTCGGCGCGCCGGCGCTCCCCCGGAGCGTCCGTGATGGCATCGACCGCGCCGCCGATCGGGCGTACGAACGAGGCCGAGACCCGCTCGATCGGCCCGAAGATCACCGCGCCGAAGCCGCGCAGCGGGCGCAGCGGCGAACGGTCACCGCCCCGGTAGTCGATGGTGATGAGCGTCAGGGCCAGCAGGATGAGTGCGCCCAGGACGAGGCGTGTGCGACTGGAATCGTTCACGAGCCCGTGGCTCAGCGCCGCGGTTCGGGCACGAGCACCTGACGCAGCGACTCGAAGTCCTCGACGCACTTGCCGGTGCCGAGGGCCACGGAGTCGAGTGGGTTGTCGACCATGTGGATGGGCATGCCGGTCTCCTCGCGCAACCTCTCGGAGAGGTTCTTCAGCAGCGCGCCGCCACCGGTGAGCGCGATCCCGCGGTCCATGATGTCGCCGGAGAGCTCCGGCGGGCATTTGTCGAGCGTCGTCTTGACCGCGTCGACGATCGAGTTGACGGGCTCCTCGATGGCCCGCCGGACCTCCTCGCCGGAGATCACGATCGTCTTGGGGAGCCCGCTCACCAGATCGCGGCCACGGATCTCGGCATGCGGCTCGTCCACCGACGGGTAGGCGGAACCGATCGCCATCTTGATCTCTTCAGCGGTCCGCTCCCCCAGCATGAGGGAGTATTCCTTCTTGGCGTACGAGATGACGGCCTGGTCCAGTTCGTCACCGCCGACCCGCACCGACTGGCTGGTCACGATGCCGCCGAGCGAGATGATCGCGACCTCGGTCGTGCCGCCGCCGATGTCCACCACCATGTTGCCGGTGGGCTCGTGCACGGGCAACCCGGCTCCGATCGCGGCCGCCATGGGTTCCTCGATGATGAAGACCCGGCGGGCCCCCGCCTGGTAGCCGGCCTCCTTGACCGCGCGCTGCTCCACCCCGGTGATGCCGCTCGGCACCGCCACGACGATCCGCGGCTTGGCGAAGTGCCGGCGTTTGTGGACCTTCTGGATGAAGTAGCGCAGCATCCGCTCGGTGACGTCGAAGTCCGCGATCACGCCGTCCTTGAGCGGCCGGATCGCGACGATGTTCCCGGGCGTGCGGCCGATCATCCGCTTGGCCTCGATGCCCACCGCGACGATCTTGCCGGTGTTGGTGTTGATGGCCACCACGGAAGGTTCGTTCAAGACGATGCCGCGACCCCGGACGTACACCAAAGTGTTCGCTGTACCCAGATCGACCGCCATATCACGGCCAAGGAACGACAGCTTGTTACCCATGAAAAAAGGGAGCCCTTCCTGATGGCGGCGTACGTGCGGAGCGGCTCACTCATCGTAACGCGATTGATGGGCCTAGGTCAGCGACCATGATGTTGCGCGTTGCCTCAAATACCTACCAAAGCCGGGCCGTCCCCAAAAAAACGCACGGACCGGGGCTCCCCGGTCCGTGCGTCTCGATGCGTGCGCTCAGAAAAGGTCCGGGAAAAAGAGCTTGATCTCCCGCTCGGCCGAGTCGGCCGAGTCGGAACCGTGGACGATGTTCTCCTGGATCTCCAGGGCGTGGTCGCCGCGGATGGTCCCGGGAGCGGCCTTGACCGGGTCGGTGGCACCGGCCAGGTTGCGGAACGCCTCGATCGCACGGGGCCCCTCGAGCACCATGGCGACGAGCGGGCCGCCGGTGATGAACTCGACCAGCGAGCCGAAGAACGGCTTCGACCGGTGCTCGTCGTAGTGCTGCTCGGCCGTCTCCTTGCTCAGCGTGCGGAGCTCGAGCGCGGCTACCTTGAGGCCCTTGCGCTCGATCCGCGCGATGACGTCCCCGACGAGGCCACGGCGGACACCATCGGGCTTGACCAGGACAAGAGTGCGCTCGGACATGGCTGACTCCCCTACTCGATCGCGTTATCGGTGTGTCTCCCGCCCACTATGGCGCGGGTCGGCACGAGGGGACTCGACCGGGCTGCAGTGGGCTGAGCGCGCAGTTTACTGTGTTGATTGCCGCGCTCCGCGCGGCGGCGAGCGGGCGCTTTGACGCGGGGTCTTCCCTCCTCGCTCCCGAGCGCTCGTTCCTCGCACTCGCTCCCTCGTCAGTCCAGACCCCGCGCGCCCGCTCGCGGATCGCTCTTCGGTCCGGAGGACGCACCGGAGGCGGATAGCCCGGCGGTGGCGGGGCGGGCAGCGGGGCCGGGGCGGACCTCCGCCTGGCGCGGGCTGAGGGTGAGGTTCTCACGTGAGCAGCGGACGACGGCCTCGACCGGAGCGCCGCAGCCGCGGTGGCGCACTTCGACGGGGAGTCCGTCGGGGTCGGCGGTGTACTTGTCGCCCCACTGCATCAGGGCGATGAGGGCCGGGTAGAGGTCCCAGCCCTTGGCGGTGAGGCGGTATTCCCGGCGGGTGCGCCG
>DASYNF010000086.1:0-10598 GCA_036008685.1 Actinomadura sp. | reverse complement strand
CCCCACGTTCATGGCCATCCTGGCCAGCGCATTGGCCTGGCGGACCTCACCGGCCGGCACGGTCTGCGGGGTCAACGCGGCCGCGGCCGGCAGCGAGATCGCGGCGAGCGCGCCGTTCACCGCGCTGAGGACCAGCAGGATGGGAATCGAGGTGAAGCCGAGCAGAACGCTCAGGGCCACGTTCGCCAGCGACCGCACTCCCACGACCAGGCCGAGGTCCGCGGTCGAACCGGTCAGGTCCAGTACCGCGAAGGCGAGCGCCACGGGGGCCATGGATTATCCGCGGGTGGCGCCGTGGGGTCCCGGGCACGTCCCGCCACGAGGACCGGCCACCCGAGCACAGGTGATCCGATGTCTCGGGCAGGCCGAGGGAGCGCGGCGATCGCGCGGCATCCGCTATCGCGCCCGTACGAACCGCTGATCTGCCTGTCCACTGCCGATAGCAACCACATCGCGAGATCATCGCTATTGACACGGGGTTCAGCGCTGTTACGGTGATCGGCAAAGAGATCCTATGTTTGTGGTCTCCGGTCCAGCCCCTACAAGGGAGCGGTATGCGATATCCGGCGCGCGCGATCACCACCTTCCTGGCGGTCGTGGCCATGCTCCTCGCCACCACGGCCGCCACCACGCCGGCTCGCGCCGAGCTGTTCCACCCCCGGCAGGCCTGGTTGCGAGACTCCACGGCCGGCCTGTTCCTGCACTGGGGCATGCGCACCGCCCCCGGCTACACCGACTGCGCCGCCTGGGAGGCCGCGGTCACCGACGGCGGCTGGAAGGCCGGCTACTGGGTCGAAGAGGCACAGAAGCTACACGCCCAGTACCTGGTCCTCGCCCCGTTCCACAGCAGGCTCGGATACGGCCGGGCGTGGCCGTCGAAGATCCCCGGGAGCTGCAGCACGAAACGCGACTTCCTCGGTGAGCTGATCACCGCGGCGAAGGCCGAGGGGCTGCACGTCGTCCTCTACATGACCGACGACCCGCAGTGGCACGCCGAGGGGCTGCCCGCAGGTCGCGACTGGCTCGACTCGGCGGCGTACTCCGCGTACAAGGGCAAGCCCGTCGACCTGACCAAGCGCCCGGGCTTCGGCGAGTTCTCCTACGACAACTTCGTCGAGACCATGCGGGACTACCCCGACCTCGCCGGGTACTGGATCGACAACGACAACGAGTACTGGGAGCAGACCGGGCTCTACGAGCGGATCCGCGCCGAACGCCCGGACATGACCCTCAGCAACAACAACGAAGACACACCGATCATGGACATGGTCAGCCATGAGCAGAAGGTCGGCATGACCCCGGCGTACGACTATCCGGCGGCGGTGTGGACCCCCATGCCCCGGCTGACCGAGGGCGAGTGGAAGCTCCCCACCAAGGGCGCCTGGTGGTACGACGGCACCGATGCCGAGGTCGACTACCCCGTCACGGTCGGCCGGATCATCACCAACGCGGGAGCCTCGGTCAAGTCGCTGATGGCCGAGACCGCCATGGTCAACGGCAGATTCCCGCCGCGGCAGAAGCGGTTCAACGACTTCCTGGCCGGCTACCTCCCCCAGATCTGGGAGTCGGTCCACGGCGTCGAGGGCGGCGGCTACATGTACGGCGGCATGCAGCCAGGGGCCTGGAACGACGGCGCCTACGGGACCATCACGGTGAGCAGGACGGATCGGGGCCGGCAGTACGTCCACGTCACCACGAAGCCGGCCTCCGACCGGATCAGGATTCGCGACAACGGCTCCAGAGCGCTCGAGGTGACGGACGTGCGAACCGGGCACCGGATGGCCTTCGACCAGCGCGGCGGCTATCTCACGATCAGTGGCATCACCCGGTGGGACACCTACGACACGGTGTTCCGGGTGCGCACCGCCAAGGTGCGGCAGGGCTTCTACCCCAGCCGCTCCGTCACGGCGACCTCCACCGCGGCGGCGCCGGACCGGCCCCCGGGTGCTCTCACCGACGGGAACCACCTCACCTGGTGGGACAGCGCCGCCACCCTCCCGGTCTCGGTCACTCTGGACCTGCACGGCCGCAGGCCGGTCCGCTTCCTGGCCCTCCACCAGCGGGAGTGGTCCCCGACCTACAACCGGCTCACCTTCGGCCGGCCGGAGGACTCCGCACGGATCAAGGACTATCGGATCTCCGTGAGCGATGACGGCAGGACATGGGGCGATCCGGTCAAGACCTCCGTCCTGGAGAGCGCCCGCGGAGTCCGGTTCATCGATGTCGGCGCCATCACCACCCGCTATATCAGGCTCGAGGTCGACAGCACCTGGGCCGCCGCTTCGGCACCGAGGTTCTACCGGCAGCTGCAGATCGACGAGATCCAGGTCGGCTGGGGGTCCCCGGCCGGCCACGGCACCGCACGCTGACCCCATCGGCCCCAGGTGCACGACCGCTGGTGAGCACCCGCCGGGTCTGCCTTTTCTGACAAAGAAAACAAAGCCGGTGACTGAAAGTAGCCGGCCCCGGCAACAGAGTAATCATGCGATCCAACACCATCGCCGTCCTACTGGCGATAACCGTCGTAACTATGGGCACGTCGGGCTGGGCTCCACGCGAGCCCAGCCCTTCGGCCCAGGCCAGTCCCTCGGGTGAGCCGGACCGGGGCCACGGCCGACACCCCAGTCCTGAGCCACCCGTCCCCGGCGCGCCTCCGGGGACGGGGGCGTCCGAGGCCGCCACTCCCCCCGCGGCCGCCCAGCCGGAGCGTGTCGCCCAGGTGGCCTTCACGTCCGCCAACTTCGAGAAGTACCAGAAGAACGCCGACGCGATCACCTACAAGCCGGACGTGATACCCGCGGGAGCGGACATCACCGTGCTGTCCACGTCACGGCCGGAGGGGCGCACCACCGTGTTGCTGACGGCGCACGGCCTCCTGCCCAACCGCAAGTACGGGGCCCATGTCCACCAGAAGGGCTGTGGCCCCAAGGGGGACGACGCCGGCCCGCACTACCAGAACGTGCCGGACCCGGTGCAGCCCTCGGTCAACCCGGCCTACGCCAACCCGCGTAACGAGATCTGGCTCGACTTCGCGAGCGACAAGGACGGTAACGCGATCGCGGCCTCCACGATGGGCTGGAAGTTCGCCGACCGGCGTCCCCACTCGATCGTCGTGCACGCCGAGCAGACCAAGACCCATGCGGGCCATGCCGGTACCGCGGGTGATCGGATCGGTTGTGTGAACGTGGACTTCTGAACTCCGGCCGACCGCCTTTACATTGTAAGTTGAGAGTTTGACATTGCCGCCAGAGCCTCCGTGCTCGAGGCGGCGGCAGCACGTCAGGAGCACGGGGCCGCGACAAGACGGACACCGCTGTTCCCAGGCCGAAACGGCGGCGCGTCAGGCGGGAAGCATGGCTCGGATCGCAGTGTGCGCGGCCCCCCGCATGCGCGCGTGCAGTGCCGCGTTGGCGCCGCGGTCGGTCCGGGCCTCGATGATCCGCAGGCCCTCCCCCGAGATCGCCTTCGGTAGATCGGAGGCCTTTTCCAGCAGGGTGTAGGGCAGCCGGTGCGCGGCGGCCACGTGCGCCAGGTCCACCTGGTGCGGCGTGCCGAAGACCCGCTCGAACGGCCCGGGGAGCGCCGCCTGCGGCAACAGTGAGAAGATCCCGCCGCCCTGGTTGTTGACCACGACGAGCGCCAGGTCGGGGCGGTCGTCGTGCGGTCCCAGGATCAACCCGTTCTGGTCGTGCAGGAACGCCAGATCCCCCACCAGCCCGTACGACCGGCCGGCGTGCGCGAGGGCCGCGCCGATGGCCGTGGAGACCAGGCCGTCGATGCCGCTCGCTCCCCGGTTGGCGAGGATGCGGATGCCGCGGCGCGGGCGCATGGTCTGATCGAGGTCCCGGATCGGCATGCTGGCCGCCGTGAACAGCAGGGCGCCGCCGGGCAGCCCGGCCACCAGGTCACGCGCGAGCCGGGGCTCGGTGACCTGGTCGGACTCGTCCAGCACGGCGTCGACGGCGTCCCGCGCCGCGAGGTCGGCCGCACGCCAGGACCTCAGCCACCCGTCGTCGCCGGAGACCACCGGGATCTCCACGTCCTGAGCGATCTGGGTGGCCGAACGCACGGGATCGGGCCACCGGGCCAGCGACGGCGACACCACGATGTGCTGGTCGACTCGGCGCAGCAGCGACAGGAGCGGCCGCGACAGGCCGGGCTTGCCGAGAGTCACCACGACTTCGGGCCGGTGCCGATCGACGAACTCGGGAACGCCGAGCAGGAAGTGATGGGAGGAGAGTGCGTGGTCCCCATAGCGGGCGTTGCCGTTGGGCTCCGCGAGCACCGGCCATCCCGCCATCGAGGCCGCGGCGACATAGCGCTTGACGTTGGCGGCGCCGTCGCCGACGACGAGCACACCACGTCGCGTCGGAGGAACGTGGAGCACCGAGCCCGGCGTGGCCGAGCGCACCTTCGTCCAGGGCACGCCGGAGTCGCCGCCCAGCGGCTCGCACCAGGAGGCCTCGCCATCGGGGATGAGCGGCTCCCGGAAGGCGACGTTGAGGTGCACCGGACCCGGATCCGGTGCCTGCGCGGCCGCCCAGGCCCGGCTCACCACCGAGCGCCAGTAGGCCACCATGCCGGGGCGCTCCTCGGGCACGCCGACCTCGCAGCTCCAGCGCGTCGCGGAACCATAGATCCTGGTCTGGTCGATCGTCTGGTTGGCGCCGGTGTCCCGGAGCTCGGGTGGCCGGTCGGCGGTCAGCACGATCAGGGGGACCCGGGACTCGTGGGCCTCGATCACCGCGGGGTGGAAGTTGGCCGTCGCGGTCCCGGAGGTGCAGACGAGCGCGACCGGACGCCCGCTGCGCTTGGCGAGCCCGAGGGCGAGAAAGCCCGCGGAGCGCTCGTCGATGCGCACGTGCAGCCGTACGTCGGCGGTCCGCGTGGCCCGCTCGTACAACGCCAGTGCCAGCGGCGCGGATCGGGAACCGGGCGCGAGCACGGCCTCGGTCATACCGGAGCAGAGCAGCTCGTCGACGAGCACGGTCGCCAGCGCGGTCGCCGGGTTCAACGGAAGGTCCCGGTGACCGGCGGACCGTCCAGCAGCGCCTGCGCCCGCGCGACACGGTGCCACCACTCACCGCCGTCGACCTCATAGCGGGTGAGGGCCCGCTCGTCGGGCTCCGGCCGGCGGACCTGGAGTTCACCGCCGACCGGAACCAGCGGGTCCGTCACCACATCGCCTTCGAGCAGGGACAACGTGGCCAGCCCGCAGGCGTAGGGGAGCTCGGGCAGCGCGGCGGCGAGCGCGAGGCCGGCGGCCAGGCCGACCGAGGTCTCGACGGCGCTCGAGACCACGACGGGCAGGCCGCACTCCTCGGCGATCCTCATGGCGTTGCGGACGCCGCCGAGGGGCTGGACCTTGAGCACCACGATGTCGGCGGCTCCGCGGGCTCGGACCTCGAGCGGATCCTCGGCCCGGCGTATCGACTCATCGGCGGCCACCGGCACGTCGACGCGCCTGCGGACGTCTGCCAGTTCCTCCAGGGTGGCGCAGGGCTGTTCCACGTACTCGAGCTCGAAGCGGTCCAGCGTCCTGATCATCCGGGCGGCGTGGTCGACGTCCCAGCCGCCGTTGACATCGACGCGAATCCTTCCCCCGGGGCCGATCGCGTCACGTACGGCCTCGACCCTGTCGAGGTCCTCGTCGTCGGTCTGGCCCGGCTCGGCCACCTTGACCTTGGCCGTGCGGCACCCGGACGCGCGCGTCATCTCATGGGCCTCGTCCGGGCCCACCGGGGGGACGGTGACGTTCACCGGGACGCGGTCACGCACCGGTGCGGGCCAGCCGTCATAGGCGGCCTCGCGGGCCGCGGCGAGCCACCGCGCGGCCTCCTGCGGACCGTAGTCCGGGAACGGGGAGAACTCGCCCCACCCCTCGGGGCCATGGATGAGCACCCCGTCACGGCTCGTGATGCCACGAAAACGCGTGCGCATCGGGATGGAATAGACCCGCAACCGCCCGGCCCCTTTCACTTCCGGCCAACCCTAGGCGTTTCCCGCCCCGCTCGTCAGTGCTCAGTAATACCAGGGGAAGCCGGACCAGTCGGGGTCGCGCTTCTCCAGGAACGAGTCCCGGCCCTCGGCCGCCTCCGCGGTCATGTAGGCCAGGCGGGTGGCCTCACCGGCGAACACCTGCTGACCGACCAGGCCGTCGTCGACCGCGTTGAACGAGAACTTGAGCATCCGCTGCGCCGTGGGGCTCTTACCGTTGATCTTCCGGCCCCACTCGAGCGCGACCTTCTCCAGGTCCTCGTGGGCCACGACCGCGTTGACCATGCCCATCCGGTGCGCGTCCTCGGCGTCGTAGGTGTCACCGAGGAAGAAGATCTCCCGGGCGAACTTCTGGCCGACCTGACGGGCCAGGTAGGCCGACCCGAACCCGCCGTCGAAGCTCGCGACGTCGGCGTCGGTCTGCTTGAACCGCGCGTGTTCACGGCTGGCCAGAGTGAGGTCCGCGACGACATGGAGGCTGTGCCCGCCGCCCGCCGCCCACCCCGGGACGACACAGATGACGACCTTGGGCATGAACCGGATCAGCCGCTGTACCTCGAGGATGTGCAGCCGCCCGGCCCTGGCCGGATCGATGGTCTCGGCGGTCTCACCCTCGGCGTAGCGGTAACCGTCCCGCCCGCGGATGCGCTGGTCGCCGCCGGAGCAGAAGGCCCAGCCGCCGTCCTTGGCCGAGGGGCCGTTGCCGGTGAGCAGCACGCACCCGACGTCACCGCTCATCCGCGCGTGGTCGAGCGCGCGGTAGAGCTCGTCGACGGTGTGCGGCCTGAAGGCGTTGCGGACCTCTGGCCTGTCGAAGGCGATCCGGACGGTCCCCTGGTCCACCGCCCGGTGGTAGGTGATGTCGGTGAAGTCGAATCCTTGGACCGGCTTCCACGCATCCGGATCGAACAGCTCGGAAACCATGCTCTATCCCTCCTCAGGCCGCCTCTATTCAAGCGCCTCACCGGGGATGATCAGTCCAGTGGGGTCGGCTAACCTTGCCCGGGTCATGGAACGTCTCGTCAAAGCCGTCGTACTGCCGCCGGGGCCGCGGCTCCACCGGGTGCTGTCCGACGCCCTCGACCACACCGGTCCCGCGGTCTGCCCGATCTCACCGGACCTGCCCGCTCCCGCCCTCGCCGAGCTCCTGGAGGAGTTGCGCCCGGCCTCGGTGGAGACCGAGGAGGGAGTACGCGGATACGCGCCTCCCGGTGACTCCGGCGCGGCGCCGCCGGCGGCCACCGGCACGGCCGTGCTGATCGCCACATCGGGGTCGACGGGCCGGCCCAAGATCGTCGAGCTGTCCGGGGCCGCGCTGAGACACTCGGCCGTGGCCACGCTCGAGCGCGTCCGGGCCGAGCCCGGTGACCGGTGGTTGTGCTGCCTGCCGACGAGCCATATCGCCGGAGTCCAGGTACTGGTGCGGTCGCTCGTCGCGGACACCGCCCCGGTCATCCACCCGCGGTTCGACATCGATGCCGTGGCCGCGAGCGCCGCCGAGCACATCTCGCTCGTCCCCACCCAGCTGCGACGCCTCCTCGACGCCGGCGTCGACCTGTCGGCCTTCCGATCGATCCTGCTCGGCGGCGCGGCCCCCGCTCCGCCCCTCGTCGCCGAGGCCCGGTCGCGCGGCGGCCGGGTGTTCGTCACGTACGGCATGAGCGAGACCTGCGGTGGCTGTGTCTACGATGGCGTGCCCCTGGACGGAGTGGCCGTCGGCCTCGGCCCGGACGGCCGGGTCCGTCTTCGCGGACCGGTGCTCTTCACCGGCTACCGGCTCCGCCCGGACCTCACCGCGGCGGCCCGTGACGGCGACTGGTTCGTGACCCAGGATCTGGGCGTGGTCGAGGACGGCCGGCTGCGGATACGCGGCCGCGTGGACGACGTGATCAACACTGGTGGCGAGAAGGTCGTCGCCGGCGATGTCGCCTCGGTGCTGTCCCGGCACCCCTCCGTCCGTGACGTGGTGGTCGTCGGACGGCCCGACCCGGAATGGGGCGAACGCGTCACCGCCGTCGTCGTGCCCGCCGGGGGCCGTACGCCGAGCCTCGGCGAGCTGCGCCTGTGGGCACGCGAGCGGTTGCCGGTCCACGCCGCGCCACGGGAACTCGAACTCGTCGAGGCCATCCCCCTGCTGCCGTCCGGCAAGCCGGACCGCGCACGGCTGCGCCGGTCCTGAACGCCGGTCCTGAACGCCGGTCCTGAACCCGGCGCCCAGGATGCGCCGCGGGTCCTCTGGTGCCAAGCTGGACCTTGGGGGAGACATGCCTGAACAGCACAAGGAGAGCACACTCACCGTTCTGCTGGCGCTCGGCGCCAACGGCGGCATCGCGATCGCCAAGGGCGTGGCCGCCGTCATCACCGGGTCGGCCTCGATGGCCGCCGAGGCGGCCCACTCCGTGGCCGACACCTTCAACGAGGTGCTGTTACTGACCGCGCTGCACCGCAGCACCAGGGCCGCGGACCGGCGGCATCCTCTGGGTTACGGCAAGGAGCGCTACATCTGGACGCTCCTGGTCGCTGTGACGATCTTCGGCATGGGAGCCCTCTTCGCGTTCATGCGCGGCATCGAGACGCTCCTCGACCACCAGGGCGAGTCGGACCCGACGGTGGGCTACGTCGTGCTGGCCATCGCCTTCGTACTCGAGGCGGTGTCCTGGGGGCAGGCGTTCCGCCAGGTCCGCGCGGACGCCCGTGAGCACGGGCTGGGCCTCAGGCCCTACATACGGAGGACGGACGAGCCGACCTCGGTGAGCGTCCTGTTCGAGGACTCGGCCGCGCTGCTGGGCCTGCTCCTGGCCTTCGCCGGCCTGGGGATGTACCAGCTCACCGGGTCGGCCTTCTGGGACGGCCTCGCCTCCATCCTCATCGGCGTGGTCCTCACCGCCGTGGCGCTGCTGCTCGGGCGCATCAACCTCAACCTCCTGATCGGGACCCAGGCCGATCCGCGCCTGGTGAAGGGGGTCCGCGACCTCCTCGCGGCCGCACCCGAGATCGATTGGGTCGTCGACATCGTGACGCTGACCTTCGGCAAGGACCTGGTCCTCGTCTGCGCCAGGCTGGACTTCCGCGACACGCTCACCGCCGGGGACGTGGAGCGCGCCTGTGTCCGCATGGCTCACGAGCTCCGGGCGGCCTACGAGGAGATCGACGAGATCTTCATCGAACCCGTCCCCCGCGACGACCCCGGCCTGCGTGAACGGGTGATCGCCCGATACGGCCGCCCGATGCCCCAGACTGGATCGGACACCTCGGAGAGCGGTTTCCAGGAGCCCCGGCGTTGATCGGTGCCGGGGGTCGATCCGGTCTCACCGCCCACCACCTTTACAAAGTAAGTGACGCTCGGCGATCGGGCTCCGTCCCCCCGCGAGGCGGCCCTCCGGCACGCGATTTTCCCGCCGGAGAGGGCGTGGAGATAATGATCACTGCCCTCTCGAGGGTGGTGTGCATCGCACATCACCCTGTCCGCGTGGGTTTGCGCTGGTCGGGAACAATGTTGGGCCTTCGCAACGTTCCCGATAGTGCACACGAAATGTCATGTTCACCCCAACGTGTCGCACACACCATGAAGGGAGGGAGGTGTCCTCATGCCGCGAACGGCCATAAAGACCAAGACTCCAGCCATGGAGTCGAGCATGCCTCTCGATGAGCTGCTGGACCGGGGACGCACCCAGGGGCACCTTTCGCTCGATGAGGTTCGGCAAGCTTTCCAGACGGCCGGCATCACCCCCGCGCAGGGTCGTTCCATCCTGCGTGAGCTGTCGGAGGCCGGGGTCGAGCTCGCCAGCCAGGACGGTTCCCGAGCGGCCGCCGAGGCCCCGGAGACCGCGGGGGACGACGAGGCCGTCGAAGTGAGCGCTTCGGCGGACCTGGACGACCACTCCACGGTCATGGGCGACTCGGTCCACACCTATCTCAAGGCGATCGGGCGGCGGCAGCTGCTCACCGCCGAGCAGGAGGTGGATCTCGCCAAGCGAATCGAGGCCGGCCTGTACGCCGAGCACAAGCTCGAGACGGACGCCGACCTGAGCGATCATTACCGCGAGGCCCTCGAATGGGTCGTCGAGGACGGAAACCGCGCGAAGTCCCACATGCTCGAAGCCAACCTCCGGCTCGTCGTGTCGGTGGCGAAGAAGTACTCCGACCGTGGCCTGTCGCTACTCGACGTGGTCCAGGAGGGCAACCTCGGCCTGATCCGCGCGGTCGAGAAGTTCGACTACACGATGGGCTACAAGCTTTCGACCTACGCGACCTGGTGGATCCGCCAGGCGGTCACCCGCGCGCTCGCCGACCAGGGCCGCGTGATCCGGCTCCCGGTCCACGTCGCCGAGCAGGTGCGCCGTGCACAGCGCTCGCGCCGCCAGCTGGCGCAGAAGCTGAATCGCGACCCGTCAGTCGCGGAGATCTCGAAGGAGTCCGGCTTCACAGAGAAGCGGATCGAAGAGCTGTTCGACCTCGTCGACGACCCGATCAGCCTCGAGACGCCGGTCGGCGACGGCGAGTCGTCGTACGCCGACCTGATCGAGGACCAGCGCGCCGACGACCCGGGCGAGCAGACCGCGCAGAGCCTGCGCACGCTCGAGCTCGCCGTCGCGATGCAG
>DASYNF010000085.1:0-5555 GCA_036008685.1 Actinomadura sp. | reverse complement strand
CTCCTTCGGCCCCAAACCCCGCAGCGGCCTGGTTCTGCGTCTGCTCAACGGGGACTGACGCGAGACCTCTCCGCAGCGGCCCTCCTTCGGGCCGGCCCCAGGGTCCGGACGGACATGGGAGCGGGACGGGCGTGGCCGTCCCGCCGAGACGCGGCACCCGCGGTCACGCCCGTCCCCTGTCCGTCCGGCACTCGTACACCCGCCGGTCGAGCCTCGGTCCAGGATCCGCGCTTTCGCCGGTCTGGAGTCCATCCGCCCGCCGGCCCAGGACATGGGGACTATCCGGTCCCGGTGCCCGCCACACCCGCGGAGTCAGGTGCGACGGCGAGCAGGTCCACTTCCCTCACCTCGACGTCATAGCGGCTGACCGGCTCGCCTCCGCCCGTTCGCCAGAAGCGCCGGCGGATGGCGCCGCGCACCTCGATCAGGTCGCCGTGCCGCCAGTCGGCCGTGATGTCGCGAAATTGCGGGTCGTAGGTGACGCACTGGATCGTGTCCACCACCTTCTTGCGATATCGGGGATCCGGCGGCCGTTCTACGACGATGCGCCATTCCAGCACCATGTCGCCGCTGGGCAGGGTCTTGCGTTCCACGGCACCGGACAGCCGTCCGACGAGTGCCACGTCATTGACGTAGGGATGGGACATCTCTGCTCCCTCCGGTCCAGCGCTCCCCGTGGGAGCGGTGACCACCACGATGGAACAGCCGTCCGGCCGAGCGATACCCCTCGTCCAGGTTGTGGATAACTTCGCCGGTTAAACCCGGCTGCAATGCCAACAACCGACCTGTACTCTGCGTTCTGGTCGAAAGGGGTAAAGGTGGCGAAGCTCAACCAAATCATCGCCGTGGAGAAGGGTGTCAAAAGCGGGTCCCTGCGCGACCTCACTGACGCGCACCACTCACTGCAAAAGCCGGCGCTGCTGTCGGGCATCTCCCGGACCTACCAGCCCAAGGACGAGGAGGGTGAGCAGCTCCCTCCGGAGTCGACCCGGGTGCAGGTCAAGGCCGAGGAGGTCATCAGCCGGACGACGGCGATTTTGACCCGTCTCTTCGACGTGACCGCCACCAAGGACTGGGCCAATCGCGACGCCAAAGCGGACGTGGTGGTGGACGGCCAGGTCATCCTGCGTGACGTGCCGGTCTCATACCTGCTGTTCCTCGAGAAGCAGCTCGTCGACCTGCACACCTTCGTCAAGAGGCTCCCCGTCCTCGACGCCGCGGAGTTCTGGGCCCATGACCCGTCCGCCGACTGCTGGAAGACCGAACCCGTGCGCACGGTCAAGACGAAAAAGGTGCCGCGCAACCACGTCAAGGCGGAGGCGACGGAAAAGCACCCGGCACAGGTCGAGGTCTACTATGAGGACGTGCCGGTCGGCTCCTGGACCACTGTGAAGTTCTCGGGCGCGCTGCCCGCCGAACGGGTCAATGACCTGTTGGAGCGGGTCGAGAAGCTCCAGCACGCGGTGAAGTTCGCACGCGAGGAGGCCAATGGCATCGAGGTGACGGACGAGCGCGTCGGATGCCGGTTCGAATCCGGCCTGGGGATCCATGCCCCGGTAGTTCAATGGCAGAACACGACGCCCAATGAGACTGATCCGTCCTCTTAAAAGTGCTGGCGTGCGCAATTGGGTGGTAAAAGGGGGTCCGGGCGACCGGAAAGCGTTCCCGGACCCCACCGCCACTCTGAACCCACCTGAGCGGAGCAGGCGATGAGCAGCCCGGACAGCACGGTGACGGCCCTCGGCGACGACGTCTATGAGATCGATACGCGGATGGCGGGATATGCCGGGATCACGGCCGGATACCTGATCCTGGGCGAGCGGCCCTGCCTGGTCGAGCCGGGAACCGCCGGGTCCGCGCCGGTCGTCAGACGAGCCCTGACGTCACTGGGGGTGGACGCGGCCGACCTCTCCACCGTCGTGGTCACCCACATTCATCTGGACCACGCCGGCGGAGTCGGTGACATCGCCGAGTCCTATCCGGGCGCCGAGATCGTGGTGCACGAAAAGGGAGCACGGCATCTGGCGAGTCCCGAGCGGCTGATGCGCAGTGCGCGCATGGTCTACGGCGATCAACTGGACAGGCTCTTCGGCGAGCTGAAACCCACTGAGGCCGCACGGATCCGAGCCGTGGACGAGACCGGTGTCGTCGACCTCGGTGGCGGCCGTAGGCTCGAGACCCACTACTCCCCGGGGCACGCGAAACACCATGTCGGGCTGCTGGACTCGCTCACCGGCGATCTCTATGTCGGAGACGCGGCCGGCATCTACATCCCGGAGACGGCGGACGTCCGCCCCGCGACTCCGCCTCCGGACTTCGACCTGGACACGGCTCTGACCTCACTGAAGAAGTTCGGCGACCTGCGGCCGCAGAGGTTGCTGTTCGCCCACTACGGGCCCGTGTCCGAGGTCACCGAGACGCTGGAGCGTTCCGCCGAGGAGCTGCGGCTCTGGGTGGAGATCGTCCGAGGAGCTCAGGACCAGGGTCTGGATGTCGACCACGCGGTCGAGATGGTGCGCGACCGTACCGCCGAGCGCTATCGGGCCTACGGCCCCGATGCCGATCCGGCGCTGGCCGAGAAGTACGAGGTGCTCAACAGTACCGCCGCCAACGTCACCGGCATCATGCACTCATTGAGCAAACTGGCCTGACACCGCAGCCCTGATCAGGACATCCCGATCAGGGGAGACCACGGTGACATGACCGCCGCCGGCTTGTCGCAGAGGCCTGTGTCCAGCTGGGACACGGCCAGAACGTACGGGTACGGTTCTCTGGGCCGGCCTCGCCGTGTGACCGTCGCGCAGGGCGTGGAGAGCCGCTCGACCACGAGCGGGCCGATGCCCTCGGAGGCGCTGGTGCCGTCCGCCGAGGCGGCGAACGCCTTGACGCGGCAGTCCAAGGACTACCAGCCGCAACTGATGCACCCCTGGCATGCCGCCGAACAAGGGCTGGTTGACGACCTGATCGACCCGGCGGACACCCGGTCGACCTTGATGGACGCACTCGCCATGCCGGCCCATGCCCCGGATGCCGTGATCTTGCCGCTGTTCACGCGAACAACGGCAAGATCACGGCAGGAAGAACGCGTCAGCGTCTCGGTTCAGGAGTCGCGGTCGGCGTCTTCGGTGTCCTCTTCGGTGTCGTCTTCGACCACTTCGACGTCGATGACCCCGGCGTCGGGCCTTTCGGCGACCGGTGCCTTCGCATCAGGCTCGGCGTCTGCGGCGAGCACGGAACCTGCTGGGGGGATCTCCTCTGTCGCCTCGGCGGCACCGGCATCCGGCACGTCGGCCGTGTCCGCGACCTCGAGAGCGTCAGCGGTGTCACGAGCAGGGACATCGGTGTCCGCGGCATCCGTGAGGTCCGCATCGGTGGCGGCACCCTGGGCCTCAGAACCCGTGGCCATGGCCTCTGGGACTTGGTCTCCGACCGCCGCCGGGCCTTCGGATCGGCCGGCTTCCGTGTCCGTGCCCTCTGGGCCGGTGATCTCCGTCTCGATGATCTCCAGGCCCTCGAGCTCGGAGTGACGCTCGGCGGCGTCGGTCTCACCCTCCCGGTCCGCCGCCGCGGCTCGGGCGAACCAGTCCCGGGCATCGTCCTCACGACCGGCGTCGAGGAGCGCGTCAGCGTAGGCGTAGAAGAGCCGGGCCGACCATGGCCGCAGTCGCTTGTCCTTCAACTCCGGAATCTGCAAGGCCACGACCGCCGCGTCGTACTGCCCGAGATCACGGCGGGCGCCGGACTCCACCAGGCGCAGCTCGATGCGTTCCTCGTGCTCGAGTTTGTTGAGGTCGGGGGACTTCGCGATGTCGAGCGCGCGCTCCGGGCGGCCCAGGCCGCGCTCGCAGTCGGCCATCACGGCCAGATAGGCGTCCTCGCGACGGGCAAGCCTGCGCGCAGCCCTCAGCTCCGCCAGTGCATCGGACCACTCTTCCGCGTGATAGGCGGCCAAACCGCATGCCTCGCGGACCACGCCCACTCGGGAAGCAAGCCTGCGTGCCGCGCGAGCATGGCTGTAGGCGCCGGCGCTGTCCTCGTCGATGAGCCGACCGGCCATGACGAGGTGCCGTGCCACGCGGGCGGCCAAGTCCTTCGGCAACGTGCGGAGTTCAGCGCGCGCGACCTCATCGAGCTCCGAGCCCGTCACATCGTCCGGCAGCATCGGGTCGTCGCTGGGCGAGCGGTGCCGATCGCGGTTGTCCGCGGCCTTCCGTACGGTCGACCGTTCAGCCGGCGAGCCATACGGCGGCCGAGCGCCGGTGCCGTCCTTGTCGGTCCTGGGCCGGAAGCCTCCGCGATCACCGGATCGGTCACGATCCTGCCGAGGCCCACCACGTGTGCCCTGAGGTCGCTCCCTCTGGGGACCACCGTAACGCTCGCTCCGGCCCCCTTCACCGCTATCCCCCCGCGGACCACCGGGCCGACGATCTCCGGATTGGTCGTCCCGGGGGCCAGCGGACCGGCGCTCACTAGGCCGCTGGTCACGCGGGCCGCCGAAGCCGCGGTCCTCACGCCCGCCCTGACCACGGTCTCTGGGCGGACCACCGAACCGGCGATCTCCAGCCTGGTTGTCTCGAGGACCAGCGGACCGACGGTCACCGGACTGGTTGTCCCGGGGGGCACCGGACCGACGATCTCCGGACTGGTTGTCTCGAGGACCAGCGGACCGGCGGTCACCGGACTGGTTGTCCCGGGGGCCAGCGAACCGGCGGTCACCGGACTGGTTGTCCCGAGGACCACCGGACCGGCGGTCACCGGACTGGTTGTCCCGGGGGGCACCGGACCGGCGCTCACCAGGCCGCTGGTCACGCGGGCCGCCGAAGCCGCGGTCCTCACGCCCACCCTGACCACGGTCTCTGGGCGGACCACCGAACCGACGATCTCCAGCCTGGTTGTCCCGAGGACCACCGGACCGACGATCTCCGGACTGGTTGTCTCGCGGGCCGTTGAAACGGCGCTCGCCGGGCTTGTCCCCGCGAGGCTTCCACTGACCACCGGCGCGTTCACCTGCGGGTCCGCCGGACCGTTCGGGGCGACCACCCTGGAAGCCTTGTCCACCAGAGCGTGGTGCTCCTCCGCCGCGGCCTTCCCTGCGGTCTTCACCACCGCGTCGGTCATCACGGCGATCCTGCTGCCGCCCGGACCATCCGCCGGCGTTACCCTGCCCCGCAGATCCTCCAGTGCGGTCGTGAGCTCCCCTGGGGCCGCCGCGCCCAGCGGGCCTGCCTCGGCCCCCGTTCTCGGCCTGCCGTCCGTTACGCCGCTCGCGATCTTTGTCGCCGCGGTCGTCGTCTTGCGCGCTCATCACGTCCTGCACTGTTCGGTCTGCGATTGGATGGACCTCTTCATTTTGTCAGATCCTAGATATACGTCGAGGGCCGCCCCGGTAACGGGGGCGGCCCTCGACATGGTATGTGTCCGGCGGCGTCCTACTCTCCCACACGGTCTCCCATGCAGTACCATCGGCGCTGAAGGGCTTAACTTCCGGGTTCGGGATGGGACCGGGTGTTTCCCCAACGCTATGGCCGCCGAAACGTTCCAGCGACGACCGGCCG
>DASYNF010000084.1:0-35704 GCA_036008685.1 Actinomadura sp. | reverse complement strand
TGCTCACCGAAACCGGCCGGGTCACCCTCAGCGGCGCCAGGCTGATCCACACCGTCCACGGCGAGCGGGAGGAACGCGTCCTTTCCGACGCCGGCCTACTGGACGCCTACCGGACCCATTTCGGCATGACCTTGGAACGGGTGCCCACCGTGGCCGACGGCGGTCGCCCTTCGAGCGAATAGCTCCAGGGGCCGCGGGCGCCTCCTCATGGCCCCTCCACTGCGGCCTCCACCCGGACGATCGCGAGGGACTCGCCGGGGAGCCGGGCGCCGGGCCGTACGGCCGGGTCGGAGGCGAGGATCACCTCGCCGGCCGGGAGCGGCGGTCCCGGCTCGGTCCCCAGATTGGCGACGACCCGCAGCCGTCCGCGGCGCATGACGAGTGAGGTCTCGTCGTGCTCCACGGCCACCTCGGTCAGCCGGGCGTCGGCCAGCTCGGGCCAGGCGCGGCGCAGCGCGATGAGGGCGCGGTGCCACTCCAGCAGCTCCCGGTGCCCCGGCCGCTCCTGCTCGGTCCAGTCGAGCACGGAGCTCCGGTGGGTCTCCGGGTCCTGCGGATCGGGCACGTCCTCCGCGGTCCATCCGTGCGAGGTGAACTCCCTGCGACGGCCCTCGCTGACGGCCCGGGCGAGCTCGGGCTCCTCGTGGTCGGTGAAATAGCGCCACGGGGTGCGGGCGCCCCACTCCTCCCCCATGAAGAGCATCGGCGTGAACGGGGCGGTCAGCAGCAGTCCGGCGCCGACCTTGAGCAGCCCGGGCGACAGGCCGGCGGAGATCCGGTCGCCGACGGCCCGGTTGCCGACCTGGTCGTGGTTCTGCAGGAAACCGAGGAAGCGGTGCCCCGGCACCCGGAGTGTGTCCACCTCACGCCCGTGCGAACGCCCGCGGAACGTCGACCACGTTCCGTCGTGGAAGAAGACCCGGGTGAGGGTCTTCGCCAGCGCGCCCAGTGATCCGAAATCGCAGTAGTAGCCCTGCCGCTCCCCGGTCAGAGCGGCGTGCAGCGCGTGGTGGAAGTCGTCGCTCCACTGCGCGTCGAGGCCGTACCCGCCCGCCTCCCGGGAGGTGACGAGCCGCGGGGCGTTCAGGTCGGACTCGGCGATGAGGAACAGCTCCCGGCCGGTCCGCGCCCTCAACTCCGCGACCGCGGCGGCCAGCTCCTCCAGAACGTGCACGGCCCGGTGGTCCTCGAGGGCGTGCACGGCGTCCAGCCGCAGCCCGTCCACGTGGTAGTCGCGCAGCCACATGAGCGCGTTCTCCACGATGAAGGCGCGGACCTCGTCGGAGCCTGGACGGTCGAGGTTGACCGCCTGGCCCCACGGCGTGTTGTAGGCGTCGGTGAAGTACGGTCCGTAGCGGCCCAGGTAGTTGCCGCTCGGCCCGAGGTGGTTGTAGACCACGTCCAGGACGACGGCCAGCCCCCGCCGGTGACAGGCGTCGACGAACCGTTTCAGCCCGTCCGGTCCCCCGTACGGATCGTGCACGGCCCACAGGTGGACGCCGTCGTAGCCCCAGCCGTGCCGCCCGGGGAACGCGGCCACCGGCATCAGCTCGACCGTGTCGACGCCGAGTCCGACCAGATGGCCGAGCCGGGCGATGGCGGCGTCGAAGGTCCCCTCGGGGGTGAACGTCCCGACGTGCAACTCGTACCCCACGCTTCCGGCGAGGGGGCGCCCCCGCCAGAACTCGTCGGTCCAGGCGAATCGGGCGTGGTCGTAGCGCCGGCTGAGCCCGTGTATCCCGTCGGGCTGCCAGGGCGAGCGCGGATCGGGGAAGGGGCCCTCGCCGTCGAGGACGAAACCATAGTCGTCCCCCTCGGGCTCCACGGACTCGGCGGCCCACCATCCGGGCCGCCGGGCGGGCGACATCGCATGCCGCTCGCCCCCGGTTTCCAGCTCGACGCTCTTGGCGGCCGGGGCCCATACCTCATGGCTCACGGAGTCTCCTCCACCAGGATCGCGACCGGCAGGACGCCGAGCAGCCCGCCCATCGCGATGCCCGGCCCGTAGGACCGGCCGGTGAGGACGTCGCGCCACGGTCCGCCGGGGAGCGAGAGCTCCGTGGTCCCCCAGCCGCCGCGGCGCTCGAGTCCCGCGGGCAACCGGGTCGCGACGATGGTCGCACCGCCGCGCCGGAAGGACAGCACGTGTGCCGCGGCCGGTCCGGCCGCGGTCAGGGGTTCGTGACCGCTCGAGAACCAGTCCGGATGCCGGCCGCGCAGCCGCAGCGCGCGCGAGGTGACGAGGAGCTTCTCCCCGTCCAGGCCGGCCGGGATCATGCCCGCGTCGAGGCCGGTGAGCAGTGCGCGACGGCTCGCGTAGTCGACCGGACGCCGGTTGTCGGGGTCGACCAGGGACAGCCCGGTGAGCTCGCAACCCTGGTAGACGTCCGGCACCCCGGGCATGGTGAGCTGGACGAGCTTCTGGCCGAGGGCGTTGGCCCGCGCGTACGGGGCGATGCGCGCGCTGAAACCCGCGATGTCGGCGGTCAGGTTCGCGTCGGAGAGCACGGCCTCCGCGTGGGCGAGCACCGCCTCCTCGTAGGCGGTGTCCGGATCGGTCCAGGAGGTCCGGGTCTTCGCCTCCCGCATCACCTTGGTGAGGTAGTCCTTGAGCCGGTCCGCCGTCAGTGGCCAGGCGCCGGCGATCGTCTGCCACATGAGGTAGTCGAGGTCGCCCTCCAGCGGGCTGTCCGGCGCGAGCGAACGCCAGCGGCCGACCGCGGCGGCCCACTCCTCGGGCAGCTCGGTCAGCACGGCGAGCCGTGCACGGACGTCCTCCTGCCGTTTGGTGTCATGCGTCGACAACGTGGTCATCGTCGACGGCCGGTCGACGGCGGTCCGCGCGCAGTAGGCGTGGAACTCCTCCGGCGCCACCGCGAAGCGGGCCGGGTCGCCGCCGACCTCGTTGAGCGCGGCCAGCCGTGACCAGCGGTAGAACGCGGTGTCCTCGACACCCTTGGCGGTCATCGGCGCGGCGGTCTGCTGGAACCGTACGGCGAACTCGTCTCGGAGCGGGTCCCGGCCGGCCAGCCCGAGCACCAGGGGGACCACCCGGTCGAGCAGCTCTCCCGAGGCGAGGACCGCACGGGTCTCGGCGGCCGCCTGGGCGACGACCTCGAGCGCCTCGGCGGGCGGCTCCTCACCCGGGACGACGTAGGTCCGATAGACGGGCATGGCGATGAGGAGCTCGACCAGCACCTCCTGGAGCGCGGCCTGATCCTCGTCGGGGAGGATGCGCGCCAGGAGCGCCGTGAGCCGGCGTATCTCGGGGACGAGCAGACGCTCGGCGGCGAACCGCTTCGCCGTCCGCTCGACCTCGGCGAAGGTCTCCGGGCCCCCGGTGAGACGGACGTAGGCCTCCGTCAGAGGCTTCTCCCCCATCGGGTCGGAGAACAGCCCGCCCACCATGCCGAGCGCGTCGTAGCCCGTCGTCCCGGCGCACGGCCAGTCCTCCGGGAGCTCCTCCTCGCCGGTGAGGATCTTCTCGGCGACGACCCAGGTCCGGTGCTCGGCGAGTCTGCGCAGGTAGCCGCGGGGATCGGCCAGGCCGTCCGGATGGTCGATCCGCAGGCCGTCGATGAGCCCCTCGGCCAGCAGCCGCAGCGGCACGGCGTGCGTCCGCTCGAAGACCTCGGGATCCTCGGCGCGGAGCCCGATGAGCGTGGAGATGTCGAAGAACCGCCGGTAGTTCGGCTCGCCCTCGCGCCAGTAGGCGAGACGGTAGTGGCCGTCCCGGGGGAAGACGTGCTCGTGGTAGCGGTCCACGTCACCGTCCGGCCTCGCCTCGTCCGCCGGGGAGCCGAGGACCGGCAGCACGAGGCTCCCGTCCCGCCAGTCGACGTCGAACCAGCGGGCGTACGGGGAGTCCGGGCCGTCGCGGAGCACGCTCCACAGGGCCTTGTTCACGTTCTCCGGCGCGGGGATCGCCATGTGGTTGGGCACGATGTCGACGACGATCCCGATGCCATGGTGGCGCAGCCGCGAGGCCATGGCCCGGAACGCGTCCTCTCCGCCGAGCTCCTCGGACACCCGGCCGTGGTCCACGACGTCATAACCGTGTGAGGAGCCCGGAGCCGCCTGCAGGATCGGTGAGAGGTAGGCATGGGAGACGCCGAGCGCGGCGAGGTAGCCCGCCAGCTCCCCCGCCTCGGCGAAACCGAAGCCCTTGCGCAGCTGCAGCCGGTAGGTCGCGATGGGCGCGGGGGGCTCAGACACGGCGCAGCACCTGGATCGAGCGGGCGTCGAGGGTGAGTTTCTCCCCGGCCCTGGTCGTGGGCCCGTCGTCGTCGAAGACATAGGCGGTCGCGGTGTCGAGCACGCAGACCCACAACCCGTCGGCGGCGGGTAGCCCGAAGGTGAGTTCGGCGTCCGAGGCGTTGAACAACAGCAGGAACGACTCGTCGCTGACGGGTTCACCGCGCCGGTCCGGCTCGGTGATCGCGTCGCCGTTCAGCAGGATCGCGATGGCCTTGGCGTATCCGGTCCGCCAGTCGCCGTCGGTCATCTCCGCGCCCTCGGGGGTGAACCAGGAGATGTCCCCGTCGCCGGACAGGAACCGGCGGCGCCGGAAGACCGGGTGGTCGCGGCGGAGCGCGGTCAGGTGCCGCACGAACTCCAGCAGCGCCTGCTTCTCCGGGAGGTCGGACCAGTCGACCCAGGCCAGCTCGTTGTCCTGGCAGTAGGCGTTGTTGTTGCCGTGCTGCGTGCGGCCGGTCTCGTCACCGTGCGACAGCATGGGCACGCCCTGGGAGAGCAGGAGGGTCGTCAGCATGTTGCGCTTCTGCTTCTCCCGGAGCCCGAGGATCTCGGGCTCGGAGGTCTCGCCCTCCGCCCCGTAGCCGCAGGAGCGGTTGTCGCCGGCGCCGTCCCGGCCGTCCTCGCCGTTGGCCTCGTTGTGCTTGTGGTCGTAGGACACCAGGTCGTGCAGCGTGAACCCGTCGTGGCAGGTGATGAAGTTGACCGAGGCGCTCGGGTGCCGGCCGTCATCGGCGTACAGGTCGCTGGAGCCGGTGAACCGGCTGCCGAACTCGGGGAGCATGCCGGCGCTGCCGCGCCAGAAGTCGCGCATGACGTCGCGGTACTTCCCGTTCCACTCCGTCCACAGCGGCGGGAAGTTGCCGACCTGGTAGCCGCCGTGGCCGACGTCCCACGGCTCGGCGATGAGCTTGACCTGCGAGACCACCGGATCCTGCTGCACGAGTTCGAAGAAGGTCGCGAGCCGGTCCACGTCGTGCAGTTCCCGGGCGAGGGTGGAGGCGAGGTCGAAGCGGAACCCGTCCACGTGCATCTCGGTGACCCAGTAACGCAGGGAGTCCATGATGAGCTGCAGCGAGTGCGGCCGCCGGACGTTGAAGCTGTTGCCGGTCCCCGTGGTGTCCATGTAGAACTCCGGCTCGCCGTCGACGAGCCGGTAGTAGTTGGCGTTGTCGATGCCGCGGAAGCTCAGGGTGGGCCCGCGGTGGTTGCCCTCCGCCGTGTGGTTGTAGACCACGTCGAGGATGACCTCGATGCCCGCCTCGTGCAGGGTGCGGACCATCAGCTTGAACTCCTGCACCTGCTCGCCCAGCTGACCGCTGGAGGAGTAGGCGTTGTGCGGGGCGAAGAAGCCGATGGTGTTGTAGCCCCAGTAGTTGCTCAGCCCCTTCTGGACCAGCATGTCGTCGTGCACGAACTGGTGCACCGGCATCAGTTCGACGGCGGTCACGCCGAGGTCGCGGAGATGATCGACCATCGCGGGGTCGGCGAGGCCCGCGTAGGTCCCGCGCTGGCCCTCCTGCACCGCCGGGTTGAGCTTGGACAACCCCTTGACGTGCGCCTCGTAGATGAGCGTCTCGTTGTAGGGCGTGCGCGGCGGCCGGTCGGGGCCCCAGTCGAAGTACGGATTGATCACCACGCTCTTCGGCACGTACGGGGCGCTGTCGTCGTCGTTGCGGGCGCCCGGATCGGCGAACCGGTAGGCGAACACCGCCTCGTTCCAGTCGACATCACCCTCGACCGCCTTGGCGTAGGGATCGAGCAGCAGCTTGGCCGGATTACAGCGCAGGCCGGCGGCCGGGTCGTACGGTCCGTGCACCCGGTAGCCGTATCGCCGGCCGGGGCCCACCCACGGCAGATAGCCGTGCCAGACGAAGCCGTGGACCTCCTCCAGGTCGACCCGTGTCTCCCGGCCCTCGTCGTCGAAGAGACACAGCTCCACCCGCGTGGCGACCTCGGAGAACAGTGCGAAGTTGGTGCCGGCTCCGTCGTAGTTGGCGCCGAGGGGGTAGGGGGTGCCGGGCCAGATATGCGTCACCCCGGGTCAATTGCCCACAAAGGATCAGCTCACACTCGTCCAAGCGATAGGGCCGTGTGACCTGGCCCCCACTCAGCGACACGGTGAGAAGAGCCCTCGATCACTCGTGGACGGGGGCCTGGCCCTGCCCCTCCCCGGTCGCCGCCGCGTGGCGCGTGGCCAGATCGCGGTAGACCGCGGCGTTGAGCCTGGTCCCTTCGCGCTCGGCGTCGGTGAGCTCCCGCCGGACCTTGCCCGGCAGGCCCGCGACCAGTGAACCCGGCGGGATCCGGGTGCCCTCCAGCACCACGGCGCCCGCGGCGATCAGGGACCCCTCCCCCACGACCGCCCCATTCATGATCACCGCGCCCATGCCCACGAGGACGTCGTCCTCGATGGTGCAGCCGTGGAGGATGGCCCGATGACCGATGCTCACGCGGTCCCCGACCGTGAGCGGGAACCCGGGGTCGGTGTGCAGCACCGCGCCGTCCTGGACGTTCGACTCGTTCCCGATCGACACGCTGTCGAGATCGGCCCGTACGACCGCCGTGTACCAGACACTGGAGCCGGCCCCCACGGTCGCGCGGCCGGCCACGGTGGCGTTCGGCGCGAGCCACGCGGTGGGGGCGATGACCGGCTGGAAACCGTCAAAAGACAGGACGAGCGGCTGGGACATCGGCGTTCCTTCGATTCGTGGCCGGGGACGGGCGCGAGACCGGATGACCGGGTCGGCCAGCCTAGCCCGTCCCCGGTGACCCTGACCAAGGCCCTACGCGGCCGGTCCGCCGCCTGAGCTCCCGGCAGCGCGGAACGGGCCGCCTCGGCTCGATGCCGAGGCGGCCCGTTCCCCTTCGGGACCGTGATCCGATGATCAGCCGGTCTTGCGCCGCAGGTTCTGCAGATGCTCGGCGGCCACCGCGGCGAGGATCAGCACACCCGTCAGGATCTGCAGCCAGAAGGGGTCGATGCCGAGCAGCGTGCCACCGTTGTCGAGCATGCCCACGATCAGCGCGCCGACGAGCGCGCCGAGCGCCGTGCCGCGGGCGCCGAACAGGCTGGCGCCCCCGATGACACAGGCCGCGATGGCCTGGAGCTCATAGCCCGTGCCCGCGTTCGGCACGCCGTTGCCCAGCCGGGACGCCAGGAGCAGCCCGGCGAGGGCGGCGAGCAGGCCGCTGAGCGTGTAGGCGCTGATCTGAACCGCCCGTACGGGCACGCCGGTGAGCCGGGCCGACTCGGCGTTGGAGCCGACCGCGTACATGTACCGGCCCCAGACCGTACGCCGCAGGAAGAACGCCACGGCGACGGTGACGATCAGCATCAGCCAGGTCAGGTTGGCCATGCCGAGCATCGAGCCGCCCGCGAGCGCGGAGAACCCGTCCGGCAGCGGCTGTACGGTCCGGCCGCCGGTCGTGAGCAGAGTGGCGCCCCGGGCGATGCCCATCATCCCCAAGGTGACGATGAACGGCGGGAGCCGTACGACCGCGACGAGCACACCGTTGATCAGCCCGGCGAGCGCACCGACCGCCAGAGCCAGGAGAACGGCCCACACGATCGGCCATCCACCGGTCGTGTCGAACACCGCCTTGGCCGCGATGACACCGGCGATGCCGACGACCGATCCGACCGACAGGTCGATGCCGGCCGTGAGGATGACCAGGAGCTGACCCACGCCGAGGATGGCGTAGATCGACACCTGCCGGCCGAGGTTGTCCAGGTTGGTGCCGGTGAGGAACACATCGCTGGCCAGGCTGAGCGCGAACGCCAGCATGAGCAGGATGGGGATGCCGCCGAGCCCCTTGCTGAAGATCTGCCCGAGCCGCAGGATCTCGGCGTCCTCGGGCTCGCGGCGGGCACTCCGCTTGCGCCGCTCACTCGGCGGTGCGCTGGTGACATCGGTCATCGGGACTCCCCAGGATTCGTTTCGCGCGTCGTGGAGGCGGCGCCGCCGCTGGGGCTGGCCAGGCGGAGCACCTCTTCCTCCGTCGCCTCGGCGGAGGTCAGGTCGGCGACCAGGCGCCGCTCCCTGACGACGACCACCCGGTCGCACAGGCCGAGCAGCTCCGGCAGATAGGACGAGACGACCACGATGGCCAGGCCGGACGCGGCCAGGTCGGCCACGATCTGGTAGATGTCGGCCTTCGCGCCGACGTCCACGCCCTTGGTGGGCTCGTCGAGGAGCAGGACCTTCGCCCCCAGCGCACGCCACCGGGCGATGAGGACCTTCTGCTGGTTGCCTCCGGAGAGGGAGGACACCGGATCGGACCAGTCCCCGAAGCGAAGCCGCAGCCCGTCCGCGGCGGTCTCGACGTGGCGTCGCAGCCGCGTCCGGTTGACCAGGCCCCGCGAGCCGGCGGTGCGCCAGCTCGCGACCGCGATGTTCTCCTCGATGCTGAGCTCGGGCAGCAGCCCCGACTCCTTGCGGTCCTCGGTCAGCAGGCCGAGGCCGCGCCGGGCCGCGGCCCTGGTGGAGCCGGACGGCACCGGGCTCCCGTCCAGGAGCACCCGTCCGGCCGTCACCGGGTCCGCGCCGAAGACCGCGCGCAGCAGTTCACTGCGGCCCGATCCGAGGAGCCCGGCGAGACCGACGATCTCACCGCCGCGCACCGACAGGTCGACGGGCTCGGGGAAGCCGGCCGGCAGCAGACCGCGGACCTCCAGGCGGGCCTCGCCGGGCTCGCTGCGCTCCCCCGGGTAGAGGTTGGAGATCGTACGGCCGACCATCGCGGCGATGAGGGAGTCCTCGTCGAACTCCGCCAGGGGCCGGGTGAGGACGTGCGCGCCGTCGCGGAGCACGGTCACCGTGTCGCCGATGGCGAACATCTCCTCCAGCCGGTGGGAGACATAGAGGACGGCGACCCCATCCGCCCGGAGCCGGGAGATGCGCGCGAGCAGAGAGTCCGCCTCTTCGGCGGACAGCGCCGTGGTCGGCTCGTCGAAGATGACCACCTTGGCATCGCGCGCGAGCACCCTGGCGATCTCGACCAGCTGGCGCGTGGCCGTGGGCAGCTCGGCCACGGTGCGGCCGGGATCCAGGTCCGCGAGGCCGACCCGGTCCAGCATGGCCCGGGCGGCCTCCCGCTGGCGGCGCCGGTCCACGATCCCCGTGCGAGCCGGGAACGCGCCCATGCACAGGTTGTCCGCCACGGTGAGCTCCGGGAGGAGGCTGAGCTCCTGGTAGACCACCCCGACTCCGGCGTTGCGCGCCTCGACGGGGGTCAGGTGCCGGCGCACCTGCCGCCCGTCGATGGTGTAGTCGCCGGTGTCGCGTTGTACGGCACCGGTCAGGATCTTGATGAGCGTGGACTTGCCCGCGCCGTTCTCCCCGGCCAGGCAGTGCACCGAGCCCGGGTACAGATCCAGGTCGACGCCGTCGAGCGCGCGGACCGCGCCGTAGTCCTTGCTGATCTGGCGGAGGCTGAGCACCGGGGCCGGGTCGCCCGCGGAGGCGTCCGGTGCGGCCGTCTCGGTCGTCGGCATCCGCTCAGCCCTTGGTCTTCGGCGGGTTGAGGAGCTGGGCGAACTCGGGCTTGTCGACCATCGACTTGTCGATCACGACGGCCCCCGGGTCCAGGTCGACCGGCGGAGTGCTCCCGCGCACGGCCATCACCGCCTCGGCCACGCCCTGGTAGCCGAAGAAGAAAGGGTTCTGCACGATGACGGCGCTGAGCGTGCCGCTGCGGACGCCGTCCACCTCGGCCGGGTCGGAGTCGAACGCGACCGCCGCGACCCGCGAGCCGGCGTTCTTCTCCTTGATGGCGCGTGCCGCTCCGGTGCCGGAGGTGTTGTTGTCGGCGAACACCCCGACCACGTCGGGCCTGGTGCTCAGGACGTCGCCGACCTGGCCGACGGCCTTGTTGAGGTCGTTGTCGTTCACGAGGGTCTGGACGATCTCGGCCTTGGGACAGTCCTTGGCGAGCCCCTCCTTGAACCCGGTGAACCGGTCGACCAGCACCTGCTGGCCCGAGACCGAGCTCTCGTGGGTGATCTTGCCGTCGGCTTTGCCCATGTCCTTGATGAGCTTGCACATGCGCTCGCCGGCCTGCTGGCCGGCCTTGATGTTGTCCGTGCCGATGAAGCCCTCCGTCTGCTCGGTGATCGCGTTGTCCACCGTGATCACCTTGATGCCCGCGGCCCTGGCCCGCTTGACCACTCCGTTCAGCGCGGTGGAGGAGTTGGAGGCGAGCACGATGGCCTCCGCGCCCCGGGAGATCGAGTTCTCGACCAGCTTGACCTGGCCGTCGATGTCGGTCTCGGAGGTCGGCCCGGAGAGCACGAGCCGGACGCCGAAGTCGTCGCCGGCCTTCTTGGACCCGGCGAGCATCGACTGCCAGAACTCGGAATCGGTGGCCTTCGTGATGACGTCGATCTTGGTGCCGGTGACGGCGCCGGCGCCGCCGCGGGCTCCGGAGCCGGAGCCGAACGAGGCCTTGCCGATGGTGAGTCCCGCCGCGACCGCCACGACGGCGATCACGGCGGCGACTCCGGGCGAGACATAACGGATGCGGACCATAGGGGTTCCTCGGAAAGGTCGGAGGGGTCGGCTCTCGAGCGGGGGCGAATCATCTCATCGGGGTGCCCGGACGTGCGTGAGGACACTGTTGTCCTGTAATGACAGGATGTCAAGAGGAGGATTCGCGGTGGGACCGGGAGACTTCGAGCGAGGACGTGCACCGCCTCGGGCCACCTCGCGGGCACGTCACGCCGAGGTGGCCGTCCATCCGGTCCTCACCGGCCGGATCACGCCGAACGATCCGGAGGCGTCCTCCCGTGTCGTCCCGGCGACCCTGGAGGATCAGTAAACGCTCACGCCGAATACGCCCAGCGGCTCGGTGACCGGCGACGGACGGGCCGGCAGGGGTGAGGACGAGTGCGGCGGCGAGGCCTCCGATCACGGCCACTGCGGAGGTACGAGGTTTCACGGCAGGCCTCCCGCGGAATCGGCCATCCCAGGCCATGGACGGAAACACACCTGACGAGATGGTCCGAAAGATTCCAGAGTCCGGCTAGAGGGAAAATCTACCCAAATGTCTGTCCGAGGTTGATGACGTCCGGGCCGACACCTGGTCTCGGTCATATCCACATGGGGCCGGGCTCCGGCCTTCTGTCCTTCGGCGTCCTGGAGCCGGTGCCGCGCCGTATGACCCGGACCACATCCTCGGCTCGTCCGGTCACGAGACGGCCGTTCACCACCAGGACGGGAGCCTCCGCCGCCTCGGGGGGCGATCACGGTGAAAACGCATGCGACGACGATCCGCGATTGGGCTCGCGGGCACACCTGGGCGCATTATCCTATGTTCAGGCGGGGGCCTATGGAGAAAGGGATAACGAGTGGCGACTAAAGTCATCATGCTGGATGATTTCGATGGCCATGAGGGCGAAGACGTCGCCAAGCGCGACTTTGACCTCGCTGACAGAAAGTTCACCATTGACCTTGGTGATGACAATTTCAAGAAGCTCCACGAGGTGCTCGACGCGCTGGCGCCCTATCTCGACAAGGCCAACGAGGTCAAGCAGGCGGGGCGGGCCCGCAAGGGCACTGCCGACGTCGGCCCCCGGCTGAGCGGCTACTCCAACACCGACGTACGCGAGTGGGCCGAGCGCGAGGGCGTCGAGGTCAGCGTCCGTGGCAAGATCTCCGACGAAGTCTATGACCAGTTCATAATCGCTCATCCGGACGCCAAGCCGGGAGACTGACCGGCTACCAGGCTTGGGAGGAAAATTCATGGCAAGAAGAACTGTCGTCGAGCTCCTGGACGACATCGATGGGGACTCCGCCGACGAGACGGTGACCTTCTCGCTCGACGGCGTGACCTACGAGATAGATCTGAGCACGAAGAACGCGGACAAGCTCCGCGGCAGCTTCACCCCCTACGTCGAGAAGGCCCGCAAGGCCGGCGTGCGGCAGCCCGGCCGGACCGGACGGGCCACCGGCACGCGCACGGTCCATACTCGCGAGCGCTCCGCGGAGATTCGCAACTGGGCCAAGCAGCACGGCATCGCGGTCAACGACCGCGGCCGGATCTCCGCTCAGGTGGTCCAGGCCTACGAGGCCAACGACCCGAGCCTGGCGAAGGGCTCCGACAAGAAGGTCCCCCAGGCGACCTTCCAAGAGGCCGACAAGGCCTGACCGGCATCGACGAGGCCCTGTCCCCCTCCGGGGCAGGGCCTTTCGCCGTGCGCGCCTTCGAAGGAGGTGACACCGCGCTGTCCTATCCCGCCGAAGACAGGAGTGCCGCAGATCACGAACCCATCCACGGACCGGATCCTCCGGTCCCCGTCCGTGCGTAGACCTCCCCCCGCCGACAGGTAATCTGCCCCGGGACATCACCGACGGGAGGCTTTGTACGAGCATGGGGCAGGCTGCGGAGCGACTGCGACGGACCTGGCAGGCGTTGATGGACGAGCCGGTAGTGGATCCGCCAGAAGAGGAGCCCGGCGAGGTCGTCTCCTATCTCGCACTGGACCTCGTCCTGCGGGTCGGTGAGCTCATGCTCGCCAGCGGTGAGCCGACCGAACGCGTCAACGAGGCCATGCTGAGCCTCGCGGTCGCCTATGAGCTGCCGCGCTGCGAGGTCCAGGTCACCTTCACCAACATCCTGGTGTCGGCGCATCCGGGCAACGGCGCTCCGCCCGTGACCGGCGCCCGGTCCATCCGGCGGCGCACCCCGGCGTACTGGCGGCTGGTGGAACTGCACCGCCTCGTCCATGACGCCACGATCGGCCTGGTGGACCTCGACGAGTCCTTCGTACGCCTCCGAGAGATCAAGTACGGCCGCGGGCCGTACCCGCGGTGGATGGTGGCGGTGTCGTTCGCGCTGGTCGCCGCGTCGGCGGGCGTGCTCGTCGGCGGCGGGCCGCTCGTGGCCGGCACCGGGTTCGTCGCGACCCTGCTGGCCGACCGGGCCGCCATCGCACTGGCCCGGCGGGGGATCGCCGAGTTCTTCCAGCTGTCCCTCGCCGCCGCGATCGCCGCCACCAGCGCGGCCGTAGTGATCGCGGCGGGTGCTCCGGCCCACGCGGCGACCATCGTGACCGGTGCCGTCGTCGCCCTGCTGCCGGGACGGCCCCTGGTGGCGAGCATCCAGGACGGCATCACCGGAGACCTCGTCAGCGCGGCCGCCCGGCTGCTGGAGGTCTTCTTCATCGTGGCGGCGATCGTGGCCGGACTCGGGGTCACGGTCTACGCCGCCGTACGGCTGGGCGTCCGCATCGACGTGAACGATCTGCCCGCCGCCCCCGTGACGTTGCAGCCGGTGGCGATCCTCGCCGCCGCGGCGGTCTCACTGACCTTCGCGGTGTCCCTGGCCGTGCCCCGTGATGTCCTCGTGCCCTCGGCGCTCGGCGGCGGCCTGATCTGGGTCGTGTACGTGCTGCTCACCGCCGGCGGAGACCAGGCCCGTGCGGCCGACGGGAGGCACTCGATCCCGGGGCTGGACATACCCCCGGTCCTCGCGTCGGCGATCGCCGCCGTTCTGCTGGGCCTGCTGGGCAACCTGCTGGCCCGGCGCCGCCGCGCCGCGGCGCTGCCCTATGTGGTGCCGGCCATCGCGCCGCTGCTGCCGGGCACCGCGCTCTATCGCGGCATGATCGAGATCAACACCGGTGCCCCTCAGGTCGGCGTGCTGAGCCTCATCGGGGCCATCTCCATCGCACTGGCCCTGGCCGCCGGAGTCAACATGGGCGGTGAACTGGTGCGCGCCTTCCAGCGCATCGGCCTGGGCGGGTCCGGCCGCGGTGCCCGGCCCGCCGCTCACCGTACCCGCGGTTACTGATCGAGGTACGGAGGGCGGCGCGCACGGCCGCTCGGGGCTCCGGGGCTCCGGTCAGCGCCGCGGGTCCACATGGATCTTGGGCCCCCGGCCACATCCCGGGGGCCGCCGCCCGGCCAGGACCTCTCCGGCATCGCCCAGCCCGACGGTCGCGGCGACCAGGGGCTCCGGGTCGACGAGCCCGGAGGCGTAGTGCTCGATGGCGCCGGCCAACCCGGGCGAGGCGCTGAGGACGCCCACCGCCGTCACGTCCTTCAGGACCAGAGTGCGCGTGTCGATCATGCTGGGCCTGGCCGCGAGGCCGATGTAGACGACCCTCCGCCCGGGCTCCACCAGGTCCAGCGCGGCCGGTGGGACCCCCTCCGCGTTCGTGGCGTCGATGATGGCGTCGTAGGGCCGGGCCGGAAGCCGGTCGGCGGTCCAGGCCCGTTCGACGCCGAGGTGCCGGGCGACCTCGGCCGACTCCGGCGACGGGCACACCACGTGCACCTCCACGCCCTGGGCCGCCGCGAACCGCGCGGCCAGCAGGCCGATCGCACCGGGCCCCCACACGACCGCCCGCATCCCCGGGCGGAGATCCGCCGCCCGCACGGCGCGCAGGGCGTTGCCCCCCGGCTCGACGAGCGCGCCGGCCGCCGACCCGATCGAGTCCGGGAGGGCGTGCAGTGCCGTGGCCGGTACGGCCAGCTTCTCCGCGAGCGCTCCCGGCCATCCGCCCCGGATTCCGATCTCGTACCGCCGCTCGCACACATGCTGCCGTCCACCGGCACACCGGTGACAGTCGCCGCAGCCCAGCATGGTGTCGCCGGTGACGCGTCTGCCGAGCCAGCCCGGGTCCACCCCGTCACCGGCCTCCGCGACGACCCCGCACCACTCGTGTCCGAGCCTGACGGGATAGGAGGCGTGGCCGTCGTGCAGATAGGCCATCGTCCCCGTGAAGAACTCCATGTCCGTGCCGCAGACCCCGGCGCGCTCGATGTCCACGACCACCTGGCCGGGCCCCGCGACCGGCACGGGGACCTCCTCGACACCACACTCGCCGGGCCCGCGCATGACGAACGCCCTCATGCTCTCCTGTGTCATGGCCCGGCTCAGCGGCCGGACCGGCGGCCGGCGGACCCGAACGGCCCGAGGCCCCTGCCGAACCGGCGGGCGCCGGCCCCGGACGGGCGAGCACCGGACCCGAGCGCCCGCGCGGGGGCCCCGAGCCCCCGAGCGCGGCCACCGAGCCGCCGGGCGTTCCCGCCGAGCCCCCGGGCGTTCGCACTCAGCATGCGGGCGTTCGCACCCAGCATGCGGGCGTTGGAACCGAGCATGCGGGCGTCGGAGCCCAGCCCGCGCGCGCCGGCCCCGAGGCCTGCGATCGGACCGAGCCGGGGTGCGATGGAGCCGGGCCTGGATGCGCCTTCTGGGGCGAGGCGCCAGGAGCTACTGTCAGTCATGATCAGATGTTAGACAGGCGTTCCGGCGACGGGAAGGAGCCCTCATCGTGACCGAGCTCCGCAGCGCGCAGTGGTACTCCGGCAACGACCGCAACTCCTACATCCATCGGGCCTGGATGCGCCGGGGCGTGCCCGGGTCGGCCCTCGGCGGGCGGCCGCAGATCGCGATCGCCAACACCGCCTCCGACCTGACCCCCTGCAACGCCCACCTCGACGAGGTGGCGGCGAGCGTCAAGAACGGCATCTGGGAGGCCGGCGGCACTCCCCTCAACCTGCCCGTGCCGTCGCTGGGCGAGACGCAGGTGCGCCCGACCGCGATGCTGTGGCGCAACCTCGCCGCGATGGCCACCGAGGAGATGCTGCGGGCGAACCCGATCGACGGCGTCGTGCTGCTCGGGGGCTGTGACAAGACGATCCCCGCGCTCCTCATGGCCGCCGCGTCGGTGGACCTGCCGGCGGTGGTGGTGCCGGGCGGGCCGATGCTCACCGGCCATTTCCGGGGGGCGCCCCTGGGCTGCGGCACGGACGTGTGGCGGCTCAGCGAAGAGGTCCGTGCGGGCACCCTGTCGGCGGAGGACTTCCTCATGTCCGAGTCCTCGATGATCCGCAGCAAGGGCCATTGCAACACCATGGGGACGGCGTCCACGATGGCGTGCGTCGCCGAGGCCCTCGGCATGACGATCCCCGGCCTCGCCGGCACGCCGGCCCCCGACAGCCGCCTGCTCGAGCAGGCGCACGAGACCGGACGTCTCGCCGTGGAGCTCATCCGGCAGGACCGCCGTCCGAGCGCGGTGATGACCCGCGACTCCTTCCTCAACGCCATCGTCGTCCTGGCGGCCATCGGCGGCTCGACCAATGCGGTGGTGCACCTTCTGGCCATCGCGGGCCGGCTCGGCGTGGACCTCCACCTGGACGACTTCGACCGGACCGGCTCGGGCGTGCCGCTGCTGGTGGACCTGCAACCGTCCGGCCGTCACCTGATGGACGACCTGTACCGGGCCGGGGGCCTGCTGGCCGTGCTCGGCGAGGTCCGCGACCTGCTCTCCCCCGACGCCGTGACGGTCACCGGCAGGCCTCTGGTGGACCACCTCGGCGACGCCCGGATCTGGGACGAGTCGGTGATCCGGCCCCGCAGCTCCCCGCTCCTCCCGGACGCGGGGATCGCCGTCCTGCGCGGCAACCTGGCCCCGGACGGCGCCGTGATCAAACCCGCGGCGGCCTCACCGGAGCTCCTGCGTCACCGCGGGCGCGCGGTGGTGTTCGACAGCATCGAGGACCTGCACGCCCGCCTGGACTCTCCCGACCTGGACGTGGACGAGACCTGCGTGCTGGTGCTGCGCGGGTGCGGCCCCAAGGGCTATCCCGGCATGCCGGAGGTCGGCAACATGCCGCTGCCGGCCAAGATCCTCGCCAAGGGGGTGCGGGACATGGTCCGCATCAGCGACGCGCGCATGAGCGGCACGGCCTATGGCACCGTCGTGCTGCACGCCTCCCCGGAGGCCGCGGCCGGCGGCCCCCTGGCACTGGTCCGCACCGGGGACATGATCGTGCTCGACGTTCCGGCCCGTCGCCTGGACCTCGACGTCCCGGCCGAGGAGCTACGGCTGCGAGGGGCCTCCGAGGCGTCCGCGGCGGCCTACGCCGCCCCGTCCGGCGGGTGGGAACGCCTGTACGTCGACCATGTCCAGCAGGCCGACCGGGGCGCCGACCTCGACTTCCTCGTCGGCCGGCGCGGCGACCAGGTGACCCGGGAGTCGCATTGACGGGCGGGTCCGCGGCCGAGCTCACATCTCCATGACCGCCATGGTCCCCATGTCCTCCTGGCCACGGAGATGGCAGTGCAGGACCGCCTCCCCGGGACGGCCGGTGAACCGCAGCCGGATCACGACCTGACCGTGCCCGGGAAGGTCGACGGTGTCCTGCCAGCTCCGCGCGGCATAGGGCCGGCCGTCGACGCTCATCAGCTGGAACCTGTTGGTGTGCACGTGGAAGGACCGCTCCCGCGCGGAGGCGTTGCGGATCGTCCACTCCTGCACCGTCCCCGGCCGGGCGGGGATGTCGACACGGTCGCCCTTGCCCTGTGCCCTGCCGTCGACCTCGAGTCGCTCCTGCGGGCCCTGGGAGAACACCACCGTGCTGTGCCCGGCGATCCGGGCACGGCCGAGGTCCTCCATGGAGGCGAAACCCGCGGGCAGGGCCACGCAGGGCAGGGGTGTGCCGGCGGAGACGGCCGTCGCGAGCAGCGTACGCGGCCGCCCCGCCGGGGCCGGCCCGGCGCCGGAGGGCAGGCTCTCCAGCCGCGCCCGGCCCGGGCTGCCGCCCTGCACCAGCACGTCGTAGCGGGCGCCGGGCGGGACGAGGAGTGAGTCCGCGGACCAGATCCGGCGGACCGGGTTGGCGTCCTGGGCGAGGACCTGGAAAGGCTGTCCTTCCAGGTGGAGGCGGTAACCGACGCCGGTGCCGATGTTCGCCAGCCGCCACAGCTGGGTCTCTCCAGGGCGGATGGGGATGACCGGGCCGACCTGGCCGTTGACGGTCCGGCCGGCCGGATCGTCCCGCGCGGCGCCGGCGCGCTGCCCGCCCGGCAGGTCCTTGAGCGCGATGACGTGCTCGGTGATGTCGCGGAGGCTGGGGGGCAGATGGCGCCGCAGCCCTTCGACCACGATGATGCCGGACATGCCGGGCATGCCGCCGGGCAGCGCGGGTGCCGGCCCGGCCTCCGGGGACCGGGCCCGCCCGGCCATGGCCCGCGAGGTGGCCGCGGGCTCCCCGTAGGCGTGATACCAATACGTGCCCGGAGAGAGGCCCCGCGGGAATCGGCTCGCGTCGCGCAGGGTCGCACCAGGGTGGACCCGCAGGGCCACCTCACCGGCCCGGCCGGCCGGCGAGACGCTGAGACCGTTGAACCGAAGGTCCATGGCGGGCCGCACCCGGTTGACGACCGTGAACTCCATCCGGTCCCCCGGCCGCAGGCGCAGGGTCGGAGGCATGGAGAACCCGTTGTAGGTCAGTGCCCAGAGGCGGTGACCGGCCAGCTCCACCTGCCGTCGTTCGACCACGACGCGGACCCGCAGCACCCCGTGGTCACTGACGTACTGCGGCGGATCCTTCAGGCGCTGTCCGTAGTCGAGCCGGGCGGGCGCGTGCACGGGCCGGGTCCGGTCATCGGTGCAGCCGCCGGCCGTGACGCCGATGAGGATGACGGCTAAGGCGGCCGTTGAGCCGGACACAAAAGATCGAGAACACACCACAACCCCCGATTAAATGCGGCATTTCTTCCCAAGGTGAAGCTGATCCAAAGCCTGCTATAGCTCACAGTAGGCGACAGCACACGCTTAGTGAAGACGTCCCCGGCCGCCGCCGCCGGGGCGTACGCCGCCGAGATCGTTCCCTCCCCGGGCCGCTCCGGTCAGGCGCGGGTGACCTCGGCGTCGCGGCCCAGCGCGATGAGGGTGAGGTTGCGCAGAGACAGCGAACCCGGGCGCAGATAGTCGCTGTGACCGGCGCCGCCGGCGTCGAAGACCCACGCGCCGAACCTCGGCGAGACCGGGTCGGCGCCGTGGCCCACGCCGAGGACACGCAGGTGCGGGAGCAGCCGGGTCCAGTCCCCCGAACCCCGGCCCGCCCAGATCCGCGCCCGGGTCCCCAGCGCGACATCGGAGGAGGCGGACATGCCCGGGCTGCCGAAGGCCGCGATCTCGCTGATCGGCAGCCCCTTGGCGGCCTCGCCGCAGACCACGGACCCATAGCTGTGACACATCAGCGCGGTGTGAGCCGACGGGTTCACCCCGCGGAGCGCGCGGACGAAGCGGCGCAGCGCCACGGCCCCCGTGTCGGCCCGCTCATCGGTCACGGCATCGGCGCTGATCGTGGCGGGCGGCAGGTAGCCGAGCCACGCCACCACGGCGAGCTTCGTCCTGGAGTTCATGGCCCGCGCCTGCTCGTACAACGCCCTGGCGCCACCGCCGGGAGTCGAGTAGGGCTTCCGGCCGCGGGAGTCGAACGTGGTCAAGGTCGTGTCCGCACCCGGAACGAGGATCACCACGCGCCGCGCCGTCGCGATGTCGCCGATGACCTCCACCGCCCGGCCGCTCGAGCGCGCGTCGAAGGACAGGAAGGTCCGGTCCGGCCGCAGGAAGGCCGAGAAGGCTCTGACCCGGTCGTCGTCGTGGGCGCTCCGGGCGGTCTGCAGCGCCTGCTCGATGGCGCGGCGGTTCGCCAGGTAGCGCGCCGCCATCGTGGTGACCGACAGCGCCGGCAGGGCCGTCGGCCGGCCGTAGAAGTCGAGCGGGACGGCACCGCTGGTCGTGCCCCAGACCGCCAGCAGCACGATGACGGCCATCACGAACCGGCGGATGCGGATGAGACGGGACGTGCCGGGTTTCGGCATCGGGGTCGTCCTCCCTGGACAAAGATCGGCTTCACCAGGGGACATCACCCCATCACAGCGTCCGCACCGAGACCACCGGCAAGGCCGGATCACAGCTTATGTGACATGCGAGATCTCCTCAGTCCGGCCGTGACGGCCCGCCAGCCGAGCATCGTCACCCCGAGGAAGACCAGGGTCACGATGGCGAACGTCACCGGAACCCCCTTGCCCGACAGAGCGCGCAGTCCCATGCCGACGGCGAAGGTCACCAGCCAGACCCCGACCCCGGTCGGGACCACGGCGGCGGGCCGCCGCCAGGCCCGGGTCGTCAGCCAGCCCACCGCCAGACCGACCAGGAAGGGCCACGCCGTGGCCGCCAGGCCCGCGAGGGCGCCGGCCTCGCCATGGCTCCTTCGGCCGATGAGGACGAAGGCCATCACACAGCAGAGATCGAGGACCGCCCCCGTCAGCACGCGCATGCGCCTCAGCGTAGCCGGGGCCCGGGGGGGCTCCCCCGCCCCCGGGGTGCCGCACCTCACGGCCGTACGGGCGGAAGGTCCCACGGTCCGGGGCGGTGGTGAAATCGATTTCACCCGGGTAGGCGGCCCGGCGGCACGAGCCGGAGCCGGACGGCCCCCACGAGGCCGCCTGAGCCGATGAACAGAGCCGGCGATGCCGCTATAAGCGTCTTTTCTTAACGAATCAGACACATCTCGGACATGCCCCATTGACTATGTCCCGAAGCTGCTTGTAATCATTCTCTGACAACGGTTTCAGCAAGGGAGGCGGCTTGGCGACCATCCACCATGTGGCGGCACGTGCGGGAGTCTCCCCGGCGACCGTCTCGCGGTTCCTGCGGGGCCAGCGGGTGCGTTCGGCGGAGGCGATCCAGGCCGCCGTGGATGAGCTGAGCTACTGGCCGAGCGCGGCCGCGCAGTCGCTCAAGTCCGGTCGCACCAACACCATCGGTGTGATCGTGCCCGACATCACCAATCCCTACTTCGCCGCGGTGGTCAAGGGCATGGAGTCGGTCAGCCGGCGCCACCGTTATCGCATCCTGCTGGGCAACAGTGACGAGAGCAGCGAACGCGAAGAGGAGCTGCTCGCCGACATGGTCCGTCAGGTGGACGGTCTCGTGCTGGCCCCGGCCACCGAGCAGGACCAGGCCATCCTGCAGATTCGTGACGCCGGGGTGCCGGTGGTCTTCGTCGACCGTGACCTGTCCGACGGGGGCCGGTTCGACGCCGTGCTTGTCGAGAACCACGAAGGCGGACGCCGGGCGGCCGAGCATCTGCTCGCCCTCGGGCACACGCGGATCGCGGCCATCAGCGGCGGCCAGGACTCGACTCCGGGCCGGTGCCGCCGGGACGGGTTCATGGACGCGCTCGCCGCCGCGGGGATCGAGGTGGCGCCCGGCCATGACCTCATCGGGGAGTTCCGCGAGGAACGCGGCTACCAGCTCACGCTGTCTCTGCTCTCGTCGCCCGAGCCGCCCACCGCGATCTTCACCGCCAACAACCTGATGACGCTCGGGGCACTGAAGGCCCTGCATGATATGCGGGTGGACATTCCCGGCGAGGTGAGCCTGATCGGGTTCGACGACCTGGACACCGGCCCATTGCTCAGACCCCCCCTGACCGTCATCGACCGGCCGATGGAGGAGCAGGGGGCGCTCGCCATGCGACTGCTCCTGCGCCGGTTCGACGAGGCGTACGCGGGCGACACTCCGCGGCGCGTCATCCTGGAAACGAAACTCATCGAGAGGGCCTCCACGGGCCCGCCTCGGAAGCCGGGCGGCCGACCCGCCCCCCGCCGAGCAGGAGGGACCTCATCCCTGTGACCGCACTTCCCACCGCTCTCGGCCATCGGCAGGTGGACGAGATCACCTCCTCCACCGCGTCGCTGCGCCGCTTCCTGCACGGGCTGCCGGGCGTCGACCAGGTCGGCGCCCAGGAGCGAGCGGCCCGCCTCGCCACCAGGTCGATCAAGAAGTCGGCGAAGGCCGAGGCCATCGACCTGGCCATCTCCATGGTCGACCTGACCACGCTGGAGGGCGCCGACACGCCGGGCAAGGTCCGGGCGCTGTGCGCCAAGGCCGCGCGTCCCGACCCCGCCGACCGGTCGGCGCCCGCGGTCGCGGCGGTCTGCGTCTACTCCGACCTGGTGGCACCGGCCGTCGGGGCGCTGAAGGGCACCGGCATCGGCGTCGCCAGTGTCGCCACCGCGTTCCCGTCGGGGCGGGCACCGCTCGAGGCCAAGCTCGCCGACACCCGGCGCGCCGTGGAGGACGGCGCGAGCGAGATCGACATGGTCATCGACCGCGGCGCCTTCCTGGCCGGTGACTACGGCAAGGTCTTCGACGAGATCGTCGCGACCAAGCAGGCGTGCGGCGACGCCCACCTGAAGGTCATCCTCGAGACCGGGGAGCTCGTGACCTACGACAGCGTGCGCCGTGCCTCGTGGCTGGCCATGCTGGCCGGCGGCGACTTCATCAAGACCTCCACCGGCAAGATCTCCCCGGCGGCCACGCTCCCGGTCACGCTGGTCATGCTGGAGGCGGTGCGGGACTTCCGCGCGCAGACCGGCCGGCAGATCGGCGTCAAGCCCGCGGGCGGCATCCGCACCACCAAGGACGCCATCAAATACCTGGTGCTGGTGAACGAGACGGCCGGCCCCGACTGGCTGCACCCGGACTGGTTCCGGCTGGGTGCCTCGAGCGTGCTCAACGACCTGCTGATGCAGCGGCAAAAGCTCACGACCGGCGTCTACGGCGGTCCCGACTACTTCACCCTGGACTGAGGATGTTCGAATACGCGCCCGCGCCCGAGTCACGCGACATCGTCGACATCAGACCGGCGTACGGCCTGTTCGTCGACGGTGAGTTCGTCGAGGGCAACGCGGAGCCCTTCAAGTCGGTCAACCCCGCGACCGAGGAGGTGCTCGCCGAGATCGCGTGTGCCGACGCCTCCGACGTCGACCGCGCCGTGGCCGCCGCCCGTACCGCCTATGACAAGGTCTGGGGGCCGATGCCGGGCCGGGAACGGGCCAAGTACCTGTTCCGGATCGCGCGGCTGATCCAGGAACGCTCCCGTGAGCTCGCGGTGCTGGAGTCCATCGACAACGGCAAGCCCATCCGGGAGTCCCGCGACGTCGACCTGCCCCTGGTGGCGGCGTACTTCTTCTACTACGCGGGCTGGGCGGACAAGCTGCCGCACGCCGGCTTCGGCCCGGATCCGAAGCCCCTGGGCGTGGCCGGACAGGTCATCCCGTGGAACTTCCCCCTCCTCATGCTGTCGTGGAAGATCGCACCGGCTCTGGCCTGCGGCAACACGGTGGTGCTGAAGCCCGCCGAGACGACGCCGCTCACGGCCCTGGCGTTCGCCGACATCTGCCGGCAGGCCGGTCTGCCTCCGGGCGTGGTCAACATCGTCACGGGCGCCGGAGCGACCGGACAGGCCCTGGTCGAGCACCCCGGTGTCGACAAGGTCGCCTTCACCGGGTCCACCGAGGTGGGCAAGCAGATCGCCCGGTCGGTCGCCGGGACCCACAAGAAGCTGACCCTGGAGCTCGGCGGCAAGGCCGCCAACGTGGTCTTCGACGACGCGCCCCTCGACCAGGCCGTCGAGGGCATCGTCAACGGCATCTTCTTCAACCAGGGCCACGTCTGCTGCGCCGGCTCCCGGCTGCTGGTGCAGGAGTCGGTGGCCGGAGAGCTGATGGACCGGCTCAAGGCCCGCATGGCCACGCTCCGCGTGGGCGACCCGCTGGACAAGAACACCGACGTCGGTGCCATCAACTCGGCGGCGCAGCTCGCGAAGATCCAGGCGCTGTCGCAGGTCGGTGAGGACGAGGGCGCGCAGCGCTGGTCCGCGCCCTGCGAGCTCCCCGAGCGCGGGTTCTGGTTCGCGCCCACGGTGTTCACCGAGGTCGCCGCGTCCCATCGGATCGCCCGTGAGGAGATCTTCGGGCCGGTGCTGTCGGTCCTGACCTTCCGTACCCCCGCCGAGGCGGTGGAGAAGGCCAACAACACGCCGTACGGCCTGTCGGCCGGGGTGTGGACCGACAAGGGCTCGCGCATCCTGTGGATGGCCGAGCGGTTGCGCGCCGGCGTGGTCTGGGCCAACACCTTCAACAAGTTCGACCCGGCGTCACCCTTCGGCGGCTACAAGGAGTCCGGCTTCGGCCGTGAAGGCGGACGACACGGACTGGAGGCCTACCTCAAGTGAGTACTGAGCGGATCAGCGTTCGCAAGACCTACAAACTGTTCATCGCGGGTGCCTTTCCCCGCTCGGAGTCCGGCAGGTCCTACGTGGTGTCCGATGCCAAGGGCAACTTCGTCGCCAACGCCTCCCGCGCCTCGCGCAAGGACGCACGGGACGCGGTGTCCGCGGCCCGCAAGGCCTTCGGCGGCTGGTCGGAACGCACGGCCTACAACCGCGGCCAGATCCTCTACCGCGTCGCCGAGATGCTCGAAGGCCGCAGGGCACAGTTCGTGGACGAGCTGCGGGCCACCGGAGCCGCCAAGGCCACGGCGAGCGCCGAGGTCGACGCCGCCATCGACCGCTGGGTCTGGTACGCGGGCTGGGCCGACAAGATCGGCGCCGTGGCCGGCTCGGCCAACCCGGTGTCCGGGCCGTACTTCAACTTCTCCACGCCCGAGCCGACCGGCGTGGTCGGGGTGCTGGCACCGGCGGACTCGCCGCTGCTCGGCCTGGTCTCGGTCGTCGCCCCGGCCATCGTCACCGGCAACACCTGCGTGGCCGTGTCCGAGAGCCCGCTGGCCGCGATCACGCTGGCCGAGGTGCTGGCGACCTCCGATCTGCCCGGCGGGGTGGTCAACATCCTCACCGGCCAGGTCGCCGAGCTGGCGCCGTGGCTGGCCTCGCACATGGACGTGAACGGGCTCGATCTGGCCGGCGCCCCCGCCGACCTGGTGACCCCGCTGGAGCAGGCCGCCGCCGGCAACCTGAAGCGGGTCCTGCGGCCGTCCGGCACCGACTGGACCGCCGATCCCGGGACCAGGCGGATCACGGCCTTCCTGGAGACCAAGACGGTCTGGCATCCCGTGGGCATCTGACCCACCCGGTCCGCAGGACCCACCCCGCCCCCACCCAAGGACACGGCGCGACGCCGTGACCTCGGCCCCTCATGCCGGTGAACCGGGCAGACCCCGGTGAGCCATGCCCGGAAACAGGAGGTACGGATGGAACCGAACGGCGTTCTGGTCGTCGGCAGCATCACGGCGGACGTCACGGCGTTCAGCCGGCGGCTGCCGCGCCGCGGGGAGACCGTGCTCGGAGACGACTTCACCCTCGTCCTCGGCGGAAAGGGGGCCAACCAGGCCGTCGCCGCCGCGCGCGCCGGAGCTCCGACCTGGATGGCGGGCTGTGTGGGACAGGACCCGTTCCGCGACATCGTGGTGTCGGGCCTGCGCTCGCACGGCGTCGAGCTGAGCGAACTCCGGACGGTGGAGGGCCGTACGGGCGTGGCGCACATCCGCGTGGACTCCTCGGGTGAGAACGACATCGTCATCACCCCCCTCGCCAACGCCGATCTCAGCGCCGAGATGGTCGACCAGAGCATCGAGGCGACCCGGGGCAGGGTGAGCGTGCTCCTGCTGCAGCTGGAGGTGCGCGCCGAGATCACCTGCCACGCGGCCGAGGCCGGCGCGGCCGCCGGGCTGACCGTCGTCCTCGACCCGGCGCCCGCGCTGCCGCTGCCGGAGACGGTGTGGCGGCACGTGGACGTGGTCACCCCCAACGAGAGCGAGGCCACCGAGCTCACGGGCGTCGAGGTCACCGACCGCGAGTCGGCCGAGCGGGCGGCGGCCTGGTTCCTCGAGCGCGGGGTCCGGCACGCCCTCATCACGCTGGGCGCGGGGGGCGCCGTCTCGGTGACCGCCGAGCGGACCCGGCACTTCCCCGCCTACCCGGTCACCCCGGTGGACACCACCGCGGCCGGAGACGCGTTCACCGGCTGCCTGGGCGCCGCGCTCGCCACGGGCTCGGAACCGGACGCGGCGATCGTCCGGGGCATGGCCGCGGGCGCGCTCGCCACCACCAGGCCCGGCGCGAGCCCCTCACTCCCGGACCGGCGGGCCGTCGACGACCTCATCACCTCGCACCCCCTCGTGGAAGGAGCCGCCCAGTGAGGCGCAACCGCGGAACCCTGAACGGCCAGCTGGCCCGCGTCATCTCCGAGACCGGCCACACCGATCTGCTCGTCGTCACCGACGCCGGCCTGCCCATCCCTCCGGGCGTCGAACGCGTCGACCTGGCGATCCGGGAGAACCTGCCGCGGTTCCTGGAGGTGCTGGACGCGGTGCTCGACGAGGTGGCGGTGGAGGACGTCCTGCTGGCGGAGGAGATCAAGGAGGCCGGCCCCGAGATGCTGGAGGCCATCCGGGAGCGGTTCGCGCGGCTGGAGGTCCCGTTGCGGTTCGTGCCGCACACGGAGTTCAAGCAGGCCACGGCCGGCGCCCGCGCCGCGGTCCGCTCCGGTGAGTTCACGCCGTACGCCAACGTGCTGCTCACCGCCGGCGTCGTTTACTGAGCGGGAGACGGACATGCGGCTGCAGCTTGACGAAGTGCACAAATCCTTCGGGGACAACGACGTTCTGCGTGGCGTGAGCTTCGAGGTCGGCCCGGGCGAGGTCGTTGCCCTGGTGGGCGAGAACGGCGCCGGCAAGTCGACGCTGACCCGGGTCATCTCCGGCGCGCACCAGCCGGACGGCGGGCAGGTCCTCATCGACGGCGAACCCGCGGTCCTCAAGGATCCGCAGGCCGCCATGGCCCGCGGCATCGAGGTCATCTACCAGGAGTTCCAGCAGAACCTGTTCCCGCATCTCAGCGTGGCGGAGAACATGCACGTGCTGGACCGGGAGAACCGTTTCGGCCGGCTGCTGGTCTCCAAACGGCGCATGGCCGAGGCCGCGGACAAGGCGCTGCGCGACCTCGACCTGGACATCGACGTACGGCGGCCCGTCCGCAGCCTCGGCGTGGCCGAGCGGCAGATGGTGGAGATCGCCAAGGCGATGACGCACGCGCCGGCGCTGCTGATCCTGGACGAGCCGACCGCCGCCCTGGACGAGCGCGAGTCGCGGCAGCTGTTCGCCCAGGTACGGCGGCTGCGCGCGGCCGGCGTATCGGTGATCTACATCAGCCACCGGCTCGACGAGGTCTTCGAGCTCGCCGACCGCATCGTCGTGCTGCGCGACGGCCGGGTCACCCTGGACGAGACCACCGCGAGCCTGACCCCCGGCCAGGTCGTCACCGCCATGGTCGGCGAGGCCGTGGACGACTTCTATCCCAAGGAGGACCACGCCACCGGGCAGGTCGTGCTGGAGGTCCGCGACGCCCACGGAGGCGCGGACTTCCGGGGCGTCGACCTGACGGTCCACGCCGGCGAGGTCCTCGGCATCGGCGGAGTCGTGGGGTGCGGGCGCAGCGCGCTGCTGCGGGCGCTCTTCGGGCTCCAGCCGCTGACCGGCGGCTCCGTGACCGTCGACGGCTCGCCGGTGCGCATCCGCAACCCCCGCGAGGCGATCGCCGTCGGCATCGCCTACCTGTCTCCCGACCGGCAGGCCGAGGGGCTGTGCATGGACCTGTCGGTCGAGGCCAACGTGTCCCTCGCCGCGCTCGGCCGCTTCACCGGCGCGGCCGATGTCGTACGCCGGGGCGTCGAACGGGCGGCGACCGGCGCGGTGATGTCGGATCTGCGAGTACGGGCCGCCTCGCCCGCCATCCCGGTGGGCTCGCTGTCCGGCGGCAACCAGCAGAAGGCCCTGTTCGCCAAGTGGGTCATGACGGGGCCACGGGTCCTGCTCATGGACGAGCCCACACGCGGTGTGGACGTCGGCGCCAAGACCGAGATCTACCGCATCATCAACAAGCTGACCGCCGAGGGCGTCGCCATCGTCCTGGTCAGCTCCGACCTGCCCGAACTCGTCGCCATGTCCGACCGTGTCATCGTCATGCGCGAGGCCCGGATCGTCGCCGAACTGACCGGTGACGACGTCGACGAGCACTCCGTTCTCGAGCACGCCCTGGTAGGTGCCGCATGACCTGGAACGTCAAATCCCTGGGGCAGCGGCTGCGCGCCGTCTGGATGCTGCTGCTCGTCGGCGTCGTCCTGACGATCGCCTCGCCGGTCTTCCTGACTCAGACGAACCTGCTCAACGTCGGGCTCGCCACCTCGGTGGCGGCGCTGCTGGCCCTCGGACAGACCTACGTCATCATCCTGGCCGAGATCGACCTGTCCGTCGGCGCGACCCTCGGCTTCTCGGCGGCCGTCACGGCGATGACGCTACGCGACCACGGGCTGCTCCCCGCCCTCCTCGCCGGCCTGGCCGTGGGCGCCGCCGTCGGCCTGGTCAACGGGCTGCTGGTCACCAAGACCCGCATGCCGTCGTTCATCGCGACACTGGCGACGCTGTCGGTGCTGTCCGGCATGAGCCTGCAGATCACCTCCGGCAACCCCGTCGGGGTCACCGACACCACCTTCCAGGACATCGGGCAGGCCCGCTTCGCGGGGATCCCCGTACCCGTATGGATCATGCTCGTCATGTTCGCGGTCTTCGGCTTCGTCCTGGCGCGGACCCGCTTCGGCCGGCACGTCTACGCCACCGGCGACAACGCCGAGGCGGCGCGCCTGTCGGGCATCCGGACCCAGCGGGTGAAGATCCTCGCGTTCGTGATCAGCGGCGTGCTGGCCGCGCTGGCGGGCTTCATCCTCACGGCCCGGCTCTCCACCGCGGAGCCGACGGCCGGCACGGGCCTGGAGCTCGAGGCCATCGCCGCCGTGATCATCGGTGGCACGAGCCTGGCCGGAGGCCGCGGCACCCTGCTGGGCACGCTCGTCGGGGCACTGGTCCTCGGCGTCATCGACAACGGGATGAACCTGCTCGACGTCTCACCGTTCCTCCAGAACGTCGTCAAGGGCCTGGTCATCCTGCTGGCGGTCTTCCTCGACCGCAACCTCGACGCCGTCCGCGCGTTGGTCCGTCGCCGTGGCGAGGCGGCCCCCGCCGTCCTCTCCCCCACCCCCAAGGAACCGGCCCGGGGCTGACCCGGCCGCCTCCCACCACCCGTACGCCCGAAAAGGAACCCTCATGCGCATCGCCCGTACCGCCATCGCGCTCGCCGCGATCACCTCCCTGTCCCTGGCCGGCTGCAGCCGAGGTGGTGATGCGGGGTCCGCCGCCAAGGGCGGATCCGGCAAGAAGGACGCCACCGTGATCATGAGCACGCTGAACAACCCGTTCTTCGTGAGCGTGAAGAACGGCGCGCAGGCACAGTCGGCGAAGAAGGGTGTCAAGCTGACCGTCCAGAACGCCAACAACTCGGACGCCACGGCGCTCAACCTCGCCACGACCGCCATCTCCAAGCAGACGGGCGTCCTCATCCTGGACCCGGTCAGCAGCCAGGCCGCCACGGCCTCGGTCACCCAGGCCAACAACGCCAACATCCCGGTGCTGGCCTTCGACCGCAAGCCCGCCGGCGGCAAGCTCACCTGCTTCGTCGGCTATGACGCCGTCCAGGCGGGCCGCAACGCCGCCGACGCCCTCGCCAAGGCCGTCGGCGACAAGGGCAAGGTGGTGGAGATCCAGGGGATCCTCGGCACGAACGTCGCCCAGGACCGCAGCAAGGGGTTCGAAGAGGAGATCGCCAAGCACAAGGGCATCACCGTCGTCGCCAAGCAGTCGGCGAACTTCGACCGCGCCAAGGCACTGGACGTGATGACGAACGTGCTCCAGGCCAACCCCGGGATCGACGGCGTCTACGCCGCCAACGACGAGATGGCCATGGGAGTGCTGTCCGCGCTCAAGGCCCGCAGCCTCGCCGGCAAGGTCAAGCTGGTGGGCAACGACGGCATCTCGGACGCGCTCGCCGCCGTCGCGGCCGGAGAGATGTACGCCACGAACGCCGAGTCGCCGTTCGCCCTCGGCCAGAAGGTCACCGACCTCACCGCCGACATCCTCGCCGGCAAGCCGGTCCCGGCCGACGACACCCTTCAGGGCAAGCTGGTCACCAAGGAGACCGTGAAGGACTACGCCGGGTTCCTCACGGGGATCGGCGACTCCGCCGACGTCCCGCCGTCCCTGCGCTGACCCGCGACCGCGACCACGGTCACGGCCGCGTTCCCCGGCCGGCCCGCGGATCCACGGGATCCGCGGGCCGGAGCCGTGGCCGGGACCGTGCTCCCAACCGATGTGCCGCAGGTTCGAATCCTGCCGGGGACACCCAAGATGATCATTGAAGGCCCCGGTCGACCAGCCCGAACGCAGGTCGCCGGGGTTTCGGATGTCCGCAGCCGTATGCCACCCGAAGCGGCCCTCAGCCGCTGGTCGCTGGATATACGCGGGATGAGATGACCAGCAAGGGCCCGGGTCAGGCGGCAAAAAGAGAAGGGCCCCGGGATGAACCGGAGCCCTTGGAGCGTAGCCCGCGATCAGACGATGAGCACGCTCTTGATCAAGCCGCGGGTGTTGGACTGTGGTTGTGCTGGCGCGGCAGTGGCTTCCTCTGGTTGGGGGATCGCACCATCTGCTGGCGAATGACGTCACTGGTGTCCTGTTGGATGGCGGCGTGACTCTTCATCATGTGGCTCGCCTGCTACCCGACGTTCGGACACTCCGTGATCTCTGCCGTTCCATGGCGGTGCTGGAGGCCATCCTGAGCCCGTATTGGGAGAGCCGGTACTACTCCTTCACTGCGGACTGGTCCCCGCAGGAGGAGATGGCCTCGATGTCCAACGGCTCCGGAGATGAGTACTCCATCGTCTTCTCGGCAGCAGGCGCATATGTCCGTGGCTTTGACCATGAATCAGCTATGAGTCCGTATGTCAACGATGGGACGTGGCCGGGGGTGCTCGATGCGGTCCCGGAGGTCTTCAGGCACTGCGTGGAAGAGCCGGCCTTCTGCGACGAGGACGGGATGCCGGTCGTGACTGCCTGCCTATGGCGCGAGACCAGCGACGACCGCTGGCAGGCAGGCGAGATCGACTACCCGGACGGCAATAGCGACCCCGACGGGGCGGCGGCCCTGTTCCAACTGCTCATAGATCCGTCCCCGGAGGCATTTCAGCGGTTCGCTCAGGACTACTACGAAGTTCCCGTGCATCTTGAGGCAGTGCGTCACGTCTATGCCCTCCGCCCTTTGACACAGGAAGTGGTCAGCTTGCTGAACGCCGAACTGACCTTGGAGGACCTTGCCCAGGACCTCACGGCAGCCCGGTACCCGTCTGTTGCCGGCTGATGGCTGAGGAGGCAATCCCAAAGGTGCTTCCTACGGCCCTCAAACGGCCAAAAAAGGCCCCGGAATGAGCCGGAGCCCTTTGAACGTAGCCGCGATCAGTCGGTGAGTGCCTTGTTCATCAAGTTGTTGATCAAGTTGTTGATCCGTTGCTAGTCCAGTCCATGCAGCCCGCGCAAACCTTCCACAGCACATCCACGCTGTGACCCAGCCGCCTGGCGACCTCCTTGAGCGACACTCCGGAATTGAGCAGCAGGGTCGCGGACGCATGCCGCAGGTCGTGTAGCCAGCTCGACACCAGACAGCCCCGCGGCCAACCGGAGCCGCCGCAACTCCTGGCCGATCTCGTGAAACCCGCCCTCACTCATGACCCGGCTCTCCACAACGACGACCCAACACCCGAAACCGTAGACGCCCTGAACAGAGCCAATCTCCCCAACCGGATGAGAACTTCCTCCACGTCTTCAAGGGCGCCCCGCACGGTGATGATCCTTCTATGGATCAGAAGACCATCGGTGTGGTCGGAGCCGCGGACGGGTTGCAGTGTTGCCCATACGTCCGACTGCGCCAATGCGTAGGGTCGATCGTATGCTCTCTCGTCCGGGAATTCCTGTCCTATCGTTGCCTCCATCATTACTTTGGTCGCCGCCTATTCTTCGTCAAGCCAAAGCCCGGGGACAGCGGCATCATCCTCACCAGCGGCCACGGTGCACCCCCCGGCATCGGCCTCAACTCCACCCGCTAGCAATATGGCTAACAGCTGCGACGACCCCAAGGCCGATGGAGGAGGTCTTGACTTGACGGGTGTCTCGCTCCGGCGGAATGGGAGCAACCTCGAAGTGACGTGGTCGGTGACCACGAGTGAGATTAGCTCAGGGACGGCAGGATTCTACGTCAATGTTGCGTCGGCCGACGGTTCCGCTGCTGATCAGCTGGGTGTTAAGTACTTGGATGGCCGCCAGGTCGGTTACTTCGTATCCGGGGAAGCCAACGTGAACGTGGCTGGGGAGGCTGCGCGGAGCAAGAGGACGATAATGGGATTGTTCCCCATGAATGAGCTGCAGCGATATGGCAGGAACTTCAAGTGGAGTGCGACGACCACGCGGGACGGCAATGATATGGATGCCTGTCCTGATCCGGCCAGTGATGTGCTAAATCCCAAGAGCTTGATCTTCCTGAATAGTGGCTCATAGCCAACAGGTGAATGCGGTGGCTGTACAGCACGGAAGTACAGCAATCCCCTCGCACATCACCTCCTCTCATCACACACACGCACACGTCCGGACCAGCCGGGGAGGGGCCGACCTCCGAGCAGCCGTTAGTTCGCACCACTGAAACCTTGGTCATGAGGCGTCTGCGCCGAAGGCCGCACGCCCGCTGCTCGAGTTCTCCCCTATCCGTCCGAGTCTGACTGAACCCGGCGGGACCGTCATCTGACGGGACGTTTCTCCGCGAGTTTCCATTGGCTTCCGCTGCAATCCGCGGGCATCGGCGGCAGCGTATGCCCGGCGACGTTAGTGCTCCAGCGGTGAGCGCCTGGACAGTCGCATTGGTAAAAGCCGCTCTCCGGTGCCTGTTCGCCGGGCCGGAACGTGTCTCCTAGATCAGCCATGCCCTGGCCCTACCCGCGCATGTCCAAGTCGTAACAGCGGGTATCGCCCGAGGGCGACTGGCCGTGCATCAATCGCCGTTCACCATGCTGAAGCACCTCCGCGGTGAAGCCGCTGTTCTGCCTACGTGTCATCCAGCCATCGCTGCCGGCCTTCCGAGCGGACAAGTTCACCGGCTATCCAGCGATGTTCCAGCGGTTTCAGAAGGATCCGCTGTCGGATCGGGTGAGAGGTGATGGTCGAGACACGACTCGGGACCCCTCCCAGCACTGGCCTAGTAGACAGTGCTGGTGACGAGTCTGCGGCTGCGTATTGCGCGCTTGCGATCTGCCCGAACTGTGGAAGGAAGTTCATGATGCGTGCTGGCTCTGGGATAGTCGCGGCGTTGATCCCGTTGATGGTGTCGGCGTGCGGTTCGTCGACGCCGCCGACTTCGGCGCCGGATCTGTTCCTGGAGTACGCGGAATCGACCAACGTCAAGAACGATAAGTTCGACAGTGGCGGGACGAGTGAGGATCGACTTGCCAATTTCGCCGCCCACTACACTCCGGAGCAGTTGAAGTCCAAAGTGCTGTCCGCGTCCCCGTGTGATGCCGACGCCGGCTGCCACCTGAACGGGGCGGTCGGTAAGGCGGCGCAGGACTTCGCCGGGCCCGCCGCAACAGTTTTCGAACGCTCCATCCTGGTGAAACACCAGAACGGATCGCTCGAGCTGATCACACTGTATGTCGCACGCAAATCCGACAGCACCGCCGAGCTGATCGACTCCACCGGCAAGGCCTACAGCGGCGGCCTGGATGACTTCCGCCAGAATAACGACCTGCTGAGTTCGGACGATCTGATCCTCACCCCTCGCAACATCACCTCCACACCAGGCGAAGGGAAGATCGTCACGGTCTCCGGCCACACCGCCTCGAACTGGCAACCGTGGCTCATCGGCGGAATCGTTGCGGTGATCGTGCTCGGCGCCGGGCTTGTCGTGACCCGTCGCCTCGTGACCCGCCGTCGCGGTTCGGACGTCGGCTGAAACTGTTACACCGGGGAGACCGATCGGCCGTGTTGGACCACGGGGATGCACTCGGCCGACGGTCACCGTGCCCGTGTGGTGGCTGGTTCGACCGTGACCGCGCGCGGGTACGACGGCCGGCTTAAGACCGGCGACGACGTCACTGTTAGTTGCATCAGCAGAATCCCAGGACAGCGGCCCCCTCATTGGGCGCGGATGTCGTCGAACGTGATCACAGCGGGACTCCTTCGGACTCGATGAGGGGACCGCCACCCTGACCGTCCGGCCGCCAGCCCTCCAGGGCGGCGGCAACCTCGCTAGTGCGGTGACCACGAACGTTCACGAGTCCGGTGGCATGCCGGGGTGGCCGGCGCGGTCGGCTCACGACGATAGGCCGAGGCATCAGTGGCTGATCAGGGTAGGGATTCGCAGCCTCGTTTGAGGCCTTCGGCCTCCAGGGTGACGTAGCGGCGGGCCAGCCGGGCCGCGAACAGTCCGACGAGCGGTGCGAGCACGCCGGTCTGGTCGAGAGTGAGCCGAACGGTCGCCTGGCCGTCTCCGTGTGGGACGACGTGGTGGCCACCGGCGGTCGTTACGCCCGGAAACCTCGCCGCCCAGCTGAAGGTCTGCCCAGGCTCATACTCGGTGACGGTGTACACAGCCTGCGGGAGCCTGGGCTGCCGCACGCGGACCGTGCTGCCGACGCCGAACGGGCCGTCTTCGAGCCGCCGCACCAGGGTCATCGACGGCGTCCATTCCGGCCAGCGCTCCACGTCGGCCAGCACCGCCCACACCGCCTCCGGCGCGGCCTCGATGTCGACCTCGATCTCGTACCGCATGGGCGCCTCCCGGAGTCACCGTCGCCGATCTTCTCCACGTCCTACCAGGCTTGCCCTGGCAAGACCAGCCGTCGGGAAAGGGTGAAACCAGAGGCGCCGACCACGACCGGCGGGCCACCATCTTCGGCGCCCTGGATATCACCCTGGCTGCCCAACACTCGAGGTATCCGAGAGTCAGCGTCTTGATTACTGCCCGTGAAGCCGGTCGCCGAGCCACCGCTGAGCCCGGATCAGGTGGAGCAGGCCATGCTCGGCCTAGGCCGCCGAACCGGCCGGTCCGGCCTGCGGCCGCCGCCCCCTGCGCGGCGGGCGCCGCACACGATGATTCTGTCCCGTGAAACCCTCGTCATGGACTTTACGGATCCGACTCGTACTGCGTCGGCCATGATCTTTTGGAGGGGCGATGTCTAATCGGCTGGATGGGACGGCGGCGCTGGTCACCGGGGCCTCGAGCGGCATCGGGGCGGCCACGGCGCTCGCGCTGGCCGAGCAGGGCGCGGCGGTCGCGCTGGTGGCACGGCGCACCGAGCGCCTGGAGGAGCTCGCGGACAAGATCCGCGGTGCCGGCGGAACGGCCGTGGTGCTGACCGGCGACGTCAGCGTGGAGGAGCAGGCGCGCGAGGTGGTGGAGCGTACGGTCGCCGAGCTGGGGCGGCTGGACACATTGATCAACAACGCGGGGGTGATGCTGCTCGGGCCGGCCGTGGACGCGCCGCTGTCGGAATGGCAGCGCATGGTGGAGGTCAACCTCCTCGGCCTGCTGTACTGCGCGCACGCCGCGTTGCCCCATCTGCTGAGCGCCGCCGACGACGGTCCCCGTCAGGTCGCTGACCTGGTCAACGTCAGTTCGGTCGCCGGGCGGGTCGCGCGCAACGGGAGCGCCGTCTACAACGCGACCAAGCACGGGGTGGGCGCGTTCAGCGAGGGGCTGCGCCAGGAGGTCACCGGCCGGCACGTACGGGTCTCGCTGGTGGAGCCCGGTGCGGTCGACACCGAGCTCGCCGGGCACAACAGGCCGGAGGTCCTCGAGGGCATCAAGCAGCGGTTCGCCGCCATGGAACCCCTGCATGCCGACGACATCGCGGACGCGATCGGCTACATCGTGACGCGGCCCCGGCACGTGGCCATCAACGAACTGCTCGT
>DASYNF010000083.1:0-57918 GCA_036008685.1 Actinomadura sp. | reverse complement strand
GAGCCGTCGGGGGCGAAGTCCATGCCGCGCATGTAGGTGTCGAAGGAGTTCGGGTTGCACGGCGTCGCGTAGCGCTCCGTGGACCAGGTCGTGAGCGCCGCCGGCTTGGCCGTGGTGTCGATCATCGCGATCTGGTAGCGGCGCTGACCGGCCACCATCGTGAAGGTCCCGTTGATCAGCAGGCGGGTGTCCTGCGGGTTCACGGCCAGCTTGAAGACCTTGAGGTCGCCCTGACGCGGCGTGCTCACGGTGAGGTTGAAGGTGTCGTCGACATTGCCGGTGGTCGCGTCGACCCGGGCCAGCACGGTCCGCGGCTTCGTGGCCACCTTCGTGAACCTGCCGCCGATGTAGATGTGGGCGTTGCGCCGGACCATCGTGAAGACGATGCCGCCGCCGACCCGTGGCTTGAACGTGGTGATCGCCACGCCCGTGGGCACCTTGAGCTGGGCCAGCGCTCCGAGGGCGGCGCCGTTGACGGTGCCGAACGAACCGGCGGCGTAGACGGTGTCCGCCGGGCCGGGCTCCAGCGCGTAAACCGTGCCGTTCACCGCGGGCTTGAAAGTCCCGTCGACCTTTCCGGTCTTGAGATCGAAGGCGAAGATGTTGTGCCGTGCGATCTCCGGCTTGCCGCTGCCGGCCTCGCGGACCTTCTCGAAGTTTCCGCCGACGATGACCTTGCCGCCCACCACCGCGACGGCCCGGACGGCCCCGTCCAGTACGTGTGGGGTGCTGTCCGCCGGGTTCGTGGAGACCACGGCTGACTGCTTGAGATCCGCGTTGGCGGCTGGCACCACGCTGGCGCTGGTCGCAAGGACCGCGGTCGCCACCGCGAAGAGACGTCGGCGCATAAGTGGGTTCCTTAAGGAGCAACTAGCAAGAGGTCGGCATGATGATGGCACATATCCGACGGTGCGAGTCTGTGGTTGCGCGATCGAGATGTTTCACGCCCGTTGTGCACTTCCTGCATTCGAATGCGGGGATTAAGCGTACGTATCCCGGATGACGCGTGAACGCTGTGCGACACTGCTGCGATGCTCATCGCGATCCTCGCCGGGGCCGGGGGCGCGTCACTCGCCTTCCTGCTGGTCTTCCTGCTCATGTGTCCGCGCGCGGCTCGGGCCGGTGCCGGAGGCGGGCGCCCCGCGGCCTGGGCCGCGCGGCTCGGTGACGCCCGGACGGCGTCCGTGGCCACACTCGGCCCGGTCGGCGCTTTCGTCCTGTTCCTCGGTGCCGGCGTGTTCCTGACGACCGGCGCCGCCATCGCGCTGGGCGAGGCGCTGTCCCGGCTGGAGGGCCCGGTGGACTGGCCGACCTTCCACTGGATCGCGCGGGTCCAGGACCACGACGCGGCGCACCTCGTGGAGACCATCGGCAAGATGGGCAACATCTCGCAGACCCGGGGTGTGGGCCTGGTGGCCGCGATAGGCCTGATCTTCCTCGCCCGGGACCGCCGCTGGGTCCCGCCGCTGCTGATCGGATCGGTGATCCTCGTACAGAAGTACGCCCAGACCGGGATCGCCAAGATCGTGGATCGGGGGCACCCGCCGACGACCCTGGGGACCTATCCCTCGGGGGGCTGCGCCCGGACGATCGTCATCTACGGCTCGATCGTGTTCCTGGTCCTGGCCTACACCGCGGCGAGCCGCCGGCGCCGGGCCGCCGGCTGGGCGTTGATCGCCATGCTGGCGTTCGCCGAGGGCTACACCCGCACCTATCTCAACAAGCACTGGGTCACGGACGTGCTCGGCGGCTGGGCCTTCGGGTTCATGCTCCTGGTGGTCGTGGTCTTCGCCGGGCGGGCGCTGCTCGCGCCCGGGGCTCAGGTCACGGGGCGCACCCAGCCTCCGGCTTCCAGCAGGCGGAGCACCGTGGTCACCGCCTCCTGAGGGCTCATCCGGGAGGTGTCGAGCACCAGGTCGGCGTCGCCGGGCTCCTCATAGGGGTCGGAGACCCCGGTGAACTCGGGGATGAGCCCGGCCCGGGCCTTGGCGTAGAGACCTTTGCGGTCACGTCGTTCGCACTCCTCCAGCGGCGTGGCCACATGGACGAGCAGGAAGTCGCCCGTGGCCGACACCATCCGCCGTACCTCGGCGCGCGTGACCGCATAGGGCGCGATGGGGGCGCAGATGGCCACCCCGCCGTGCCGGGTGATCTCGGCCGCGACATAGCCGATGCGGCGGATGTTGAGGTCGCGGTCCATCCGGGAGAAGGTGAGACCCGCGGACAGCAAGCGCCGGACGACGTCACCGTCGAGCAGGCTGACCGTACGGTTGGTGTGCTCGGCGAGCGCGTCCGCGAGGCCCCGCGCGACGGTCGACTTGCCCGAGCCCGAGAGCCCGGTGAAGAAGACGGTGACGCCCCTCCGGTGCCGGGGCGGCCGGGCCGCGGCCAGTTCGGCGGCCACGGCGGGCGGTGAGAACCACTCGGGGATGGGGTCGCCCCGGTCGAGCATCGTCTCGATGTCATGGGCGGTGAGCTCGAGCCGGGCGTGATCCGGCTCGATCTTGGCGATGGGGCGCCATACCTCCAGGTCGGCGTCGTAGGCCCACGGTTCCGGGACCACGAGCGGGATCGCGATGCCGTCCGCCTCCATGGCCGGTCCGCCGGTGGGGCGCGGCTCCAGCCCCTCCAGGGGTTCGGCGAACAGATGCGTCGCGCCGTAGGCCCTGGCGACGTGAGAGCGCAGCCGCAGGTCCCGGACCGGATCCGCACGGCGGGTCAGCGGCACCGGGACGATCTGGGTCCCCTCGGGAAGCTCGCGGGGCACCGCGAGCAGCGCGCGGACGAGCGCGTCGTCGTGTTCGTCCGACAGCAGGGCGAGGACGAGGACCCGCACCTCTTCCGGGCCCGTCCCCGACCGGGCGCCCAGGCCGGCGGCGAGCTTCTCGGTGACCTGCTTGAGCTGGCCCAGCTGCCGCCTGTGCAGCGGCTCGCGCGTCGCCACGGCCAGCACCGCGGCATGGCGCGGGGCCGGGGCCCCGTCCGCCGGTGGCGTCGCGTCCCCCCCGAAGGTCAGCTCGTTCGGGCGGCGGCGGAGCCCCCGAAAGGGTCCATGGGCCGGCGTGCGGAGCGGCTCCACCGGCCCCGCCAGGCGATGCGTGTCCGAGACGGGGTCCCGCCATGCCTCCGTGACCTGGAGTACGGCCAGCGGCAGGCCCTCGGGGTCCTGCAGGATCAGCCGTTCCTCCTTGGTCAGCTCCTCGGGGACCGTGAGGACGACCGGAACCGGCCACGGGCTGCCGTCGGCCAGCCGGCCGCCGGCGATCACCGCAGCGGTGTCGATCGAGCCGAGGAAGCCGGTCAGGGGTGCGAAGGCCCCGGACAGCAAGAGCTCGAGGTCGGCGAGCTCGGCCAGGTCGGGTGCCCATGTCGGCAGGTCGGAAAAGCTCGGTTCGGCGGTCACATGACTCTCCGCTCACGTCAGCACAGGGATCCAGCGTTCAAACGTTAATGCTGGTCAGCGCCCGGTGCACATTGACGGAACACAATGGGAGGGTCACACCGCATACGCCGCGATCTCACGAAACTGTCAGATGACGCGGGCGAACTTGTTCTCGGGCTTGCGGATGACGAGCGTCACCTCGCTGTGATCGGCGGTGAGCCTGCCCCGTGACAGCGTCGCGACGATCCGGCAGAGGCCGTTGACCAGCCGGCTCCAGCGGCCGAAGGCGGCCACCGTGTCCAGGGAGGTGTACTCCTCGCCGATCACGAGGCCACGCATCACGCAGTACCACTGCATCCGGCGCCGGGAGGCGATCTCCTCGTAGACGGCGGGGGCCGGTGCGCCGGCCAGGCCGTGCAGGTCATCGCCGGTCCCCCTCCCGCCGTAGCGCTCCTCCTCGCCGGAGAGTTCGCCGGAGCGGCGCGACAACCACTGCCACGCCCGCGTCCGCAGCCAGCCCGGCAGCACGCGGTCGATGAACCCGTACGCGCTCGTGCGGTCGCGGAACCGCAGTAATAACAACCCGCCCGGTTTGAGGGCGGCGACGAACCGGTCCAGTACCAGCTCGGCGTGCTGCACCCGTTCGATGAGGAAGTGCGCGTGCACGATGTCGTACATGCGCGGCGGCATGGGCACCGTACGGAGGTCACCGAGGTGCCAGTTGTGCAGGTCGGTCCGGCGGCAGGTGCGCGCCCGGACGAGGGGAGTGTCGACGTCGACGCCGGTGACGTGACGCTCCTTGGTGCCGAGGTCGAGTCCGTCTCCCCAGCCGCAGCCCGCCTCCAGGATCTGGATTCGCTGGAGGGGCTTCTGATAGGCGTACTCGCGGGCACGCATGTCGAACAGCCCGGTCAGGGGTCGGGGCCCGCTTGACTTGCCGTCGTTGACCAACGGCGTCCGCAGATCGGTCACGGTATCGCAGCGTAGCCACATAGCTTCGGAGTGTCCGCTATTTGCGCATTCTTGACGTGTCTTGGGGGGTCACCGTAGGCGCGAGTCGGCGGCCAGGGGTCCGGAAGGCCGGATGCGCCCCGCCCACGCGGCCGGGCGGGCCGCGTAGTCTGGTGGAGAGCCCGGGCCGTCATGGTTTCCGGGTTGTTCGGGTTGCACCGACCGACGCGACTCCCACCGCCCGTGGAAACCTTTGGCAGAAAATGACGCTTTCCGGACTTCTCGCGCTCACGCGCTCCGACCCTGCCCTCCGCCGAGCCCTGGAGGCCGCGCGGAACGGGTCCGCCCCCGACCACGACCTCGTCGCGCCGCCATCGCTGCGCCCCATGCTGGCCGCCGCGCTGGCGTCGGAGATCAGCGGCTCCGATGGCGCCGTGCTCGCCGTGACGGCCACGGGCCGCGAGGCCGAGGACCTCACCGCCGCCCTCACCAGCCTGCTCGGCCCCGGTGAGGTCGCGCACTTCCCGGCCTGGGAGACGCTTCCGCACGAACGCCTGTCGCCGCGCTCGGACACCGTGGGCCAGCGCCTCGCGGTGCTGCGCCGGCTGGCCAACCCGGACCCGACGGACCCGATGGCGGGCCCTCTTCGCGTGGTCGTCACCCCCGTACGGGCGGTTCTGCAGCCCATCGTGTCCGGGCTCGGCGACCTGGAGCCGGTCCGGCTCCGCACCGGGGAGGACGCCGGGTTCCAGGACGTCGTCACCCGCCTGGTCAACGCCGGATACCACCGGGTCGACCTGGTCGAGAAGCGCGGTGAGATCGCCGTGCGCGGGGGCATCCTCGACGTGTTCCCCCCGACGGAGGAGCATCCGCTCCGGATCGAGTTCTGGGGCGACACGGTCGAGGAGATCCGCTATTTCAAGGCCGCCGACCAGCGCTCGCTGGAGGTCGCGCAGGAGGGGCTGTGGGCGGCGCCCTGCCGGGAACTGCTGCTGACCCCCGAGGTCCGGGAGCGCGCCAAGCGGCTCGCCGAGGAGCACCCGTCCCTCACCGACATCCTGGACCGCCTGGCCGACGGTGACACGGTCGAGGGCATGGAGGCGTTCTCCCCCGTGCTCGCGGACCGGATGGAGCTGCTCCTGGACCTCATGCCCAAGGGGTCCCATGTCCTCGTCTGCGACCCCGAGCGGAACCGCTCACGGGCGGTCGAGCTCGTCCGGACGAGCCGGGAGTTCCTGGACGCGTCCTGGGTCAACGCCGCGGCCGGCGGAGAGGCGCCGATCGACCTCGGCGCGGCGGCCTACAAGACCCTGGAGGAGATCCGCGAGCGTGCCGGTGAGCTGGGCCTGCCCTGGTGGAACATCACACCCTTCGGTCCGGCCGACGAGGAGCAGGCCGCCGAGGAGGAGCCGGACGGATCCGTGACGGTCATCGGGGCCCGGCCGGCCGAGGCCTACCGTGGTGACACCGCGCGGGTCATGCGGGACGTCGAGGGCTGGATCCGCGACGGCTGGCATGTCGTCCTGCTGACCGAGGGGCACGGTCCGGCCGAGCGCCTCGCCGAGGTCGTACGGGAGGAGGGGCTCGGCGCCAAACTCACCGAGCTGTCCGAGCCCCCCGAGCCGTCGGTCGTGCACATCGCCACGGGCCGGCTGGAGAACGGCTTCGTCTGGGACGCGGTCAAGCTGGCCGTGCTCACCGAGACGGATCTGTCCGGGCAGAGATCCTCGACCAAGGACGCGCGCCGGATGCCGTCCCGGCGCCGTGGCGGGATCGATCCGCTGCAGCTTCGCACCGGTGACTACGTCGTGCACGAGCAGCACGGCGTGGGCCGCTATGTCGAGATGGTGAGCCGTACGGTCCAGGGCGCCACCCGGGAGTACCTCATCATCGAATACGCCAAGGCCGACCGGCTGTTCGTGCCGACCGACCAGCTCGATGAGATCACCCGCTATGTGGGCGGGGAGGCGCCTTCGCTGCACCGGCTCGGCGGGACCGACTGGCAGAAGGCCAAGGGCCGGGCCCGCAAGGCGGTCAAGCAGATCGCCGGCGAGCTGATCCGGCTCTACTCCGCCCGCATGGCCTCCCCGGGCATCGCGTTCGCGCCGGACACACCCTGGCAGCGGGAGCTCGAGGACGCCTTCCCCTATGTCGAGACGCCCGACCAGCTCGGCGCGATCGAAGAGGTCAAGCAGGACATGGAGAAGCCGGTCCCGATGGACCGGCTGATCTGCGGTGACGTCGGTTACGGCAAGACCGAGATCGCGGTCCGGGCGGCGTTCAAGGCGGTCCAGGACGGCAAGCAGGTGGCGATCCTCGTCCCGACGACGCTGCTGGTGCAGCAGCACCTGTCGACCTTCAGCGAGCGCTTCGGCGCCTTCCCCGTGTCGGTGAAGCCGCTGTCCCGGTTCCAGTCCGAGGCCGAGGTGGCGGAGACGCTGCGCGGCGTCGCCGACGGGGCCGTCGACGTCGTCATCGGCACTCACCGGCTGCTGTCGTCGCAGAGCCGGTTCAAGTCCCTCGGTCTTGTGATCATCGACGAGGAGCAGCGGTTCGGCGTCGAGCACAAGGAAGAGCTGAAGCGCCTGCGCACCCAGGTGGACGTGCTGGCCATGTCGGCCACGCCGATTCCCCGTACGCTCGAGATGGGACTCACCGGCATCCGCGAGATGTCCACCATCTTGACGCCGCCGGAGGAACGGCATCCGGTGCTGACCTTCGTGGGGCCCTACGACCAGAAGCAGATCGCCGCGGCCATCCGCCGGGAGCTGCTGCGGGAGGGCCAGGTCTTCTTCGTGCACAACCGGGTCCGGTCGATCGACAAGGTGGCGCAGACGCTGCGGGAGCTCGTGCCGGAGGCCCGGATCGCGACGGCGCACGGTCAGATGAACGAGCATCAGCTCGAGCAGGTCATGGTCGACTTCTGGGAGAAGAACTACGACGTCCTCGTGGCGACGACCATCGTGGAGAGCGGCCTCGACATCCCCAACGCCAACACGCTCATCGTCGACCGGGCGGACACCTACGGGCTGTCGCAGCTGCACCAGCTCCGCGGGCGGGTCGGGCGGGGACGCGAGCGGGCCTACGCCTACTTCCTCTACCCGCCGGAGGCGCCGCTCACCGAGACCGCGCACGAACGGCTCGCCACCATCGCCCAGCACACCGAGGTGGGCGCGGGCATGTTCGTCGCCATGAAGGACCTGGAGATCCGCGGCGCCGGCAACATCCTCGGCGCCGAGCAGTCCGGTCACGTCGCGGGCGTCGGCTTCGACCTCTACGTACGGATGGTCGGCGAGGCGGTACGCGAGCTGCGCGACGAGGGACCGGCGCAGATGCCGGAGGTCAAGGTCGAGCTTCCGATCGACGCGCACATTCCGCATGAGTACGTGCCGGGAGAACGGCTGCGGCTGGAGGCCTATCGCCGCATCGCCGGGATCGAGTCGTCCGACGAGATCCCGGCGGTCCACGAGGAGCTGAAGGACCGCTTCGGGCCGCTCCCGGTGCCGGTGCTCAACCTGCTCGAAGTGGCGCGTTTCCGGGCCATGGCCCGCAGGGCCGGTCTCACCGACGTCATCGTGCAGGGCAACCACATCCGGTTCGCGCCGGTGGAGCTGCCGGACTCCAGGCAGGTGCGGCTCCAGCGGCTCTATCCCAAGAGCCTGCTCAAGCCGGCCCGCCGGACCCTGCTCGTACCGGCCCCCAAGACCGGAGGGTTCGGGGGACGCCCGCTGCGCGACCAGGAGCTGCTGAAGTGGTGCACCGACCTCGTGGAGACATTGCTGCTCGAACCTGTGGGGGCGGGTAACTAGACTCCTAGCCGACCCGTCGTGATCATGCGTTACGGACGTTATTGGGAGCCCGTGTTGCGTACATCTTTCACAGCGGTCGCTGTGGCCGTGGTCGTCGCCGCCGGAGGCGTGCTGACCGCCTGCAAACCGGCCCGGCTCGGTGCCGCGGCGACCATCGGCGATCAGCGCATCACGACGTCGGAGCTGGACTCGGTGGTCGCGGACTGGCGGGCCGAGTTCACCAAGAACCCCGACGCCGGGCAGCTCCAGCAGCAGCTGCAGCAGCAGGGCCACCAGGTGCCGTTCGACCTGGACTCGCCGGTGCGCAGCGCGCTCTACCAGCTCGTCGAGATCAAGGTCTGGGACGAGGTGGCGCGGCGCAAGGGCATCACGGTCGGAAAGGGAAAGATCGACGAGCTGATCGCCCAGAACGGCGGTGACCGGGTGCTCCGGGCGAACCTGCTCGCGGGCGACCTGCCGACGCGCTACAGCCGCGATTTCGTGCGCTCCGGCATGATCGTACGGGCGGTGGCACAGCAGGCCGGCGCCGCGGTGGACGGGCAGGGCCAGGTCGACCAGCAGCGGCAGCAGGAGGGGCTGCGTCAGGTGCAGGCGGCCTACGCCGGCGCCGCCAAGGCCCTCCGGATCAAGATCAACCCGCGCTACGGGGCCTTCGACCCGCAGCGGGGTGGCATGGTCCCGGTCGTCCACAGGCTGTCCAAGACCGCGCCGGGCACCGGCTGATCATGTCCCTGGTTCTGATCGCGACCACCCATCGCGTGGCGCCCGGCGTGCTGACCTGGCCCGCCTGGCGCACCCTCCGCTCGGCGGACCGGGTCCTCGTCGGCTCGGAGGACCATCCGCAGCTGCCCTATCTCCGTGCGGCGGAGATCCCCGTCGAGGTCGTGCAGGCCGATCCCCGTGCCCTCGTCGAGGCCGCGCGGACGGGCACGGTCGTCTGGGTGGCGTCGCCGGACGGGGACGAGCGGCTGCTCAGGGAGATCGGCTCCCTGCTGGTGTCGGGCGACGGCGGCCCGGGTGACGGTGACGCCGTCGACATCGAGGTGCTGCACGGCTCCTATGACCTGCCGGGCGCGCGGCTGCTCGATCTGGTCTCCGTGATGGACACCCTGCGGCGCGAGTGCCCGTGGGACCGGGAGCAGACGCACGCCTCACTGGCGCCCTATCTGCTCGAGGAGTCCTACGAGGTCGTCGACACCATCGACGGCGGTGATCTGCACGCCCTCCGGGAGGAGCTCGGTGATGTGCTGATGCAGGTGGCCTTCCACTCCGTGGTCGCGGCCGAGCGTTCCGACGACACGCGGTTCACGATCGATGACGTGGCCGCGGGGATCGTGGACAAGCTCGTACGGCGGCACCCGCACGTGTTCGGGGACGTGACGGTCGCCGACGCCGACGAGGTCAACGCCAACTGGGAGCAGATCAAGGCGGCCGAGCGGGCCGAGAAGAGGGAGGACCACTCGATCTTCGACGGGGTGGCGATGGGCCAGCCGGCCCTGTCGCTCGCCGCGAAGCTGCAGCGCCGCGCCACCCGGGCCGAGGCGCCCGCGGGGTTGTTCACCGACGTCGGTGAGGGGCTCGGGGCCGAGCTTTTCGAACTCGTGGGGCGGGCCCGCGCCGAGGGCCGTGATCCAGAGGCCGAACTGCGGCGGATCGCCCGGAATTTCCGCGACCGGGTCCAGGAGTGGGAACAGGATCGTTAGAGAGACGAGATCTCCGCGTTCTAGTCTCATTCTGTGGTGTCACGCGGGGAGGCCCGAGGCACATCGCCGCTCCACGCCGCGAGCCGGCTCGCGGGGATGGGCGTCGTCGCCGGTGTGCTCACCGGGCTGATCGTTCTCCCTCTGGCCTGCACGACCGGCGTGGGGGCACGGGACACCGCGCTCTGGTTCCAGAGTGTGCCCGCCGACCTGCGGACTCCTCCGCTGCCGCAACGTTCGAAGATCCTCGCCACCGATGGCTCCACGCTCGCGACCTTCTTCTTCGAGAATCGCGTGGAGGTGCGGCTCGAGCAGGTGGCACCGATCCTGCGCCGGGCCGTCCTGGCGGTCGAGGACAGCCGGTTCTATGACCACGGGGCTCTGGACTCGCAGGGGACCATGCGGGCTCTGTTACAGAACCTGCAGGCCGGCAAGGTGACGCAGGGCGGGTCCGGGATCACCCAGCAGTACGTCAAGAACCTGCTGTCCGAGCTGGCGACCACGGACGCGGACCGGCGGGCCGCGCTCGAGGTGACCCCCGCCCGCAAGGTCCGCGAACTCCGCTATGCCGTGGCCCTGGAACGGCGGATGTCCAAGGACCAGATCCTGCAGAACTATCTCAACATCGCTTATTTCGGCGACGGGGCGTACGGCATCGAGGCCGCGGCCCGGCACTATTTCGCCAAGTCCGCGGCGAGGCTGGGGCTGGCCGAGGGGGCGACGCTGGCGGGGCTGGTCCGCTATCCGCACGCCTACAACCCGCGGCTGCACCCGGACGCCGGGCGGGCGCGCCGCGACGTCGTCCTCGGCCGGCTGGCCGCACTCGGCTGGATCAGCCGGCCCCAGGCCGACGCCGCCGCCCGTGAGGGACTGCGGCTGCGGGTGAGGCACACGCCGAACGGGTGTGTGACGAGCAGTGCGCCGTTCTTCTGTGACTACGTCCAGCGGGAGATGCTCATCAGTCCCGTGTTCGGGAGCACGGTGGAGGAGCGGCGGCGGCTGCTGGAGCGCGGTGGCCTCACGATCCGCACGACCCTGGACCGGAAGGTGCAGCGGGCCGCGCAACGCGCCGTCGACCGCCGGGTGCCCGCGAAGAACTCCGCGGGCAAGGCGGCCGCCGAAGCGCTGATCGAGCCGGGGACCGGCGCCATCAGGGGTCTCGCCGTGGACCGGCAACTCGGACCCGACAAGGAGCGCGGCAAGACCTGGATCAACTTCGCCGCCGACGCCTCCCACGGCTCCAGCATCGGGATGCAGGCGGGCTCGACCTTCAAAGTGTTCACCCTGGCCAGGGCTCTCGAGGAGGGCATGCCGTTCGGCCAGCGCCTCATGGCGCCGAGCCGGTTTCAGCCGAAGGGCTACCGCAACTGCAAGGGGCAGCGGGTGGGCGACACCAGGCTGCTGCGCAATTCGGCGGACGGCGAGGGCGGCCGCACCTTCAGCCTGCTCACCGGCACCCACCACTCGGTCAACACGTTCTTCCTGGCCCTGGAGCGCAAGGTCGGCCTGTGCGACACCGCGACCATGGCCGAACGGCTCGGCATGCGGCAGGCGAGCGGCACGGCCCTCCAGCAGTACCCCTCCTTCACGCTCGGCTTCAACACGGTCTCGCCGGTACGGATGGCCGCCGCCTACGCCGCCTTCGCGGCCCGCGGGCGCTATTGCGAGCCGGTCGCCATCAGCGAGATCACCGACGCCACCGGCCGTCACGTGCGAGCGCCCGGGCCGCGGTGCCGGCAGGCCATGCGGCCGGGTGTGGCCGACGCCGTCAACCATGTGCTGCGCGGGGTGCTGACCGACGGGACCGCCCGCGGCCTGGGCATCGGCCGCCCCGCCGCGGGAAAGACCGGCACGGTGGACAACTTCTCGGCCGCCTGGTTCGCCGGTTACACACCCGGTCTGGCCGCGGCCGTGTGGGTGGGCGACCCGCGCGGCGGCTACGCACACCCGATGGGGAGCCTGTGCATGGACGGCCGCTGCTACGGAGCGGTGTTCGGAGCGACGATCCCCGGGCCGATCTGGCAGGACACCATGATCCATGCCCTGAACGGGGCTCCGGTGCGACGGTTCCACCCGCCCCCGTCGCACTACTTCAGCAAGGGCTCCGGCCTGGACGCCGTACGTGTGCCGGACGTGCTCGGCCTCCGGCCCGGGGACGCCGCGCGTCGCCTGAGGCGCGCGGGTCTCAGGGTCCTGATGGCCCCCGAGCGCATCGAGTCCGGGAAATACAAGCGCGGGACGATCGCCAAGATGTCCCTGGCCCCCCGTACGGCGGCCGAGCCCGGCACCGTGGTCACGCTTTCCGTCAGCGACGGTCCACCCGACCACACCGCACCATCGCCGGTGACCCTCTCACCGTGATCTCGCGGTTGTCCGGCGGCCCGCGAGGAGCGCGGACAACCGCGGGATCACGACCGGGATGCTCGGGTCAGTTCCGGCCGGTGAGGCCCCGGCGGGCTCGGAGGGTGCGGTCGGCGAGGCCGAAGAGCTGGTCGATCACGATCCCGATGACCAGAATGACGATCATCACGGAGATCATGGCGGCCGTGTCGTTGAGCTCCCGCGCGTCCGACAGCAGCCGGCCGACGGACGAGGTCGTCCCGATCTGGACGAGCAGCTCGCCGGCCATGAGACTGCGCCAGGCGAACGCCCATCCCTGCTTGAGCCCGGCCACGAAGGCGGGGAGCGACGCGGGCATGATCAGGTGCCGGTACAGCGACACCCCGCGCAGGCCCATCACCTTGCCGGCCCGGAGCAGGATCGGCGGCAGATAGTCCACCCCGGCGATGAGGCCGTTGGCGATCGACGGCGCGGCGCCGAGGACGACCACGAACAGGATCGCGCTCTCGCTCAGCTGGAACAGCAGGATGGCGAGCGGGAACCATGCGATCGAGGGCATGGTCTGGAGCCCCGTGATGAGCGAGCCGAACGCGCGGCGCAGCACCCCGAACCGGGAGATCACCACGCCGAGCACCACTCCGACCAGCACGGAGAGGGCGAAGCCGATGAGAGCCCGCTGCATGGTGAGGCCGACGGCACCCCAGAAGGTTCCGCTGGTGATCGAGCCTGCGAGCTTGGGCAGCACGTCGGCGGGCCCGGGCAGGACCCATGATTCCTTCCAGCCGCTCAGGACGACCGCCTGCCAGATGCCCACCGCGATGGTGACCGCGGCCAGGACCGGCCAGAGCACCGACCAGATGGCGGCCAGGGGGTTGCGGTGCGACGCGGCGGTGAGCTCCAGCGCGTCGAGTCCGGTGATGTGCCGGTTGACCGGCGGCTTCGGGGCGCCGTCCCGGTCCCGGAGGTCCGTATCAGCCGTATTGGCTGTATCTCCCGTGGTGGCCTTCATCCGTTCAGTGGCCATGGCGGCTCACCTCCTCGCGCAGCCGGTCGGTGATGGTCGCCGCGAGCCGCGCGACCTCGGGCGAGTCGATCCGGCGGGGCCGGTCGAACGTGACGGGGAACTCCTGGACCACCCGGCCCGGCCGGCTCGACAGGAGGACGACCCGGTCCCCGAGCCGTACGGCCTCGCGGACGTTGTGGGTGACGAAGAGGACGGTGAGATTGCGCTCTCGCCAGATCCGCTCGATCTCGTCGTGCAGCAGGTCCCGGGTCATCGCGTCGAGCGCGCCGAACGGCTCGTCCATGAGCAGCACGGTGCCGTGGGAGCCGTCCGCGTCGTCGACCGTCAGCGCGAGGGCGCGGGCGAGGGCGACCCGTTGCCGCATGCCACCGGAGAGCTGGTGCGGTCGCCTCTTCCCGAAGCCGCCGAGGTGCACGGAGGTCAGCAGTTCCGCGGCCCGTTCCTTGCGCTCCCCGCGGGGCACACCCCGCATGCGGAGTGCGAGCTCGATGTTGCCGGAGACGGTGAGCCAGGGGAACAGCGCCGGCTCCTGGAACATCAGCGCGACCCGGGCGCCTCCGGTGTCGATGGTCCCGGCGCTCGGCCGGTCCAGATCGGCGACGAGGTTGAGCAGCGTGCTCTTGCCACAGCCCGAGGCCCCGAGCAGGCAGACGAACTCGCCGGGTGCGGCCTCGAGCGACACGTCGTCGAGCGCGAGCAGAGCCGCCGGGCCCGAGCCGAACGCCTTGGACACGCCGCTCAGCCGGACCGCGTGCCCGTTCGGGCCGCGCGTCTCGGTCGCGCCCCTGGAGTGACCGAAGGTCTGTGTCATGAATCGCTCACCGGGCTCTTTCCGCTGGACTTGAGGACTTCGTTCAACGGCCCGAGGTCGTAGATCCCCCTGAGGTCGACCGGGTCCAGCAGCCCGATCTCCCGCGCGTGCGCGGCGCCCTGCCGCAGCGACGCCGCCACCGGGTCGTCGGTGAAACTGATCTCCTTGAAGGAGGATGCGCTGACGTCGTCCTTCAGCGGCTTGCCGGTCAGCGCCGCGAGCTGGTCGTTGGCCGACTTCCTGGCCTCGGCCGGATGGGCGTTGATGTACTCGTTCGCCTCCACCGAGCCTTTGATCAGCTTCTTGACCAGGTCGGGGTGGGCCTTGAGGAACTCCGTGCGCACCAGCAGGTTGGTGATCACGAACTTGCGGCCGGGCCACAGGTCGTTCTCGTTCACGAGCCGCTTGCCCTTGTTCTCGAGGACGAGGCGGGAGGCGTGCGGCTCGGGGACCCATGCCCCGTCGATGGCGCCCTGGGCGAAGGACTGCAGGGTCACCGAGTTGTCCTGCGGCCGGACCTTGACGTCGCCGCCGCCGTTCTTGTCGGTCTTCAGACCCTTCTGCCGCAGGAAGTGGCGCAGCGCCACGTCCTGGGTGTTGCCGAGCTGTGGGGTGGCGATCGTCTTGCCCCTGAGCTCCTCGACGCTCCTGATGGAGGGTCGCACCACGAGCGAGGCCCCGCCCGACGCCGCGCCGGAGATGATCTTCACGGCCTTGCCGTGCGACTTGGACCAGGCGTTGATGGACGGGCTCGGGCCGATGTACGTCGCGTCGATCGCCCCGGAGAACAGCGCTTCGGTCGCGGCCGGACCGGCATTGAAGGTCGCGGTCGTGAGTTCGACCCCACTGCCCAGGTTCTTGGTGAAGAAACCCTTCCGGACCCCGACGAGTGCCGTCGCGTGCGTGATGTTGGGGAAGTAGCCGAGCCTCAGTTCGGAGCCGTTACCGGAGGCGTCCGACGAGCCGCATGCGGTGAGAGCGCCCGCGCCGGTCAGAACCGCCAGGGCCGCGGTGACCGGCCGCCATCTCATCCCGAGTCCCATGCCGCTACCTTCCCTACCAATCAAGTCGATTTGACCAGCTTAGTGGACTATACGGGCCGCGTCAGGGTCAAGCCGTGCCGGGGAAACGGTTGGGTAACGCGCACGCCGGTCACCGGCCGGGAACTCCGGCGCGCCCCTTCGATCCCCCGGGGGCGGCCGCACTACGCTCGGAGGGACGAACCATCCCAGCTGTGACCACAAGGAGACGCTCGTGGCGTCGATCGACACCGTTTTCGCCCGGGAGATCCTGGACTCCCGCGGCAACCCGACCGTCGAGGTCGAAATCCTGCTCGACGACGGAACCGAGGCCCGCGCCTCCGTTCCGAGTGGCGCCTCCACCGGCCGGTTCGAGGCCGTCGAACGGCGCGACGGCGGTGAGCGCTACGGCGGCAAGGGCGTGGAGGAAGCCGTCGCCGCCGTGCTCGACGACATCGAGCCCAAGATCATCGGCTATGACGCCGACGACCAGCGTCTCATCGACCAGCTCATGGTCGACCTCGACGGGACTCCCGACAAGTCCCGGCTCGGCGCCAACGCGATCCTCGGGGTGAGCCTGGCCGTCGCCAGGGCGGCCGCCGTCTCCTCGGGACTGCCGCTGTTCCGCTACGTCGGCGGTCCGAACGCGCACGTGCTGCCGGTGCCGATGATGAACATCCTCAACGGCGGGGCACACGCCGACACCACTGTGGACATCCAGGAGTTCATGATCGCTCCGATCGGCGCGTCCAGCTTCAGGGAGGCGCTGCGCTGGGGGGCCGAGACCTACCACGCGCTGAAGTCGGTGCTGAAGGAGAGAGGCCTCGCCACCGGCCTCGGCGACGAGGGTGGGTTCGCCCCGGACCTGCCGAGCAACCGTGAGGCGCTGGACCTCATCATGGAGGCGATCCAGAAGGCCGGTTACACCCCGGGTCGTGACATCGCGCTCGCACTCGACGTGGCCGCCACGGAGTTCTACGGCGACGGCTCGTACGAGTTCGAGGGCGGCAAGCGGTCCGCCGAGGACATGATCGGCCTCTACCGGGAGTGGCTGGACGCCTATCCGCTGGTGTCCATCGAGGACCCGCTGGACGAGGAGGACTGGGAGGGCTGGAAGGCTCTCACCGAGGCCGTCGGCGACCGGGTTCAGATCGTCGGCGACGACCTGTTCGTCACCAACCCCGAGCGGCTGGGCCGGGGCATCGACACCGGGACCGCCAACGCGCTTCTGGTGAAGGTCAACCAGATCGGCACGCTGAGCGAGACGCTCGACGCGGTGGCGCTGGCGCAGAGCAGCGGTTACCGCTGCATGATGAGCCACCGCTCCGGAGAGACCGAGGACACCACGATCGCCGACCTCGCCGTGGCGACGAACTGCGGGCAGATCAAGACGGGCGCGCCGGCTCGCAGCGACCGGGTGGCCAAGTACAACCAGCTGCTGCGCATCGAGGAACTCCTCGACGACGCCGGGCGCTACGCCGGAACGTCGGCGTTCCCGCGCTTCCGCTGGGACGGCTGACGCCGCCCCATGGTCAACAGCGGGGAGGGGAGGCGGCCCCGGCCGGCCGAAGACCGGCCGGCCGGGGGTGCCTCCTCGCGTGGCCATCTCACCAGCCGTGCCGCCATCCTGGCGATCGTGATGTGCGCCATCGCGCTGAGCCTGGCCTACCCCGTCCGGGAGTACATCGCCCAGCGGCGGGAGATCGCCGGACTCCGGCATCAGGAGCGCGTGGCCGAACGGCAGGTCGAGGAACTGGCTCTTCGTAAACGGCGGCTCGGCGACAAGTCGTACATTGAACGTGAGGCACGTCGACGGCTGCATTACTGCATGCCGGGCGAAAAATGCTACGTCCTCCTCGATGGCAGTCCGCCGGCCGGCGGACCGGGCACGAGAGCGGTGTCGCCGCGCACGCCACCGTGGTATGCCACGTTGTGGCGGTCGGTGGAAGCGGCGGATCGCCGGTAGGAGCACGGGCCCGCAGGCGGGGCGATGTGCTGGAGTGGTGGGCTGGAAAGGGAACCAGGTTGATCGAGGAACGTGACGTGACGGCCGTCGCCGCGCAACTGGGGCGGGAGCCGCGGGGCGTGCGCGCCGTCGCGCACAGGTGCCCCTGCGGACTCCCGGACGTGATCGAGACCTCGCCCAGGCTGCCGGACGGCACTCCGTTCCCGACGCTTTTCTACCTCACCTGCCCGAAGGCCGCGTCGGCGATCGGGACCCTCGAGGCCGGTGGCCTGATGCGCGAGATGACCGAACGGCTGGCCGCCGATCCTTCGCTGGCGGAGAAGTACGCCGCGGCCCACGAGGACTATCTGCGCCGCCGCGACGAGGCCGCCCGGGACGAGGGCCTCGAGCCGTTGCCGGCGGGCACGCAGAGTGCCGGCGGCATGCCCATGCGGGTCAAGTGCCTGCACGCGCTCGTGGCCCACGAGCTGGCGCTACCGGGCACCAACCCGTTCGGCCGGGAGGCCCTGGACGCCCTCGCCGACTGGTCCCGTGGCGCGCCCTGCGTCGAGGCCTGCGGGAGCGGCGCGGACCGGCCCGCCCAGGACGCCCCACGGCGCCACGATCCCCCAGCCGGGCCGGGCCGGTCGTCGCGCGAACACGACCCCTCGTCGGGCCGCGGGCCCTCGCCCGAACCCGATCCTGTACACGACGGCGGCCCCCAGGCCGCCGGCCCGTCCCGGGAGGCGCAGTGATCGATCCGGAGGCACGGCAGGGCGAGGACGATGGACGCGAGAGAGGCGAAGGGGGAGGCGGAGCCGACGTGACCAGGGTGGCTGCGATCGACTGTGGCACCAACTCGGTGCGGCTGCTGCTGGCCGACATCGCCGACGGCCGGCTCACCGACGTGGAACGCCGCATGGAGATCGTACGACTGGGTCAAGGGGTGGATCAGACCGGAATGCTGGCGCCCGAGGCGCTGGAGCGCACCTTCGCCGCCATGCGGGGCTACGCCGGTCTCATCGAAGCCCACGGGGCCGAGAAGATCCGGGTCGTCGCCACGAGCGCGACCAGGGACGCGGGCAACCAGGCCGACTTCGTCAGCGGGGTCGTGGACATCTTCGGCGTCGTCCCGGAGGTGATCAGCGGGGACGAGGAGGCACGGCTCTCTTTCGCCGGCGCGACCCAGGACCTCGTCGAGTTGCGGCCCACGCGCCCTTACCTGGTGGTCGACATCGGTGGCGGTTCGACCGAGTTCGTCCTCGGTACATCGTCGGTGGACGCCGCCAGATCGGTCGACATCGGCTGCGTCCGGATGAGCGAGCGCCATCTCTGCGAGCCGGACGGCGACGACCCGTCGGTTCGGATCGTGCAGGATCCGCCGACCCCGGAGCAGATCGCCGCGGCGGTCGCCGACATCGACACGCAGCTCGCGGCCGTTCGGGAGGTCGTCCCTGTGGACCGGGCCCGCACCCTGGTGGCGCTGGCCGGCTCGGCCACCACGGTCGCCGGCATCGCGCTCGACCTGCCGTCCTACGACCCCGAACGGATCCACCTGTCCCGGATCACCGCCGCTCAGGTGCACGAGGTCACCCGCAGGTTGCTGCACTCCACTCACGCGGAGCGCGCGGCCATCGGGGTCATGCATCCGGGCCGGGTCGACGTCATAGGCGCCGGCGCGCTGATCCTCGACCGGATCATGCGCGAGTACGGCTTCGGCGCCGTCGTCATCAGTGAGCGCGACATCCTGGACGGGATCGCCTGGTCACTGGTGTGAGCGGTCCCGCCGGCCCGCCCGCCCGCCGGGCCTGCGGGCCGGCGGGCGGGCGCCTCGCCCCTCTCGGTCTTCCGTGCCCTCTTCGGCACATCCGCGTCTCTGTGCGGCCGCCGTTCGATAGGCTCCCTCGGGCCGTGGACCGGCGGAGCGACGGGAGCGAGGGGCCGTATGGAGCAGAGCTGGGCGCACGAGACCGTGGACGTGCTGGGAGTCCGGGTGAGCAAGGCCGACGTGCCACTGCTGCGCCGCTTCATGACCGAGGCGGTCCGGACCCGCCGGCAGCTGGCCGTCACCTTCGCCAACCCCAACTACGTCATGGCGGCCCAGAGCGACGCGGTGCTGCGGGACCTCATGAACGGCTTCGACCTCAACCTGGCCGACGGCTGGGGCGTCGTGCTCGCCGCGAAGGTCTTCGGCCGCCCGCTGCCCGCCCGGATGGCCAACGACGACCTCACCGACGATCTGTTCGGCCTCCCCGCGGAGGAGGGCTGGCGGGTGTACATGTTCGGCAACGCGCCCGGGACCGCGGAGGCGGCCGCGGCCAACCTCCGGCAGTGGTATCCCGGCCTCGAGATCGTCGGCACCCGGCATGGGCACTGGGCGGACGAGTCGGGACGGATCCCCGAGCCGGACGTCGACCGGCTGGTCGCGGAGATCAACGAGGCCAAGCCGGACATCCTGCACGTAGGGCTCGGCACCCCGCTTCAACAGATCTTCGTCACGAGCAACCGGGCACGGCTCGACGTGCCCGTCATCATCACGTGCGGCGCCTACTTCGAGCATCTCGCCGAGCGGCGGGAGTGGTACCCGCGCTGGGTCCTCAAGCTCCGCGTCGGCTGGCTGTACCGGCTCTCCCGTGACCCCCGGCGGCTGTGGCGCCGCTACACCCTCGAGCTGGGCTCCTACCTGTCCCTGGTGCTGCGGCACCGCCTCCGGCACGGCAGGTCGCGCCAGAGCCGGCTCTGAACGGTGCGGTAGCCGTCCGGCGGCACGCCGGTCCGCACGTCCGTGAGTCCATCCCCTCCGCGGCCCCCACCCCCGCGGCCCCCACCCTCGCGTCCGCCGGCACGCCGGATCCGGGCCCGGTTCCCTCGCCCGTCCCGAGCTCGGTGGGCCGACCTTATCTTTGAGGTGCGGCGTGTCCCTCCACCATCGCGGACCGGAGACCGCCGCGGCTCAGGGATGAGGAAAGTGAGGGTCACCTCCCGTGACGAACGCCGAGCCGGTCCATCCGCCGTATGTCCCGCCGGGTACGGGGTGGCCGCATGACCTGGCCGCGCCCGACACCCCGGTCGCCCATGGACCGGAGGAGGTACGGACGCTGGCCGCCGAGGCGCCCACGCTCTCGGAGCTGATGGCGCGCCAGTCGGTCTGCCGGGCCTGTCCTCGACTCGTCGATTGGCGCGAGAAGATCGCCGTCCAGCGCCGGAGGGCTTTCGCGAACGAGACCTACTGGGGCCGTCCGATCGCGGGCTGGGGGGATGAGAAGCCGCGCGTCCTCATCGTCGGACTGGCGCCGGCGGCCCATGGCGGCAACCGCACCGGGCGCATCTTCACCGGCGACAGGTCCGGAGACTGGCTGTTCGCCTCGCTGCATCGCGTGGGGCTCGCGGCGAGTCCCACGAGTGTCCACGCCGGGGACGACCAGCGGTTGATCGGCACCCGGATGTTCGTGGCCGTCCGCTGTGCGCCGCCCGACAACAAGCCGACGCCCGCCGAGCGTGATTCCTGCTCCCCCTGGCTGTCACGGGAGATCGCCGAGACGGCGGACAGCGTCCGCGCCGTCGTCGTGCTCGGCGGCTATGCCTGGCAGGCGGTCTGGCCCGCGCTCAGAGCGGCCGGCTACGCCCTGCCGAGGCCCCGTCCGGCGTTCGGTCACGGCGTCGAGGTGGAACTGGACCGGGCCGGGCAGGACGGTGCCCTCCTGCTCGGTTGCTACCACCCGAGCCAGCAGAACACGTTCACCGGCCGGCTGACCGAGGAGATGCTGGACGCGGTCTTCACCCGCGCTCGCGCCCGGGCCATGCCCGGCTGACACGACCTGACATGAACTGGCACGAGCCGGCACAGGGTGCATGGGCGGCCGCGGGGCAGGGCCGGCCAAGCGGATCTGCCCGCTTGGCGCCCCCGTCTGGCCCTGTCCCGCGCCCCGGTCGCCACAGAGGTTCCCGAGGTTCGCCCCGGGGACGGCGGACCTCCGCCGGCCCCGGTGCTCGCGCACACTCTCCTGTGATGCCCCGTCCGGGGCCGGGGTTCGCGGCTGAACGAGAATTTTTTTCGGATTAACGACCCCGGTTGCCCGTCACCCGCCTGGGTACCGCCTCGGACATGTCAGCCAAGTCCACACACATCCTTGTCGTCGGCGGTGGGGCGGTCGGCATGCCGGTCGTGCGCCGCCTGCGGCGTAGGCTCCGGCGTGAGCTGGGGCGTGGCGACGTGAAGATCACCGTCGTCGACCCCCAGTCCTACATGACCTATCAGCCGTTCCTGCCGGAGGCGGCGGCGGGCAACCTCGAGCCCCGCCATGTGGTGACCCCGCTGCGGCGGGCACTGGACCCGGCCAGGATCCTCAACGGCCGGGTCGTCGGAGTCGACCACGCGGCCAGGCGGGCCAAGGTCCGCGTGGTGGGCGCCGAGCGGGAGGAGGACGGCACCCGGGAGATCTCCTACGACGTCCTGGTGATGGCCGTCGGTTCCATCTCGAGCACGCTTCCCATCCCGGGCCTGGCCGAGAACGGGATCGGTTTCAAGACCATCGGGGAGGCGATCTACCTGCGCAACCATGTGCTCGGGCAGCTCGACATCGCCGACTCCACCGATGACGCGACGGCTCGCGGGCGCGCGCTCACCTTCGTCTTCGTGGGGGGCGGTTTCGCCGGCGTGGAGGCGCTGGCCGAGCTGGAGGACATGGCCCGTGACGCCTGCCGCTACTACCCGAGCATCGACCCAGCGGACATGCGATGGATCCTGGTCGAGGCCACCGGGCGCATCCTGCCGGAGGTCGGCGAGGACATGGGCAGGTGGACGGTCGAGGCGCTGCGGGGACGGGGCATCGAGGTGCGACTCGAGACGCTGCTCAAGTCGGCCGAGAACGGCCATATCGTGCTGAGCTCCGGGGACGCCTTCGACGCCGGCACGCTGGTGTGGACGGCGGGCGTCAAGCCGCATCCGGTCGTGCGCGACACCGACCTGCCGCTGGACGAGAAGGGCCGGATCAGAGCGACCGCGGAACTCGCCGTCGAGGGCATGGAGGGCGCCTTCACGGCGGGTGACACCGCCGCTGTGCCGGATCTCACCGACCCGGGTTCCTACTGCGCGCCCAACGCCCAGCACGCCGTCCGGCAGGCCAGGCGACTGGCCGACAACCTCGTCGCCGACCTGCGGGGCAAGCCGCGCCGGCCGTACAAGCACGCCTATGCCGGGTCCGTGGCGAGCTTGGGCCTGCATACGGGAGTGGCACAGGTTTACGGCATCAAGCTCCGCGGGATGCTGGCGTGGCTGCTGCACCGTACTTACCATTTGTCTCGGATGCCTACCCTCAATCGGAAGGCGCGCGTGCTGGCCGACTGGACGCTCGCGCTGTTCTTCCGCCGAGAGATCGTCTCGCTCGGAGAACTGCAGCGGCCGCGTGAGGAGTTCGAGCTCGCGGCCGGCCGGCGTCCCGAATAGGAGGCGACGTGCGCATGCAGGACGGTGCGGCCTCCCGGCTCGCCCCGCTGCTGACGCGGATCCTGCTGGGATCCGACGACGTGGCCGGACCCGAGGACCTGCCGATCCGGGTCCGCACCTGGGACGGCGGTGAGATAGGGCCGACGGGTGCGCCCACCTTCGTGATCAGACATCGCCGGGCCCTGCGCCGCCTGTTGTGGAAGCCCGGTGAGATGGGCCTGGTGCGGGCCTACATCGCCGGAGATCTCGACATCGACGGTGACATGTTCGCCGCGCTCGCGGCCGTACAACGGGTGATGCGCAGCGGCGATCAGCCGATCCGGCTGAGTAGTGACGACAAGCGCGACATCGTTCGCGCGGCGGTGATGCTCGGCGCGGTCGGACCCGAGCCCAAGCCGCCACAGGAGGAGTTCCCCGCCGGCCGCCGGGCCCGCGCCGATGAGGGGCCCTTCGCCGTGGCGCCGGCCTTCTTCGAGCGCATGCTCGGGCCTTCGATGGCATACGGCTGCGCGCTGTGGGACGACGCCGTGGACCTCGAGGAGGCGCAGGCGCTCGCGGAGGCCGCGATCGCGGACCGGCTCGGCCTCACCAGCGGGACGCGGCTGCTGGATCTCAGCGGTGGCTGGGGATCGTTCGCCCTGGCCGCGGCGGGCCGATACGGCGCGCGGGTGGTCGTGCTCACGGGCTCGCCGGAACAGGCCGGCCACATCCGCGAACGGGCCGCTCTGGCGGCGTGCGCCGAGCGCGTCGAGGTCCGGGTCGGCGGCCACGAGGCGGCCGGCGACGGTCCCTACGACGCCATCGTGGGACTGAACGGTGCGGAGGACGCCGACCTGCTGGCGTCACCGGAGGTCGTACCGCGGTTGTACGGGATGCTCGCGCCCGGCGGGCGCCTGCTCGTGCAGCAGATGGTGCGCCGGCCCGGGGCCCGGCCGGCGCGGCGGACCTTCACCACCAGCTACATGTTTCCGCACAACCCGGAGCTCCGGCCGCTGGGGATGATCGTCGCCGCGCTCGAAGAGGCCGGCCTGGAGGTCCGCGAGGTCACCGCGCTCCGTGAGCACTACGCCAGGACCCTCCGGGCGTGGGCGGCCAACCTGCAGCGGCACTGGGCGGACTGCGGTGAACTCACCACGCCGGGGCGGGCCCGGGTGTGGCTGCTTTATCTCGCGGCCTCGGCACTCGCATGCGAGAGCGGGCGTATCGGAGTTCACGAGGTACGCGCGATCCGGAGAGATCGCGAAGGGCGTGCGGGCGAAACCTTGGTCGAGGACAGGGCCGTTCACAGTCGGTGAGGCACTACTTTCGCCACGTGGATTTCGGGCATTGGTAAAGAAACGCTTACGCTCCGTGAGCGAGGTAGGGTGAGGAGACCTCATCAGGGAGCCGACCTGCTGGTTCACCGGTCCGAGTCGGGTGACTTCCATGCTTTTCTGGGGAATAACGGTCCTACTGAGATCCCTTATTCTTCCGCACCGTGACGCCGGAGAAATGAATCCGATTCCAATTCCATAGGGCATGCTATTCGTGTATCGCCGATATGATTACGGCGCCCCCGTAGCCCAACGGCAGAGGCGGGCCCCCTAAAAGGGCCAAAGGTGTCGGTTCGAGTCCGACCGGGGGCACGGTAATTGATGCGAAGCCGACACGTGCTGGGAACGATAGGGACCGGTCGGACGTCTACACTGGTCAGAGAGTCATGAAGCGTGGAGGCAAGTGATGGAAAGCAGGAACCCCGCCTTCTCCAGGCGTGGTGCCTTCGGGCAGCAGGGCCCGGGACACGTCCCGAGCCCGCAGCAGTTGCAGGACATGTACAACACCCCGTCCTACGCGCCGCCCGTCACCCGGCGGATGACCGTCGACGACGTCGTCGTACGGGGCTTCCTCATGCTCGGCACGCTCGTGGCGGCCGGGGCGGCGGCCTGGGCGCTCAACCTGTCCCCGGTCATCGCCATCGGATCGCTGATCGTCGGCCTGGTCTTCTGGGCGATCATGACGTTCGGCAACCGGGCCAACGCTCCCCTGGCCCTCGGCTTCGCCGCCGCCTACGGGGTGTCGGTCGGCATCGTCAGCCATACGTACAACCAGCTCTACAACGGTGTCGTCCTCCAGGCCGTGATAGGCACCGCGCTCGCCTTCGGCGCCATGCTGGCGGTGCACGCGCTCAAGATCATCCGAGTGACGCCCAAGCTCGCCAGGTATGTCATCGCAGCCGGATTCGCGCTGCTCGGGTTGGTGGTCGTCAACATGCTGTTCCAGCTGTTCGGCGTCGACGGCGGACTCGGAATCCGCGACCCGGGCAACCCGCTCGCCTATGTCTTCAGTGTCGTGGCCATCCTGGTCGGCTGCTTCTTCCTGCTCCTGGACTTCGCGGCGGTCGAGGAGGGCGTGGCCTCCGGGGCGCCGGAGAAATTCGCCTGGTACTGCGCGTTCGGGCTGACCCTGAGCCTGGTGTGGATCTACCTCGAGATGCTTCGCTTCCTGTCGTACTTCAGCGGCAGGGACTGAGTCACCGTCAGACAAAGACCCCCTGTGCCGGAGCCGGCACGGGGGTCTTGCTGTTGCCGGCCGAGAACTCCAGATCGTCAGATCTCAGTAGTGACGCTCGCGGCGGAGCCGCTCGTGTTCGCGCACCAGGGCCGTCGCGTAGCCGTGCGAGAGGCCGTGCTCATCGGCCAGCCAGTTCGATCGCTCTTCGCAACGGAGGAAGGCGGGTCCGTCCTCGATGGTTGTGAACCACTCGGTGATGGCGCGTCCTGTAACTGATGGGATGCGTTCGATCAGGTTCTTGTGCGTCTCCGGTGAGTGGTTCAAAGACATCGGCACCTCCAGGTCGCTGTACCTTTCTGCTGACTCTGCAACAGGACCACGGCTGAGACAAGACCCCCACGGGGACCTCTCTGTCACGTTGGGTAGATCCTCTATTACCGGATCGGCCCAGCGTGTGGCGGGTGGACGCCCGTCCAGAGGCCCGGGACGGCCCGCGGACCCCCCGGGCCGGTGCCGGGGCGTCCGCGGAGCAGGCCGGTGTGCCGGCCGATGAAAAGGGTCAGCTGAGGCGCTCGAGGACCATGGCCATTCCCTGGCCCCCGCCGACGCACATCGTCTCGAGACCGAACTGCTTGTCATGGAACCGCATGCTGTTGATCAGCGTGGTGGAGATGCGTGCGCCGGTCATGCCGAAGGGGTGCCCCACCGCGATCGCGCCGCCGTTGACGTTGAGCTTGTCGATGTCGATGCCGAGGTCCTCCGCGGACGGCAGGACCTGCGCGGCGAACGCCTCGTTGATCTCCACCAGGTCGATGTCCTCGATGGTCATGCCGGCCTTGGCGAGGGCCTTGCGTGAAGCCTCCACCGGCCCCAGGCCCATGATCTCCGGTGACAGCCCGGACACGCCCGTGGAAACGATCCGGGCCAGCGGCGTGATGCCGAGCTCGGCCGCCTTGGTGTCGCTCATGACCACGAGGGCCGCGGCGCCGTCGTTGAGAGGGCAGCAGTTGCCGGCGGTCACGGTGCCGTCGGGACGGAACACCGGCTTGAGCGTGGAGACCTTCTCCAGCGTCGTGCCGGGCCGGGGTCCGTCGTCCTTGGCGGCCATGGATCCGTCCGGAAGCCTGACCGGAGTGATGTCCTTCTCCCAGAAGCCGTTGGCGAGTGCCTTCTCGGCAAGGTTCTGCGAGCGGACGCCGAACTCGTCCTGGGCCTGCCGGCTCACGCCGCGCATCGCCGCGACGTTCTCCGCCGTCTGGCCCATCGCGATGTAGACGCCGGGCAGCGCGCCGTCCTCACGCGGGTCGTGCCACACGCCGGCCCCGCCCTCCTCGGTCCTGGCCGTACGGACCGTGGCGTCGGCGAAGAGCGGGTTCTGGGTGTCCTGGCCGGAGTCGCTGCTGCCCTTGACGAACCGGCTCACCATCTCCACGCCGGCAGAAATGATCACGTCGGCCTCGCCGGACTTGATCGCGTGAAAGGCCATCCTGGTCGTCTGCAGTGACGAGGAGCAGTACCGGGTGATGGTGGCCCCCGGAAGGCTGTCATAGCCGAGGAGCACGGCGACGATCCGGGCCATGTTGTAGCCCTGTTCGCCCCCGGGAAGACCGCAGCCGAGCAGCAGGTCGTCGATGTCGGCGGGATCGAGTTGCGGAACCTTGTCGAGTGCGGCTCTGACCATCTGGGCGGTGATGTCGTCAGGGCGCAGATCCTTCAGTGAGCCCTTGAACGCGCGTCCGATAGGCGATCGGGCAGTGGCGACGATGACGGCCTCGGCCATGGCGGGTCTCCTTGTCTCGGCTGGGTTACCCACGGGTACAGGTGCAACCTAACCCGTCCCCGGCCCCCCGTACATGTCAGGGGCCGGTCGGACCGGCGGGCCGGCGCCCCTGTGGAACCCGGGGTCAGGCCATGCCGGGCGCCGTGGTCGCAGAGCCGCCGTGACCGGGGTCGCCATCGGCCGTGGGAGACGCTTCCGCATCGGAGGCCTCCTCGCCGGCTCCACTCGGCCGGTCCCCGGCCTTGCGACGGAGCAGCGTCGCCCAGCGCCCTCGTGGTCCTCGCTCCCGGCCGCCCACGCGGGTGCCGGCGACCTCGGTCCCAGGCTCCTCGGCGGCCTCGGCCGCCGCCAGGTAGACCGGGAGCACGCCCTCGCCGAGGCGCCGGACCGGTGCCTCGGAGTCCGGCTCGAGCCCGAGGGCGGCCGCCATCGACGGCAGCAGCGCGGCGGCGGCCGAGGCGTAGCCCCGGCTGGAGGGGTGGTAGCGGTCGGCGCTGAACATCTCCCGAGGCTCGGCGGCGAACTCGCCCCCGAGCAGGTCCCCGAGGGACACCGAGCGGGCGCCGCGCTCCACCGCCACGATCGTCTGCGCCGCGGCGAGCTGGCGGCTCGCCCGCTGGGCGATCCATCGCAGCGGCTGCATCACCGGCTTGACCGACCCCAGGTCCGGGCAGGTGCCGACGACCACCTCGCATCCCGCGTCCCGGAGCCGCCGGACCGTGTCGTCGAGGTGACGTACGGATTCGGCGGGGGACACGCGGGCCGTGACGTCGTTGGCGCCGATCATCACCACCGCGATCTCGGGACCGGCCGCGAGCGCCCGGGTGACCTGGTCCGGCAGTGCCTCGGAGCGGGAACCCGACTTGGCCACGGTGGTGAGCCGTACGGGCCGGGCGGCGATCGCGGACAGGCCGGTGGCGAGCAGGGCCGCCGGGGTCTCACCGGGGTCCACCACCCCGAGGCCGGCCGCGGTCGAGTCGCCCATCATCACGAAGGAGATCGGGTCGCCTGGCAGCGCGGCGCCGTAGAACTGGTCGGCGACCGGAGGGTCACCGTACGGAGTGGCCTGGATGATCTTCTTGGCCAGCCGGGCCTCGACCACCAGCAGTCCGAAGGTGAGCCCGCCGAGCACTGTGAGCCCACCGCCTCCATAGGCCGCGGCGGCCGCGATCCGCCGCGCCGTCAGTGCGCGAATCACCTGTCTATCACCGGTAACCCACCCCTCGCCGTGTCGGCACCACACTGTGCGACCGGGCACCGGCGCTCATACCGGGTCACCGCGGCCGCTCGATCCATAGTGGACCACCGTGACGTGGCCTCGTTAGGCGGATACCCCTCGGCCGAGCGGCCATACTTGTCCGGTGGCCGGGCAGTATGGGCCGGGGCAGAGGAGCATATCCCGAGTCCGCTCCAGCGGACGGGGCGGTTCACCGCGGAGCCGGAGCCCACAGTCCAGGGCCGCGGCAATACGATCGAACTGGATCCGAATCCGTTGGTGTGCGGCTGTCGGCAGCGCGGATTCGACAAGGCAAGGCTGACAAGGACGTCGCTGTGCAAGTACACGATTCGCTCGTCGAGCTGATGGGGAACACCCCGCTCGTCCGGCTACGCAACGTGACCTCGGGTCTGGCGCCACAAGTGCTGGCCAAGGTCGAATACTTCAATCCCGGCGGCTCGGTCAAGGACCGCATCGCGGTTCGCATGATCGAGGCCGCGGAGGCGACCGGCGCGCTCAAACCCGGCGGCACGATCGTCGAGCCGACCTCGGGAAACACCGGAGTGGGGCTGGCCATCGTGGCGCAGGAACGCGGCTATCGCTGCCTGTTCGTCTGCCCTGACAAGGTCGGCAGCGACAAGATCAACGTGTTGAGGGCCTACGGTGCCGAGGTCGTGATCTGCCCGACCGCGGTGGCCCCCGACCACCCGGAGTCCTACTACTCCGTCTCCGATCGGCTCGCGCGGGAGATCTCCGGTGCGTGGAAGCCCGACCAGTACGTCAATCCGGGCAACCCGCAGTCGCACTACGAGACGACGGGGCCGGAGATCTGGGAACAGACCGAGGGACGCATCACCCATTTCGTGGCCGGCATCGGCACCGGCGGCACCATCTCGGGCACCGGGCGCTACCTGAAAGAGGTCTCGGGGGGCCGGGTCCAGGTCATCGGCGCCGACCCGGAGGGTTCGGTCTACTCCGGCGGGGCCGGACGGCCCTACCTGGTCGAGGGGGTGGGCGAGGACATCTGGCCGCAGACCTATGACCGCGATATCTGCGACCAGGTCATCGCGGTCAGCGACCGTGACTCCTTCGTCATGACGCGCAGGCTCGCCCGCGAGGAGGCGTTGCTGGTCGGAGGCTCCTGTGGTCTCGCGGTCGTGGGGAGCCTCCGGGTGGCCGCCTCCGCGGGTCCCGACGACGTCATCGTGGTCCTGCTGCCGGACGGTGGCCGGGGTTATCTCTCCAAGATCTTCAATGACGACTGGATGGCGGACTACGGTTTCCTCGCCTCTTCGTCGGGTGAGGCGCACGTGAGCGAGGTGCTGGCGCGCAAGAGCCCGGGGCTGCCGGAGTTCGTGCACGTACACCCCGACGAGACGGTCGACACGGCGATCTCGGTGATGCGGGAGTACAACGTCTCCCAGCTGCCGGTGATGAAGGAGGAGCCGCCGGTCATGGCGGCCGAGGTGGTCGGCTCGATCGTCGAGCGGGACCTGCTCGACGCGCTGGTGCAGGGCCGGGCCCGCCTGGACGACCGGATCGACGGGCACATGTCGCCGCCGCTTCCGATGATCGGGTCCGGTGAACCGGTCAGCAAGGCGGTCGGCGTCCTGGAGAAGGCCGGAGCGGCCGTCGTGCTCGTCGACGGCAAGCCCGCCGGGCTCATCACCCGCCAGGATCTGCTCGGCTTCCTCGCCGGCTCGGCGGCCGGCTGAGCCGGCGCGCCGGCGGCCGGACAGGTCCCGTACGCCTGTTCAGGCGTACGGGACCTGTCCGGCCGCGAAGGCCGCCCGTACAGGGCAAGGCGGGGTGGCGCCCGCGGGGCGAGTGCCTCATTCTCGAGGACCGAGAGCGCCCGTTAACCTCATGGCATGGACCGTTTCAGCGACGCAGCCGGTTTCGAGACCCTGGCCATCCACGCAGGTCAGGAGCCCGATCCCACGACCGGGGCGGTCGTGCCGCCCATTTATCAGGTTTCCACGTACAAGCAGGACGGCATCGGGGGTCTGCGCGGGGGCTACGAGTACAGCCGTTCGGCCAACCCGACCCGCACGGCGCTGGAGGAGTGCCTGGCCGCCATCGAAGGCGGCTCGCGAGGCCTGGCCTTCGCGTCCGGGCTCGCCGCCGAGGACACGGTGCTGCGTACGATCTGCAAGCCGGGCGACCACGTCCTGATCCCAGGGGACGCCTACGGGGGGACCTACCGGCTCTTCGCCAAGGTGTACGAGCCGTGGGGTGTCCTCTTCGACCCGGTGCGGCTCTCCGACATCGACGCCGTACGCGCCGCGGTGCGCCCTGAGACGGTGGCGATCTGGGTGGAGACCCCCACGAACCCGCTCCTGGGCATCGCCGACATCGCCGCACTGGCCCAGGTCGCCCATGGGGTGGGCGCTCTGCTGATCGTCGACAACACCTTCGCCTCCCCCTACCTGCAGCAGCCGCTGACGCTCGGCGCGGACGTGGTGGTGCACTCCACCACCAAGTACCTGGGGGGCCACTCCGACGTGGTCGGAGGGGCGCTCGTGGTCGGCGACACCGAGCTCGGGGACCGGCTCGCGTTCCACCAGAACGCGATGGGCGGCATCGCCGGGCCGTTCGACTCCTGGCTGACGCTGCGCGGGATCAAGACCCTCGGCGTACGGATGGATCGCCACTGCGCCAACGCGACCGCCATCGCGGACATGCTGGTCAGGCACCCTCGCGTGGCGGAGGTGCTCTATCCGGGACTGTCCGGCCACCCGGGACACGAGGTGGCGGCCAAGCAGATGCGCGGTTTCGGCGGCATGGTGTCGTTCCGCCTCACGGGCGGCGAGGAGGCGGCCGTACGGGTGTGTGAGAGCACCAGGCTCTTCACGCTGGGGGAGTCGCTCGGGGGGGTCGAGTCCCTCATCGAGCACCCCGCGCGCATGACGCACGCCTCGGCCGCCGGTTCACCGCTCGAGGTCCCCGCGGATCTGGTGCGCCTGTCGGTGGGCATCGAGGACCTCGACGATCTGATGCGGGACCTCGAGCGAGCCCTCGCCTGAGCCCGTAGCGGCCCCGCCCCGTGCTCCGTGCGCCGGCCCGTATCCCAGGACCCGGCGCCGGGGCCTCCTCGACCGGGCCACTGTGACCAGGCCGTCTCCCCAGCGTTGGGGGCCCAGTCGGTGATCTCCAAGCGCGCTCGTGCCGTGGGTTCTATGATGACGCCAGATTCCACCATGAGAGGGGCATTGGGTGCGCAAGGTAGTGGTGCTCAGTGCGGCTGCGACGATCGCGTGTTCGGCATGGGGGACGGTGCCGGCGCACGGCGCCGCGGCCACCCTGCGGGAGCCCGTCGTCACGGTCACCGTCGGGGGCCAGGTCGGTACGGCGGAGGCCTTCATCGTCACGCTCCCCCCGCTGCGTACGGAGACCTACTCCTACGGGGCGAGGGACGACCAGAAGATCGACGCCTACTGGCGTACGCCGGAGCGAGGGGCCCAGCCGGCCATCCTCCTGCTGCACGGCGGCTACTGGCTCGAAGGGGACAAGTCCTCGTGGCGCAACGTCGCCCGGCGGCTGGCCGGACGAGGCTACGCGGTGTTCGCGGCGGACTACCGGCTGAGCGGGGCGGCGCCATGGCCGGCGCAGCGCGATGACGCGGAGGCGGCGCTGGCCTTCCTGAAGCGCCATGCCGGCCGCTTCAACGTGGACCCCTCGCGGGTGGTGGTCCTCGGGTCGTCGGCCGGTGGTCATCTCGCCACGACGCTCGGGACCTATGGCGCCGGCGCGCAGCGCGTCCGCGGAGTGATCGCGTTGTCCCCGGTCAACTCGCCCTATCTGGGCTATGTCGACGGCGCGTCGCCCGCCGCCACCAGGGCGGAGGAGAAGCTCCGCAGGGCAGTGGTGCAGCTGGTCGGATGCGATCCGCAGGCCGGGGACCTGACCTGCTGGGAGCGGATGGACGACGTGGCCCCGGCGACGCACGCCGACGCCGGCGACGCACCGATACTGATCATGCACTCGGCCGACGAGTTCGTGCCCGCGAAGCACAGCACCGAACTCGTGAACGCGTTGAAGGCGCGGGGCGTGGCCGCCGTCATGGAGGTAGTGCCCGGATCGACTCACGGCGCGGGCATCATTCACAACCCGCAGGCCTGGGACAAGATCGTGTCCTGGATGGACTCCGTGGCCAAGCCGGTGGCCGGTGCCGACCCCACGGCCACGCCAACGGCCGAGTCCTCGCCTTCGGCCACTCCGACGCCCTAGGCTCCGACGTCCTGGCCTGCGGGCCTACCGGCCGTACCAGACCATCAGAAACAGGATCACCATCCAGAGCAGGGCGATGACGCCGGAGATCGCGGCGATCCGGCCCTGCTCGACCTGTGCGACGGCGGCCGGCTCCGGAGCGGGGGCCGCGCCATCGGCCATGTCCGCCCCGGCGGCCGGGCCGGAGGCATCCCGGCCGCTCGCCTCCGCGGAGCCCGCTGTCGGCCCGCCGTCCGCCGGAGCCTCCGCGGGAGGGGCGGTGCCGGCGGTGGTCCCGGGTCCCGGCTCTCCCGGCGGTACGGGCGCGTGCCGGGCGGCCGTGAGCTCGAGGGCGTGGACGGCCTTGCGCTGGTCCCGTTCGACGATGAACAGCAGCGCCAGGGCCACGATGAACAGCGTCATCGACGCCGACAGCCATACCTGGGCGAACTTGCCCTTGGCGAGAAGCAGCCCGAACAGGAAGATGCCGAGCGCCAGCAACCCGTAGATGCGGGTCGCCCGGTTGAGGTAGCGCAGGACCGTCACCTCGCGCCGGCGGATGTAGCGCGGTGAGGCCATGGTGGCGGCCGTCAGCGGGCCCAGGGTGAAGATCGCAAAGCCGATGTGCAGGAGCAGCAGCAGGCGATCGGTGCTCGACATGACGCAGACCCTAATCCGACCCGGCGCCATCCTCCACGCCGCCACGCGAACAGCCCTCGCAAACGCGGAAAAAGGGGTCCCCGTAACACTGGCCGAAAATCCCACGAAGCCGCCTCAGACCCGCACTGATGTGAAGGCTCAGGGGATGCCGTTGGTGGGCCGATCCACTCACCGGCCACGTCCCGATCTACTACGCCGTACGCGAGGCCCGCGCATCCTCACCGGCCATCACTGACGCCGGCAGGCGGCCCGGGTGAGTCGCCTCGCCCGGACGGGCTTCGCGACAAGGTCCTCGCCGAAGTGGCGCGCACCCGGCAGCTCCCGCCGCGTGTGGCCGGCACCATGAACCCCTCCGACGGCAAGATCCCGCCCGTCATCGCCGGCGATCTCGGCAACACCGACCAGATCGGCATCACCATCGGCCCCTCGGGCGGCTCTCCACAGCCGACCAGCAACCCGATCTTCACCGTTCCCATCACCTGACCACCGGACGCCGCCCGGCGTGAACCGCTCCAACCGACCGTGCCGTCTCCGGCGGGTGTGGAGTGGTCAGCCGGCCCGGCGGCGCGTGCGGAGGTAGTCGCTGACGAGGTATTCGCCGAGCCGGTCGGGCGTCGGGGCGAAGACCCGGCCGCCGTTGCGCCGCGCGACATCCTCGACGAAGGAGACCAGGCGCCGGTCGTCGGCGAGCATGAAGACGTTGAGCGTGGCGCCGCGCCGGGTCATCTTGTCGACTTCGGCCATCGTCAGGGTCAAGGTCTCCGGAGAGGGCGGATAGTCGAACACCGACCGCCCGTTGCGCCGCAGATGAGCGGTGGGCTCACCGTCGGTGACCACGAGCACGATGGGGTCGAAGTCAGGGTGCCGGTCCAGGTGGCGGCCCGCGATGAGCAGTGCGTGGTGGAGGTTGGTGCCCTGCACCATGTCCCAGTCCAGGCCGGCCATCTCGGTCGAGTGCAGGACCCGGGCATAGTTGGAGAAGCCGATGATCTGGATGGCGTCCTGCGGATACTTGGTCGTCACCAAGGCGTGCAGTGCCAGCGCGGTCTGCTTGGCGGTGCCCCAGGCGCCGCGTAGCACCATCGAGTAGGACAGGTCCACGAGGAGGCAGACGGCGGCCGCGGTGCGGCGCTCGGTCTCCAGGACCTCGAAGTCGTCCACGTGCAGCCGGACCGGGCGAGTGGCGCCGGAACGCCGCACGGCGTTGCCGAGGGTCCGGACGACGTCGATCGGCTGCTCGTCCCCGAAGCGCCATTCGCGGCTGGCACCGGTGAGCTCACCGGCCTGACCGGCGCTGTCCTGGTCATGGTCACCACGGCGGTCGGCCTCCAGTTGCGAGAACACCCGCCGCAGGGCGGTCTCGCCGAGGCGGCGTACGGCCTTGGGGGTGAGGTGGAGCGAGCCGGCCTGACGGCGCAGGTAACCCTGGCGTTCCAGCTCGGCTTCGATGCGGCGCAGTTCGGTGAGGTCGTCGACCGCCTGCCGCCCGAGCGCGCGGCGGACGGCATCCTCGTCGATGTCGTCCAGGCGGGCGCCGGGATAGTCCTGGCGCAGCGCCGTCTCCAGGTCGGCGAGATCGGCCAGCTCCGTCAGCGCGGTGGTCGCGTCGCCCAGCTCCAGGGGGCCGTCCCCGGTCATCCGCTCCGATCCTCCCCAGTCCAGGTCGGGGCGGCGGGAGCGCAGTGCGTCCGAGAGCCGGGACATCTCCAGGGCCAGGCCGGCGTCCTCGAGGGCCTGAGCCATGAGGCCGGAGAGCTCGGCCCGTTGCTCGGGGGTGAGGGAGGCCAGCAGGCGTTCCATGGCCGCGGACCGCCTCGCCAGCGAGTCGACGAGCTCCTCCAAGTCCTGTGGCGAGTCCGGGAACAGGTCGCCGTACTCCCGCATGAAGCGCTCGAAGTCGTCCTGGGTGTGCTCTCCGCGGGCGTCCTTCTCCAGCATCTCGTTGAGCTCGGCCATCATGTCCTTGACCCGCCGCATCGACGCCGGGTCCGGATGTTCCAGGGCCTGTTTCATGCCCTGGAACCGGGCATCGAGCACGTCGCGCCGGAGCAGGTTCCTGAGCTCCTCGAAGGTGGCCCGCGCCGCGGCGGAGCGCCAGTCGTAGTCCCTCAGGCTCGTGATCGCCTGGGACGTCTCGCCGGGGAGCGCGTCCAGTTCGGCCTCCCGCAGCCGGGCGTCGTCACCGGGGTCGGGGAACAGCTCCGCCCGCTCCTGGCCGATCGCGGTGTCGAGCAGGGCACGGGCCCGCTCCAGGGTCCCGTCCAGCCGGCCCCGCCCGCGGAGCTCCCGCCTGCGGTCGCGAATCTGCCGGAGCAGGTCCTCGAGGCCCCGCCCGCGGGCGGATCCGGGCAGTCCCCGGCGGAGCAGATCCCGCAACGCCTCGGCCGGGCTCGTGCCTTCGAGTACGGAGTCGCCCATCGCGTCCAGGGCCGCCCGTACGTCGTAGGGGGAAGCGAGTGGATCCGGCCCGTCGTGATAGGCCCCGTATCGATAGCGCGTCATGCTCGCGGGCTCCTCGCAGCCATGTCAGGTCCTGTAGGTCGTGGTGCTGTCGGGGCCGGCGGCGGAGACGTCCTTGGACAGCCGCCGGGTCAGGAAGAGTCCCTCGAGGGCGAACTCCAGCGCCGCGGCCGCCTGGCCGGGCGACTCGCCGGACATATCGAGCCGCTCCATCATCTTGGCCAGCCCGGGGACCTTGCCGACCCGCTTGAGCAGTTCGGCGGCCGGGACCAGCTCACCGGAGCCGACGCTCTCCCCGGAGTCGAACTTGTCCAGCAGGCCGGACAGATCCGCCGGACCGAGCGTGCGCCGGAAGGTCTCCGCGGTGGCCCGCCGCAACAGGTGTTCGAGCACCTCCTGCTCGCGGCCCTCCTCGCTGACCTCGAACTCCACCTTGCCGAGCAGGGACGGCACCACGGCCGGCAGGTCGCACACCCGCGCGACGGGCTGCTGCTCGCCGGTGAGGGCGGCCCGGCGCAGGGCTCCGGCCGCAACGATCTCCGCGCCGGCGATGGCGAAACGCGCGGACACTCCGGAACGGGCGTCGACGGCCGTGGAGTCCCGGACCAGCCGGGTGAAGCGGCCGATCACCTCGATCAGGTGGGCCGGGACCTCGGCGCCGAGCTCGTCGAGGTCGGCCTCCTGCCGGATGAGGGCGAGTTCGTCGTCGAGCGCGAGGGGATAGTGCGTCCGGATCTCGGCGCCGAAGCGGTCCTTCAAGGGCGTGATGATCCTGCCTCGGTTGGTGTAGTCCTCCGGGTTCGCGCTGGCGACGAGGAGCAGGTCCAAGGGCAGCCGCAGTGCGTAGCCGCGCACCTGGATGTCGCGCTCCTCGAGCACGTTGAGCAGCGCGACCTGGATCCGCTCGGCCAGGTCGGGCAGCTCGTTGATGGCGAAGACCCCGCGGTTGGCACGCGGCACCAGGCCGAAGTGGACGGTCTCGGGATCGCCGAGCGTCCGGCCCTCGGCCACCTTGATCGGATCGATGTCGCCGATCAGGTCTCCCACGCTGGTGTCGGGGGTCGCGAGCTTCTCCCCGAACCGCTCGTCACGGTGTTTCCACGTGACCGGGAGCTCGTCGCCCAGTTGTGCGGCCAGGCGCCGGCAGCGCACGCACACGGGGGCGTAGGGATGGTCGTTGATCTCACACCCCTCGACGACCGGGGTCCATTCGTCGAGCAGGCCCACGAGGGTGCGGATCAGCCGGGTCTTGCCCTGGCCGCGCTCGCCGAGCAGCACCAGATCGTGGCCCGCCAGCAGGGCCCGCTCGAGGTGGGGGAGCACGGTGTCGTCGAACCCGATGATGCCGGGAAAGCGTGGTTTGCTGGTTTTAAGCCTGTCCAGCAGGTTATGCCGGATCTCGGCCTTCACCGGTCGATGGACGTGGCCGGCGGTCAGCAGCTCACGGACGGTGGTCTCGCGCGGTGTGGAATCAGGCACGCGACCGACATTACGTCGGCGACGGGCGGACTCGCACCCGGGTCCGGTACGTTCGGCCGCCGGAGGCGGTCAATGGCGCCCAGGTTTTGGTAGGAGCCGCAGGAACAGGGAGAATCGGGTCTACACCCCGAGACCATATGAGGAGGTGGAGCCGGTGTCGCGCTTCGGCGACGGGCTTGCCCTCGGCCCTGATCTTGTGACTTCGGCCGAGTCCGCCGTGCGCCAGGCGATGGAGCCGCTCGACGGACGGGCCGATCTGATGTGCGTGTTCATCACCGGCGATGACCCCGACCTGGTGGAGGCCGCGGCACGGCGCGCCATGGAGGTCGCCGACGCCCGTACGGTCATCGGCTGCAGCGCGACCGGGGTGATCGGCGGCAACCGCGGCGTGGAGGAGACCAGCGCGGTGAGCGCGTGGGCCGCCGTACTGCCGGAGGCGCGCATCGAGCCGTTCCGGCTCGAGACGCTGCGGGCCGAGGACCGGCTCATCGTGGTGGGCATGCCGGAGGGCCGCGACGACGACGTGGTGGGCGTGCTCCTCGCCGATCCCTACAGCTTCCCGGTCGACGCGTTCGTCGAGCGCTCCGGCGACGTGCTGCCCGGCCTGCCGCTGGTCGGCGGTATCGCGGGCGGCGAGCAACGGGGTTCCACCCGGCTGTTCGTCGATGACGAGATCTTCGAGGACGGCGCCGTGGGGGTCGTCCTGGGCGGTGCGATCACGGCGGCCACGGTGGTCAGCCAGGGCGCGCGGCCCATCGGCCCCACCATGGCCGTGACCAAGGCCGAGGACAACGTCTTGTACGAGCTCGCCGGGACACCCGCCCTGGACAAGCTGGAACAGATCGTCACGGGGCTGCCCGAAGAGGATCGGGAGCTCGCGGCCTCGGGCCTACTCATCGGGATCACGATGGACGAATACGCCGATGAGCAGGAGCGGGGGGACTTCCTCGTGCGCGGAGTGGTGGGGGCCGACACGGAGAACGGGGCCATCGCGATCGGTGACGTGGTCGAGGTCGGGCGGACCGTACGATTCCAGGTACGCGACGCCGGGACGGCCGACCAGGACCTCTCAGAACTGCTCGACCGGTTCGACCTGGGTCCCGTGCAAGGCGCCCTGCTCTTCTCCTGCAACGGGCGCGGCAGGGCGATGTTCCCCAACTCCGACCACGACGTCCGGACCCTGCGGCGGACCTTCGGCCCGGCCGGAGTCGGCGGCTTCTTCGCCGCCGGCGAGATCGGCCCCGTGGGCGGCCGCAACCACGTGCACGGCTTCACCGCCTCGATCCTGGCCTTCGGAGGAGACGATGACCGGTAAGACGCTCCCCACTGGGACACGGATCACTGGGACACGGATCACTGGGACACGGGGGACCCCGGCGGGCCCGACGAGGCCGGGCGCCGAGACCCGGCCGGTGAAACGGAACGGACCGGTGGCGCGCGGAGCGCACCGGTGAGCGGCGCCGGCGACCCGCCGGCCGGCCCGGCCCGGCCCGCCGGTCCCGGCGACCAGCGCCCGGTCCTGGCCGTCGACATCGGCGGGACCAAGCTCGCCGTGGGGCTGGTCGAGTTCGGCGGCCGGATCGCCGCCTACGACCGTACGGAGACCCCCAACGGTCCCCACCTGGACCCAGAGGTCCTCTGGCGCACGGTCGAGGCGCTGCTGGACAAGCTGCTGGCCGACAGCGGCACCCCGGACATCGCCGGCGTCGGGGTGGGCTGCGGGGGCCCGATGACCTGGCCGGCGGCCGAGGTCTCACCCCTCAACATCCCCGCGTGGAGAGGCTTCCCGCTCCGCGAGCGGCTGCGCCGCCGCTGTCCCGGACTCCCCGTACGGGTGCACAACGACGCCGTCTGCGTGGCCGTCGCAGAGCACTGGCGCGGCGCCGGACGGGGCAAGGACAACGTCCTCGGCATGGTCGTCTCCACGGGGGTCGGCGGCGGCCTGATCCTCGACGGCCGGCTGGTCAACGGGGCCCGTGGCAACGCCGGGCACATCGGCCATGTCGTGGTCGATCCGGACGGGCCGCCGTGCGGGTGCGGTGGCCGCGGCTGTCTCGAGGCGGTCGCACGGGGGCCGGCTCTCGCGGCCTGGGCCCGGGAGCGGGGCTGGCGTCCGGAAAAGCACGACGCGTCGGCCAAGGACCTGTCGGACGACGCCGCCCGGGGTCACCCCATCGCCGCCGCGGCACTGCGGCGCGCCGGCCGCGCCCTCGGGCTCGCCATCGCCTCGGCCACGCACCTGTGCGATCTCGAGGTGATCGCGATCGGCGGTGGCCTCTCCCAGGCCGGGCCCCTGCTGTTCGACCCACTGGAGGAGACGCTGCGGGTGCACGCCCGCATGGACTACGCGCGCGCGGCCCGGGTGGTGCCCGCCGCCCTGGGGCAGACCGCGGGGCTCATCGGAGCCGCCGCCCTGGTCTTCGGGGGCGATCGCTATTGGAGCGCGGACTGACCTCCCGCTTCGCCGGCGCGGCGGCCGCGGTGCCCGCCACAGTGCGGCGTATCCCGAGGAGTGGCGCGGAGGTGGAAGACTCTCGGCATGGCCTGGGACTCTGTAGGCGTAGCCGAGGTCCGCGCGGCGGGCGACCTGCTGCGGGACGTGGCCGTGTCCACACCGCTCCTGCACTCGCGGTTCCTGTCCGGCCTGGTCGGCGGGCCGGTCTATCTCAAATGCGAGAACCTCCAGCGCACCGGCTCTTTCAAGATCCGTGGCGCGTACGTACGGATCGCGCGGCTCACCGAGGCCGAGCGGGCCGGGGGCGTCGTCGCCGCGAGCGCGGGCAACCATGCCCAGGGCGTGGCCTTCGCGGCCTCGCTGCTCGGCTGCGACGCGACGGTCTTCATGCCCGAGGGGGCGCCGCTCCCCAAGGTCGCCGCGACGAAGGCCTACGGCGCGGACGTGTTGTTCCCCGGACCCACGGTCGACGACTGCCTGGTCGCCGCGCAGGCCTATGCCGAAGAGCGGGGGGCCGTGTTCATCCACCCGTTCGACCATCCTGATGTGGTGGCCGGACAGGGCACGATCGGCCTGGAGATCCTGGAACAGTGCCCGGACGTCCGGACCATCGTCACCGCGACCGGCGGCGGGGGACTGGTGGCGGGGATTGCGGTGGCGGTCAAGGAGCTCAGGCCCGAGGTCAAGATCATAGGTGTCCAGGCCAAGCGGGCCGCGGCGTTCCCGCCCTCGCTCGCGGCCGCCGAGCCGACGCGGGTGGACATCGGTTCGACGATGGCGGACGGCATCGCGGTGGGCCGCCCGGGCGACCTCACCTTCGAGCTGGTGTCCAAGCTCGTCGACGCGGTCGTCACGGTCTCGGAGGAGTCGCTCTCACAAGCGCTGCTGCTGTGCCTCGAGCGGTCCAAGCAGCTGGTCGAGCCGGCCGGTGCGGCAGGCGTGGCGGCGCTGCTGGAGCACGCTTACGCGTTCAAGCCGCCGGTGGTGGCGCTGCTGTCGGGCGGCAACATCGACCCGCTGCTGCTGGCCAAGGTCCTGCGGCACGGGCTCGCGGTCGCGGGCCGCTATCTCGTCGTTCGCTGCAGGCTGCTGGATCGGCCAGGAGCGCTCGTCACGCTGCTGAGCGAGCTCGCGGAGCTCGGGGTCAACGTGCTGGACGTCATGCACGAGCGCGTGGCCGCGCGGCTGCACGTGGAGGACGCCGAGGTGCTCCTGCACCTGGAGACCCGGGGGCCCGATCACTGCGACGACGTGCTCGGCCGGCTGCGGGCCAAGGGTTATGTGCTCACCTTCAGCTGAGTCCTTCTCCGGCGCTCACCGGGCCGGCTTGCCCTTCTTGTAGAGCCAGGCGGTGAAGAGCCTGTCGAGCCGCATGCCGGCGATCTTCTCCGCGAACACGATGAACTCCGGGATGGTCGCGTTGCCGTACCGGTGTGCGGCCGGCCACTCGCGAAGGATCCGGAAGAACTTGTCGTCACCGATCCTGGCGCGCAGGGCCTGCAGGCACATGGCGCCGCGCGCGTAGGTCGAAGCGCTGAACAGGCCGTGCGCGCCCGGACTTCCCGGTGACGAGCTGAAGACCGAGGACCGGGCGGACCGGCGGTAGTAGCGCTCGAAGGCGTTCGCGGCCGTCTCCTGGCCGGTGTGCTCCCGCCACAGCCACTCGGCGTAGGCCGCGAACCCCTCGTTGAGCCAGATGTCCCGCCAGCGCCACAGGCTGACGCTGTTGCCGAACCACTGGTGGGCCAGCTCGTGCACGATGAACCGCTCGTCCGGCGCGAAGCCGAGATAGACCGGCCGTTCCTGCGTCTCGAGCGCGTAGCCCAGCGGCGCGTCGTCGATGATGCCGCCCGCGGTGCGGAACGGGTAGTCACCGAAGACCTGGATCCCCCACTGCAGCGCGGCGACCGTGGTCGCGTGGAGCCGGTCGGCGGCCTTGCCGAACCGCGGGTCCACGGCAGTGATCACCGGGATGTCGCCGACCTGTCCGCGCCGGATCTCGAACTCCCCGATGGCGACCATGGCGAGATAGCTCGCCATCGGGGCGCGTTCGGTCCACACGTGCGTGGTCATGGCACCGTGCGGGACCGGAGGGTGAGGTTCCCCGCTGGCCAGCACCTGCAGGCCCTTCGGCACTGTGATCCGGAAGATGTAGGCCGCCTTGTCCCGGGGGTGATCGTTGACCGGAATCCAGGTGGAGGCCCCGTCAGGCTGGGATGCCACGATGGCGCCGTCCGGTGTCGACACCCAGCCGTACGTTCCCAGCGCGGAGGTGTGGCTCGCCTGGGGCCGTCCTGAGTAGCGGACCACGGTCGTGAACGACTCGTCTCGGGAGAGGGGCTTCATCGGGGTGATGGTCAGCTCCTGGCCGTGCCGCCGGTACGGCGCCGGCAGGCCATCGACGATCAGGTCGGTGATCTCAGGCCCCCGGAAGTCCAGGTTGAAGCCGGACAGGTCCCGCATCGCCTTGGCGGTCACGGTGACGATGGCGTCGATCTGCCCGGTCTTGGGTTTGTAGTGCAGATCCACCTGGTATTCGGCGACGTCGTAGCCCTCGTTGCCCGCGTTCGGGAAGTAGTCGTCCCCGAGCCCCGGCTCGCCGCCTCCCCCGGCGGGGGCCTGCGCGAGAGAGACCACCGGGCCGCCCGCCCGGTGCTCCCCGGACCGCGTCCAGGGGACGGAGGTCCCGCCGTAGGGGCCTGCCGCCGGCCGCGACGGTGAGAACATCGAGGCCGGATCCACGGCCGGCCGCAGTGCCGTCACGCCGCTGCCGTTGATGGTCATGAGCATGCAGGCGGCGGTCGTCGCCGCCGTCACGCGTCCGAGAGGGCCGTTCATGAGGGACAACCCTCCGGGTCCGGCCGTCCCGGTGTCGCGGTCCCCCCACCGGCCTTGGCCATACGTTGCTCATACGTTGCCGGAGGCTGACGCCGCCCTACCCGTGGGGCCGGGCCGGAGACGGGCCTGCGGGCCGGATCCGTGACGGGCGGCATCGGGCGGTCTCACCAGCCGGACGGGCGGCCCCGCTCGTAGAGCCACAGCCGGAACAGCCTGTCCAGGGACGTGCCGGACACCCGCTCCGCCAGCGCGATGAACTGGCCGGTGGTCCCGCCCGCGTGCCGGTGCTCCTGAGCCCAGGTTCGAAGGATGTCGAAGAACACCTTGTCGCCGACCTTCTTCCTGAGGGCGTGCAGCGTCATGCCACCACGGTCGTACACCGACCGTCCGAACATCTGACCACGGCCCGGGTCGGCGGGCGGCACGTCCCAGATCTCGCGATCGCCCTGCCGGTAACGGGCGTCGAACTGCTGTTGTACGGTCCGCCCCCCGGACCGTTCGGCCCAGAGCCACTCCGCGTAGGTCGCGAACCCCTCGTTGAGCCAGATGTCCTTCCACGTGGTCACGCTGACGCTGTCGCCGAACCACTGATGCGCCAGTTCGTGCGCCATGATCGTTTCCTGGGCTCCGAAGGAGCCGTAGACGGGCCGGTTCTGGGTCTCGAGTGCGAAGCCGACATCGGCGTTGTCGACGATGCCTCCGGTGGAGGAGAAGGGATAGGGGCCGAATCGCTTGACCCACTCGTCGGTGATCTCGGCGTTCTTGGCGTGGAACTCGTCGATCCGGGCCGTCAGCACGGTCGGATCGACGGCGGACAGGATCGGGACCCCGCCCGGGGTCTTGCCGCCACGGGTCACGAACGATCCGATGTCGACGGTGGCCAGATAGGTCGCCATCGGCTCCTTGACCCGCCAGGTGACCGTCGTCCCGGCCCGGCCGGCGGCCTCGGAGATCAGGGGCGTCGGCGCGGGCGTCCGGCCAGGCGTCCCCTCCTCGCCGGAGCCGGCCGGGGACGGCCCGCCGGTCTGCTCGCCGTTCGCGATGACCGTGAGGCCGGCCGGCACGGTGATGTGAAAGTCGAAGGTCGCCTTGTCACTAGGGTGGTCGTTCGAGGGAAACCAGGTGTGCGCGCCGCTCGGCTGGCACGCGATGAAGACCCCGTCCGAGGTGCGGATCCACCCGTACTGCTGCAAGGTCTGGTCCATCGCGGGCCTGGGAGTGCCCGAGTAGCGCACCGCGACCGTGAAGGGCGCGCCCCGCCGCAGCGGCCTGGCCGGCGAGATCACGAGTTCCTCGCCCTGCCGCCGGTGTCCGGCGGTGCCGCCGTCGACCCGGACCTCCGAGACGTTCAGGCCCGTGAGGTCGAGGTTGAAACGGGACAGGTCCTGCGTGGCCCGTGCGGTGATCTCGGCGACCCCGTCCAGCGCCTTCGCCCGGTCGCGCGGATCGATCCGCAGCTTGAGGTCGTAGTGCTGGACGTCGTACCCCCCATTGCCGTTCCCCGGGGCGTAGGGGTCGCCCGCCGAGTCCGCGCCGACGCCGTCGGGCCCGGCGGTCGTGGTCTCGGGAGTGCCGCCGGCGGGCGGCCGGTCGCCGCCTGTGGAGCACGCCGCGAGCACGCCGGCCATGAGCACCACGACCGCGGCTCTTGGGACGGTTCGAGAGGTTCGTGAGGTCGCCACAGCGCCAGCCTCCCGCGCGTCCGGCAGGTGGGCAAGCCGGGGGCGGCCGGCCGGCCGCCCCCTCGCGCCCGTGTCAGAGGTTGCCGCGGCGCTCCTGCTCCCGCTCGATGGCCTCGAACAGCGCCTTGAAGTTGCCCTTGCCGAAGCCCAGAGACCCGTGCCGCTCGATCAGTTCGAAGAAGACCGTCGGGCGGTCCTGCACCGGCTGGGTGAAGATCTGCAGGAGGTAGCCGTCCTCGTCGCGGTCCACAAGGATCTTGCGCTTGTGGAGCTCTTCGATCGGCACCCGTACGTTGCCGATGCGCTCCCGCAGTTCAGGGTCCTCGTAGTAGGAGTCCGGCGTGTCGAGGAACTCCACGCCCGCGGCCCGCATCCGGTCGACCGACGCCAGGATGTCGTCGGTCGCGAGCGCGATGTGCTGAACCCCCGGGCCGCCGTAGAACTCGAGGTATTCCTCGATCTGCGATTTGCGCTTGCTCCGGGCCGGCTCGTTGAGCGGGAACTTGACCTTGCGGGTCCCGTCCGCCACGACCTTGGACATCAGCGCGGAATACTCCGTGGCGATGTCGTCGCCGATGAACTCCGCCATGTCGGTGAAGCCCATGACGCGGTGGTAGAAGTCCGCCCACTCGTCCATGCGTTCGACATTGCCCACGCAGTGGTCGATCGCCTGGAAGCACCTGCCGGTGTGCGGCTCGGCGGCGGCGCGGGCCGGCGCGTAGCCGGGCAGGTACGGGCCGTTGTAGTTCGCGCGGTCCACGAGGGAGTGGCGCGTCTCGCCGTACGTCCTGATGGCCGCGATCACAACCTTGCCGTGCTCGTCTTCGAGCACGTGGGGCTCCTCGAGTCCCACGGCTCCCTGGGCCACCGCGTGCTCGTAGGCGGCCTCGGCGTCCGGCACGTCGATCGCGAGGTCCATGACACCGTCACCGTGCTCGGCGACGTGCCGTCCCAGATCGGTGCCCGCACGGACCGGCCCACGGAAGACGAACCGAGCGCTCCCGGACTCGAGGACGTACACGGCCTCGTCGCGGCTGCCGTTCTCGGGCCCGCGATAGGCGACGTGGCGCATGCCGAACGCGGTCGAGTAGTAGTGCGCCGCCTGGCGTGCGTTTCCCACGGCGAAAACGACGGCGTCCATGCCTTTGACCGGGAAGGTGTCGCGACTGTCCATCGGGCTGCTCCCTCGCGCAGTTGAGATCCTCAATGTCGCTCGCGGCTACAGAGTGCGCAAGGGTGGAGAAATATACTGAACAGGCTGTAGAGGTTCGCCGCCCCGAGTATGGGCGATCTGTACATCCTGACCAGGAATGCGTGGAGTGCTGAATGAACAGGATCATCGATGAGCTGGACCGGCGGCTGATCGCGCTGCTGGCGGCGGAGCCGCGCATCGGCGTGCTGGAGTGCTCACGACGGCTCGCCGTGGCCCGCGGCACCGTGCAGGCGAGGCTCGACAGGCTGGTGCGGCAGGGGGTCATCACGGGCTTCGGCCCGGAGGTCGATCCCTCGGCGCTCGGCTATGCCGTCACGGCCTTCGTCACCCTGCAGATCGGGCAGGTCGGCGGACACGACCCCGTCGCGGGGAGGCTCGCCGACATCCCGGAGGTCATCGAAGTGCACACGATCACGGGCGCGGGCGACATGCTCTGCCGCATCGTCGCGCGCAGCAACCGGGACCTGCAGCGCGTCATCGACCTCATCGTGGACGTCGAGGGCGTGGAACGCGCGTCCACCACGATCGCGTTGGCCACCCCCGTACGCCCGCGCTACCTGCCCCTGGTCCGGGCGGCGGTCGGCGGGTGACGGGGACCACGGCCTCGGTCCGCCGCGCCCGGCCGGGCGCCGGATGGCCCGTGCCCGGCCGAGTACGGTCCGGCCGGCTCAGCCCTGTGCCGAGTCCGGCCGGCCGCCGTCGTCCTTGCCGGGCCGCTCTGCGGCGCGCTTTCCGGCGCGCGCGGCGGCCTGATCGCCGGCATCCGCCGGCGACGGGGCCGTCCGGCGCTCGGCGGCCTGACTCCGTTCCCATTCGGCCTGCTTGAGGTCGGCCTCTTTGGGCGCCTGAATGCGGCCGATCTGGTTGTTCATCGACCGGATCAGGAGGAACAGGGCCACACCCATGGCCACCACGACCAAGAACCCGAGCGCTCCAGGCGTCACGGCGTCCTCGTCGATGGCCAGTGGTGCCACGGAGGCCATGGAGGCTGTATAGGCCCAGGAGGCGAACACTAGAGACACACCCTTTCGCGGATCCCGGCGAACAGGTCGTCCTCTGGCAGTTCGGTGTCCACCAGTGAACGTGCCAAATGGTAGTCCTCGGTCGGCCAGGCCTCTCGCTTGAGGTCGAGCGGGCAGGCGAACCACGGCCCTTCGGGGTCGATCTGGGTCGCGTGCGCCAGCAGCGCGCGGTCCCGGGTCTCGTAGAAGTCCGCGCACGGCACCTTGGTGGTGATCTCCCACTTGACCGGCTTGTCGACCCACGAATTCAGGAGGTCGGTGTAGGGGGACTCGATCCCCGCGGCCACCATCGCCTTGTGCTCGGCCTCGAAGCGCTCCTTGTGGAAGGTCAAGTGGTAGTAGAGCTTCAGTGGCTGCCACGGCTCACCGGTGCCGGGATAGCGGTCCGGGTCTCCGGCGGCCTCGAACGCCTCCACGGAGACCTGGTGGCACTTCAGGTGGTCCGGGTGCGGATAGCCGCCGTTCTCGTCGTAGGTCAGCATGACGTGCGGGCGGAACTCCCGTATCGCCCGGACGAGCGGTTCGCCGGCCACCTCGAGCGGCTCCAGGCCGAAACAGCCCTCCGGGAGCGGAGGAGGCGGGTCGCCCTCGGGAAAACCGGAGTCCACGAAGCCGAGCCACCGCTGTTCGACGCCGAGGATCTCGCGGGCCGCGGCCATCTCCTTCTGCCGTACCGAGCCGATGTCGGCCTTGATCTCCGGCCGGTCCATCGCCGGGTTGAGGATGTCACCGCGCTCGCCTCCGGTACACGTGACGACGAGGACGTCCACCCCCTCGGAGACATAACGCGCCATCGTCGCGGCGCCCTTGCTCGATTCGTCGTCGGGATGGGCGTGTACGGCCATCAGCCGCAGCTTGGCCGGGCCGGGGGCCGCGGACAATGACTCAGGCACCTGGGAGTCTCCCTCTGCAAACCATGTCGGTCACCACCATGCCGGTGACGACCATCTCTGTATCAACCTGTAGATATCGTCTTGAGACCCTGTCCGCGCATGCCCGGGCCGAGGCGGCTCGAGGCAGAGTGGCAGGGCTGTGCGGGGGCCGGAGCCCTCGCAAGCGACAATTGTCCCTGACAACGCCGAGAACACGCAGGGGGATTCCCACCATGGCCATGAGCGAGCCCGGGACCCGAGGGTCCGTGCCACGCCGATTCCGGCCGGCGTACCTGATCATCGGTTTGGTGGTGGGGATCGCGGCCTTCGGGTGGGCGTACGTCATGGCCAACGTGAACCAGACGCCGGGCATCGTCGCGCAGACGCTCACCTTCCGTGTCCTGGGGGACTCCAGAGTGGAGATCAACTACAGCGTGACCAAGCCGAGGGACCGGCCTGTGCGCTGTGTGGTCCGGGCGGTCGACGTCGATTTCGCCGAAGTGGCCCACACCGAGATCCTGATCCCCAGTGGGACCGAGCACGTGAATCGTACCGAGCAGCTCCGAACCTCGGCCAGGGCGACCGCCGCTCAGGTGAAGGACTGCGCCGCGTCGTAAACCGTCCGGCGTGGAAGTTCGCTGGTTGCGGCCGGGGATATCAGGGAACCTTTACCCTCATACACCGGATAAGCTTGAGGTTTAATCCGGCCGCATTTCACGTGGATGAGGAGTACCCGTGACCGAGACCCGTGCTGACAACGTCGCCTGGCTCACACAGGAGGCGTACGACCGGCTCAAGGGCGAGCTGGACCATCTCTCGGGATCCGGCCGCATCGAGATCGCTCAAAAGATCGAGGCTGCCAGGGACGAGGGGGACCTGAAGGAGAACGGTGGCTACCACGCCGCCAAGGAGGAACAGGGCAAGATCGAAGGCCGCATCCTCCAGCTCCATCACATCCTCGAGAACTCTCGTGTCGGTGAGGCGCCGCGCACCGAGGGTGTCGTGGGCCCCGGCATGACCGTCACCATCGCCTTCGACGGCGACGACGAGGAGGTCACCTTCCTGCTGGCCTCTCGTGAGGAGAGCGGTTCGCCGATCGACGTGTACTCGCCCAAGTCGCCGCTCGGAGCCGCCATCAACGGCAAGAAGGTGGGGGAGAGGGCTACCTACACATTGCCGAACGGCCGGGGCATGAGCGTCGAGATCCTTGACGCGACGCCCTACGCCGGCAGCTGACCTGCGGTAAGGCTGACATCTGAGCTCGTGGTGGGCTCGAGACATGCCCGCCACGAGTTCGCTTCGTCGTAGGCGACACCGATATCGGGCCTTGCCGGCGAAACTCGCCCTCGGAAGGAATCGGGTCTCCGCCCGCGAAAACTCCACATATGGGTGAAAGGTTCTCGCTCCTGGCGACATGGACGAGGTGAACGTACCTCTACCGCCAAGGAGCCGACGTGAGGACGCCCCGTGGGTGAAGACCGAAGGGCCCTGTTCGAGGCCTCCTATACCGCCAACGATGAACAGATCCTCGGCTATGCCATGCGCCGATGCGACTCCGCCGAGGACGCGGCCGCCCGTACCCGCGGTCCCGGCCATCGGGCGAGCCCGGCCGCACGGCATCATGGGCCACATGTCCGTGCGCGATCTTGTTGTTCTGGGGTCCGCCAGCGCCGTGCCGACCCGCACCCGTAATCACAACGGATATCTGCTGCGGTGGGACGGCCATGGGATCCTCTTCGACCCGGGTGAGGGCACCCAGCGGCAGATGTCGCACGCCGGGGTCTCCGCGCACGACATCACCTGGATCTGCGTGAGCCATTTCCATGGCGACCACTGCCTCGGAGTGCCCGGCGTCGTCCAGCGCATAGCCAGAGACGGCGTGGTCCATCCGGTCCAAGCGGCCTTCCCCGCCGGCGGCATGGAGTACTGGGAACGGCTCAGGCACGCGACGGTCTTCCAGGACACCGACGTGATCCATGAGCAGCCCGTCTCCGGGGACATGGCCTGGCTCGACACCGGGGAGGCGCCGTTCACGCTCGCCGCCCGCAGGCTCTCCCATCCGGTCGAGGCGTACGGCTACCGGCTCGAGGAGCCAGACGGGATCACCATGCTCCCGGCCGAGCTGGAGTCCCGTGGGGTCCGGGGTCCGCTGGTGCGCGAGCTCCAGGAGCAGGGCCGGGTGGTGTCCGCGGACGGCCGTACGGTGACCCTCGAGGAGTGCAGCGTGCCCCGGCCGGGGCAGAAGGTGGCCTTCGTCATGGACACCCGGCTCTGCGAGGCCGTCCACGAGCTCGCGGCCGGGGTGGACCTGCTGGTCATCGAGTCCACTTTCCTGACGGAGGACGCCGCGCTGGCGGAGGAGTACGGCCATCTCACCGCCGCGCAGGCCGGGCGGGTCGCGGCCGGTTGCGGGGTGCGGAGCCTGCTGCTGACCCACATCTCCGAGCGCTATCGCGCCGAGGACGAGCCGCGCTTCATCGAGGAGGCGGCGGACGCCTATGACGGCGAGATCGTCCTGGCCCATGACCTCGTCCGGGTCCCCGTGCCCCGGCGCCGCCGCATCCCCGATCGCCGCTGAGAATCGCCACCAGGAGCAGGGGCCCGGCGACCCCGTACAGGTGTGCGCCGGCCGTCCAGGTGTGAACGATGGTGAACGGGTAAAGGAACCGGTAGGACCACCCTGGGAAAGGAGTGACGCGGGATGCCGAGAGCGCAGATCAAGGACGAGGAGACGTACGAGAAGCTGCGTGAAAAGGGCGAGAGCAAAGAGAAGTCGGCCCGGATCGCCAACGCCGCGGCCGGACGAGGCAGGAAGAACGTGGCCCGCAAGGGCGGCGAGAGCGGCTCTTACGAGGACTGGACCAAGGAGGAGCTCCTGAACCGGGCCCGGGAGATCGGGATCGAGGGGCGCTCCTCGATGAACAAGTCCGAGCTGGTCGAGGCTCTCCGCGACCATTGATTTCCATGCGTTCGGCCGGGCCGACGGGATGGGATCTGTTTCCATGGGTCCATGCCGTTACGACGCCTGCACCGGCCGATGGCGCTCTTGGGCCTGACCTCCGTCGCCGTGGCCTGCTGGCCCGGGCCCTCCGTGGCGAGCCCCTCGCCGAGGGTGCCGTCGCCCGGCAGGCTCCTCACCGCCTGGTCCCCGGCCGCCGTCCGGCCCCCGGCCCCGCGGCCCGCCGCGGCCCGGGTCCCGGACCCGGGACGTGCGTCCGGCCTCATCCGCGGACCCGGCCTGCCGGCCTCGCATCCGTCCCCGGGAGCGTCACGAGGAGCGGGCTCGCCGGGCGGGTGGGGCACGCCCGTGCTGACGGAGGGCTTCGGCGGCACCCGGCTGGATCCCCGTAAGTGGACGGTCTATCACTCTCCCCGGCTGCGCGAGAACCCCCGTACCGCCTCCGCCGCCCGGGTGGCCGGCGGGCGGTTGCGGCTGACCGGAGGGATCTATCACAGCAGGGATCTGTCCGGCGGCGTCGCGACCCGCCTCCACCAGAGATACGGCCGGTGGGAGGTCCGGATGCGCGCTGAGCGCGGCGTCGGCTACTCCGCCGTCGCGCTGCTGTGGCCGAAGCGGTTCGGCGATCCCGAGTTCGCGGAGATCAACTTCGCCGAGGTGATCGATCCGACCCGCCGTAACGTCGGGCTCTTCGTGCACCGCGGGCCCCGGGACGCGCAGGCCCGCCGGGTGGTCCCGGTGGACTTCACCCGCTGGCACACCGTGGCCCTGGACTGGCTGCCGCACCGGCTCACCTTCTGGCTCGACGGCAGGCGGGTGTGGGCCTACCGAGGCCCGTTGATCCCGCAGCGCACCTCGATGGGGCTGGCCCTTCAGAACGATCAGGTCTGCGATCGCGGGCCGGGTTTCTGCCGGGATCGTACGACCCCCAAGTGGGTGACGATGGATGTCGACTGGGTCCGCGTATACCGGGCTCCCGCGCGCTGGAGCCGCGCGGGGTAAGGCAGGATCGAGATATGAACCGGCTGAAGGACGCGACGAGCCCCTATCTGCTGCAGCACGCGGATAACCCGGTCGACTGGTGGCCGTGGTCCGACGAGGCCTTCGCCGAGGCGAAGCGCCGGGATGTGCCGATCCTGCTGAGCGTCGGCTATGCGGCCTGTCACTGGTGCCACGTCATGGCCCACGAGTCCTTCGAGGACCCGGGGACGGCCGAGCTCATGAACGGGCTCTTCGTCAACATCAAGGTCGATCGGGAGGAACGCCCGGACGTCGACGCGATCTACATGGAGGCCACCCAGGCCATGACCGGCCAGGGCGGCTGGCCGATGACGGTCTTCATGACCCCGGACGGGCATCCGTTCTACTGCGGCACCTATTTCCCCAGGCCCCAGTTCCACTCCCTTGTCCAGGGGGTCTCCCAGGCGTGGTCGGAGCGCCGTGACGATGTCGTGGAGCAGGGGCAGGAGATCGTACGGGCGTTGACCTCGCGTGGTCCTTCACTGTCGGGGGGAGAGCCGCCGACGGCCGAGCGGCTGGACCAGGCGGTGGGTGCGCTCCGGCAGTCCTATGACCCCGCATGGGGCGGCTTCGGCGGCGCCCCCAAGTTCCCGCCGTCGATGGTCCTGGAGTTCCTCCTCCGCCACCACGCCCGTACGGGGGACGCCGGATCCCTCGAGATGGCCGCCACGACGCTCGAGACGATGGCCCGGGGCGGGATGTACGACCAGCTCGGCGGTGGATTCGCCCGCTACTCGGTGGACGATCGCTGGGTCGTACCGCACTTCGAGAAGATGCTGTACGATAATGCGCTCCTCGCCCGGGTCTACGCGCACTGGTGGCGCTCCACCGGAGCTCCGATCGCCAAGAGGGTCGCGCTGGAGACCTGTGACTGGATGCTCCGCGACCTTCGTACGGACGAAGGCGGCCTGGCCTCGGCGCTCGACGCCGACAGCGAGGGCGAGGAGGGCAGATACTACGTCTGGACGCCCGCCCGGCTGCGCGAGGTCCTCGGCGAGGAGGACGGCGCCGAGGCGGCACGGCTGTTCGGCGTCACCGAGGCCGGGACCTTCGAGGAGGGGGCGTCGGTGCTGCAGCTGCGCGCGGACCCGGCGGATCCGGAGGCCTATGAGAGCCTGCGCGCGGCGCTGCTCGCCGCGCGGGAGGAGCGGGTGCCACCGGCTCGCGACGACAAGGTCGTCGCCGCCTGGAACGGGCTCGCCATCGCCGCGCTCGCCGAGTGCGGCGCGCTGTTCGACCGGCCTGACCTGGTCGAGGCCGCCGGCGACGTGGCCGGACTGCTCGAGCGAGTGCACCTGACCGAGGCCGGTGAGCCCCCGGGAGCCCGGCTGGTGCGGACGTCCCGCGAGGGCGTGGCCGGGACGAACGCCGGCGTCCTCGAGGACTATGCCGATGTGGCCGAAGGTCTGCTGGCCCTTTACGGCGTGACGGGCGACCCGCACTGGGTGGCCGTGACCGGCGCGCTCCTCGACACGGTGCTGGACCACTTCGCCGATGGAGCCGGCGGTTTCTTCGACACGGCCGACGACGCCGAGGCGCTGTTCCGGCGCCCTCAGGACCCGACGGACAACGTCACGCCGTCCGGCCAGTCCGCGGCGGCGGGCGCGTTGCTCTCCTACGCCGCGCTGACCGGTTCCGGTCGCCATCGCCAGGCGGCCGCGGCCGCGCTGGCGCCGGCGTCGATGCTCGCCGAGCTGCACGCCCGGTTCGCCGGATGGGGGCTGGCGGTCGCGGAGGCGCACCTCTGCGGACCCGTTGAGATCGCGGTGGTCGGGGAGGCCGACGACGAGCGCACCCGCGCGCTGCACCTGACCGCGCTGATGGCGTCCACGCCGGGCGCCGTGGTGGCGGTGGGCGGGCCCGGCGCCGATGAGCCGGGGGTTCCGCTGCTCGAGGGCCGGGGGATGGTGGACGGTGCCCCCGCGGCGTACGTCTGCCGCCACTTCACCTGCCGGCTGCCGGTGACCCGGCCGGCCGAACTGGCCGCCGAGCTGAAGGCCGGCGGCTGACCGTTTCCACCGCGTATCCGTAACGCGGTTCCGTGTTGCGGAGCCGTGTCGCTGAGCGGCATTGTGGGCCGGTGACCTTGATCTACCCCGTCTTGGGTGTTACCTATGGGTAGCCGCAGATGTGGTCGACGGATTCGGCAGGCCGTGGCGAGGCGCGCGGACACGTCGGATGTGCCAGGGCGTCTGGACGTCCGTGCGTCTGTAGGTCATAGTCGTTGAGCCGGTCGGAACAGAGTTACAAGGAGTGTCGCTGTGCGAAGGCCGAGCCGCCGTGTCCTGCCGACGGTCATCGGCGTCGCCGTGGTGACCACGCTGACCGCGAACGTGGTCGTGGTGATGGCGCAGTCGCGGAAGCCCGGGCCGGGAGCAGCCCGGAACGCGGACGCGGAGCGCTACGTCGCCACGTCGAGCGGGTCCCGGATCTCTCCGACCGCGGTCGCGCCCCTGGACAAGCGGCTGACCCCGCATCTGCTCGTCGCCGCTCCCACGAGCCTGCCCGGAGACGCGCTGGCCAAGGTCCGGCGGATCAAGGGGGTACGGGCGGCCGTGGTCGTCGACGCGGCCCAGGCACTCGTCGCCGGCAAGCGCGTCGGCCTGCTCGGTGTCGAACCCTCGAACTTCCGGCCGTTCACCCCGCGTCCCACGGCCGAGTCCGACTCGTTGTGGCGCAATGTCGCCGCGGGGGACGTCGCCATCTCCTTCACCATGGGCAGTGACGGCGGCGTCCGGCTCGGCAGCCAGGTCCCGATCGGCGGCCGGCAGCGGCAGACCCAGACCCGGGTGGGCGCTTACGCGACCATGGGCATCGGTCAGATCGACGCCGTGGTGTCACGGGCCACCGCGCAGTCGCTCGGCGTCCCGAACGGCAACGCCATCCTGATCAGCGCGCCGAAGAGCCGGCTGTCCACCCTCACCAAGCAGCTGCACCGGGCGCTGCCCCGTCAGGCCCGGGCGCTTCAGGTCAACAGCTCCGAGGTCGATGTCCCGGCCCGCCGGGCCGGCGCGCTGCCGACCGCCCATGGCCAGGTGCTCACACAGGAACAGATCACCATCGCGATCCAGGCTGCGGAGAGCAAGCTCGGGATGCCCTACGTCTGGGGCGGCGAGTCCGACCGTGAGGGTGGTTACGACTGCTCGGGTCTCCTGCAGTACGCCTTCGCGCAGGCCGGGATACGGCTGCCGCGGGTCGCGGCGGACCAGGCCCGGGCCGGCTGGGTCATCCCGTTCGGCCAGGCCCAGCCGGGCGACCTGCTGACCTGGGCCCACGACCCCACGGCGCCCGGTTACATCTCGCACATCGCGATGTACCTCGGCAACGGCCGGATGATCGTGGCTCCCCGTACCGGCGATGTCATCAAGATCGCACCGGTGACCTTCCGCAACTTCAAGGGGGCCGTCCGGATCAACCCACGGCAGGGGGCCCGCATCGCCGGCTGAGGCCTCCGTACCCCGGATGGCCGCTGGTCACGGCCGGCGCTCAGGATCCGTCAGCGGGCAGCCGGAAGCGAGGAACTCCAGTCCGCGGTCGACCAGCTCGGGGAGGTCCTCGACCCCACCGCCCTCAGCCCATCGGATGACCACCGCCTGGAGCACACCGATGACGGCCTGGGCGAAGACCTGGATCTCGAAGTCGCCGGGTGAACCGCCGACCCGTTCGGCCAGCAGCCCCGTGAAGATCTTGTAGGTGTCGTGCAGGCTCGCGTCGAACGAGCGGGCCCGAAGCGCCGGCACGGAGAGGGTGAGCCGGATGCGGGCCGTGAGCTGCTCTTTGTCGGTGGCGTAGGCGTGCCCGAGCACCTCGCGGAACATCCGGCGCGTGGCATCGATCGGAGACAGCCCGGGCGGTTGAGCACGGAACACCTCGGCCATCATCGGGTCGTAATCGTCGGTGACCACGACGTCTTCCTTGGTCGGGAAGTACCGGAAGAACGTGCTGGGGGAGATCTCCGCGGCCTCGGCGATCTGTTCGACGGTCGTCGCGTCGTAGCCCTGCGCGGTGAAGAGCCGCAGCGCGTGGTCCTGAATGGACCTGCGGGTTTTCAGCTTCTTGCGTTCACGCAACCCGAGCCGCTCGAAATGCCGGTCCAGGAAGTCCTCACGAGGCGGCGTAGTCATGCTCCGATTCTCCGGCATGGTGATCGCCGCGCCGATGTGTGAGAGCGGCTCTCGCCAACGAGGAGAGGACACGTGCGTCGACATGGTTGGCGTCACGCGGGATCGATGTAATTATCATTACATGACTACGAGCGAAGCAGCTAAGGAGCTGCGGGCATGGTTCTCGGGACGGCTGCCGGCGGAGTGGTTCGAGGACGGGCTCGAGGTGGTGCTCGACCGTGAAGAGGTGAGCGTGGTCGGGCGGCTCCCCGTGCCCGAGCAGGCCGCCGGCACCCCGGAGGCGGAGCGGGCGGCCGTGCTGGCCGGCCGGATCCAGCGATTCCGGGAGGAGACGCGGGATCACCGCATGAGCATCGCGCGCGAGGCGGAGCACAAGTTCGGGCGCAGGGTCTCCTGGGGGGCCGAATGCGGTGGCGAGCGGGAGATGTTCACCACGCTGTCGGTACCGGTGATGACCCGGCTGAGACAGTCCGAGCGACGGGTGCTGGACACCCTGGTCGACGCCGGCGTCGCCCGCAGCCGCAGCGACGCTCTCGCCTGGTGCGTGCGGCTCGTCGGAAAGAACACGGACGAGTGGCTCGGTGAGCTCCGCGAGGCACTCCAGCATGTCGAAAGGGCCCGCGCCGCCGGCCCGCGGATGTGAGGTTCCAGGGCCCCGGGGTGTGACAACGCCGGCTCGCGCCGCCATGAAGATCGCGTTTACAGTCCACCCGCTTGGCATTCCGGGCGATAATTGGCCGTTCCAGCGGGGAGGACCGTCAGACGAGGAGTTTCCATGGGCGTGCGCCGGTACGAGACGAAAGGGTCGCTGATCAAGGGGCCAGTGCGTGATCTCCTCTACCGTCTGTACGAGTGGCGCGTCGGGTCCGCGTTGCCGAGCGACATCACGCCGCGCCACGTCGGAGTCATCCTGGACGGCAACCGGCGATGGGCCCGTTCCATGGGGCTGACCGACGTCAACACCGGGCACCAGCGCGGCGCTGACAAGATCTTGGAGTTCCTGCAGTGGTGCACCGAGGCGGGCGTCGAGCTGGTGACGCTCTGGTTGCTGTCGACCGACAACCTGTCGAGGCCCGCGAAGGAACTGGACCCGCTGCTGGAGATCATCGAGAACACGGTGCGGCAGCTGGCGGCCACGGGACGGCACGTCAAACCGGTGGGAGCCCTGGACCTGCTGCCCGACAAGACCGCACGTGTCCTTAAAGATGCTGGTGAGGCCACATCTGATGTCCCTGGCCTGATTGTGAACGTCGCTGTTGGGTATGGAGGTAGACGTGAGATCGCTGATGCGGTGCGTTCTCTGCTCTACGAGCAGGCGAGCAAAGGCACCAGCATTGAGGAACTCGCCGAGAGCCTCGATGTGGAGCACATCGCGGAGCATCTCTACACGCGCGGTCAGCCCGACCCGGACCTGCTCATTCGTACGTCGGGCGAGCAACGCCTCTCCGGCTTCATGCTCTGGCAGAGCGCCCACTCGGAGTTCTACTTCTGCGAAGTCCACTGGCCTGACTTCCGCAAGGTCGACTTCCTTCGGGCGCTCCGTTCCTACGCCGCGCGGCACCGGCGCTACGGCTCCTGACCCGCCGAACGCGATTGTGGCGCGTGTCACTATCGCGATCTCGGGGACGGGCCGTAGCGTGGAATCAGGTTTCCTCCCCGAGGTAAGGGCGTCGCACACCGGACGGCCTGTCCGGCGGCGCCCGAAGGAGAGCGAGTGGTCACTTCCTCCGCGCGCCGTGTCTCCCCCCAGCCTGCTGGAACGGACCGGCGCACGTACGTCCTCGACACCAGTGTTCTGCTCGCGGATCCGGGTGCGATAGCCCGGTTCGCCGAGCACGAGGTCGTACTTCCCATCGTCGTCATCACCGAACTCGAGGCCAAGCGCGATCATCCCGAACTGGGCTTTTTCGCTCGGCAGGCGCTCCGCATGCTGGACGATCTTCGATTGGAACACGGGCGGCTGGATGAGGTCCTGCCCGTAGGCGGCCAGGGCGGCACGATCCGTGTCGAACTGAACCACTCCGATCCCAGTGTCCTCCCCGACGGTTTCCGGCTGGGAGACAACGACACCCGGATCCTGTCGGTGGCGCGCTGGTTGTCCATGGAGGGACGAGACGTCGTGCTCGTCTCCAAGGACCTGCCGCTGCGGGTGAAAGCGGCCTCCGTGGGCCTGGCCGCGGAGGAATACCGGGCCGAGCTGGCGGTGGTCGAGTCCGGCTGGACCGGTATGCGCGAAGTGGAGCTCACGGCCGAACAGGTCGAGCGGCTCTACGAGACAGGCCGGCTGGACCCGGAGGAGCTGGCGGGCTCGGACGCGTGCGACCTGCCGTGCCACACCGGGTTGCGGCTGCTGTCGTCCAACGGTTCGGCGCTGGGCCGCATCATGCCGGACAAGTCCGTGCGCCTCGTCCGCGGGGACCGGGAGGTGTTCGGGCTGCACGGACGTTCGGCCGAGCAGCGGGTCGCGTTGGATCTGCTGTCGGACGAGGACGTCGGCATCGTCTCGCTCGGTGGCCGGGCCGGCACCGGCAAGTCGGCGCTCGCCCTGTGCGCCGGCCTCGAGGCGGTGCTCGAGCGGCGTCGGCACCGCAAGGTCGTCGTCTTCCGGCCGCTCTACGCCGTGGGCGGCCAGGACCTCGGCTATCTGCCCGGGTCCGAGAACGAGAAGATGTCGCCGTGGGCCCAGGCGGTCTTCGACACCCTGTCGGCGGTGACGACTCCAGAGGTCATCGAGGAGGTCTTGGACCGTGGCATGCTCGAGGTGCTGCCGCTGACGCACATCCGCGGCCGGTCGCTCCACGACGCCTTCGTCATCGTCGATGAGGCCCAGTCCCTGGAGCGAGGTGTGCTCCTGACCGTGCTGTCCCGGATCGGCGCCGGTTCCCGGGTCGTGCTGACCCATGACGTCGCACAGCGGGACAACCTCAGGGTCGGCCGCCATGACGGCGTGGTCGCGGTGGTGGAGAAGCTGAAGGGCCATCCGCTCTTCGCGCATGTGACGCTGACCCGGTC
>DASYNF010000082.1:0-40206 GCA_036008685.1 Actinomadura sp. | reverse complement strand
CGTGAGGATCACGTCGCGGTCGATGGCGCCCACGCCGTCGCCGTAGTCGGCGAACCACTCGGCGTTCCAGGCGAGCTGACCGACCGGCGAGTCGGTGAGCGCGTAAGCCAGCGTCTGCGGGCGGGTCACCGCCATGCGCCTTCGGGTCGGTCAGCGGGTACGGCCGAGCCGCTCCCGCAGATCGTCCAGGTCGGCCCGCGGCACATCGATGGGGTAGGGATGGATCTCCGTCGTCGTCCTCATGGCGGAACGTCAGAACTGGTAGCGGCCGGTTCCCGACCGCAATCAGACGCTGCTCGGCCCCTCCGAGGTCAGCCGATCCCCCGGCCGTGATGCCCCGTCGTACGGACGATCACGACCGGAGGGGCACAGGTGGTGCACTTCACTCGATGGAACTGGCATCATGAGGGTGATGCAAAAGTCAACTTCTGCTCGTTTCCCGGTGACCGTCACCCGTCTTCCGGTCGTCCGGTGCCAGATCTGCCGACAGACCGTGGCATACCGACCGGGTCAGGCGAGCGTGGTCCTGACCGAGCACTATCAGCGCGCGCACCCCGAAGAGCTCGACCCCTCGGCCGAATAGCCGTACTCACCATGGACCGTCAGCCGAGGTCGCGGCGGCGCAGACCGGCGACACCCGCGGCGAGTGCGAGGACCCACCAGCGCTCATCGGCGTAGGGCCGGATCCGATGCGCCAAGCCGATCGGCGAGAACCAGTACAGGCCGTTCCCCGAACCGTGACCCGGACGGCGGGTTCGGGGGCTGACCCCCGCGCCCCCGGCCGCGTGGGTCAGCGGAGCACCACGGCGTGGTCGCCCCGTGCGACGAGTTCACCGATCACCGGAGCGCCCGGGATCTCCCCGGCGACCAGCAGGCCGCCCGAGGTCTGCGCGTCGGCGAGCAGCAGCCGGGTCTCGTCGGTGGCGGCGCCGAAATCGGTGTGGGGAGCCACCCAGTCCAGGTTGCGGCGGGACCCGCCCGGCACGTGGCCCGCGGCGAGCGACTCCCGAGCACCCTCCAGGACGGGAACGGCCGCGGTGTCGATCACCGCGGTGACGCCCGAGGCCCGGACGAGCTTGTACAGGTGGCCGAGCAGCCCGAACCCGGTGACGTCCGTGGCGCAGCGGATGCCGGCCTCGAGGGCCGCCCGGCTCGCCGCCGCGTTGAGCTCGGTCATGGTGTCGATCGCCTGTTTGAACACCTCTCCGGTGCTCTTGTGCCGGTTGTTCAGCACGCCGAGGCCGATCGGCTTGGTGAGCGACAGCGGCACGCCCGGCCGGCCGGCGTCGTTGCGGAGCAGCCGGTCCGGGTCGGCGAGCCCGGTCACCGCCATCCCGTACTTCGGCTCCGGATCGTCGACGCTGTGCCCGCCCACCAGGTGACAGCCCGCCTGCGCGGCGATGTCGGCGCCGCCGCGCAGCACCTCACGGGCGAGGTCGTACGGGAGCACGTCGCGAGGCCAGCAGAGCAGGTTGACCGCGACCAGCGGGACACCGCCCATCGCGTAGACGTCGGACAGCGCGTTGGCGGCCGCGATCCGGCCCCAGTCGTAAGGGTCGTCGACGACGGGGGTGAAGAAGTCGGCCGTCGTGACGACCGCCGTACCCGGGGCCGTCCGGACGACCGCGGCGTCGTCGCCGGTGTCCAGGCCCACGAGGACTTCGCCCGGGGCGTCGGCCGGCGGGACCTGCCCGAGCCCCTCGAGCATCTGCTCCAGCTCGCCGGGCGGGATCTTGCACGCGCAACCGCCGCCGTGCGCGTACTGGGTCAGTCTTCGGATCGCCATGGCCATTGCGCCAGCCTAAGAGCTCCGGCCGAGGCCCCCGCGCGCACCCCCATCAGGGCGAAGCTCCGCGTACGACCGCTGTAGGCCTATAACCGGGGCGCCTGCAATAATCCCGTACGTTGTGACAGATTCACGCCGCCTGATCCCGCGTACGGATGCCGTGCTGGCCGACCACCGGCTCGCCGACGCGCGCCGACGGCTCGGGTACGAACGGGTCAAGTCAGCCGTCACGGAGGCCCAGCAGAGAGCCCGGCGGGGAGCCATCGCCCCGGCCGAGGTCCTTGAGGCCGCGCTGACTGCGCTGGCCGAGCCCGCCGCCGGACTGCGCCCGGTCCTCAACGCCACCGGCGTGCTGCTGCACACCAACCTCGGCCGCGCCGCCCTCTCCGCCGCCGCCCGGCAGGCGCTCGACACCGCCGCGGGGACCACCGACGTCGAGCTCGACCTGAGCACCGGACAGCGCGGCGCCCGCGGGGCCACCGCCCTCGCCGCGCTCGCCGAGGCCGTCCCCGCCGCGGAGGCCGTGCACGTGGTGAACAACAACGCCGCCGCGCTCATGCTGGCCGCGGCGGCCTTCGCGGGCGGCCGCGAGATCCTGATCAGCCGCGGCGAACTCGTCGAGATCGGGGACGGCTTCCGGCTGCACGAGCTGCTCACCGCCACCGGAGCCAGGCTTCGCGAGGTGGGCACCACGAACCGCACCGGCCTGCGCGACTACGGGGAGGCCATCGGCCCGGAGACCGGCTTCGTGCTCAAGGTGCATCCGTCCAACTACCGGATCGACGGGTTCACCTCCGCGCCGCCGCTCGCCGAGCTCGCGGCACTGTGCGCGGACGGGAACGTGCCGCTGATCGGCGACATCGGCTCGGGACTGCTGGCCCCGGAGCCACTGCTGCCGGACGAGCCGGATGCCACCACATGGCTGCGGCAGGGCGCGGACGTCGTGACCGCGAGCGGCGACAAGCTCCTGGGCGGACCGCAGTGCGGGCTGCTCCTCGGCCGGGCGGAGCTGGTCCACCGGCTGCGTCGTCACCCGCTCGCGCGGGCCGTGCGCGTCGACAAGCTGACCCTGGCCGCGCTGGAGGCGACCCTGCGCGGCCCGGACACCCCCACTCATATGGCGCTGCACGCGCGGGCCGCGGACCTGCGGCGGCGTGCCGGATCCCTCGTGGCGAAGCTGGGGGACGAAGGCGTGGCGGCCGCCGCCGTGGACACCCGGGCCGTCGTGGGCGGGGGCGGGGCCCCCGGCGTGGAGCTGCCGAGCGCGGCCGTCGCGCTCGACGGCCGGCTCGCGGAACCTCTGCGGCACGGCGACCCGCCGGTCATGGGCCGGCTGGATCAGGGCCGCCTGCTGCTGGACCTGCGCTCGCTGCCGCCCGAGGCCGATCCGGTCCTTGTCCGGGCGGTGGTGCGCGCGTGCAGGTGATCGCGACCGCCGGTCACGTGGACCACGGTAAGTCCACGCTGCTGCGAGCCCTCACCGGAATGGAGCCGGACCGCTGGGCGGAGGAGCGTCGACGCGGGCTGACGATCGACCTCGGCTTCGTGTGGACCGCCCTGCCGGACGGCACCGAGCTGGCCTTCGTCGACGTGCCGGGCCATGAGCGGTTCGTCACCAACATGCTCGCGGGCGTCGGGCCGGTCCCGGCCGTGCTGTTCGTGGTCGCCGCCGACTCCGGCTGGCAGGAACAGACCCAGGAACATCTCGACATCATCGCGGCGCTCGGCATCCGGCACGGCCTGCTCGCGGTGACCCGCGCGGACCTCGCCGATCCCGGTCCCGCGCTGGCGGACGCCTCCGCCCGCCTGGCCGAGGCCGGACTGCGGGTTCCCTCGCTGGCGGTGAGCGCCCCGGCCGGCACGGGCCTGCCCGGGCTCCGCACCGCGCTGGCCGGCCTGGCCGCGAGCCTGCCCGCGCCCGACCCGGACGCGGACGTACGGCTCTGGGTCGACCGGGTGTTCACCGTCACCGGACGCGGCACCGTCGTCACCGGCACACTGGCCGGCGGAACCGTCCGTACGGGCGACCGGCTGCACCTGGCGGGGCGGACCGGCGGCGTGGACGTACGGGGGATCGAGGCGCTCGGCCGCACGCGCACGGAGGTCGCCGGCCCGGCCCGCGTGGCGCTCAACCTGCGCGGCCGGCCCGCCGAGGACCTGCGCCGCGGCCACGTGCTCATCGCACCGGAGCGGTGGCTCACCACCGAGACCGTGGACGTACGGCTCGGCACGGCGGAACGGCTCCCCACCGAGGTGACGATGCACATCGGCGCCGCCGCGGTGCCCGGCCGGATCCGGCCGCTGGGCGGCGACACCGCCCGGCTCACCCTGCGCGACGCCCTGCCCCTGCGCATCGGCGACCGGGCGTTGCTGCGCGACGCCGGAAGCCGCCAGGTCATCGGCGCGATGGTGCTCGACGTGCGGCCGCCCGCGCTGCGGCGCCGGGGCGCCGCGGCGCGGCGGGCCACAGAGCTCGAGGACTTCACCGGCGTGCCGGACGGCGTGGCCGAACTGCGGCGGCGCGGGCTGCTCCCCCGCGCCGACCTGATCGCCATGGGCGCGGAGCCACCGGGCCCTCCCGTGGCCGGTGACTGGCTCGCCGATCCGGAGCACTGGGCCCGCGTGCGTGCCGCCCTGGTCGACGCCGTCAAGGCCCATGCCGAGCGCCATCCGCAGGACCCCGGGCTCACGCCCGAAGCGGCCCGCCGGACGTTGGACCTGCCGCACCGCTCTCTGGTGGACGTGCTGGCGCGCGAGGCGGGTCTGGAGGTCGGCCGCGGCCGGCTCATCCCGCCGGACCTGCGGCCGAAACTGCTTCCCGAGGTGCAGCGCGGCGTCGAGGCCATCCGGGGGGACCTGGCTGCGGCGCCCTTCCGCGCCCCGGACGCCGACCGGCTGGCGGCCTTGGGGCTGTCGGCGACCTCGCTCGCCGCCGCGGAGGCCGCCGGCCGGTTGCTCCGGATCGCCCCGACCATCGTGCTGCTGCCGGACGCCGCGGACCGGGCCGTCGAGATTCTGGCCACGCTGCCGCAGCCGTTCACGGCGGCGGAGGCGCGCGCCGCTCTCGGCACCACGCGCCGGGTCGCGATCCCACTGCTCGAACACCTGGACGGCCACGGGCTGACCACCCGGGACGCCGCCGGGGCCAGGCGGCTGCGCCGGTGATCTGCCCGACCCGGTAAAGTGCCCTGTCCGGGCCGCGGCCACGCGGTCCGGGGAGACGTCCGGGTGCCTGGTGGCCCCCCCGGTCTTCAAAACCGGTGTGACCGAGCATCTCGGTCAGGCGGGTTCGATTCCCGTCCGTCTCCGCCAGACGACGCCCACGGCCGGCACCCGTGCGGCCGGCTCCGTGACCGGCCGCGATATCGCGGCGAGGTGCTCTTCGCGGGCTCAGACGGGGACGCGGTCGCGCGCGTAGTCCTCGAGCATGGCCCGGAGCTGGCGCCGTCCGCGGTGCAGGCGCGACATCACGGTCCCGATCGGGGTCCCCATGATCTCGGCGATCTCCTTGTAGGCGAAGCCCTCGACATCGGCGAGATAGACGGCGACCCGGAAGTCCTCCGGCAGGCCCTGCAGTGCGAACTTGACATCGGAGTCCGGCAGATGCTCGAGCGCCTCGGACTCGGCCGACTTCAGCCCGCTGGAGGTGTGCGACTCGGCACGGGCGAGCTGCCAGTCCTCGACGTCGTCGGCTGCCGACCGCAGCGGCTCGCGCTGTTTCTTGCGGTAGGAGTTGATGAAGGTGTTGGTGAGGATCCGGTACAACCAGGCCTTCAGGTTCGTGCCCTCCCTGAATTGGTGAAAGGACCCGAACGCCTTGGCGAAGGTCTCTTGCACCAGGTCCTCCGCATCCGCCCGATTGCGCGTCATCCGGAAGGCGGCCGCGTACATCTGGTGCAGAAATGGCAGCGCCTCGCATTGAAACCGGTCACGGAGGCGCCGTTCGAACCTTTGATCTCTCAGTGGCGTCATCATGAATCCCCTGGTCGCCGCGGACGGTCGGTGCGACGTCTCCCCCCTACCCGCTCGCGGCGGATCATGCCTTCCGGCCCGTCCTATGTCCCCGCCTCATGGCCGGGCCCGTTGCCCTGCCCCAAGGCCCGGCTACGTCCCCGAGACCACCGTGGCGCGATTTCGGCTCAGCTCGGCGGTGAACCAATCGATGGTGCGTCGCAGACCCTCCTCGCAGGACACTGCCGGCTCCCAGCCGAGGCTCTCCCGGGCCAGTGTCGTGTCGGGACAGCGCATGCTCGGATCGTCGACGGGCCGTTCGACGAAAGTGACCGGTGACCGCGAGGACGCGAGATCGCGAATGGTCGTCGCCAGTTCCAGGATCGTGACCTCGTGCGGATTACCGATGTTGACGGGACCGGACAGGTCGCTGAAGGCCAGTGCGAGGATGCCCGACACCGTGTCGTCGACATAGCAGATGGACCTGGTCTGGCTCCCGTCGCCGGCCACGGTGAGCGGCTCACCCGCGAGCGCCTGCCGGATGAACGTCGGGATGGCCCGGCCGTCGTACGGACGGATCCGCGGCCCGTAGGTATTGAAGATCCTTACGATTCCGGTGGCCACGCCCCGGCTGTTGCGATAGGCGGTGGTGAGCGCCTCCGCATAACGCTTGGCCTCGTCATAGACGCTGCGCGGGCCCACGGGATTGACATTGCCCCAGTAGTCCTCCCGCTGTGGGTGCCGCAGCGGATCTCCGTAGACCTCGCTCGTCGAGGCCAGCACGAACCGCGCCCGCTTCTCCCGCGCGAGGCCGAGGGCGTGCAGGGTGCCGAGCCCACCGACCTTCAGGGTCTCGACCGGGAGCTTGAGGTAGTCCACCGGGGACGCCGCCGACGCCAGGTGGAGCACGAGGTCCACCTCACCGGGCACATGGACGAACCGGGTGAGGTCGCACTCGACCACCCGGAACGCGGGGCGGCCCATGAGGTGAGCGACATTGGCGGGGGTCCCGGTGAGGAAGTTGTCCATGCAGATCACCGAGACGCCGCGCCGGAGCAGCCGCTCGCACAGATGGGAGCCGAGAAACCCCGCGCCGCCCGTCACGACGGCGCGCCCGATCTCACGGCCGGTCATGCCGCCTCACCTCCTCCGGGCTTGAGGGCGCGAACCCGCTCGACCATCCGGCTGGTGGAGCGGCCCCCGAGGTAGGGCACCAGCACGACCTCACCGCCATGGCGGCGGACCGTCTCGGCCTCGACCAGATCCGCGGGCGCGTAGTCACCGCCCTTGACCCACACGTCCGGCCGCAGCCGTTCCAGCACCTTGGCCGGCGTCCTGTCGTCGAAGATCAGCACACCGTCCACGCTGTCGAGCGCGCTCAGCACACGGGCCCGGTCCCGCTCTCCCGCGACCGGGCGACCGGCCCCCTTGAGACCACGGACGGAGGTATCGGAGTTGAGGCAGACCACCAGGCAGTCGCCGAGGGCCCTGGCCTGGCACAGCAGGCTGACGTGGCCGGCGTGCAGGAGGTCGAAGCACCCGCCCGTCGCGACGACCTTGCCGCCACGCTCCCGCACCTGCCGTACGACCGTCCAGGCGTCGCTCGGGGAGTCCTCGGCGACCGGCCGGGCGGATGTCTCCGCGCCGGGAGGCGCCGAGGCGCCGAGGCGCCCCGCCCCGCCGCCCGCGACGAAGGCGGAGGCCCGATGGACCGCCTCGGTGACCGCCTCCGTCAGCAGGCGCCCGTCCCGCAGCGCCAGGGCCACCACGGCGGAGAAGCAGTCCCCGGCTCCGCAGGTGTCCACCCCCTCGCTCTGCGTCGGCGCGGGCACGACGAAGGGCACGTCCTCGCCGACCGACAGCAGTGCGCCTCCCTCTCCCAGCGTCACCGCGACCCCGACGGCCTGCCACATCCGGACGAGGGCCCTGGCGTCCGCGGCGGCCTGGCCGAGGGTACGGCCGGCGTCGCGGCCCTCAGGGGCCAGGGCACGGGCCTCGGCCGAGTTGGGGGTCACGAGCCTGGCCCCGCGCGGCGGCGGGGCCCCGCGGGGATGCGGATCGTAGACAAGGGGCACGTCCGGCGACAGTCCGGCGAGCAGGCGGCGGAGGCCGGAATGCGCGGCGACACCCCGTCCGTAGTCGGCGACCAGCACGGCGCCGGCCCGGCCGAGGGCCTCCGCGGTCTCATCGCCGGCCGGCCCCCCGCCCACCCGGCCGTCGCCCTGATCGAAGCGCAGCAGAGTCCGCCCGGCCGCCCGGATCCGGGTCTTGCGCACGGTCTCGCCGCGCAACGGCAGGGCCACCAGGTCGACGTGACCGGCGAGCAGCTTGACCAGCCGGTCGCCATGCTCGTCGGCCGCCAGCGCCGTCACCAGGACCACGTCCTGACCGGAGAGCACGGCGGCGAGCGTGGCCGCCAGCCCGGCGCCGCCGGCCCTCGCCTGCTCGTACACGTCACCCACCACCGGAACGGGCGCGTCCGGGCACAGCCGCTCCACCGCGCCGCTGAGGTCCACGTCCAGCAGCGTGTCGCCGATGACGACCAGGGGCCCGCTCCTCATGTCCCCACCGCCCGGCGATCCGGCTCCCGTACGGCTCGGTCGACGGCGGCGCAGAGGATGTGGATGGCGGCGAGGTGCACCTCCTGGACGGTCGAGGCGACCGGAGCCTCCACCGTCACGGTCTCCGCGCAGACCCGGCCGAGCGGGTTGGGGTCCGGCCCGGTCAGCGCCCACGTGTGGACGCCGATCCGCGTGGCCGTCCGCGCCGCGGCGATCACATTCCGGCTGCCTCCGCTGGTGGACAGGCATATGAGCACGTCCCCGGGGCGGCCGTGCGCCCGCACCTGCCGGGCGAACAGTTCCTCGGCCCCGTAATCGTTGACGATCGCGGTCAGCGAGGAGGTGTCGGCGTGCAGCGGTAACGCGGCGAAGGGCCGGCGCTCATCCTCGAAACGGCCCACGAGCTCGGCGGTGAGGTGCTGCGCCTGGGCCGCGCTGCCCCCGTTGCCACAGGCCAGTAAGCGTCCTCCGGACTGGAGCACCACGGCGAGCCGCCGCCCCCAGTCCGAGACCGTGGCCGCCTGCCGCTCAAACTGCCGCAATGCCACTTCCAGCCGGGCGAGATGTGCGTCGGTCATGGCCTTCCCCTTTCGCCGCCACCGGCCGCGGGGCGGCAGGGGCGATCATGCGCTCGTAGACCGCTTCGGTCTGGGCGGCGATGCGATCCCACGAATACCTCCCGTGCGCCCGTTCGGCCGCGGCCCGGCCCAGCGCCGCCCGCCGGTGACCGTCGGCGAGCAGTGTCCGCAGCCACCGCGCCAGCACGACCGGGTCGCGTGCCGGTACGTGCAGACCGGTGACGCCATGGGCGATGGTGTCGAGGTGGCCGCCGACCGCGGATCCGATGACGGGTTTTCCGCAGGCCATGGCCTCCACCGCCGCGATGCCGAACGGTTCGTACCAGGGCACGCTGACCACGACGTCCGCGGAGCGGATCAGTGCAGGGACGTCCTCGTGTGGCACCCTCCCGAGGAACAGGACCCGTCGTGTCACTCCGTGCGCCGCGGCCACCCCGCACAGCCGCCGGACCTCCGGGTCCTCGTCCAGATCCTCCGGCGCCGGGCCGCCCGCGACGACGTATTCCGCGCCGGGGACCGCGGCCATCGCCTCGATCACCGTGTCGACGCCCTTGCGCGGCACCAGGCGGCCGATGCCGAGGACCCGCATGCGCCACCCGCGCGGGGCCACGGGGCCGTCCGGGCGAAACCGCCCCAGGTCGGCACCGCAGGGGACCACGTCGACCCGGTCACTGCTGACCCCGAGCGCGCAGAGCTCGCGGAGCTCGTCGGAGCAGGTGGCGACGACCCGGTCGACCTGCCTGGCGATCTGTGCCTCCAGCACCGTCCGCTCGGCCGGGCTGGTGTCCATGGCGCTCTGGTGCCGGCGTTTGACGACGCCGAGCGCGTGAAACGTCTGCGCGACCGGCACGGCCAGATCATGTGTGGCGGCCAGCGCGGCGAGCCCGCTCATCCAGAAGTGCCCGTGGACGACATCGGGAGGGCCCGCGCGCCAGCGGCGGCCGAGGTGCTCGGCGAAATCGCGCATGTACGGCAGCAGCTCGTCCTTGGGGACCGGCCTGGACGGCCCCGCGGGCACATGCTCCACCGTCACGCCGGGAGCCAGCGGGACCCGGTCGGGGCCCGCGCCGTCACGGCGGGTGTGGATGATGACCTCGTGCCCACGGCGGCCCAACGCCGTGGCCAGCGCCGCGACGTGGACGTTCTGCCCCCCGGCATCGGCTCCGCCGAGTGCCGCCAGCGGGCTGGCGTGTTCGGAAACCATGTGGATGATCAAGAGACTCTCCTCGGCGCGGAGACATGTATGTGGATCGCCCGGAACGGATCCGGCGTCCCCCGCTCCCCCGAGAGGCCGGTCCCAGGTCCGCGCCATGTCCAGGCGGCGGATGCGTCTTCCCCTTCGCACCGCCCGTGCCGGAGCACCCGCGGTCGAAGCACCTGTAGAGCACCTGGTCAAAACACTTACTTATTCACTATCCGCCTAGAGCTACCTCAAACACCCCAGGAAGGGCACTGCACACCCTCGGCCACCTGCGCGATGATCGGCCCGGTGATCGGCCCGGTGATCGGCTCAGCGGCGGAGCTCTTCGAGCAGGGCCACCAGCATCGGGCTGTCCGAACGTCCCGGCCGCTCCGGCCGCCTCGAGTGCCCCCGGGCCCGCCGGCGGCCCTCGGCCGACAGGCACCAGTCCCAGGACGAGCGCAGCGCGTCGTCGGTGACGTCGTCGGCCGGCACGACGGCCGGCCAGTCCCATGCGCCCGCCTGTGCGGTCACCTTGCCCCCACCGGCGATCGGATCGACGGCGAGGGCCGGCACCCCCTGGCAGAGGGCGACCACCAGCCCGTGCAACCGGGTCGTGACGACCAGGTCCATCCGCGCCACGACCGAGGAGAACGCGTCCGCGGTCCCGCACAGCCGCCAGTCCGCGCTGTCGAGCCTGGTCTCCAGCGGCAGCCGGGCGCACTCGCGCCCGTGCAGCCAGCCGGTGATCCGGCCGGACACCTGCTCGTGCCGGCGGCGCCGCCCGTACTCGCCCTGCCCCGAGGTCAAGATCACACCCACCACCGGAATCTCCCGCGTGGCCGGCACGGCGGCCAGATCACGCTCGGCCGTGCCCACGTCCCCGAGCACGTCGCGGGCCAGCACGTGGTGAAACCCCCTGACGACCGGGTCCGCCGGATCGAGGACCGACACCCCGACGGCCAGGCGCCGGCAGGAGGCATAGCGAGCGTGCAGTCCGCCGACCTCGGGCCCGTGCAGCGGCCCGCAGACGAACACCAGATGGCTGTAGCGGCTCGGCGCGGCATCGTCCAGGCACATCCCGCCGGGCCGGAACACGGGGCTCCACGCCGTGTCGCAGGGGATCCCGGCACCGCCCAGGGCTCCTCGCACCGCGTCCAGGGCCAGGGCGTCCCCGGCCGTGACCTCGCCATGGAGAAAGCTGAACCAGCCGGTCAGAAGCACGCGCATGCGCACCCTCTACCCCGAGCCGCCGGACCGGCACCTTGTTTCACCGGCTCACCAACAGGGCAAGACGACAACGCCGCCGTTTCCGTCAGATCGGCCGCACTCCGGGACGAGGGGGACGTCTCGTGTACATACTCGGCATCAACGCGATCTTTCATGATCCGGCAGCGGCCCTCGTGATCGACGGACAGGTCGTGGCGGCCGCCGAAGAGGAGCGGTTCAACCGCCGCAAGCACGGGAAACGCCCGGTTCCGTTCTCGGCCTGGGAGCAGCCGGCGCGCGCCGCCGCCTGGTGTCTCGAGCAGGCGGGGTTATCACCCGAGCAGCTGGACCTGGTCGGATTCTCCTACGATCCCTCACTGGTGCTGCCGGTCGCCGAGTCCGGTCTCGACGACCCGTGGGACCCACTGCGGACCGAGTTCGCCTACCACGCGCCCGGCTTCCTGGCCGACGCCCTGCCGGGGCTCGACCCCGGGCGGGTACGGTTCGTCCCCCATCACGTCGCACACGCCGCCTCCGCGGCCCTGGCCGTACGGGACCGGGCGTGCAGTGTGCTCGTCTGCGACGGGCGCGGAGAGCGGCACTCCCATCTGGCCGGGCGCTATCGGGACGGGGCCCTCGACGTGCTGGCGAGCCAGCCCCTCCCCCACTCTCTCGGCCTGCTGTACGAGCGGCTCACCGAGCATCTGGGCTTCCTGCGCTCCTGCGACGAGTACAAGGTCATGGCACTGGCCTCCTACGGCAGGCCCCGGCACCTGGACCTGCTGCGGACCGCCGTACGGCCCGACGGGAAGGGGGGCTTCGTCACCGAGCCTCTGGACTGGGCCGAGCTGGCCCCCGCTCGGCCGGGGGACGGGCGAGGCGACGGGCCCGGTCTCTCCCAGGCGCACGCCGACCTCGCCACGAGCGTGCAGCGGCGGCTCGAGGAGGTGCTGCTGGAGCTCGCCAGGTGGCTGCACGCTCACACCGGCGACCGCCTGCTGGTCATGGCGGGCGGCACCGCCCTGAACTGCGTGGCCAACACGTTCCTGGCGCGCCACGGCCCCTTCGAGGAGGTGTGGGTCCAGCCCGCGGCCGGTGACGCCGGCACCGCGCTCGGAGCCGCGCTGCACCTGGCCGCCGACGCCGGGGATCCCTCGTGGTCCATGACCGGCGCCGACCTGGGCCGGGGCTTCGACGACACCGAGATCGAACGGGCGTTGCGCCGGGCCGGGGTGAGCTATGAGCGTCCCCCGGACGTGGCCGGACAGGCGGCGAGGATCCTCGCCGGCGACGGGATCGTCGCCTGGTTCCAGGGACGCAGTGAGTTCGGCCCGCGCGCCCTCGGGCACCGGTCCCTGCTCGCGCACCCGGGGCGGCGCGTCAATCTGGACCGGCTCAACGACGTGAAGGGCCGCGAGCGGTTCCGCCCGGTCGCGCCGATGGTGCGGCTGGACCGGGCGGCCGAGATCTTCGAGCGCGGTCCGCTGCCCAGCCCGTACATGCTCTTCGTGCACGACGTCGCTCCCCGCTGGCAGGACCGCATCCCCGCGGTGGTGCACGTGGACGGCACAGCGCGGGTGCAGACCGTCAACCCGGTGGAGGACCCCCTGGTGACCCGGCTCCTGGACGCCTTCGAACGGCTCACCGGACTGCCGGTGCTGGTCAACACCAGCCTCAACACCGCCGGCCGGCCGATGGTCGACGACATCCGGGACGCGCTGGAGTGCTTCGGGTCCACCCCCGTCGACCTGCTGGCCATCGGTCCCTTCACGGTGCGGCGATGATCCGCTATTCGGTCGTCGTCCCGACGCTCGCCCGCCCCTGTCTGGGGGCGTGTCTGCGGGCCCTCGCCGCGGCCCGGGGACCGGTTCCGGAACTCGTCGTGGTCGTCGACGACCGGCCCCACGGCGGCACGCCGATCGAGGCACCGGCCGAACTGACCGCGCTGACGGAGGTCGAGATCGTCGCTTCGGGGGGCGCGGGCCCGGCCGCCGCCCGCAACACGGGCTGGCGGCGTGCCCGCAGCCCCTGGGTGGCGTTCCTGGACGACGACGTGCGGGTCGGGCCCGGCTGGCGGGCGGAACTCGCCGCCGACCTCACCGCCCGTCCACCTCGGGTGGGCGGGGTGCAGGGGCGCATCACGGTGCCGCTGCCCCCGGGACGGGCACCGACGGACTGGGAGCGGGGCACGGCCGGACTCGCGCGGGCCCGGTGGATCACCGCCGACATGGCCTACCGCCGGGACGCCCTGGTCGAGTCCGGCGGGTTCGACGAGCGGTTCCGCCGGGCCTTCCGCGAAGACGCCGACCTCGCGCTGCGGATCATGGCCGACGGATGGCTTCTGGAGGCCGGCCGGCGGACCACGGCCCATCCCGTACGCCCGGCGTCCCCCTGGGCCAGCGTGGCGGCGCAGGCCGGAAACGCCGACGACGCCCTGATGAACGCACTGCACGGGCCGGATTGGTACGAACGGGCGGGCGAGCGGCCGGGACGCAGACCCCTGCACCTGATGATCAGCGCCGCGGCGGCCGGCGCGGCGGCGCTGGCGCTCGCCGGGCGCCGGCGATCCTCGGCCCTTGCCGCGGCGCTGGCGGCGGCCGGGGCCGGCGAGTTCGCGGTGGCACGGATCCGCCCCGGCCCTCGAACCGCACGGGAGGTCGCCGCGATGGTCGTGACGAGCCTGCTGATCCCTCCGGCGGCGGCGTGGCACTGGGGCCGGGGCGTCTGGGCGTCCCGTGGAGCCGCACCATGGCCGGGTCCGGCCCGCGCGGTGCTGGTCGACCGGGACCGCCCACCATCACCGGGAGCCGAGGGCGGCCACGGCGGGGCGGGGGTCCGTGCTCAGGGCGGCGGTTCCCGGGACGGGCCGCACGGCGGCCCCGGGGACGGATCCCGGGACGGCCACGCGGCCGGGAAGGGCGGCGGCCTGGTGGCCCCGCTGCCGGACGGGCGCATGCCGGCGGCCGCGGCCCCTGACACGGACACGGCCCCGTACACGGATGCGGATGCCGATGCGAACGCCGAAACGGACCGGCGCGAGGCGATGGCCCTCCTGCGCCGCCGGGGCGTGCGGGTCGTCGACGTGGGCGCCCGGGCCGGGGGCCATGGAACGGTGAGCGCCACCGAGCGGGCCGTCCCCGGCGACGGATCCGGAACGGCCCTGGACACGGCCCGCGCACTGGACACGGCACGCGCACTGGGCCGGGTGGCCGCCGGCCTCGGAGTGGAGCCGGTCGGATGCGTCCTCCTCGGGGACGCCCGCACCGACGTGACGGGCGCCCGCGCCGCCGGTGTCCGCGTGGTGCTGGTCACGACCCCTCGGTGCGGGCCGGAGCCGGCCGGGGTCCGGACGGCGGACGGGTTCGTGGAGGCGGCTCGCCTCATCCTGGGTGACGGTCCTCGCCCCGCGGTATGGCCATGACCGTGCCGCATCCCACCGGCCGGGCCCTGGTCGTGCGCCTGGACAGCATGGGAGACGTGCTGCTGGCCGGACCGGCCGTACGAGCCGTGGCGACGCACGTCCGGCGGGTCACCGTCCTCACCGGGCCGCACGGCGAGGCCGCCGCCAGGCTGCTGCCCGGAGTCGACGAGATCCTGGTGTGGCGCTCACCTTGGGTGGTCATGAACCCGCCGCCGGTGCGGCGGGCGGAGGTGCTCGCGCTGACCGACCGGCTGGCCGTCCGGCGCTATGACCAGGCCCTGATCCTCACGTCGTTCCACCAGTCGCCCCTGCCGACCGCGCTCGTCCTGCGGCTCGCCGGGATCCGGCGCATCGCCGCCATCAGCGTGGACTATCCCGGATCGCTCCTGGACCTGCGGCATCACGTCGACGAGGACCTGCCCGAGGCCGAACGCGGGCTTTCACTCGCGGCCGCCGCCGGCTTCCCGCTCCCCGCCGGGGACGACGGACGGCTCTCCGTGCGCGGCCCGTTGCCGGAGGTGGGGCACCTCACCGGAGCCCGGCCCTATGCCGTGGTGCACCCCGGAGCCTCGGCTCCGGCCCGGCAGTGGCCGGCGCACCGCTCCGCCGAGGCCGTCACGGAACTGACCCGCCGGGGCCTTCGCGTGGTCGTCACCGGAGGCCGGTCCGAGCGGGCGCTGACGGCCCGCGTCGCCGGTGACGCGGGACATGATCTCGGCGGGCGGACGACCATCGCCGAACTCGCCGGCGTGCTGGCCGGTGCGGCCGCCGTGGTCGTGGGCAACACCGGCCCGGCCCATCTCGCCGCCGCCGTCGGAACCCCGGTCGTCTCGCTGTTCGCCCCCGTGGTGCCCGCGGCCCGGTGGGCCCCCTACGGCGTTCCCCATGTCCTGCTCGGAGATCAGGAGGCCGGTTGCCGGGACACCCGCGCGCGCGTCTGCCCCCTGCGAGGACACCCCTGCCTGGCCGCGGTGACCGGCACCGAAGCCGCGGACGCGGTGGAGAAGCTCACCGCGGAGGTGAGCCCGTGCGAGTCCTGATCTGGCATGTCCACGGCTCATGGACCACCGCGTTCGTGCAGGGCCCGCACACCTACCTGGTCCCGGTCACACCGGACCGGGGCCCGGACGGACGCGGCCGGGCCCGGACCTGGGACTGGCCGTCGTCGGTCGTCGAGCTGTCACCCGAGGCGCTACGAACCGAGGACGTCGACGTCGTGGTCCTGCAACGACCGCACGAGGAGGACCTCGCACGCCGCTGGCTCGGCCGGCGCCCCGGCACCGACGTGCCGATGATCTTCCTGGAGCACAACGCCCCCTGGGGGGACGTGCCGCTGTCCCGGCATCCGATGAGGGACCGGCCGGAGGTGCTGATGGTGCACGTCACACACTTCAACGCGTTGTTCTGGGATGTCGGCTCCACACCCACCCGGGTGATCGAACACGGCATCATCGACCCGGGCCCGCGCTGGACCGGCGAGCTCCCCCGCGGCGCCGTCGTCGTCAACGAACCCTTGCGGCGGGGGCGCTATGTCGGCACGGACCTCCTGCCGTCCTTCGCCGCCACCGTCCCGCTGGACGTCTTCGGCATGCGGGTCTCCGGCCTTCCGGAGCGACTCGGGACGGCGGCGTTGCGGGTGTTCGAGGATCTGCCCCAGCACCGGATGCTGGGCGAGCTGGCCCGCCGGAGGGCCTATCTCCACCCGATCCGGTGGACCTCACTGGGCCTGGCCCTGCTGGAGGCCATGCACCTCGGCATGCCGGTCGTCGCGCTGGCCACGACCGAGGTGGTCGAGGCGGTCCCTCCGGGCGCGGGCGTGGTCTCGACCCGGCCCGAGACGCTGAGCCAGGCGCTTCGGCGGCTCATGTGCGACCCCGCCGAGGCGGCCGAGCTCGGCAAGGCCGGCCGCGGGGCCGCACTCGCCCGCTATGGCCTCTCCCGGTTCCTCGACGACTGGGACCACGCCCTCGCCGACGCCGTGTGTTAGTGGCCGCTGTGTTTAATGGCCGCGCTCCGCGCGGCGGCGAGCGGGCCTTCGGGGCGCCGTCTTCCCTCGTCGTCCGGTCGCTCGTACCTCGCTCCCTCACTCCTCAGTCCAGACGACGCCGGCCCGCTCGCGGACCCCTTCATAGCCGTGATCTTGCAGTCGTTCGCGCGTACGGAGCGGGAGCGGGCCTCCATGCCGCGAACGTCTGCCAGAGCACCTCATCGCGGTGATCTCGCAGATGTTCGCCGGGCCGCGCCGCTCTCCGGGAGGTGCGGGTACGGGATTGCCCTCGCATGGGGCAGGATGGACACATGCCTTCACCGGACTTCTCGTTGCACGGCGCCGTCGACCTCGGGGCTCGTCAGGCCGCCGCGAAGAAGAAGCAGGAAAGCCAGACTGACGGCGGCGGCGGGGGTTCCTATGTCGTCGACATCACCGACGAGACCTTCAACACCGAGGTCGTCGAGCGGTCGCGTACGGTCCCGGTGCTCGTGGACTTCTGGGCCGACTGGTGCGGCCCGTGCAAGCAGCTCGGCCCGATCCTGGAGAAGCTGGCGGGCGAGGCCGCCGGCCGCTGGATCCTCGCCAAGGTCAACATCGACGAGAACCCGCAGCTCGGTGCCTACCTGCAGCAGATGGGCGTCCGCGGCATCCCGTTCGTGGCGATCGTGGTGGCCGGGCAGCTGATGCCGTTCCTCAACGGGGCCGCGCCCGAGCCGCAGGTGCGCCAGGCCATCGACCAGGTGTTCGCCGCGCTGCGGCAGGAGGGCATCCTCCCCGACACCCCCGAGGAGCCCGAGCCCGCCCCCGAGGACGCGCAGGACGCGCAGGCCGAGGAGCGCGAGGAGACGGTCCAGGAACGTGCCGAGGCCGCGCTGGAGCGCGGGGACCTCGACGCCGCCTCGGCGGCGTTCGAGGAGATCCTGGCGGGGTCTCCTCAGGACGCCCACGCCAAGCAGGGCCTCGCGCTCGTCGACCTCAGCAGGCGAGTGGGCTCCGTGGACCCGGGCAAGGCCCTCGCCGAGGCCGCGGAACGCCCCGGCGACGTCGACGCGCAGACCAGGGCCGCCGACGTCGAGATGGTCTCCGGCCGGATCGACGAGGCTCTGGACCGGCTGGTCGGCACCGTGCGCCGGACCGCCGGGGACGACCGCGACAAGGCCCGCCTGCACCTGCTCCGGCTCTTCGACGTGATGCCGCCCGACGACCCTCGCACCGTCAAGGCACGCCGCGCCCTTCAGTCGGCGCTCTTCTGAGGCGTCTCGAGGCCTCCTGAGGGTCTCCTGGGGCCTGGTCCCCGGACTCCCGGACCGGTGATCCGGCGGTCCGCGTATGCTCGGCGACGATGACCGTGCCCGCGCGGTCCGCCTGCCGTACCCCCGCCGGGTCTCTCTGGGAGGCACCCGGCGTCACCACTTCGCGGTCGTGACTCCGCCGAGCCGCGCCGCAGCGGAGCCGATGACGGCCGGCGCGCGGGCGGTCTGACCGACCTCGACCTGGTGAGCGTGAAAGTGCCACCATGTCGGGGGTACAACGAGGTACTCCGTGCAAGGGAGCAGTGGACGTGGCCAGTGTGCCCAGTGTGTCTTATTCGATCACCGTCCGGTTGGAGGTTCCCGCCGGTGGGCGGGCGGTGAGCCAGATCACTCACGTGGTGGAGCACTCCGGGGGCATCGTCAGCGCCCTCGACGTCACCACCGCCGGCCATGAGAAGCTGCGCATCGACGTCACGATCGCCACGCGTGACACCGAGCACGCCGAGGCCATCGTGCAGGTCCTCGAGAGGGTCGAGGATGTCAACATCCACAAGGTCAGCGACCGCACCTTCCTGATGCATCTCGGCGGCAAGATCGAGATGAGATCGAAGGTGCCGCTGCGCACGCGCGACGAGCTGTCCATGGCCTACACCCCCGGTGTCGCGCGGGTCTCCATGGCGATCGCGCGCAACCCCGAGGACGTCCGGCGCCTCACCATCAAGCGCAACAGCGTGGCCGTGGTGACCGACGGCTCCGCGGTGCTCGGACTCGGCAACATCGGGCCGGAGGCCGCGCTCCCGGTCATGGAGGGCAAGGCGGCCCTGTTCAAACGCTTCGCCGAGATCGACGCCTGGCCGATCTGCCTGGACACCCAGGACACCGACGAGATCGTACGGACGGTGCAGATCATCGCGCCGGCCTTCGGCGGGATCAACCTCGAGGACATCTCCGCGCCACGCTGCTTCGAGGTGGAGGCCCGGCTGCGGGAGCTCCTCGACATCCCGGTCTTCCACGACGACCAGCACGGCACCGCCATCTGCGTCACCGCCGCGTTGACCAACGCCCTGCGGGTCGTGGGCAAGGACATCGGCTCGGTGCGGGTGACCATGGCGGGCGCGGGCGCGGCGGGCACCGCCATCCTCAAGCTTCTTCTGCACGCCGGCGTCCGGGACGTGACGGTGTGCGACTACCTCGGCGCGGTCCACAGCGGCCGCGACGACCTCGACGACTCGCTCCGCTGGATCGCCGACAACACCAACACCGACGACTACGCCGGGGACCTGCGTGGCGCCGTCAAGGGTGCCGACGTGTTCATCGGCGTCTCCGCGCCGGGCATCCTGACCGGTGAGGACATCGCGACCATGAACAAGGACGCGATCGTGTTCGCGCTCGCCAACCCGGACCCGGAGGTCTCGCCGGGCGACGCCCGCGAATACGCCGCGGTGGTCGCGACCGGCCGCAGCGACTACCCGAACCAGATCAACAACGTGCTGGCCTTTCCCGGCGTCTTCCGGGGGCTGCTGGACGCGCAGAGCCGTACGGTCAGCACGGGGATGCTGCTGGCCGCGGCGCAGGCGCTGGCCGCCGTCGTGACCGACGATGAACTCGGGCCCAACTACATCGTGCCGAGCGTCTTCCACCCGGATGTCACCCAGGCCGTCGCGGCGGCCGTCCGGGAGGCCGCCGGCGGCCGTCCCCGCACGGAGGTCTGACCGGCGGCGGTGTCATCCTGCCGCGCGGTCAGCCGGTCTTCTTCTTCGGGAGCATGGACTCGCGGCGGCGCGGCCAGATGCCGCCGTACCAGAAGATGACGACTCCGGTGATCATCGCGGCGACACCCGTGGCGATGCGGGCGTACATCGTCGCGTCGTCGGGTCCCGTCCGCGGCAGGCTCTCCGGCGGCTTCGTCCGGCCCGTGCAGTCGGCCTTGCGCCTGGCCGACTTCACGGGCTCGTTGCGCCAGGTCACCGAGACCGTCGTGGCGCGGTCCTCCGTCAGCGAGATCTTGTTCGTACGGGTGGTCTTGGGGCCGATCCGGTCGGCGACCATGGCCGAGCCGTTCAGTTCGACCGCGTAGTCCTCGGTGCGGTCGCTCACGCTGGTCACCGTGACGGTGACCGAGCGGCCCGGGCAGCGGACCGCGCCGATGGCCACGGTGAGCGGCCGGACCGGCGGGCGCGCCGTGAAAGTCGGCGTGGCGCTCGGCCGGGTGGGCGTCGGTGTGGGGGTGTGGGTCACCGGCGGCGGGGCGACCGTGGGACGCGTGGGCGTCGGGGTCGGCCGGCGGCCGGACGTCGTGGAGGGCGCCGGTGTCCCGGAGGCCCCGGCCGTACCGGATCCGCTCGGGGTCGTCGCCGGCGTCGGGCTCCCGGTCGGCGTGGGAGTGCCGGAGGCCCGCGATGTCGTGGCGGTGCGCGTCAGCGCGGGGATCGCGATGAGCGCCCCGATGACGAAGAAGACCACCGCGATCACGACCCTGGGCAACTGCATCGCGTCCTCCACCTCGCTCCCGCGTCCCGGGAGGACGCGGAACGGCCTGCCTCTACGGACGGATTGTTCCGTACGTGTCAAGCACGCGGCCGGATTTCGTAGATCCTTGTCTGCCCGGGTCCGCATTCTCCCGATTACCCCGTGGCCGGCCGCGCATAACAGGCCAACTCGATGGGCGAGGTGTCACGCGAACTCTCGGACCCGCATGATGGACACATGGACGACGGCATCGTGGTGGGCAGCCTGCTGGTGGCGACACCGATCCTCGACGACCCCAACTTCAAGCGCAGCGTCGTCCTCGTTGTCGAGCACGACGACGAGGACGGCACGCTGGGAGTCGTCCTCAACCGGCCCACGGGGGTCCCCGTGGAGCGGGTGCTGCCACCGTGGGGTGAGCTCGTGACCGGGCCTTCCGTGGTGTTCCAGGGCGGCCCCGTGGCGCTCGACAGCGCGCTCGCGCTGGCCTCGGTCCCGGGGGAGGACGAGCCCCTCGGCTGGAGGGCGCTGGACGGCACCTCGGACGTGTCCCGGGTCGGCCTCGTCGATCTGGACGCCCCTCCGGGTCTGATCGCGCCGGAGGTCGTCCAGTTCCGGGTCTTCGCCGGCTACGCGGGATGGGGTGCTGGCCAGCTCCGGACAGAGGTGGAAGAGGGCGCCTGGTACGTTCTGCCGGGCAAGTCCCGGGATGTCTTCATGGAGGATCCGGAACACCTCTGGCAGGCCGTGCTCCGCCGGCAGGGAGGCGATCTCGCGTTCGTGTCGACGTTCCCCGACGATCCCAGCTTGAACTGAGCCCGGTGCGCAGGACCTCGTAGAATGCTGCTGTGAGCGATACCAAGATCCTTCCCGAAAGTGATATCCGGCCAGACCTCTCGCACGGCGACGGCGATCACGAGCGGTTCGCGCACTATGTGAAGAAGGCCAAGATCACCGAGAGCGCCGTCACCGGGACTCCGGTGATCGCCCTGTGCGGCAAGGTCTGGGTGCCGAACCGAGACCCGAAGAGATATCCCGTGTGCCCCGAGTGCAAAGAGATCTACGAGACGATGGGCCCGGGTGGGGAAAGCGAGTGACGTCGCCGGCCATGCCGCCTCCTCGGGCGACATGGCCGGGCGGTGTCCCGCGGGCGCGGCGGCTCATCCTGTCGGCGGGCCTCGGTAGCCTTTAGCAACCGTGAGCACTTTCGCCGCATCGAGCATGCCTCCCGCCTTCCCCGAGCGGGCCGCCTGGGGAACGGCCCCATCCCTGCGCGCCTGGCAGCAGCAGGCCCTGGAGCTTTACTTCCCCTCCGGCTCGGAGTCGGGCCCCCGAGACTTCCTCGCGGTGGCGACCCCCGGGGCCGGAAAGACGACCTTCGCGCTCCGGCTGGCCCGGGAGCTGCTGGATCGCCGGGTCGTGACCGGGATCACTGTGGTGTGCCCCACGGAGCATCTCAAGCGGCAGTGGGCGGAGTCGGCCGCCCGTGTGGGCATCAAGATCGACCCTGAGTTCAAGAACTCTCAGGGCCGCACCGCCAAGGACTTCCAGGGTGTCGCGGTGACCTATGCCACCGTCGCCGCGCATCCGGCTCTGCACCGGGGCCGCACCGAAAACCGCAAGACCCTCGTGATCATGGACGAGGTGCACCATGCCGGCGACGGCCTGTCCTGGGGAGACGCCATCCGCGAGGCCTTCGAGCCCGCGGCACGGCGGCTCGCCCTGAGCGGCACGCCCTTTCGTACGGACATCAACCCGATCCCCTTCGTCGTGTACGAAGAGGGGCAGGACGGCATCCGGCGCAGCCGGGCCGACTACACCTATGGATATGGCCCGGCGCTCGCCGACGGAGTCGTACGCCCGGTGATCTTTCTGGCGTACGCCGGGGAGATGCGGTGGCGCACCCGGGCCGGCGACGAGATCACCGCGACGCTCGGCCAGCCCCTCACGCAGGACCAGATGTCACAGGCCTGGCGCGCCGCGCTCGACCCCAAGGGGGACTGGATCCGCCAGGTCATCACGGCGGCGGACCGGCGGCTCACCGAGGTGCGCCGGGGCATGCCGGACGCGGGCGGGCTCGTCATCGCGACCGATCACGACAACGCCCGGGCCTACGCCAAGATGATCCGTGGCGTCACCGGTCAGGGCGCCACCGTGGTGCTCTCCGACGACCCCTCCGCGAGCCGCAAGATCAAGCAGTTCGGGGAGTCGGAGGACCGCTGGATGGTGGCGGTCCGCATGGTGTCGGAGGGGGTCGACATCCCGCGCCTGGCGGTGGGCGTCTACGCCACCTCGACGTCGACCCCGCTGTACTTCGCGCAGGCCATCGGCCGTTTCGTGCGAGCGCGACGGCGAGGAGAGACCGCCTCGGTGTTCCTGCCGTCCGTGCCGACGCTCATGGGCCATGCCTCCGAAATGGAGACCGAGCGCGACCACGTGCTGGACCGGTCCCCACGCGAGGACGGCCTCGACGACGACCTGCTCGCCGAGGCCAACCGGGAGCGCGACACCCTCGACGTGGTCGGGGACGAGCTGCCGTTCGAGACGGTGGAGGCCTCGGCGCAGTTCGACCGGGTCCTCTATGACGGCGGCGAGTTCGGGATGCAGGTCGAGGCCGGTTCGGCCGAGGAGGAGGAATACCTCGGCATCCCGGGCCTCCTCGAGCCCGAGCAGGTCTCCGCGCTGCTGCGCAAGCGTCAGGCCGAGCAGCTCGCCGCGCGGCGCAAGAGGGCCGGCACTGACGGGGACGAGGCCGCCGCCCGGCGGACCGCGGCCGAGGACATCCACTCTCTGCGCAAGGACCTCAACGGCCTGGTGGGCGCCTGGCATCACCGTACGGGCCAGCCGCACGGGGTCATCCACAACGAGCTGCGCCGTGCCTGCGGCGGTCCGCCGGCGGCTCAGGCGTCGGCGGAGGATCTGCGCAAGCGCATCACCAAGATCCGGGAGTGGGCGGCCAGGCGATCCTGAGCGGGGCCCCCCTGGGGCCGCGCCGGCGCGGCGGCTCAGCTTCGGCGCGTGCCGTCCCCTCCGCCGTCGCCCTTGGCCGGGCGGTCCTTCCCGGCACGGTCCCCGGTGCCCTCTCGGGCGTGGCCGGGCCCGCCCTCGCGCTCGCCGGCGTCGTCGCTGTGATCCGCGGCGTTCCCGCCTGTGGCGTCCCCGTCCGTGCTGTTCCGGTCCGTGCTGTTCCCGTCCGTACTCTTCCCGTCCGTACTGTTCCGGCCGTCCTCGCCGTCCTCGAACAGCGCGTCGATGATCTGCTGGACCGCGTCGTCCGCGGTCTCCTCCACCGATATCCGCACGGACTCCTCGTCGGGCCCCGGCGGCTCCAGCTCGCGGAACTGGCTGTTCAGTAGCTCGGCCGGGAAGAAGTGCCCCTTCCGGGCCTTGATCCGGCGGGCGATCGTCTCGTAACCGCCGTCGAGGAAGACCGAGCGGACGCCGGGCCGCCGCAGCATGTCACGGTAGCGCCGCTTGAGGGCGGAGCTGCTCACCACGGCCGGCCTGCCCTCGGCGAGACGCTGTTCGATCCACTCGGCGATGGCCCGCAGCCACGGCATCCGGTCCTCGTCGGTGAGCGGTATGCCGGCCTTCATCTTCTCGATGTTGGACTTCGGATGGAATTCGTCGGCCTCCGCGTAGTCCCAGCCCAGCCGTGCGGCGAGCTTCTTCCCCACCGTGGTCTTGCCGCTGCCGGAGACTCCGGTGACGAGGATCACGGATGGTCGGGGGGCGCCCATGTCAGGTGCCTTTCTCTGCTCTCTGCCGTTGCCGGCAGTGCGATGTGCGCGGGTCTCCCGGAACCGGCTCAGTCCCGTACGGTCGGTTCGCCCACCAGGGCGACGTCCGCAGCCCGCAGCTCGGCGAGCGCGCGTTCGGTCGTCTCCTTGGCGACGCCCGCCGTCAGGTCCAGCAGGATCCTGGTCCCGAAACCGGCACGGGCCGCGTCGAGCGCCGTGGCACGGACGCAATGATCGGTGGCGATGCCGACCACGTCGACGTCCGACACATCGCGCTCCCGCAACCAGTCGCCGAGCGGGACGTCGTCGTCGGTCGTTCCCTCGAACCCGCTGTAGGCGGCGCTGTGGTGGCCCTTGCTGAACACCGCCTCGATGGGCGAGAGCGCGAGATCGGGGTGGAAGTCCACACCCGGAGTCCCGACGACGCAGTGTGCCGGCCAGGTATCGACGTAGTCGGGCTCGCCGGAGAAGTGCTCTCCCGGGTCGAGGTGGTAGTCGCGCGTGGCGACGACATGGTCATAGTCCCCCCGGCGTTCGGAGACGTACTCCGAGATCGCCATGGCGACGTCCGCACCACCACCGACGGGCAGTGAGCCGCCTTCGCAGAAGTCGTTCTGCACGTCGATGATGAGCAGTGCTCTGGTCATGGAGCCTCCAGCGTGATCCGGCAAGACTGGACGCTACCCCAGCGGAGTTATCTCATGTCCGGCCGGTGAGCCGCGCCGCCGGACCCCGGGCGTGCCACCCTGGAGGTCAGGGCTTTTGGTCGTGGGACCGGCGTCCGGTTCGTGCGAGCTGGCGGCTCTGGGCGACCAGGCGCCCGGCCGAGTCCCAGACCTCGACGTCCTCGTCGAACCAGCCGTCCTGGACGAGGCGGCCGCTGCCGTGCACCGTCAGCCACCCGGGCGCCGGCACGGCCCGCATGTGCCAGGTCAGCTCGACGGTGGGCGACCATCCGTACGAGCCGGTGTTGAGCACCACCGGTGGCAGGCCGTCGACGGCCAGGGCCAGCGCGAAGGCGTCGGGCTCGTAGGCGTCACGCAGGCGGAAGTAGGCGCGCACCTCGGGCCGTCCGCTCGGCTGCCCGTCCAGCCAGCCCATGGTGGCCGCGTCATAGCGCGTCTCGACGTGCTCGGCGAAGCCGCGGTCCGGCTTGCCGGAGTCGAGGTTCACGCAATCCCCGAGGGCGGGCATGCGCGGGGGCTCGCCGGTCCAGGCCGGCGCCCCGTCGCGCTCCAGGGTCCCGGTCGTGACGGTCGCGTCGACCACAGGCCGGTCGTTCTGCACGAGGGTGACCCGTGCCGTGCTGACCGTACGGCCGGTCTTGCGCGTCTCGACCAGCACTTCAGCCGGACCCGGCCGGCCGACCCGCAGGAAGTTGGCGCTCGTGGCCACGGGATGCGCGTGCGTCGAGGAGTCGACGGCGGCGCGCAGCAGCACGGCCATCAGGTATCCGCCGTTCAGCGCCTCATCGAAACCGAAGCCCTCGTCCAGCTCGGCCTGGTAGCGGCCCTCGTCCAGCCGCCGCACCGCGGTGGCCTCACCGAACCTGCTCATGCACACTCCACCGCGGTTCTAGAATCACGTTCGAATCGCACTGTACCGCCAGCCGGACTCCGGTCGGAGACGTGCCCCCGGAGATGCCTGCTATCCCTCGGGACGGACGGCGGGCGGTGCGTCCCGAGGGGCGGGCGGGGCTCGGGTGAGAGGAACTACTGTGGGGAAAACCCACCCCGATGCGGAGAGATGCTGTGAGCCTGCACGAATCGAAGAATGCCGGATATACCGACCTCGGCCGTCTTCATCAGCATCTCCTCGGTGACACCCCGCCGGCGGCGCAGCAACCCCGGCTGAAGCGGCCTGAACCCGAGAGGCCCGTGCTCGAGCAGGCCGCGCCGGAGGGGTCCGAATCCGAGCAGGCCCTGCCGGAGGGGTCCGAATCCGAGCAGGCCGTCACCGCGGAAGCCGTGCCACAGGCCGAGACCCGGTCCCCGGAGACGGACCCGTCACAAGGCTCGCCACAGGGGCCGACGCGGCGGGCGTTCCATGAGCACGCCGGCCTCTGGACCTCACCTGAAGAGCAGGAGCGCCTCGCCGGCCTCGCCGAGCTCGCGGAACCGGAGAACTGGGCCGGGCCCGGTGACAACGGAGAAGATGGCCTCCGGGTCCTGAGGGAGTATGTCGAGTGGACCTTCGAGCGTCTCCACCAACAGGGCCAGGTGGCGACCTCCGCGGACGGTGGCCACAGCGTCTTCAACACCGGTCTCGCCACCCCGCAGCAGGAGACCGTCTACGGTCTGTTCGTTCGCAACCCGGACCCGGACAACCCGGACCCGGACGCCCCGCCGTGGAGGCTCGGCGGCTGGCTGGCGGAGAGCGACAGCACGCTTGCCCGCCATTTCCCGGAGCTCCCCGAACTCGCGCGCTATACCGACGAGCCGGGTGAGCTGGTATATGACTGGCGCCGTGAACTGGTGGTGATCCCGAGGCGGCTTCTGGCCACCAAGGCGAGCCTGGCCGTGCTCCCGGGACCGCTTCGCAGCAACCCCTACCAGGCCGGTCTGGTCCTCGAGGGCGCCGTCCGGCGAGCCGAGGCCCGGGTCCGCCGCAGCCATCGCGCCGCCGTCCCCTGCTGGGACCCGGCTCACGAGCGGGTTCGGCTGCTGCTGCCGCTGTCGCTCACCATGCCGGAGACCGTGGACATGGCCCTGATGGTCTCCAGCGAGGCGGACGGCTACCGCGGGCACGCCATCCTCGGCCTCGACGAGGCCTACGCCCGCGCCCGCCAGATCGCCCGTCCCGGGGAGTGGCTCACCGCCAGGTGACTCCACAGGCCGTGATCCCGGTCGCGGGTCAGGGCTTCCGGCCGATGCCGGCGAGGCTCTTCACCGGGAAGGACCTTCCCTCGGGATTGCGCCACATGTCGGTCTCCGCAAGCCCCGGCTCCAGCATCTCCAGACCGCTGAAAAGGGCTTCGATCTCCTCCCTGGTGCGCCAGGCGATCGTCGCGGAACTCTGGTAGGCGTAGTCGACCGGGGTCCGTTGCCGCTCGGGCGAGCCCTCGCTCGTGGCCGTGGTGATCACGAGGAACGATCCTGATGGCATCCACTCCCGGAACGCCTGAGTGATCTCATCGGCGTTCTGGGTGAAATGGAGGATGGCGGTCATGAGCACCGCTATGGGCTTCCCCACCTCGATGGCCGAGGACAGTTCCTGACGGGCGAGGAACGCACCGGGGTCGCGGATATCGGCCTCGATGCACCGGACGCCCTCCCGTGGCGCCCGCCAGGCCCGGCTGTGAGCGGCCACGACCGGATCGTTGTCGACGTAGAGGACGTGGGCGTCGGGCTGGACCGAACGGGCCACGTCGTGTACGTCCGGTGACGTCGGGATGCCCGAACCCAGGTCGACGAACTGCCGGACGCCCTCCTCGGCGAGGAGGCGGACGGCTTTGTGCACGAACCTGCGATTGGCGTGCGCGTGCTCCACCATCTCCGGGCCCGCGGCCTTGAGCTTCTCGGCGGCCACCCGGTCCGCCGCGAAATGGTCCTTGCCTCCCAGCAGGTAGTCGTAGATCCGCGCGGTGCTGGGTGTGCGCACGTCGATCGGGGCGGCGGTGTCTCGGCTCTCGGCGTCCGACATCGGTGGTCTCCATCCCCGCGGGGGTCGGTCATGGCGATCGTGGACCCGCGCGCCCGAGGCGCGCGCCCGCGGTTCCGTCACCCGCGGTACGGCCGTGTGATCGGCATCGTGAATGTAGATCATCATGTGCGGGCTGAACGTTACTGCGTGACTACGAACCGGGTGCGGGCTCGGGAGATGAGGTATACGAACGTGATCTAGGCCGGCCGGCACGTCTTCGTGGACCGTGGTCACTACGACCGACTCCGCGTCCTCAACCGGTCCAGAAGAACCGGAGGCCCGGTGACGAAGCCGAGGTCTCGGCTCGGCCCTCTACCAGTATGAGTTATGCCCAGAGCTGGCCCTCGAGACGGGCTTCGGCCTCCTCGAGCGTGCCGTCGTAGGCGCCGGTGGAGAGGTACTTCCAGCCGCCGTCGGCGACCACGAAGGCGATGTCGGCACGTTCGCCGGCCTTCACGGCCTTGGCGGCCATCCCCAGCGCGGCGTGCAGTGCGCCGCCGGTCGAGATCCCCGCGAAGATCCCCTCCTGCTCGAGGAGCTCGCGGGTGCGCCGCAGCGCGTCCCTGGCGGGCACCGAATAGCGCGTGGTGAGCACCGAGGCGTCGTAGAGCTCCGGAACGAAGCCCTCGTCGATGTTGCGCAACCCGTACACCAGCTCGCCATAGCGCGGCTCGGCCGCGACGATCTTGACGTCGGGGACCCGCTCGCGCAGGTAGCGCCCGACGCCCATGAGCGTCCCCGTGGTCCCGAGGCCCGCGACGAAGTGCGTGATCGTCGGCAGGTCCTCGAGGAGCTCCGGGCCGGTGGTCTCGTAGTGCGCCAGCGAGTTGGCCTCGTTGCCGTACTGATAGAGCATCACCCAGTCCGGGTGTTCCCCGGCGAGGCCCTTGGCCACCCGTACGGCCTCATTGGAGCCGCCGGCGGCGGGGGAGGAGATGATCTCCGCTCCCCACATCTCGAGCAGCTGGCGCCGCTCGGCCGAGGTGTTCTCGGGCATCACGCAGATCACCTGGTAGCCCTTGAGCTTGGCGACCATCGCCAGCGCGATGCCGGTGTTGCCCGACGTCGGCTCCAGGATCGTGCAGCCCGGCCTCAGCAGGCCGTCCTTCTCCGCACGCTCGATCATCCACAGCGCCGGGCGGTCCTTCACCGAGCCGGTCGGGTTGCGGTCCTCGAGCTTGGCCCACAGCCGTACGTCCGCCGAGGGGGACAGCCGGGGCAGGCCGACGAGGGGCGTGCGCCCGAGCGAGTCCAGCAGCGAGTCGAAGCGCATCTCAGAGGAGGCCGTCGGCCGCGCCGCCCGCGACGGCGGGAAGGATGGTCACGGCGTCGCCGTCGGACACCTGCGTGTCCAAGCCACCGAGGAAGCGGACGTCCTCGTCGTTGAGATAGACGTTGACGAACCTCCGCAGGCCCTTGTCGTCGACCAGCCGGTCGCGCAGACCGGGGTGGCGGCCGTCCAGGTCGGCGAAGAGCTCGCCGAGCGTGCCGCCCTTGCCTTCGACGGTCTTGGCCCCGTCGGTGAGATTGCGCAGGATCGTCGGAATCCGGACCTCGATCGCCATCGCGATGGTCTCCTTAACGTCGTACGGACTTGTGGTCGTGTGCGGGGCGGCGCCAGAGCGTCCGAGGCCGGCACGTGCGAGCCCGATCAGGGCTTCACAACACGGCGGGGCGCTCGGCGCATTCCTGGCCGAGTCGAACGCCTCAGGAACAGTCGTAGACCACTTCGGCCCGACAATGCCCGAACAGGAACGTCTGCACGGGAGACAGACGGGTGAAGCCGCGTGGGCTCCGCTCGATCGTCTGCATGCGGTCAGTTTACCGAGTCACCCGTGGACGGCCACGATGCGGACCTCTTCCTCGGTGACCTGGCCGTCCACGATGCGGTACGAGCGGAACTCCACGTCCTCGGGGTCCCTGGTCGACACCAGCACGTAGTGGGCATTCGGCTCGGAGGCGTAGGAGATGTCCGTACGGGAGGGGTAGGCCTCGGTGGCGGTGTGCGAGTGGTAGATCACAACCGGCTCCTCGTCCGCGTCGTCCATCGCCCGCCACACCCGGAGCTGCTCCAGGGAGTCGAAACGGTAGAACGTCGGGGAGCGCTCGGCGTTGGTCATCGGGATGAACTGGGTGGGCGTGTCCGAGCCCGCGGCTCCGGCCACCACACCGCAGGCCTCGTCGGGGTGGTCGGCCCTCGCGTGCGCAACGATCTTGTCAACGAGGGCCTGCTCGATCGTCAGCATGCCTGGAAGGTTACCGAGCCGGATCAGGTGCCCCCGCTCCAGCACCGGCCGCCGAAGCGAGGACGCGGCACGAGGACCGGCACGAGGACGCGGCACGAGGACGCGTTACTAGAGCGCGCGGACGAGGCTCTCCTGCAGGAAGGTCAGCCAGTCGTAGACCGCGAACATCGGATAGCGCGGATCGTTGACGTCGAGGCCGGCCATCCGGTCGTAGAAGTCCTCGGTGATGTCCAGCCGGGTGCCCAGCGCGAGCCGAACGTCGTTGAGCACCCGCAGCCAGGCCTGCGCCGCCTCGTCGTCCAGCGTCACCTCGCCGGCGCGCAGGCCGTCCAGGACCACGGCGGCCTCGTGCTGCTTACGATCGCGCAACCCCGCCTCGGTGTAGCGCCGGAAGTCCCCGGCCGCCTCGTCGTCCCCGCGGTAGGCGTCCGGGAACAGCCGCGCGAGCACGGGGTCGTCAGGGGCCTCGGCCCGCTCGGAGATGCCGAGGGCGGCGAGCCCGCCCTCCCTGTCCGGCCGCTCGCCGAGGAGGGTGAGAAGCTGCTCCACCAGGGTGCGGACGACGGCGGCCTCGTCGGTGGCCAGTCGCAGCCGGACGCCTTTCTCGTCCCGCTCGAAGCCCGTGTTCATCCGAGGCCCGTCTTCGTGTGAAGGTTCGCACATGTGGTCATCGGCGTTCAGACATCCTGCTTGAGGGTCGCCCAGAGCCCGTAGGAGTGCAGGACCTCGACGTCCCGCTCCATCTCCTCCCGGGTGCCGATGGCCACGATCGCGCGTCCCTTGTGGTGGACATCCAGCATGAGTTTCTCGGCCTTCTCCCGTGGATAGCCGAACACCGACTGGAACACGTAGGTGACGTAGGACATCAGGTTGATCGGGTCGTTCCAGACGATCGTGATCCACGGCCGGTCCGGTCGCAGATCCTCTTCGGATCGCGGCCGTTCTAGCTCAACCGGCGCGGTGCTCATCAGCCCGCACACCCCCTCCGCTCATGGCCCTGCCCATCTATGGTGCCCACACGGGGCCTTAATGTTTCAACTTGTGGACCACGGGGTTTGGACGTCATCGGCCGGCTCGGGCCGGGCGTCAGAGCGGCCGCCGGCCGATGAGCGGAGCGAGCATATGAGCAGTGCGCTGCTGACCGATCACTATGAGCTGACCATGCTCCAGGGCGCTCTGGAGAGCGGTACGGCCGACCGGCGGGCGGTCTTCGAGGTGTTCGCGCGCAACCTGCCGCCGGGTCGCCGGTACGGGGTCGTGGCCGGCATCGGACGGCTCCTCGACGCTCTGGAGTCGTTCGTCTTCGACGACCGGGTGCTGGAGTTCCTCACCTCCGAGGCGATCGTCGACGACGCCACCGCCCAGTGGCTCTCGGGTTATCGGTTCTCCGGCGACATCTGGTCGTACGGGGAGGGCGACTGCTATTTCCCAGGGTCCCCGATCATGGTGGTCGAGGGCACGTTCGCGGAGGCGGTGCTCCTCGAGACGCTGGTGCTGTCGGTCCTCAACCACGACTGCGCGATCGCCTCGGCGGCCGCGCGGATGGTGTCGGCCTCCGGCGGCCGGCCCATGATCGAGATGGGCTCGCGGCGTACGCACGAGATGGCCGCGGTCGCCGCGGCCCGCGCCGCCTACATCAGCGGGTTCACGACGACCTCGAACCTCGAGGCGGGGCGGCTGTACGGCGTTCCGACCGCCGGGACCTCCGCCCACGCCTTCACGCTGCTGCACGACAGCGAGCGGCACGCCTTCGAGTCGCAGCTGGCCTCCCAGGGACCGGACACGACGCTCCTCGTGGACACCTACGACGTCGAGCGGGCCGTGCGCATGGCGGTGGAGCTCGCCGGGCCCGACCTTGGAGCCGTACGGATCGACAGCGGCGACCTGACGGTCATGGCGCGGGAGGTGCGTGAGCTCCTGGACTCGCTCGGTGCCAAGGAGACCCGGATCGTGGTCACCGGCGACCTGGACGAATACTCGATCGCCGCGCTCGCGGCCGCGCCCGTGGACGGGTACGGCGTCGGCACCTCCCTGGTGACCGGGTCCGGCGCGCCCACCGCGGGACTGGTCTACAAACTCGTGGAGCGCGGCGACTCCGCGGCTCCGGACGCCCCCATCCGGTCGGTCGCCAAGCGGTCGGCCGGCAAGCCCAGCCGGGGCGGGCGCAAGTCCGTGGTCAGGCGCATCGACGGCAACGGCATCGCCCAGGCCGAGGTCGTGTCGACGGGCGAGCCGTCCCCGGGCCCGCACGACCGGACACCGCTGGTGCCCCTGGTCCGCAAGGGCGTCATCGTCGGGCGGGAGCCTCTCGGGGACGCGCGCGCGAGGCACCGGCGGGCTCTCTGCGAGCTCCCGCCCACCGCGCTGCAGCTCTCCCGCGGCGAACCCGCGATCCCGACCGAGTTCGTCAACGGCCGTCCCCGCCACTGAGGCCGCGCGCCGCCGGTCCGGCATGCCCACGCGTGCGGGCACGCGGACGACCGAGCCGCTCCGGCCGGACCGGCTTCCGGGACGGTGTGATGTACAGCGCAGTGATCTGCAGCGCAAGGCCCACCGTCGCCGCACCTTGTCGCCTAGCCTGGTGGACCATGTCAGACGCGCCGATCGGGATCTTCGACAGCGGGTTCGGGGGGCTGACCGTCGCCCGGGCCATCCTTGATCAGCTGCCGGGCGAGCCGATCCTCTATCTCGGCGACTCCGCCCGGCAGCCGTACGGCCCGCGGCCGATCGCGGAGGTCCGGGCCTGCGCGCTCGAGATGCTCGACCAGCTCGTCGCGGAGGGCGTGAAGATGCTGGTCATCGCCTGCAACAGTGCGAGCGCCGCGGTGCTGAAGGACGCTCGTGAGCGTTATGACGTCCCCGTGGTCGAAGTGATCTTTCCTGCCGTGCGCCGGGCCGTACGGGCGACCCGCCATGGGCGGGTGGGCCTGATCGCCACCCGGGCGACGGTCACGAGCCGGTCCTACGACGACGCCTTCGCCGCCGCGCCGCACGTGGAGCTGGTGAGCGTGGCCTGCCCCCGCTTCGTGGAGTTCGTCGAGAGCGGGGTGACGGGCGGGGACGAACTCCTCCGGATCGCCGAGGACTATCTGCGGCCGATCGTGGACACGGGCTGTGACACGCTGATTCTGGGGTGCACTCACTACCCATTGCTGACCGCCGTCATCTCCTATGTCATGGGAGACGGGGTCACACTGGTCTCGAGTGCAGACGAGACCGCTAAGGACGTCTATCGAGTGCTCCACGACCAGGGGCTGGCGCGTCCGGAGGGTTCGCCCGCGCCGGCGCATCGCTTCCGCGCGACGGGTGACCCCGCCGTCTTCGCCGCGCTCGGCCGGCGTTTTCTCGGCCCGGAGATCGGACTGGTGGAGAGCGCGCCGGGCGGCACCAGGATCGCGACCGCGCCGACCAGCGGGCCCTGAGCCATATGTCGGAGAAGGAGTAACGCATGCGGCTTACCGTCATCGGCTGCTCTGGCAGCCTTCCAGGGCCCAACAGTCCGGCCTCGTGCTATCTGGTGCAGGCCGAGGGATTCTCGCTGCTGATCGATCTCGGCAGCGGCGCGCTCGGGCCTCTGCAGCGCTATCACGACCTGCACGACATCGACGCGATCTTCCTGTCCCACCTGCACATCGACCACTGCATCGACCTGTGCGGCTACTGGATCGTGCGCACCTACTATTCCCGTCCCGGTCAGCCGATGGTCCCGGTCCACGGCCCCAGCGGCACGGCCGACCACATGGCACGGGCGTACGGCCTCGATCCCGACCCCGGCATGCGGGAGACGTTCGACTTCCGGACCCTGGGTGACGAGACCTGGGAGGTCGGGCCGTTCCGGGTGACGACCGCGCGGGTCAACCATCCCGTGGAGGCCTATGGCTTCCGGGTCGAGCACGGCGGCCGGGTGCTGGCCTACTCCGGGGACACCGGCGAGTGCGACGCCCTCGTGGAGCTGGCGCGCGACGCCGACGTGTTCCTGTGCGAGGCGTGCTGGTTCGAGGGGCCGGGCCTGCCGGAGGACATGCATCTGACCGGTCGTACGGCCGCCGAGCACGCCACCCGGGCGGGGGCGAAGAAGCTCGTCCTCACCCATCTGCTGCCCTGGAACGACACGGTCCGGGCTCTCGCCGAGGCGAAGGCGAGCGGGTTCCAGGGCGAGATCGAGGTCGCCCAGCAGGGTGCGGTCTACGACCTGACCTGATCGCGCTCCCGCCGGGGCTCGTCAGGTGCGGACGACCGCAAGATCACGGCTGGTCTCCGGCCGAGGCCGATGCGCCGGGGCGATGGCCGGTGGTTCGCGTAGTGCGAATCTGCATGGAAATGCGGAATTATCCCCATTTAGCCGGGCAAATCCGGTGGTCGGCGCGGGAGAAATACTGGTGGAGGCACTGACGATAAGGTGAGAGGTATGGCTCGCCCCGACGGTCGTGCGAACGACCAGCTCCGTCCCATCCGCATCCAGCGTGGCTGGCTCTCCCACGCCGAGGGCTCCGTGCTGATCGAGTTCGGCGGCACCCGCGTGCTGTGCGCCGCCTCCGTGCAGACCAGCGTGCCGCGCTGGCGGCGGGACAGCGGGCTCGGCTGGGTGACGGCGGAGTATTCGATGCTGCCGCGCGCCACCAACACCCGTAACGACCGTGAATCGGTGAAGGGAAGGCTCGGGGGCCGCACCCAGGAGATCTCCCGGCTCATCGGCCGGTCACTGCGGGCCTGTGTCGACTTCAAGGCGCTCGGCGAGAACACGATCGTCCTGGACTGCGACGTCCTCGACGCCGACGGCGGGACCCGTACGGCCGCGATCACCGGCGCCTACATCGCGCTGGCCGACGCGGTGAGCTGGCTGCGGGAGCGCAAGCTCGTCAAGGGCGACCCGCTGACCATGTCGGTGTCGGCCGTCAGCGTGGGGATCGTCGACGGTGAGCCGCGGCTGGACCTCTGCTACGAGGAGGACGTCGCCGCGGAGACGGACATGAACGTGGTCTGCACGGGTGACGGTCGTTTCGCCGAGGTGCAGGGCACGGCCGAGGGACAGCCCTTCGACCGGTCCGAGCTGGACGCGCTGGTCGACCTCGCCGGGGCCGGCTGCGCGCAGCTGACCCAGCTGCAGAAGGAAATCCTGGCCACCGAAGGCCGCTGACCGCCGGCCGCCGTCGGGGCGTCCTCGACGACCGCCGAGGGGGACTGACGGCCGCCGAGCCCCGGCACGGCCGGCCGTTCCGCGGATGGTGGCGGATGAGGACCGATGACCGGGGCGCACATGAGCGGAGCGGGTGGATGAAGATCGTGCTGGCGACCCGGAACGAGGGCAAGGTCGCGGAGCTGCGGAGGATCCTCGGCGACGGCCGCGAGGACGAGCCGGCCGGCGCCTTCGAGATCGTCGGGCTCCAGGAGTTCCCGGACGCCCCCGAGGTGGCGGAGACCGAACGGACCTTCGCCGGCAACGCGTTGCTCAAGGCCCGCGCGATCACGGCCCATACCGGCCTGCCGGCCGTGGCCGACGATTCGGGGCTGTGCGTGGACGCCCTCGCCGGCATGCCCGGCGTGCTGTCCGCCCGCTGGTCGGGCCGGTTCGGTGACGCCTCGGCGGACAAGGACCTCGCCAACCTGCAGCTCCTGCTCGACCAGCTCGGCGAGGTGGCGGCCGAGCACCGCGGCGCCCACTTCGCCTGCGCGGCGGCTCTCGTGCTGCCGTCGGGGGAGGAGCACGTGGTCGAGGGACGCATGGAGGGCCGGATCGCCGACGCCCCCCGGGGCGCGGGCGGGTTCGGCTATGACCCGGTGTTCGTGCCGGACGGCGACACCCGTACGACGGCCGAGATGACGCCCGCCGAGAAGGACGCGATCAGTCACCGCGGCCGGGCTTTCCGTGACCTGGCGGAGCTCATCAAGCGGGAGGCGAAAAGAATTTCGCGGGCGTGACGACCCCGTGCGGGGCCGCAGGGGTTCAGAGGTCGTAAGGATCTTGAACCCCTGAGGAGCGTCATGACGAACAAGAGAGTTCTCGCAGCCGTCGGCGGTATCGGGGCCACCGCCGTACTGGGCCTCGGCCTGTGGCTGGGCAACGGGGTGATGAGCACCTCCCAGGTCGGCCTCGTGTCGCATTCGGACCGTGGGCCGGCGCCGAGCAAGGCGCCGAACCAGCCGGCCGCTCCGGAGCAGCCGCGGTCCTGACGACGCGTCGCAGGTCAGGTGCACATCTACCGTGCCGGCAGTGAGGGGAGGCCCTGGGTGGGATGGAGGTCTTCTCGGCCCGCGAAGGCCGATGAGGGGCGACTCACCTTCGAGGAGTTCGTGAACGCGTCGGCGGGCCGGCTGCTGCGTACGGCCGTGTTCCTGGTGCACGACCGGCACCTGGCGGAGGACCTGGTGCAGAGCACGTACGAACGGGTGGCCCGCCGCTGGACTCGGATCCAGCGTGCGGGGGGCCGGCCGGAGGCGTACGCGCGGAAGGTCCTGGTCAACCTTGTGATCGACGACCGTAAGCGGCGTGCGCGCCGTGGCGACGTCCTCGTGAGTTCGGTCGCCGATGTCGACCGGATCGCGGGCGCCGCCACGGCGCAGGATCCGCTCCGTGGTGGCCTCGATCACGCACTCGCGGGGTTGCCGGTCAGGCAACGGGCCGTGATGGTCCTGCGCTACTGGTGCGATCTCAGCGAGCAGGAGATCGCCGAGACCTTGGGGATCTCACGCGGCCTGCTCGGACCCGGTCGCGCTCACCGTCCCGCGCAGGTCGACCCGGCCTCCGGCCTCGCCTTCGGGCCCGCCCGGCCGGTCCATGGCGCCGACCACAGGCCCCGAGAAAAAGCCGTCCGGCGGACCCGTGAAGCCGCGGGCCCCGTCCCCCGCGACGCCCCTGGGCGGACCGTCGAAGCCCTAGGGTGGGCGGCATGTGGACGACAGTGATCATCCTGCTGTTCGCGATCCCGGGTGCCGTGCTGGCCGCTGTCCTGATCGGGCGGCTGGCGGCCGGCGGCCGGGCGAAGCGTGGCGATCTCACCGCGTTCCAGCCGCCGGCGGTGACCTTCACCCCGGACCGGGAGGCCCAGGTGCGCGAGCTGATCGCCCGGGGCAGGAAGATCGAGGCGATCAAGCTGGTGCGGGAGGAGACCGGGCTCGGGCTCAAGGACGCGAAGGACTACTGCGACGCGCTCCGGGCCGGGCGGCTGCCGCCCGTCGCCCCGCTGTCGGATCGGGTACGGGAGCTGAGCCGGTCGGGCGACCACGCGGGCGCGATCACCCTGGTGTGCGCGGAGACCGGTATGAGCCAGGCCGAAGCCGAGGAGTTCGTCCGGATCCTCGGCTAGCGTCCGGGTCCTCGGCCGGCGTCGTCCCGGGTCAGAGCGGTCTCCCCGCGCGGGTCTCGAAGCGGGTCCGGAGCCGTACGACCGTTCCTCCGGTTCCGGTCCGCACCTGCACGAGGTCGACGAGCATGCGCGCCCCCCACAGCCCGAACCCCGCGGCGGCCGCGGACGCGGGAGGCACGAAGCCGGTGAGCGGGTCCCGGTCCCAGTGGCCCTGATCCGCCACCTCGCAGACGAGGTCGGTCTCCTCGGCCCACACCCGCAATGTGGCCGGCGACGTGCCGTGACGCAAGGCGTTGGTGGCCACCTCCGTCACGGCCATGAGCAGGTTGCCCAGCGACTCTGGCGCCATCCGGCGGTGCTCGGCGTGCCCGGCCACGAAGTCGCGCAGGTCATGGAGCCCGTCCTCGGTCTCGATCGCACGCGACTCCACGGCGGCCTTGGCCGGGGCCAGGGGATGGCGGTCGCATCGGGCGTTGAAGACCGCGGGGTCGACGAAGCCGTCGCCGTCCTCGACCTCATGACCGCCGACCACCTCGGGATGGGTCGACCGGGCGGCCGAGAGGACCTCCGGGCTCAGCCGGCGGTGGTCGTACAGGCAGATGACCTGCGCGACGAATCCGGTGAAGGCGACGTTGACGATCGACTCATAACGCTGCCATTCCACGGTCTCGCAGGGCGAGCGCCCATGCCAGGCCGGTTCGGCGAGGGCCCGCACGCGGCGCGGCGCGGAGGCGTTGGCGAAGTCGTTGTAGGCGGCGATCGTACGGACCGGGTGCTCGTACCAGGTGCCGGCGTCCATGAACAGCATCGCGTCGGCGTCCCGCCCCAAGGTGTCCCGCAACGCCTCGATGGTGACCGCCGGGACCACGGCGAGGATGGCGTCGTCGGTCTCCAAGCCCTCCCGGAGGAAGGGCACCGTCGCGCTGAGGAGGTCCTCTCGCGAGCCGTACATCAGCGCGCGGTGGACGAGCGGGGTCACGAGGCGGCTCCGTTGCCGTGGGAGCTGCCGTGGGAGCTGCCGTGGGAGTTGCCGTGGGAGTTGCTGTGGGACAGTCCGGGGAAGCGGTCCCAGCCCACCATCTCGATCACGTTGGCGAGGTCGGGGGGCACGTTCTCGAGGACCAGGACGCTGCCGGCCGGCATCCGCATGGCGTGGCCGGCGAGGAGATTGAGTGCGCCCAGGTCGATGAAGCGCAGTTCGGTGAAGTCGAGATGGACCTTCCGGCCGGCGGCCGTGACAGAGCACAGCGACTCGGCGAACACCGCATGTCGCGCGCCGTCGAGCTCTCCTTCCAGCCGGAGCCCATGGGGATCGAACGTTCGCGTGATGCGAAGGATCCCGTCGTCGAATGCCGGGTTGGCTTTCACGAGGACCTCGTGGGTGTTCCTGAGGGCGGTGAGCTGGTCCTGGGTGCAGATGCGCGGGTCGATCTGGCAGATGGCCATCGCCATCGTGCTCGGCGCGATCGCCGACTCGAACCATCCCTCGCAGCCGAGCAGCCGTTCGGATCCCTTGGGCTCGTCCAGTGCCCAGCTCAGGTCGGTGGTGATGCGTACGGCACGGTAGCCCTCGTCGAAGGCGACCGCGATCTCATGTTCGAGTGTCCGCGACATCCGCTCCGGGTCGAAGCGGCCGCGCCGGAGACAGGCGCGCTCGCGGGGGATGAGCCGCAGCTGGCCGATCTCGGCGAACGGGCTCGGATCGATGCGCCGGGTCAGCACACCCGGGAGCTCCGCGGGCCGGGCGTCGGTGACGTAGACGACCTTCTCCGCCGTGGTCAGGCCGTCGTAGACGAAGGTGCCCACGACCTGCTCGCGCTCGTCGCGGTTCGCGAACGCCAGCCATGCGTGATCACCGGGCCGCATGTCACCCACCGGGCGTTCAACCAGCCAGCTCACCATGGTCCCGTCTATCGCCGTCGTGCATGGCTCACCTAGGGTACGTCGCCGCGTGTCGGTTTTGTGGTATCTCCGGACTGGAGTGAATCCATTTATCAGAACGGTTCGGAAATGGGATTCACAATTCACGGGTGGTCACTCCGGCCTCGGTCACGAGCGCGCTCACGAGCCGAGCCGGGGTCACGTCGAAGGCGGGGTTGTGGGCGCGGGACACGTCCGGCGCGGTGCGGACACCGCCCAGGGTGAGGATCTCCTCCTCCGCGCGCTCCTCGATGTGGATGTCGTCACCGGTGGCGGTCTCCGGATCCAAAGTGGTGGTCGGCGCCGCGACCACGAAGGGGATGCCCGCCTCGGCACAGGCCAGGGCCACTCCCACCGAGCCGATCTTGTTGGCCACGTCGCCGTTGGCGGCGACCCGGTCCGCGCCGATCACGGCCACGTCGGCGAGCCCGCGCAGGATCGTGCTCGCGGCGGCGCCGTCGGCCTGCACATAGTGCTCGATCCCCTCGTGGGCCAGCTCCCAGGCGGTCAGCCGGGAGCCCTGCAGCAGTGGCCGGGTCTCGTTCACGTACGTCCGCCCGAGCACGCCTCTGGCGTGCAGTTCCCGCACGATCCCGAGCGCCGTGCCCCAGCCCGTCGTGGCCAGCGCACCTGCGTTGCAGTGCGTCAGGACGCGCAGGGGCCGCCGCTCCACCCGCGCGAGGATCCAGTCGGCGCCGTACGCTCCGATGGCGCGGTTGGCGGCGAGATCCTCGGCCACGGCCCGGTCCGCCTCGGCGAGCACGGCCTCGACCCCCTCCGGGATCCGCGACAGGACGCGGTCCACCCCGGCCGCCAGGTTGACCGCCGTGGGCCGTGCGTCCCGGACCCGTGTGATCGCGGTGCGGAGCGTGTCCTCGTCCCATCCCTCACGAGCCCCTTGGCGCAGCGCGACCGCGACGCCGTAGGCCCCGGCCGCGCCCAGTGCCGGCGCGCCCCGG
>DASYNF010000081.1:0-2972 GCA_036008685.1 Actinomadura sp. | reverse complement strand
CTGACCGTCCACCGCAAATGGCTGGACGCCGCCGCGGACAACATGGCCAACATCAACACCGCCAAGCCCACCGACGGCCCTGCCTTCCAGGCCCGCTACGTCCAAGCCATCGAAGGCGCCGGAAATTCCGGTGTCTACGTTGCCGGGGCGGTCTATGGGGACGCGGAAGGCCGCCTCGTCCACGACCCGGCCAACCCGCTGGCAGACGCCGAGGGCTACGTCCGGATGCCCGACATCGACATGGGCGCCCAGATGGGCAGCCTCATTCTGGCCCAGCGCGGCTACCAGGCCAACGCCGGCGTCGTCGACCGGGCCAAAGCCACCTACGAAGCAGCACTCCAGATTGGAAAGTCCTGATGACCATCCCCGCCATTGCCCCCGTTACGGGCGTCACCGGCACCGGGTACCTCGCCTCCGTGAAGGCTCCGGAAGGCACCGACGGGTCCTCTTTCGCGGGCAGCCTCACCGGCGCCGTGGATAATCTGCAGTCCCTGCAGTCCACCTCGAAGTCGCTCGCCGTCCAGGCCGTGACCGGGAACCTGAGCGACATCCACGCCGCCACGCTGGCCTCGAGCCGTGCCCAAGTGACGCTGGAGCTCGTCGCCGCAGTCCGCAACAAGGGCGTTGACGGCTTCAACGAGATCATGCGGATGCAGGCCTGATGCCTCCGCAGCTGACCGCGGTGATGACCCGCGTCAAAACCTATACCGGCGGGTTTTCCACCGCGCAGAAGACGATCGCGCTCCTCGGGGCCGCGGGGCTGATCCTCGGGGCTGTCGCCCTCGGCGCCTGGATGGGCAAGCCGACCATGTCTCCGCTGTTCTCCGGGCTGCAGGCCACGGATGCCTCCAAGGTCACCGACATGCTCAAGGCCGACGGCGTCAGCTACGAGATCACCGACGGCGGCGCCACCATCATGGTCCCCCAGGACAAGGTCTACGCCGAACGGCTCAAGGCCGCGGCAGCGGGCCTGCCTTCGGACAAGTCCAGCACCGGGTACTCGCTCCTGGACAACATGGGCGTGACGTCCTCGGAGTTCCAGCAGAACGTCACTTACCAGCGGGCCATGGAAGGCGAGTTGGGCAGCACCGTCTCGGCCATGAACGGCGTCAAGCTCGCCACGGTCAAGCTGGCCATCCCGAAGGACACCGTCTTCACCGCCACGAAGGCGGACCCGACCGCCTCTGTGTTCATCGAAACGAAGCCGGGCACGACGCTGAGCGCTGACCAGGTCCAGGCGATCGTGCACCTGACCTCCGCCTCCATCGACGGGCTCAAGCCCGCCAACGTCGCCGTCGTCGACTCCGCCGGGAACACCCTCTCGGCCGTCGGTACGGGCCTGGCCGGCTCCGCCACCAAGCAGGCGAGCGATTACGAGAAAAACGTGTCCGGCAACGTCCAGGCCATGCTTGACCGGGTTCTGGGCCAGGGGAACGCCACGGTCGCGGTCGCCGCGGACATGGACGCCCAGTCGGGTACGAAGGTCGATGAGACGTTCACCGCCCCGGAACAGGCTCTTGCACTGTCCGAATCCTCCGACGCGCAGTCCTACACCGGGACCGGCGGTGGCGCCGCCGGCGTCCTCGGCCCGGACAACATCGCCGTGCCCGGAGGAGCTGCCGGCAACGGAACCTTCACCCAGGACAAGGAGACCAAGAACAACGCGGTCAACAAGTCCACCCAGACCACCTCCATCCCTGCCGGGCTCCTGAGGCGTCAGACCGTCTCCGTGGCCGTGAATGCCACCGCGGGCGCCGACCGGGCCCAGATCATGAACCTCGTCTCGGCGGCAGCCGGCGTCAACGCGGCCCGCGGGGACGTCGTCACCGTCGAGACCGTCGCCTTCAGCACTGCCGGTGCCCAGGCGGCCCAGGATGCCCTCGCCGCAGCGAAGGCGGAAGAAGACGCCAAGGCCGCCGCGGCGTTCTGGTGGACCGTCATCGCCGTCCTGGCCGTGCTCCTGGTCATCCTGCTCGCCCTGTTCCTGTACGCCCGCAAGAACCGGCGCCAGAAGCGCGAGCTGGTGGACCTGGGCGAACGGATCGAGCCCGTTCTGCCGCTGGACCTTGGCTCTTCCACCACGGCGATCGCTGCCGTGCCCGCACCCGTGCCGGTGCAGATCGAAATCCCGCCCCTCGTCGAAGAACACACCGACGCCATCCAGAAGCGTGCGCAGATCGAGGCCATCGCGGCGGACAACCCGGACAAGACTGCTGCCTATCTGCGCGGACTGATGGATAAAGGGCAGTCTGTATGAAGACCCTGGAAGCTTTGACCGGCAGCCAGAAGGTCGCCGTCGTACTCATGCAGCTCAGCAAGGAAACGGCCGCTGCCGTCATGGCCCAGCTCAGCGAGGCGGAGGCATCTGAGGTGGCCGCCGAAATCGTGAAGATGCGCCGGGTCGACCCCGACGTCGCCGAAGAAGTCATGGGCGAGTTTTACGACATCGCCGTGACCGGCCGCACCGGCGCCCGCGGTGGCAAGGACTTCGCCAACGAGCTGCTGGAAGCGTCCTTCGGTTCTGACCGTGCCGCGGGTCTCATGAACAGGCTCGAGTCCTCCCTGGCCGGCAAATCGTTCGAATTCCTCGATGATGCCGAACCCGGGCAGGTCGCGGCCCTGCTCGACGGTGAAATGCCGGCCACCATCGCCCTCGTGCTTGCGCATCTCCGCTCCCGCCAGGCGTCCGCTGTTATGACCCTGATGGCCGAGGGCGTCCGCACCGATGTCGCGCAGGCGATCGCCGTGATGGGCTCCTCCACCCCGGAAGCGGTCGGCATTGTTGCGGAGATCCTCAAGGCCCGCGCCGGGACCGTCATGTCCGGGAAGGAGCAATCGGAGGTGGTCGGCGGCGTCCAGCCGCTGGTGGACATCATCAACCGATCCGACGCCGCCACCGAACGTGCACTGCTCGATTCCCTCGACGAGCGCGACCCGGACCTGGCAGAGGAGATCCGCTCCCGGATGCTCAC
>DASYNF010000080.1:0-14850 GCA_036008685.1 Actinomadura sp. | reverse complement strand
GGTCGTCATTCCGCGGAGCCGTGGAAGTGGCTGAGCGCGAGCTCGCGCGACCACAGCACATGCCCCTCCAGCAGCCGGCCGGCGAGGTCGCCGTCCCGGGCCGCGAGCGCGGCCGTCACGTCGCGGTGCTGCTGCTCCGCGTGGCGCATCTCGGCCTTGGTGTAGGTGAAGTCGCTGCGGTAGGTGATGGTGAACGCCAGCACTTCCTGCACCATCGACTGCAGCTGGCGGCTGTCCGTGGCGGCCGTGATCAGGCTGTGGAACGTGTAGTCCTCGGCCGCCTGCTCGTTCGGCTTCGCGCCCTCGCGGAGTGCGGCGAGCCGGTCGCAGCTCTGCTCGAGCTGCCGGATCTGCTCATCGGAGATGCGGCCCGCCGCCAGGCGCGCCGCGTGCGCCTCGAGCGTGGCCCGCAGGGCGTAGACGTCGCCAAGGTCCTCCTTGGTGAAGTGCCGGACGGTCGCGCCGCGGTTGGGCTTGACGTCGACGAGGTTCTCCCGGGTCAGGGTGAACAGCGCCTCCCTGATCGGAGTCCTGCTGACGCCGAGCTGCTCGGCGAGCGTGACCTCGCGCAGGTGCGTGCCCGGCCGCAGCCGCCCGTCGATGATGGCGAGCCGCAGCACCCGGGCCACCGCATCACTGGTCCGCTGCCCGAAAATGCCGTTGTCCGGGGTGACCAGCGAGAGCGTCGCCAGACCGTCGGCCGAGGTCGGATCGGTCATCGCGAGTCCAGGGCGGCCATGCGGCGAGCATAACGCCGGGAGGCTCGGGGCCATCGGAGGTCCGGCCCGGCCGTTCGCATCGGTCTCATCACAGGCGCTTCCGCTCGTCGATCTTGTGTCCCTGGTGTAAATCCTCGCGGTGAGGTCTAGACGAACATCCTCTCAGTCCTGTACGCATGTATACAATCCCGCATCCTCGGGAGAGTTCCGTCACAGGCTGGAAGGAGTACGGGAGACCGTGACAGACGAGACCCGGCGCCGCTATGACCAAGCGGGCTTCGGCCGGCCCGCGGGGCGAGGCTCCCGGCCGGGCATAGTGGTCGTGGACTTCACCCTCGGGTTCACCGATCCGCGCCATGACACCGGCGCCGACCTGACCGACGAGGTCCTCGCGACGGCGCGCCTGCTTCAGGCGGCACGGGAGCGCGGGCTGTTCGTCGCGTTCACCACGATCGCCTACGACACCGAGGCCGAGGGCCGCCCGTGGGTAACCAAGGCCCCCGGGATGCTCGCGCTGCGGACCGGCAGCCCGCTGGTCGAGGTCGATCCGCGGCTGGAGCGGCGCCCCACCGAGCCCCTGGTGGTGAAGAAGGGGCCGTCGGCCTTCTTCGGCACGAACCTCGCGGCCATGCTCACCGCCGCGCGCGCCGACACGGTGATCCTGTGCGGCGCGACGACCAGCGGATGCGTCAGGGCCAGCGTGGTCGACGCGGTGCAGTCGGGCTTCCCGACCGTGGTGCCGCGGGAGTGCGTGGGCGATCGGGCACAGGGCCCGCACGAGGCCAATCTCTTCGACATCGACCAGAAGTACGGCGACGTCATCTCCCTCGCGGAGACGCTCGGCTACATCGGATGAGCACCACAGCTCTACGGATTCAGGCAACACGGCTTTTCGGCATCGCAGCTTCTCTTCAGCCCTCGGTGAAAAGGTAGGAGACCGCCGTGACAGAACAGCGGGGCAGGCAGAGGTTCACCAACCCGTTCGACATCTCAACACCGCCTGGGGCAGAAGGCTGGGAGTCCCTCTACCCCTACTATGCGCTCCTGAGCGAGGACCGACGCTCGTTCGAAGAGGACAAGTTCTGGTTCTTCGACGGGATGCACAACCCCGAGCCGCTCTTCCCGTTCGACACGATCATGACGGAGAACTGGTGGGTCGCGGTCAGCCAGCTCACCACCCGCGTCTGGATGATCCCGTCCTCGCTCGGCATCGACCACCGGATCATCAACGGCTATCTCTACGTCAGCCCGAACGCCATCACCGATCCCAAGCAGATCGAGGAGAGGGCGGGGCACTTCCAGAAGCGGGCCGGGCACTACTACCACAACTGGGACTCGATCTATGAGGAGTGGGTCGCCAAGGCGACCGACTGCATCGAGCGGCTCAAGAAGATCGAGTTCACCCCGCTGCCGGAGATGGAGGACGAGTCCGCGGTCTTCGGGCACCGGGGCCTGTACTCCAGCTACGACCTGCTCACGCGCTACTCCGAGCTGATCCACAACCTGTTCGAAATGGGCTCCTACCACTTCGAGATGCTCAACCTCGGATACGGCGCCTACCTGACCTTCCGCGACTTCTGCCGCCAGGCCTTCCCCGGCATCACCGACCAGACCATCGCCCGGATGGTCACCGGGATCGACATCCTGCTGTTCCGGCCGGACGACGAGGTGCGCAAGCTGGCGCGGCGCGCGGTCGAGCTGGGGCTCGACGACGTGGTCCTGTCGTCCACCGACCCCGACACCGTGCTGGCCGCGATGGCCGGCCGCGATGGCGGCCAGGAGTGGCTCGACCAGCTGGAGAACGCGAAGGACCCGTGGTTCTGGTACTCCACGGGCGCCGGCTACACCCACACCGACCGGGCCTGGATAGACGACGCCCGGCTGCCCTTCACGGCGATGCGCGGCTACGTCGAGAAGATCAAGGCGGGCGAGAACATCGACCGCCCGCTCGAGGAGATCCGTGCCGAGCGGACCCGGATCACCGCGGAATACCGCGACCTGCTCCCGACGTCCGCCGACCAGAAGACGTTCGACGAGCTGGTCAACCTGGCCCGTTGTGTCTACCCGTACGTCGAGAACCACAACTTCTACGTGGAGCACTGGCACCACTCGTTGTTCTGGTCCAAGGTCCGGGAGCTCGGTGACCTGTTCGTCACCGGCGGGTTCATCGCCGACCGGGAGGACATCTTCTTCCTGCACCGCAACGAGATCTATTCGGCGCTCTACGACCTCATCATCGGCTGGGCGACCGGCACGGAGGCGCGCGGAGTCACCTACTGGCCGAAGGAGGTGGAGCGCCGGCGCGGCATCCGCGAGCAGCTGTCCACCTGGGCTCCGCCGCCCGCCCTCGGCAGCCCGCCGGAGGTCGTGACCGAGCCCCTCACCGTGATGCTGTGGGGCATCACCCAGGAGACCGTGGCCGAGTGGCTCGGCGGCGGTGAGGACTCCGACTCCAAGGAGCTGCGCGGCGTCGCCGCCTCGCCCGGGAAGGTCACCGGCAGGGCCCGCGTCATCACGGATCCAGGCCAGCTCCACGACATCGAGACCGACGAGATCCTGGTCTGCCGCGTCACCGCGCCGAGCTGGGCGCCGGTGTTCTCCCGCATCCAGGCGGCGGTCTCCGACGTCGGCGGGATCATGGCGCACACCGCGATCGTCTCCCGCGAGTACGGCCTGCCCGCGGTCGTCGGCACCGGATTCGGCACGCAGCTGATCAAGACCGGCCAGTTGATCGAGGTCGACGGCGACAAGGGCGTCGTCCGCATTCTCGACGGAGAGGAGGGTTCGGCATGACGACACGGAATCCAGCCCAGGGACCGGCGGTCGTGTGGCTCGACGACACCGAGTCCGCGGACCGGGAACTGCTCGGCGGCAAGTTCGGCAGCCTCGCGGAGATGACGGCCGCGAAGCTCGCGGTTCCGCCGGGTTTCGGGATCACGACCGAGGCCTACCGGACGTTCATCGCGGCTGGGGAGCTCGGCGACCGGCTCAAGGACGCGTGCGCCGAGGCGGTCAAGGCCGACCTCGTGGACGTCGAGCGGCTGAGCGCGGAGATCGCGGAGGCGATCCGCTCCGCGCCGATGCCGCGGGAGCTGGAGGACGCCATCCGCCAGGCCTACGCCGAGCTGGAGCGGCGCACCGGCATGCCGCGCGTGCCCGTGGCCGTACGGTCGAGCGGGGCGTCGGAGGACCTCGAGGGCGCCAGCTTCGCCGGGCAGTACGACACGTTCCTGTGGATCCAGGGCGCCGACGCCGTGCTGACCTACGTACGGGAGTGCTGGGCGGGCCTGTTCGGCCCGGCCGTGCTCACCTACAAGCCGGCCGGCCACGACCTCCCCGTGGTGGCCACCGGCGAGCTGGCCATGTGCGTGGGCGTGCAGCAGATGGTCCCGGCCCGCGCCGCGGGGGTGATGTTCACCCTCGACCCGGTGACCGGGGACCGTTCCAAGGTCGTCATCGAGAGCTGCTGGGGTCTCGGCGAAGGCGTCGTCAAGGGCGACATCACGCCGGACCGCTGCCGGGTCGACAAGGTGACGCTCGAAGTGCTGCAGCTGGAGATCTCCGCCAAGACCGAGGAATACCGCTTCGACCCCGACGCGGGCGAGGTGCGCCTGCTCCCGGTGGAGGCGGAGCGCCAGGAGCTGGGCTGTCTCGAGGACGCCTCCGTGCTGGAGCTCGCCCGGCTGGCCAAGACCATCGAGCGGCACTGCGGCGCCCCGCAGGACATCGAGTGGGCCGTCGACGAGAACGCCGACGTCTTCGTGCTCCAGGTGCGCCCGGAGACGGTGTGGAGCTCCAAGGAGCGGGCCGCCGCCCCCATCTACGAGGAGCGCAGCGGCATCGACCACGTGCTGGCCTCCTTCCTCCCCAGGGGAGGCAGTAGGTGAAGCCGGCCCCGTTCGGCTATTTCCAGGCGACCTCCGTGGCCGACGCGCTGGAGCTGCTCGACGAGCACGACGGGATGGCCCGGCTGCTCGCGGGCGGTCAGAGCCTCGTGCCGATGCTCCACATGCGGATCATGGCCCCCGCGGCGGTCGTCGACATCAACGCCGTGCCCGGCCTCGACCGCGTCGAGGTCGAGGCCGAGGCCGACACGACGGTCATCGGCGCGCTCGCCCGGTATTCGCAACTGGAGACCTCGTCCACTGTGGCCGACCGGCTCCCGTTGCTGCGGGCCATGGTGAAGCACGTCGGGGACCGGCAGGTCCGCAACCGCGGCACCATCGGCGGCAGCCTCGCGCAGGCGGACCCGACCGGCGAGATGCCCCTCGCCTGCCTGGTCCTCGGCGCCCACGTCGTGGTGGACAGCAGCGCCGGCAGCAGGGTCATCGAGGCCGGCGACCTGTTCGAGACCTCCTACACGACGACACTCCGCCCCGAGGAGATGATCACTTCGGTCCGCTTCCCCCGCGCACCGGAGTGCTTCGCCTTCACCGAGCGCTGCCGCAGGCACAACGACTTCGCGGTGCTGAGCGTCGCCGCGGTCGGCACCCCGGCGAGCGGGGGCTGGACGGACGTCCGGCTTGCGCTCGGCGGGGTCGCCGACCGGCCCGTGCTCGTGCCCGAGGCGGCCGGACTGCTGTGCGGTACGGATCTGAACGACGACGTCATCGACCAGGCCGCGCGGGCCTGCCTCGGTGTCATCGACCCGGCCGACGACATCCGCGCCTCCGCCGAATACCGCACGCACCTCGTCCCGATCGAGGTACGGCGGACACTGCGCGTTCTCCGGGACAAAGGGCGGGACCAGGAGCGGGAGAAGGCGAGGAACCAGTGAGCGAACCCCGTTCGATCTCCATCACGGTCAACGGCACCACCTACGAGCGGACCGTCGAGCCGCGCGTGCACCTGGCCGACTTCCTGCGCCACGAGCTCGGGCTGACCGGGACCCACGTGGGCTGCGAGCAGGGCGTGTGCGGCATGTGCACGGTCGTCGTGGACGGCCAGGCGGTCAAGTCCTGCCTGATGCTGGCGGTGCAGGCCGACGGCCAGGACGTGCGGACCGTGGAGTCGCTGGCCAACGGCCGGCTGCATCCGCTGCAGCGCGCGTTCAAGGAGCAGCACGGGCTGCAGTGCGGTTTCTGCACGCCCGGCTTCCTGATGACCGCGACCGCGCTGGCCGAGCGAGAGCGCCCGGCCTCCCGTACGGAACTGCGCGAGGAGCTCTCCGGCGTGCTCTGCCGGTGCACCGGATACGAGGGCGTCTTCCGTGCGGTCGAGCAGTACTTCGCCGAACACCCGGCCGAGCACCCGGCAGACAAGGAGGAGGCCTGATGTCGGAGCTGGCGGAACGTACCCCGGTGGCGACGCCGAGCCGCATCGGCAGCTCTGAGCTCCGCAAGGAGGACGAGGTCCTGCTGCGCGGCGAGGGCCGGTTCGTCGACGACGTCGAACCGCGGGGTGTCCTGCACATGGCGCTCGCGCGCTGTCCGTACCCGTACGCGCGGATCGTGTCGATCGACGTGTCACAGGCGCTGATGGTCGAGGGCGTCGTGCAGATCCTCCTCGGCCCCGACGTCGTGAAGCGGACCGAGCCGATCAGCATGCTGCGGCCGGTGCCGGGCGCGCCGCAGCTTCCCTACTACGGCCTGGCCGACGGGGTCGCGCTGTTCGAGGGGCAGGCGGTGGTCAGCGTCGTCGCGACGAGCAGGCACCTCGCCGAGGACGCCGTGGAGCTGCTCGACATCGACTACGAGCCGCTGGAGCAGGTCAGCGACGTGCACGCGGCGATGGCCGAAGGGGCCCCGAAGCTGCACGACCTGCTCGACAGCAACCTGTTCATCGCCAACCCCCGGGCCACCGACAACGTGGAGGCCACGTTCGCCGAGGCCGACGTGGTCCTGCACGAGACCTTCAACATCTCGCGGGTCACCGGGTTGCCGATGGAGGGCCGCGGCGTGCTGGCGGAGTATTCACCCGCCCACGACGCCGTGACCGTGCGCACCTCGACGCAGACGCCGCACCTGGTCCGTAAGCAGCTCGCGGAGTCCCTGCGCGTCGACGACGACCAGGTACGGGTGATCGCGACCAACGTCGGGGGCGGCTTCGGACTGAAGCTCGGCATCTACCCCGAGGACATCGTCGCGTGCGTCCACGCCAAGGACCTCGGCCGTCCGGTGAAGTGGATCGAGGACCGGAGTGAGCACTTCCGGTCCACCACGCACGCGCGGGAGTCCGAGCACCAGGCCGCGATCGCGGCCACCGAGGACGGCCGGATCGTCGGGCTGCGCAACGTCTATTCGGTGGACCTCGGCGCGTTCTACTCCCCGTTCGGTTCGCAGCGGCTCACCACCGTGGTGTTCCAGGGGCCCTACCACGTGCGGGAGGCCTACACCGAGCGCCGCATCGTGGTCACCAACAAGACCCCGACCGGGGCCTACCGCGGCTACGGCCAGCCGGAGTCCAACTTCGCGCGTGAGCTCCTCGTGGACCGGCTGGCGCGCAGGCTCGGCCGGGACCCCCTCGACCTGCGGCTGCAGAACATGGTGCCGCCCGAGGCGCTGCCGTGGGAAACACCCGGGGGCGCGCTCTACGACAGCGGCGACTACAGCAAACCGCTGATGATGGCCGCGGAGCGCATCGGCTACGCCGACTTCCGCACGAGCGGGACCAGGCGGCGGGCCGACGGCCGCTACCTGGGAATCGGGCTCTCCTCCTACGTGGAGAAGACCGGCTATCCGAGCTCGAAGTCGATGGGCGAGGCCAACGCCGCCTTCGGCGCGCACGAGAGCGTGACGCTGCGCGCCACCCGCTCGGGCGGGCTGGAGCTCTACACCGGGGCTTCGTCGTTCGGCCAGGGCACCGAGACCATGCTGGCCCAGGTGGTCGCCGAGGTGACCGGCGTGGACTACGAACGCATCCGCGTGTTCGCCGGCGACACCCGGGCGACGCCGCAGAACGGCGGCGGTTTCTCCTCCCGGCTGACCATCGCGGGGTCCGGGGCGGCGCGGGACGCGGCGATCCGGTTCCGGGACAAGGCACTGCGGGTGGCGGCCTATCTGCTGGACGTCGACGAGCCCTCGCGGCTGCGGATCGAAGGGCAGGTCGTCCGGGACACCGCCGACCCGGCGAACGAGGTGTCCTTCGCCCACGTCGCCGAGATGGCCATCACCGGGCACCGGATCCCGGACGGCTGCGAGCCCGGGCTCGAGGCCACCGCCTACTTCGACCCGCAGGCGAGCGCGTTCGCCTTCGGTTCGGCCGCCGCGCTGGTCAGCGTCGACGCCGAGACCGGTGACTTCGACGTCGAGCGGTTCGTGTTCGTGCACGACTGCGGCACCCAGATCAACCCGCTGCTCGTCGAGGGACAGGTACGCGGCGCCCTGGCCCAGGGCTTCGGCGCGGCCCTGTTCGAGGAGCTGCGCTACGACCCCGACAGCGGACAGCTGGTCAACGGCACGATGATGGACTATTTCGTGCCCTCGGCCATGGACCTGCCCGACGTCGAGCTCGACCACACCGAGTACAAGTCGCCGGTCACCCCGTACGGCGTGCGGGGTGTCGGCGAGAGCGGCACCATCCCGCCGGGCGCGGCCATCGGCAACGCGATCTGCGACGCGCTCTCGGATTTCGAGGTGCGGATCGACCGCCTGCCGCTGACCCCCGAACGGGTCTGGCGAGCCATCAACGCCTCCGCCCGAATGTCCAACGCGCCCGAGGAGAACGCTCAGTGAAATTCCATGAGGAATTCGATATCAAGCGGCCGCCAGAGGAGGTCTGGGACTTCTTCGAGAAGGTCGACGAGGTCGCACGCTGCCTTCCGGGCGTCGAGTCCGTCACTGTGCACGACGCCGACAACCTCGAGGTCAAGGTCACCCAGAGCGTCGGCCCGATGTCGGCGACCTTCACCGCCAAGGTGAAGATCATCGAACGGGACGCGGGGCGGCGCATCGCCTTCACCGCGATCGGCAAGACCGTCCGGGGCGCCTCGGGCAACATCCGCGCCACCAACACCGTCTCGCTGGAGCCGCTCGACGGCGTCGGGACCCGGGTCAGGGTGGAAGCGAACGTCGCCCTCGCCGGCGTGCTCGGCAGCGTCGGTCAGAAGGTCATCGCCAAACAGGCCACCAAGGTCGCGGGCCAGTTCGCCGCGAACCTGCAGCAGGCCGTGACCGGCGAGCCGCAGGGCGCCGCGCCGGTCGCCGCCACATCGAACGGGGCCGCACCGGCCGCAGGGTCGCGGTCCGGAGCTTCGCACGCGGGCACGGCATCCCGTGCCGCCACGACCGGGCCGGTTTCCTCGGACGCCTTCTCCTCGGACGAGCCGACCGGGGCGCTCGCCAAGGCCATGGCATCGCTGAGCCGGCCGCCGAGCCGCCTGGAGCTCCTCCTCGCGGCGCTCGCGGTGGCGCTGCTCGGCTACCGCAAGGGAAGGAGCGCGCGATGACCGGTCCTCCCGGGTCTTTCGTACTGCCCGCGCCTCCCGTACTGCCTGTGCCCTCCGCGCCCTCCGCGGCGGAGAGCGCCGGCGCCCTCGAGCGCCGGGTGGCCGAATGGGTCGGTCCGTACTCCCAGGCGTGGCATCTCGTACGGGCCCGCGACTGGCTCGTCCACCTGGACCCGGACGCCACTCCGGAGATGCGCGTCGCGGCACTGAGCCACGACATCGAGCGCTTCTACCCCGGCGGTCCCCGGCTCGACATGAGCAAGCCGTGGGACCACCCGGACTATCTGTTCGCGCACTCGACCCGGTCGGCCGACATCGTCGCGTGGTGGCTGCGGGAGCAGCCGGACCGCCCGGACGACGACTCCATCTACCGGATCCGCCGGCTCATCGCGATGCACGAGATCGGCGGTCTGGAGGGCGCCGACCTCGTGCAGGCCGCCGACTCGCTGTCCTTCCTGGAGACGCTGACCGACCTGGTCCGGGGCTGGGTGGTCAACGGGCAGTGCGACGTCGCGACCGCCGAGGCCAAGCACCGCTACATGGCCGAGCGCATCCGCGTCCCCCGGGCCCGCGAGCTCGCGGAGCCGCTGCTGGCGAACGCCCTCGCCGTGCTCCACGACCAGGCACCGGCCGCCGGCACCACAAGTTCGACCGACGGGAGCACCCCCGCATGACGACACCCCCCATCACCACACCGCGCCGCATCGGGCTGATCGTCCCGAGCTCCAACACCACGATGGAGACCGAGCTCCCCGAGCTCTTCCGCCGGCACGGGGAGACCTCCGGCGAGACCTACACCTTCCACTCCAGCCGCGCCGCTCTGCACACCGTGGACGCCGAGTCGCTGCGCCGCATGGTCGCCGAGGGCGACCGATGTGCCCGGGAGGTGGCCGACGCCCGCGTCGAGGCCATCGGCTACGCGTGCCTCATCGCGGTGATGGCCCAGGGCCCGCGTGCCCACGAGGAGATCGAACCGCGGCTGGAAGAGGTCGCCGCCGAGGCCGGCTGCGAGGTGCCCGTGCGCAGCAGCGCCGGGGCCCTCATCCGCGGGATCCAGCGGCTCGGCCTGTCCAAGGTGGCCATCGTCGCCCCCTACGCGCCGCCGCTGACGGAGATGGTGATCCGCTATCTGGAGGCCTACGACATCGAGGTCACCAACTCGGTCAGCCTCACCGTGACCGACAACCTGGAGGTAGGCCGCCTCGACCCGATGGCGCCGCGGGGGCACGCGCGCGAGCTGGACCTGAAGGGCGCGGAGGGGGTCGTGCTGTCCGCGTGCGTCCAGATGCCGTCACTGCCGGCCATCGCACCGGCCCAGGAGGAGCTCGGCCTCCCGGTCCTGTCCGCGGCCACCGCGACGGCGTACGAGCTCATCACCGCGCTCGGAGCCGACCCGAAGATCCCCGGGGCCGGGGCGATGCTCGACGGCCGGCTGGCCGGAGCCGCGGCCGGAGGGGCCCGATGATGTACGAACCCCAGGGCACGAGCCTGTTCGTCCAGGCCAACGGCCTGCGCCACCACGTCCTGCGCTATGGCGAGATCGGTCGGGACCTGCTGATCCTGCCCGGCATCACGAGCCCGGCCCTGACCGCGGAGTTCCTGGCCATGGACCTCGCGGCGGAGGGCTACCGGGTCCATGTGCCGGACATCCGCGGCCGCGGCCGCTCCGACGTGGCGCCGGCCGGGAGCTACACCCTGGCCGACTACGCGGGCGACGTCGCGGGCCTGGTCGGCGAGCTCGGCCTGCGCGATCCGATCGTTCTGGGCCACTCGATGGGGGCGCGGATCGCGGCGGCCTACAGCGTCCTGCACGGCGGGGCGCACGGTCCGTTGATCCTCGCCGACCCGCCGCTGTCCGGTCCGGACCGCGGGCCCTACCCCACATCCTGGGACTCGTTCAAGACCCAGCTCGACGAGGCCCGGCGTGGCACCACCCCCGAGGAGATGCGCCGCTTCTATCCGAAGTGGCCGCTGCGCGAGCTGGAGATCCGGGCGCAGGAGCTGCCCACCTGTGACGAGACCGCGATCCTCGAGACCCATCGGGGCTTCGAGACAGAGGACTTCTTCACGTACTGGCGCCGGGTCCAGCCCCCGGCGATCGTGATCCGCGGAGAGAAGAGTCCGGTCGTCACCGACGACGGCGCGGCCGACCTCGCGAAGGCCAACCCCGCCGTCCCGGTCGTGGGCGTCCCGGAGGCGGGCCACATGATCCCGTGGGACAACTACGACGGGTTCCTCTCCGCGCTCAGGACCTTCCTGTCAGACGTATCCAGAGAAACCGCCGCATCCGGCCGAACCGCCGCGCCAGACCAGGCCGCGCCCGAGGAGAAAGAGGAGAACTGATGGTAAGCCAAGTGGCCTTCACCGACCTGTGCCGCCGGCAACTCGAGCTGAGCGGCGTCCACGAGGGCGAGAACGTGACCGTGCTGTCGCAGGGCGGCGAGCGGCTCGACTACGCCGACGCCTTCCTCGCCGCGGCGCAGTCGCTCGGCGCGAAGACCTACCACATGCGTCTTCCGGAGCCGGCCGGCGGCGGTGGCGCCTGGGCCGTGGGCGCCTCCGGGCTCGCCGACAACCCGGAGGCCGTCGAGGCGCTCAAGCGGTCGGACATGCTCATCGACCTGATGTTCCTGTTGTTCTCCAAGGAGCAGTTCGCGATCCAGGACGCCGGCACCCGCATCCTGACCGCCGTGGAGCCCGTCGAGCTCCTCGCCCGGCTGTTCCCGACGAAGGAGCTCCGGGAGCGCGTCGAGGTCGGGCAGGAGCTCCTCTCCAACGCCTCCGCACTGCGGTTCACCAACGCGCTGGGCACCGACGTGACCTACCAGCTCGGCGTTTACCCGTCGATCAGCGAGTACGGCTACACCGACGAGCCCGGACGCTGGGACCACTGGCCGTCCGGCTTCGTCTTCACCGGCGGCCGCGACGACGGGGTGGACGGCAAGATCGTCCTGTCGCCCGGAGACGTGCTGCTGCCGTTCAACAGCTACGTCCAGCGCCCGGTGGAGATCACCATCGAGAAGGGCTTCATCACCGACATCCGTGGCGACCTGGACGCCCAGATGCTGAAGTCGTACATCGAGTCCTTCGAGGACCCCCGCGGGTACGGCATGTCCCACGTCGGCTGGGGACTGAACCAGCAGGCGCAGTGGCACGGCCTGCTGCCGCCCGCGTTCCCCGGCGGGATGGGGATGGAGCCCCGCGCCGTGTACGGCAACGTGATGTTCTCCATCGGCCCGAACAACGAACTCGGCGGGCCGAACGACACGGCGTGCCACTTCGACATCCCGATGCGGGACTGCAGTCTCTTCCTCGACGACGAGCCCGTGGTGGTCGACGGCGACGTCGTCGTCCCGGACATGCGGCCGGCGTCTCGACGGAGCTGACCCCCGCTCCACGCGTACGGCCTGAGGCCGGTCCCGGCTGCTGTTCAGCCGGGACCGGCCTCTGTCGTCTCCCAGGACCTCTTCCCAGGACCGGGGCCACGATCCGTAAAGAGTGGTCCCGCTCTCCCAACCGAACGTCCGCGCTATTGCCCGGACGTCCCTACGGGTGGTAAACAGATAACTACGCTCAGTAAGCATCGGGGTCGGTCACTGGGGTCCGACCTGCCCGCCTGGTTCAGGCCGACGGACACGATGCTGACCGAAGGGAGACGTCGTGACAATCGGAAAGACGATCGCGGCCTTACTGACCGTATGCATGGCCACAGGCTGGTCCACAGCGACCGGCGGGTCCGCCGACGCGGCGGCCACCACCACTTCGACCACCTCAACCGCCCATGCGAGCCGGCAGGCGGCGTCCTGCGGCTACCGGCTCTCGCGCGTACGGCGGGCCGGCTACCTCAACGTCCGCTCCGGACCAGGCCTCGGTTACCGGCGCGTCGGCAAGCTCCGGGCCGCCGACGGCCGCGTCACCGGCGCATGCCACTCCAAGCGGCGCTGGGTGGCGGTCAAGCCCGCCAAGGGCAAGAAGGGATGGGCATACGCCGGCTACCTCCGCAACGCGAGCCCGACCAAAGTGACCAGCTACCCGACCCTGGCCTGTGGCTACCGGCTCTCGCGCGTACGGCGGGCCGGCTACCTCAACGTCCGCTCCGGACCAGGCCTCGGTTACCGGCGCGTCGGCAAGCTCCGGACGACCGACGGCCGCGTCACCGGCGCATGCCAGCCCAAGCGGCGCTGGGTGGCGGTCAACTCCGCCAAGGGCAAGGCAGGCTGGTCCTCCGCCAGATACCTGCGCAAGGTGAACTAGATCCACGCACCGCTCGCAAGGTGGTCGCCCCCCGGTCCGAGGGATGTTCCCCGGCCGGGGGGCGGCCCTTTGCCGTCCCTTCGACGTCATCGACGCTTACCTGTGCCGAGGCGGCCGTCGACGCGTTCCCGACCACGACCTGCTGTCTCGGCGTGCGGTGCCGGACGGGACAACGGTGGCGGGTCTACGCCCCTCACGGTCTCACCGACGTCTTCAACCTGGTCGTGCGCCCCAACCCGGTGCTCGCTCCACGGAGCGTCTACGAGGCCAAGACCACCCGCTGGCGACGCCAATGGCCCGAGCTGACCGTGCTGCCCTGGTCGGACTCCGCCACCTGAGGCCACCTGAAGCTCTACCGCCTGAAGCTCCGCGTCCTGACTCGATCTTCTCGATTGTCGAGGATCAGCTTGTTGATCCGTTACAGGACGCATGGCGCCGTATCCTCCGGCATCGCATATAAGACGGCGACAGATGGCGCGCCGAGACCGTGCGGTGACAGCCGCGGGCCCGGTATGCGAGCCTTTCGGATCATGAGTGGATTCAGGAAGTTCATCCTGCGCGGCAACCTGGTGGACATGGCCGTCGCGGTTGTGATCGGCACCCAGTTCAGCGGCTTGGTCAAGCAGTTCGTCGACTCGTTCATCAACCCGCTGCTGGCCCTGGTCGGGGGCCAGCCCGACTTCACGAGCCTGGCCTTCAAGGTCGGCAAGGCCCAGTTCACCTACGGCGCCTTCCTCACCCAGGTGCTCTCGTTCCTGATCTCCGCCGCGGTGGTGTACTTCGTCATCGTGCTGCCGGTGGCCCGCCTGCTGCGTTTCTTCGAGCGCGACCAGGCCGCCACGGAGCGGGACTGCCCCGAGTGCACCCGTAGCATCCCGCTCGCGGCGCGGCGCTGCCCCGAGTGCACCGCACAGATCACTCCCGCCAAGTCCGCTCCGGTGCCGAGCCCACGGGCCTGATCAGGCTCAGTACCTCTGCGGTTTCCGGACCGCGTTCAACCCCCACCTGGCCGCCGCCTGGCCTCCTGAGCAAGATCACTATTTCCTCGCCGAACTTCATCAAGGAGTTCCAGAGGGGGCCAGGCGGCGGCCGTTCGCGCAGAGCCCCTGACGGACATCACGCATGATCTTCCGCCCGACCTCATCACGGCAGGGTTTATGGACGCTCCCGGGGCGGGTCCGGGGGATGACGAAAAAGGGGCCGCCTCCCAGGAGGCGGCCCCTTTTGTTTCCCGGCTTGTTTTCCTATTCGCGAGGCCCCGCAGGGACGGCTTCGGGCAGAGAAATACGGGCAGGGAAAAGGGCATAAAAAAAGAGGGCCACCCCGGTGGGGTGGCCCTCTTTTCACGTGGTGTCCGGCGGCGTCCTACTCTCCCACACGGTCTCCCATGCAGTACCATCGGCGCTGAAGGGCTTAACTTCCGGGTTCGGGATGGGACCGGGTGTTTCCCCAACGCTATGGCCGCCGAAACGTTCCAGCGACGACCGGCCG
>DASYNF010000079.1:0-3542 GCA_036008685.1 Actinomadura sp. | reverse complement strand
GTTTCATGCTGAGGATCCGAAGTCGATCAGTGTCTGGGGCATGCGTTTCGATGGGATGCATTCCGATCGTGATGGGTGAACGTCCGCTCGAACGACGGAGGTGGATCCCACCCGCGGTCACGCCCAGGGCAGGCGTGGCGGTCAGCGGCTCATGCCGGCCGCACCTCTTCCGCGGTCGGCCGGGTTGCCGAGGGGATCGCCCGGGCATACGTCCGGCGTGCCACTGAGGGGATCGTCCGGGCATACGTCCGCCGTGCCGCTGAGGAGGCTTCGACCACGGCTTGGGTGGCCGAGGCGATGACCGGACCGGCCGAGGTCCGCCTGCGGCGGGTCTATGAGGTGCCGTCGCAGGGCGACGGCACGAGGGTGCTCGTCGACCGCATCTGGCCACGGGGGCTCAGCAGAGAAGCGGCCGGGCTGGACCACTGGGACAAAGAGGTGGCTCCCTCACCGGCGTTGCGACGCTGGTACGGCCACAGGGCGGAGATGTTCCCCGAGTTCCGCCGCCGCTTTCTCGTGGAGCTGTGCGAGCCCGAACGGGCGCGGGCCCTGGGGCGGCTGCGCGAGCTCGCCGGGTCCGGCGGGGTGACCCTGCTGACGGCGACGAGGGACATCGAGCACAGCCACGCGGCCGTCCTGGCCGAGGTGCTGCGGTCGCCCGCGGGCGAAGCCGAGCGGCCGCCCGCCGGGCCGGGCGGCTGACCCCGCGGGTTCGGAAGCGGGTCTTGCCCTCCAGATCCCACGGGATTACCGTACGCCTAACCGACAGTAAAGTTTCCTATTCGTTAGGCGAAGCGAGATGGCTCGTGGACCGCCGGGAACTCAGCCGAACTGCGGCAACGTGATGCGCTGTGATCGTCCGAGCCGGCGCGCCCGCTCCTTCCCCCTCTCGGGAACCTGGACGCACGTCCTCACCCCCCGCCCCTCGTGACCCGAGGAACGACATTGCGACGCTCATTTCCCGTTCTCGTCCTGACCGCCATCTCGACGATCCTGCTGGCCTTCCTGGCGCCGGCGAACGCGCTCGCCGCCACGGCGACCGCGACCTTCAGCAAGAGCTCCGACTGGGGAACGGGGTTCGAGGGCAAGTACACGATCACCAACGGCACCGCTTCGGCCATCAGCGGCTGGCGGGTCGAGTTCGACCTGCCCTCGGGGACCACCGTCGGTACGTACTGGGACGCGCTGCTCACCACCGCCGGTGGCCACAACACCTTCACGAACCGTGACTACAACGCCGCGATCGCCCCCGGGGCCTCGGTCTCCTTCGGCTTCGTCGTGTCGGGTACGGGGAGCCCCGCCAACTGCACCTTGAACGGGGCGTCCTGTGGAGGAGGAGGCGGCCCCGGTCCCGGTGCGCCGGGCACGCCCGGAGGTCTGAGAGTCACCGGGAGCACGGACTCGTCCATCTCGCTGGCCTGGACCGGCTCCACCGGGACGATCACCGGCTACCGGGTCTACGAGGGCACCGCCGTACGGGCCACCGTGACCGGGACCAGCGCCACGGTGCCGGGGCTCACCACCTGCTCGGCTCACACGTACAGCGTCAAGGCCTACAACCCGGCCGGCGAGTCCACGGCGAGCGGCACGGTCAGCGCGAGCACCACGGGCTGCGCGAACCCGCCGCCCGGCGGGATGAAGGCCGCGCCGTACCTCTACCTCGGCTGGGGTGACCCGCCGAGTCCCTCCACCGTCATGAGCGCCACCGGGATCAGGTGGTTCACCATGGCCTTCATCCTCTCCGGCGGCGGATGCGGCCCGGCGTGGGACGGCAACCGGCCGCTGCAGGGCGGCGTGGACGCCCAGGTCATCTCGCAGATCCGGGCCGGCGGCGGAGACATCATCCCGTCCATCGGCGGCTGGAGCGGGAACAAACTGGGCCCGAACTGCTCCACGCCCCAGGCGCTCGCGGGCGCCTACCAGCAGGTGATCAATGCGTACGGCCTGAAGGCCATCGACATCGACATCGAGAACTCCGACGAGTTCGAGAACGAGGCTGTGCAGGACCGCATCCTCGGGGCCCTCAAGATCGTCAAGCAGAACAACCCCGGCGTCAAGACGATCGTGACGTTCGGCACCTCGACCACCGGGCCGACATGGTGGGGCACCCGGCTGGTCGACCGGGCCGCCGAACTGCAGGCGGGCGTCGACGTGTTCACCATCATGCCGTTCGACTTCGGCGGGGGCGCGAACATGTACCAGAGCACGGTCGACGCCTCCGAAGGGCTGAAGACGGTGATCAAGTCCGCCTTCGGCTGGTCCGACGCCTCCGCGTACGCCCACATGGGGATCTCGGGCATGAACGGGCTCTCCGACCAGCAGGAGACCACCTCACCGGCGACCTGGACGCAGATCCGGGACTGGGCCAGGTCGAAGGGCCTGGCCCGGCTCGCCTACTGGTCGGTCAACCGTGACCGGCCGTGCCCCGGCGGCGGTGTCGTGTCGAACTGCAGCGGCATCGCGCAGCAGCAGTGGGAGTTCACCCGCATCACCGCGGGCTTCTGAACCCGGCCTCGGCGCGGGCCCGGGCGGGTCCGCGCCGAGGGACCGCGCCTTGACGGCGCCACCTTGTGCACCTGCGGACTCTTGAACCGGTACGCCTCGGGTAGGCCATGACAAAAGAGTCTCTCCCGGGTGACGCGCGGGTCCTCCCGCACGGCTGAGGAGGACGGTATGAACCGGGGAACCAGATCCGATCCGAGGTCACGCTCGAGGCTTACCCTCCGGCGGGGCCGGGGGACGATCACGTCCGCGCTGGGAGTGCTCCTCCTCGCGAGCGTCGGCAGGGAGACCTTCACCGGCGGGAGAAGGGTGCCCGCGCGCGTCCCCGCCGGCGGCAGGCTGCCCACGCGCATCCCCGCGGGCGCCAATGCCGAGGGGGACGGCATCGTGGTGGGCCAGGGGCCGGCCTCGGTGGACGTCTACGTCGACTTCCTCTGCCCGTTCTGCGCCCATTTCGAGAGGACCTCGGGCCCCTTGCTCAGGGGGATGGTGGCGGAGGGCCGGATCAGCCTGGTCTATCACCCGATGGGATTCCTGGACGAGCTGTCGACCACCCGTTACTCCTCACGGGCGTCCGCGGCGTCCGGTTGCGCCTCCGACGGTGGGATGTTCCTCCCGTACGCCTATGAGCTCTTCGCGCATCAGCCCCCGGAGGGCGGCCCGGGGCTCAGCGACGATCGGCTGATCCAGCTCGGTGATGAGGTCGGACTGCCGGAGCCGGACTTCGCGCGGTGCGTTCGCAATGCCACATATCTGGACTGGGCGGCCTACGTCACCGACCGTGCGCTGGCGCGCGGGGTCGCGGCGACCCCGACCGTTTTCGTGCAGGGCGTTCCGGTCCCGGCGAACCCCCACACCGTCGCCGCCGCGGTCACGGCCGTCACGCGCTGAACCTTCACCCGTCGAAGCGCGAACAACCACAAGATCACGGCTGGGAAGGGGCCCGCGAGCGGCCTCGAAAGGCTGTGAGCCGCCGCGCGGTAGCGCGGCCATGAGCAGAGCGAGCGGGCCGGCGTCGTCTGGACTAAGGAGTGAGGGAG
>DASYNF010000078.1:0-10516 GCA_036008685.1 Actinomadura sp. | reverse complement strand
GTGGCCCGGTCGACGACCGTGGCGTAGTCGTCCATCGTCCCGGCGATGCACAGCTTGTCGCCCCGGGGGGACATCGAGATGCCGTGGTGACGGGAGTCGTTGACCCAGGAGGTGCGGTCCTCGCTGGTGGCGGGGTTCTTGGGCAGGATCTTCATTCGGGTGATCTTGTCGGAGGCGACGTCGTATTCGAAGAATCCGTTGAAGAACGAGACCTGGAAGTAGAGCTTGGACTCGTCGGGTGTGAAGGCGACGGGCCGGACCGCGTCGGACATGTCCGTACGGCCGAAGGCGTCGAGCCGTTCGCGCATGTCGATGACCCTGACCTGCTTGAAGGTGCTCGCGTCGACGACGGTGATGCGGCGGTCACCCTTCGTCGAGTCCAGCCACGGGGCGTCGAGGTCCGTGTTGACCTCGCCGATCGACATGTTCCAGATGTACGTGCCGCCGCCTGTGAAGACGTTCTCGTGGGGCTTGTCGCCGGTCTTGAACGAACCGGCCTCCCGGCCGGTCTGGACGTCCAGGACGTGGACGGTGTTGGAGGTCGAGGCCGACACCGCGACGCGCTTGCCGTCCGGCGAGACCGCCATGTGGTCTGAGCGGAAACCCGAGACCGGGAAGCGCCAGTTGATCTTTCCCGTGGCCAGGTCGATCGAGACCACGTCGGCGAAGCTGGGGCGGGAGACGACCACGGCCGACCCGTCGGGGGTGGAGTACATGTCGTCGACGAACTGGTCGTGCCCCTCGCCGGCGGTCTGCCGGATGCCGAGGAAATAGGCGAGCTTCACCGGGTTGCCGTAGATCTCCCCGAGGCGCTGGTCCTTGTCCGGGATGACGTCGAGGCGGCCGATCTTGGCGAAGTCGCCGGTGGAACTGATGACGTCGGCCGTGCCGTCCCAGTTGTTGCCCACGAACAGCACCTCCCGCAGACCGGCACCGGCAGGCGCGGCGGCCGCCGTCCCGGAGCCCGCGGCGGCCACGGCGAGGACGGCGATGCCACCGAGGACGCGAAGGGACCCACGGTGCCGGAGGCCCCCGGCAAGGGCCGTCCGCCGTGAACGCCTGGTTCTGGAGAAGGACATCGTCGCCCTGCCTTTCAAGCGGGTCGTTCATCGTTGCGCGGAAAATCGTGGCAACAAGTCATGCGCGCAATCTGAAACAGGTTCCAGATCAGATTGGGCTACTGGAGGGTAACGAGCGGCGGCGCTCCCCACAAGACCCGGTAAAGGAAGTCGTACCCATAAGCCGCCGACATGGGAATGTTCCTCTCGTGGATCCTTGTGCGGGCCATCACCGAAAGACCTGGATTTGGGTCTGTCCGATTTTGCTGGCAAAGACACCGAATACCTCGTTAAGCCGTCAACAGCTCATGGGGGTTCGGTAACGTGCCAGAGTCGCGTGACAGGGTGAACAGCGCACGGCCGATCCGGGTGCTCCGGCACGTGTGGATCCCGATGGCGGACGGCACCCGGCTCGCAGCGCGGATCTGGATGCCGGCCGGCGCCGAACACGAGGCGTGCCCGGCCATCCTCGAGTACATCCCGTACCGCAAGAACGACTTCACCGCCGCCCGCGGCAACAGCCTCCACGCGCGCTTCGCGCGGCTGGGAGAGATCTCGTACGGGGAGTATCCCGACAACATCACCGGGCCACTCGGCTTCGACGCGATCGTCAAGGCTTACGGGCTGAAGCGGATGAAGGTGCGACCGCTCAACATCGGCCTGCGGTATCCGGCGCTGGCGACGGGCAGGGTGCAGGCCGCCGACGTGTTCACCACGGATCCGCAGCTGCGCCACCACGACTTCACGATCCTCGACGACGACAAGCACGTGTTCGGTTTCCAGAACGTGGCGCCGGTCGTCCGCCAGAAGATCGTCGAGCGGTACGGCGCCCGGCTGACCGAGCCGCTCGACCTCGTGGACGCGCTGCTGACCGAGCCGGCGATGCAGGCGTTGAACGAGGCCGTCGCGATCAAGCGCCTCAGCCCCACGGAGGTCGCCCGCCGGTTCCTGCGGGCCAACGACCTGACGTGACCTTCGGCGCCTCGTGCCGACCAACGGATGTGCGAATGGAGAGGACCCGGATGGAGAGCGACCAGGGGCTCAGCGCAGCCGAGATCGTCTTCGACAAGGCGACAAAGGTCTACAAAGGCGCCACGGCGCCGGCTGTGGACGAGTTGTCGATGACGGTCCCGGCCGGACAGATCTGCGTGCTGCTCGGCCCATCCGGCAGCGGCAAGACGACCGCGCTCACCATGGTCAATCGTCTGGTCCAGCTGACCGTCGAGGACAACGGGTTCTTCTGCGCCGAGTGGTTCACGGCGAACTGGGCGAGCGTGTTCTGGCCCGCGCTGGTCGAGCATGTCCGGCTCACCGTCATCGCCGTCGGTATCGGTTTCGTCCTCGCCTTCGCGGCGGCGCTCCTCGCCTACTTCAAGGGCCGGCTGGAGCGGCCGTTCGGCGGGCTGACGGCGTTCCTCTACACGATTCCGCCGTTGGCGCTGTTCGAACTGCTCGTGCCGGGCACCGGCGTCTCCGTGCTGACCGTCGAGATCGCGCTTGTGGCCTACACGCTCATGGTGCTGTTCAAGAACACCGTGACCGGCCTTCGCGAGGTGCCCGCCGACGTCCGGCGGGTCGGGGAGGGCATGGGGCTGACCCGCACGCAGCTCCTGCTGCGGATCGAACTGCCCTTGGCGATGCCGTCGGTCCTCAGCGGCCTGCGGGTGGCGACGGTCACGACGATCAGCACCGTCGAGATCGCGGCGTTCATCGTCGACCAGGGCCTGGGCTCGCCGATCCTGCAGGGCCTGCAGTCACCCTTCAACACCCAGTTCGTCGCGGCCGGTGCCCTGGCCGTCGCGCTCGCGCTCGCCGCGGATGGACTGATCGTCGCCGTCGGCCGCCTGCTCACCCCGTGGGCTCGTCATCGCAGGACCGCCTGATGAACACATTTCTCGACAGCTTCACCTTCATGGCGGACCATTTCGGCCTGCTGCTCGGCAAGACCTGGAGCCATCTGGTGCTCTCCGCGGCCGCCCTCGCGGTGGCCCTGGTCATAGCGGTGCCGCTGGGGATCTGGCTCGGCCACCGGCGCCGAGGAGCCTTCATCGCGATCAGCGTCTCCAACGTGGGCCGGGCGCTGCCCAGTCTCGCGCTCATCGCCATCTTCCTCGGCCTGCTCGGCATCGGATTCGTGAACGTCCTCTTGGCACTGACGATCATGGCGGTGCCGCCGATCCTCACCAATGCCTACCTCTCGGTGGAACAGGTGGATCCCGACCTCGTACGGGCGTCCCGCGGCATGGGCCTCACCTCGCGGCAGATCCTGTTCCGCATCGAACTCCCCCTCGCGCTGCCCGTCCTGTTCACCGGAGTCCGCATCGCGGTCGTCTACGTGATCTCCAGCGCGACGCTGGCCGCCGTCGCCGGCGGTGGCGGACTCGGTGCCATCATCCTCAACCAGGTCGCCTACGGATTCTCCGGCGTGATCGCGGCGGCCCTGTGGGTCGCGGTGATCGCCCTCGCCGCGGACGCGTTGCTGGGTGTGGTCCGCACGCTCCTCACTCCCCGAGGGGTTCGGCACCTGCAGGCCGACGGCGGCTCGCGCGGCTGACGCTCATCCGGCGGCGTCCTCCGCCCGTACGGGCGGGTTGACGCGGGTCCGATCGGGCCCCGCTCCGGGATGGGTCAGCCCCCGCGATGAAGCGTCGCCTCGGCCGTGCCGGGCCCATCCCCCTCCTGCCAGCGATACTCCAGCTCGTGCTCACCGCGCCTGGTGAGGGTGACCGTGCCGTCGAGGCACTCGCCGGAGCGGGAGCCGAGCCGGAAGGTCAGCTCCTCTCCGGCGGTCTCCACGAGGTCCAGGACCCCATCGCACTCATCCGCGGGAAACTGGATATGACCACCGCGGTCCCCGGGCCGCATCGCGATCATGACGGGCACGTCCGCCGTCTCGACCTCGCCGTCGTATTCGGTGGCGCGTCCCCGCCACGCCCCGCCGAACGCCTCCGGGATCGTTCCGTCGGATGCTCCGGGCGACGAGGACGGCGAGGGCGTGGCGGATCGGTCTGGGACGCTCGGGGAGGCGGACACGGCGCCCGTGGTGCGGTCGTCCCGGTCGAGGCTCACCAATCCCACCCCCGCGAGGAGAGCCAGCGCGGCGACGCCGGCGCCGATCGCGATGAGTGGGCGCCTGCGCGGCGGCATCCGCTCGCGCGCCGGCAGGACCGCGGTCCAGGCGGCGGGGTCCCGGCCACCCGGCGGCGATCCGGCCAGGGCATGGTTCACGGCCAGCGTGAGCGTCAGGTCGGTGTCCGCGTGCCCCTCGGCGTCGGCGGCCGCGGAAGGATCGACGAGCCGGACCAGGAGGGCGCGGGCACGGGGGCGCTCCGCGGGACTCTTGGCGAGGCAGGCGGCGAGCGGCCCCTGCAGCCACGGCGGCACACCGGTCAGGTCCGGCGCCGCATGCGCGATCCGGTTGAGCACGGCCGCGATGGTGTCGTTGCCGAACGGTGGCCGCCCGGTCGCGGCGAACACCATGGTGGACGCCCACGCGAACACGTCGGTGGCCGGCGACGGCGGCTCGCCGCTCAGCTGCTCGGGGGCGAGGTAGGCCGGTGTGCCCACCAGATTCGTGGTCATCGTGCCCGACTCGATCGGGCGGGCGATGCCGAAGTCGACCACCCGCGGGCCGTCCGGCCCGAGCAGCACGTTCGCCGGTTTCAAATCCCGGTGGAGCACCCCCGCGCCGTGGATGGCGGTCAGCGCGGTCGCGGTGCCCACCACGAGCCGGTCGAGCTCCCCATCGCGCAGCGGCCCCTCGCCTTCGACGTGCTCCTGCAGGGACGGCCCGTCGACGTACTCACTGACGACGTAGGGGCGGCCGTCTCCGGCACTGGAACAGATCACCCGTGCCGTGCAGAAGGGGGCCACACGCTCGCACGCCGCCAGCTCCCGGGTCAGCCGCCCGCGGGTCTCGGGGACGGCGTCGCCCTTCAGCACCTTGACCGCGACCCGTTCGCCGCTGGGACCGTGCCCGAGATAGACCACGCCCTGCCCGCCCTCGCCCAGGCGGCCGACCAACCGGAAACCGCCTAAGACGCGCGGGTCATCCGGCTCCAAGGACACGACCCCCATCGGATTCTCCACGTTCTGTCGCGATCCCAACACATCCGGTATCCCACCGTACTGTCGCCGGACCGTGCTCCTGCGAGGGACCGTGGCCGCGATCAGCGCCGAGCGCCTGGCGCACGGTCACCGCACCCCGCTCCTGCGCCCCGAACTCCTGACCTAGAGCAACGACGGCTCGGTGTTCCCCATGGTCTTGCCCTCTCCCTGGCCTTGGCCCGGTCGACCCCGGTCGACCCCGGTCAGCGCCGGGATCCGCACCTGCGCGACCGCATCCGGGCTCGTCGCGGCGACCTCTTCGACCAGGACCTTGTGGACCGCGTCGGTCCCTCGGCCGAGCCACCGAATCTCGCTCTGGACATCCCGCCGTAACCGTGTGAAAGTCTTCATACAGTCTTCGTGGACTGTATGCAATACTGTATACATACACGGAAAACGGCTCTGACCTGGCGAGATCCCTGGGACGAGCCACGACGTGTAAGGGAGTTGACGCAGGACATGGCCACGTCACCCGAGCCAGACGCTCAAGCCACGGACCTCATCTCAGGTGGGCATCTCGTCGCCAAGGCCCTCAAGGCGGAGGGCGTCGACGTCATCTACACCCTGTGCGGCGGCCACATCATCGACATCTACGACGGTTGCGTCGACGAGGGCATCAAAGTCATCGACGTACGCCACGAGCAGGTCGCCGCGCACGCCGCCGACGGCCATGCCCGGATCACCGGCACGCCCGGCTGCGCCGTCGTCACCGCAGGACCCGGAACGACCGACGCCATCACCGGTGTGGCCAACGCCTTCCGGGCCGAGAGCCCCATGCTGCTGATCGGCGGCCAGGGCGCACTGAGCCAGCACAAGATGGGCTCACTGCAGGACCTGCCGCACGTCGACATGATGGCGCCGATCACCAAGTTCGCGGCCACGGTCCCGCGCACCGAACGCGTGGCGGACATCGTCTCGATGGCCTTCCGTGAGTGCTACAACGGCGCACCGGGCCCGTCGTTCCTGGAGATCCCCCGGGACGTGCTGGACGCGAAGGTCCCGCGCGAGACGGCGCGGGTGCCGAAGGCCGGCCACTACCGTGCGTCGACGCGTCAGCAGGGCGACCCCGAGGCCATCGAGCGTCTGGCCGACCTGCTGGTCGACTCCGAGAAGCCGTGCATCCTGCTCGGCAGCCAGACCTGGACGTGCCGGGGCACCGACGCCGCGGCCGAGCTGGTGCGCACTCTCAACGTGCCCGCGTACATGAACGGCGCCGGCCGCGGCACCCTGCCGCCGGGTGACCCGCACCACTACCAGCTCTCCCGGCGCTACGCGTTCAACAACGCCGACCTCATCCTCATCGTCGGCACACCGTTCGACTTCCGCATGGGCTACGGGCGCCGCCTGTCGCCCGACGCGACCGTGGTCCAGATCGACCTGGACTACCGCACGGTCGGCAGGAACCGGGACGTCGACCTCGGCATCGTCGGCGACGCGGGACTCATCCTGTCCGCCGTCACCCAGGCCGCCTCGGGCCGCGGCGACAACGGCGCCGCCGGTCGGAAGGCCTGGCTGGAGGAACTGCGGTCCGAGGAGACGAGGGCGTACGAGAAGCGGCTGCCGCTGCTGCGCTCCGACGCCTCGCCGATCCACCCGTACCGGCTCGTGCACGAGATCAATGAGTTCCTCACCGAGGACTCGATCTACGTCGGCGACGGCGGTGACATCGTCACCTTCTCCGGCCAGGTCGTGCAGCCCAAGTCACCCGGCCACTGGATGGACCCCGGCCCACTCGGCACGCTCGGCGTCGGTGTGCCGTTCGTGATGGCCGCCAAGCAGGCCCGGCCGGACAAGGAGGTCGTCGCGCTGTTCGGCGACGGCGCGTTCAGCCTCACCGGCTGGGACTTCGAGACGCTCGTCCGCTTCGACCTGCCGTTCGTCGGGATCATCGGCAACAACTCCTCGATGAACCAGATCCGCTACGGCCAGGCCGCGAAGTACGGCAAGGACCGCGAACGGGTCGGCAACACGCTCGGCGACGTGCGCTACAGCGAGTTCGCCCGGATGCTCGGCGGCTACGGCGAAGAGGTCCGTGAACCGGGCGACATCCGGCCGGCGCTGGAACGCGCCCGCCAATCCGGCAGGCCGTCGCTCATCAACGTGTGGATCGATACCGACGTGTACGCCCCCGGAACCATGAACCAGACCATGTACAAGTGAAAAGGAAAGTCGCCATGGGAAAGGCTCTCGACGGCGTCAAGGTCCTCGACATGACCCATGTCCAGTCCGGACCGTCATGCACACAGATCCTCGCCTGGCTCGGCGCCGACGTCGTCAAGCTGGAGGCGCCGAGCGGTGACATCACCAGGCGCCAGCTCCGGGACGTTCCTGACGCCGACAGCCTCTATTTCACGATGCTCAATTCCAACAAGAAGAGCATCACGCTCAACCTGAAAGAAGACCGGGGCAAGGAGATATTCACCGAATTGGTGAAGCGCTCGGACGTGCTCGTGGAGAATTTCGGTCCCGGCACGATCGAGCGGCTCGGATTCACCTGGGAGAAGCTCAGGGAGCTCAACTCCGAGCTGATCTACGCCTCGATCAAGGGCTTCGGCGAAGGCCCGTACACCCATCTGAAGGCCTACGAGGTCGTGGCCCAGGCGATGGGCGGGGCGATGAGCACGACCGGCTTCGAGGACGGGCCTCCGACGGCGACCGGCGCCCAGATCGGGGACTCGGGCACCGGGATCCACGCGGTGGCGGCGATTCTGGCCGCGCTCTTCCAGCGGGTGACGACGGGTCGCGGGCAGCGGGTCAACGTCGCGATGCAGCACTCGGTGCTCAACCTGTGCCGGGTCAAGCTGCGCGACCAGCAGCGGCTGGCCGGCGGCCCGCTCGCGGAGTATCCGAACGAGGACTTCGGCGACGAGGTCCCGCGCTCCGGCAACGCCTCGGGCGGCGGTCAGCCGGGATGGGCGCTCAAGTGCAGTCCCGGCGGCCCCAACGACTATGTCTACGTGATCGTCCAGCCGCAGGGCTGGGAGCCGATCGCCAGGCTCATGGGCCGGCCCGAGCTCGCCGAGGACCCCGAGTGGAGCACCCCGGAGGCCCGGCTGGGCAAGCTGGCCAAGGTCTTCCAGCTCATCGAGGAGTGGACCTCCCAGCACGGCAAGTGGGAGGTGCTGGCCAAGCTCAACGCCCACAACGTCCCGTGCGGGCCGATCCTGTCGACCCGCGAGCTCCTCGAGGACGAGAGCCTCGTGACGAACGAAATGATCGTCACGGTGGACCATCCCGTACGCGGGCCCTTCAAGACCGTCGGCTGCCCGCTCAAGCTGTCGGACTCCCCCGTCGAGGTCGAGCGGTCGCCACTGCTCGGTGAGCACAACGACGCGATCTACGGAGAGGTCCTGGGCCTGCCCGCCGGCGAGCTCGTCTCCCTCAAGGCGAACGGAGTGATCTGAGGATGGGATACGACCGCGAAACGGTACGGACCGTGCTCGACACGGTGCGGGCCGAAGGGCGTACCGCGCTGACGGCCCTCGAGGGCAAACGGCTGTGCGAGGCCTACGGCATCGCCACTCCGGCGGAGGAGCTGGCCACCTCGGCCGACGAGGCGGTCTCATTCGCCCTCGAGATGGGGCTCCCCGTCGTCCTCAAGATCGTCTCACCGGACATCCTGCACAAGACCGAGGCCGGCGGCGTGCTCGTCGGCGTCGGCTCACCGCGCGACGCCAAGGCCGGCTACGAGCGGATCGTCTCGGCCGCCAAGGCCTACGACCCGGACGCGGAGATCCTCGGCGTGCAGGTCCAGCAGATGGTGCCGGCCGGGCACGAGGTGATCATCGGGGCGACGACCGACCCGACGTTCGGCAAGGTCATCGCGTTCGGGCTCGGCGGCATCCTCGTGGAGGTGCTCAAGGACGTCACTTTCCGGCTGGCGCCCACCGCTGCCGGCGAAGCGCTCTCGATGCTCGACGACATCGCCGCCGCGGAGGTGCTGCGCGGCGCCCGGGGCACGGAGCCCGTCAGCCGTGACGCGCTCGCCGGCACGATCCAACGGGTCTCCGACCTCGTCGGCGACTTCCCGGAGATCTCCGAGATGGACCTGAACCCGGTATTCGCCACCCCGGACGGCGCGATGGCCGCGGATGTACGGGTCCTGCTCGCCGACGGCACCGCGCAGGAGGTGCCGAAGTACACCCCCGAGGAGATCCTCGCGGTGATGAACCGGCTGATGAAGCCGCGTTCGGTGGCCGTGATCGGTGCCTCCAACGAGAAGGGCAAGATCGGCAACTCCGTCATGCGGAACCTCATCGACGGCGGCTACGCCGGTGAGATCCATCCGATCAACCCGAAGGCCGACGAGATCTGCGGCCGGAAGGCATATCGCAGCATCACGGAGGTGCCCGGCGAGGTCGACGTCGCGGTGTTCACCATCCCCGCGAAGTTCGTGCCCGCCGCCCTGGAGGAGACCGGCGAGAAGGGCGTGCCGGTCGCGGTCCTGATCCCCTCCGGCTTCGCCGAGACCGGCAACGGGGAACTCCAGGACGAGGTGGTCGAGATCGCCCGCAGGCGCGGCGTCCGGCTCCTCGGCCCCAACATCTACGGCTACTACTACACGCCCGAGGACCTCTGCGCGACGTTCTGCACCCCGTACGACGTCAAGGGCGGCGTGGCGCTGTCGTCACAGAGCGGCGGGATCGGCATGGCGATCCTCGGCTTCAGCCGCAGGACCAGGATGGGTGTGTCGGCCATCGTCGGGCTCGGCAACAAGTCCGACGTCGACGAGGACGACCTGCTGACCTTCTTCGGGCAGGACGACAACACACAGTGCATCGCGATGCACCTGGAGGACCTCAAGGACGGGCGGGCCTTCGTCGAGGCGGCCCGCGAGGTGTCACGGAAGAAGCCGATCATCGTGCTCAAGGCCGGCCGGACCGCCCTGGGCGCCCGCGCCGCGCGCTCCCACACCGGCGCGCTGGCCGGGGACGACAAGGTCTACGACGACATCCTCCGCCAGGCCGGTGTGATCAGGGCACCGGGCCTGAAGGACATGCTGGAGTACGCCCGTGCCCTGCCCGCGATGCCGGCACCGAAAGGCGAGAACGTCGTGATCATCACGGGGGCGGGCGGCTCCGGCGTGCTGCTGTCCGACGCCTGCGTCGACAACGGGCTGTCGCTCATGGAGATACCGCCGGACCTGGACGAGGCGTTCCGGACGTACATCCCACCGTTCGGTGCCTCCGGCAACCCGATCGACATCACCGGCGGTGAGCCTCCGTCGACATACGAGGCGACGATCAGGCTGGGGCTGGAGGACCCCCGGATCCACGCGTTGATCCTCGGTTACTGGCACACGATCGTCACCCCGCCGATGGTCTTCGCCGAGCTCGTCTCCCGCGTCGTCG
>DASYNF010000077.1:0-45852 GCA_036008685.1 Actinomadura sp. | reverse complement strand
CAGTCGCCCAGCTCGCCGAGAGCGTTCTGCAGGTCGGTGGCCGCCTGGTCGGCGGTCTTCTTCTCGGTGAGGGCCGCGAAGACGTTGTCCTGGATCGCCGTGGTGACGTCGCCGTACCTCACCGCGACCGGGCGCGAAGTCGCGCGCGGTGGCCTGGCGCCTGGAGAAGGCGGACACCGCCAGGTTGTTGCCGCCGAGGGTGCCGGACCCGAGCCCGTCCTGGCCCGGGAGAGGCGCGACCTCGAACTTTCCCTTGACCGCGGAGGAGTCCTCGGCGGCGAGCGCGTAGACGTAGGCCCAGTTGCGGTGGAAGACCAGTTTGCCGTCCTGGAACCGGCGGCGGCTCTCCTCCTCCTTGAAGGTGATGGCCCGCTTGGGGATCGTGCCCTCCTTGAAGCCGTCGACCAGGAACCGAAGGCCCGCCTTGGCCTGGGGGAGCTCGACGACCCATCTCCGGGCGGCGAACTCGGCCGTCCAGACGGCGTCGACGTTGAGCACGTCGTAGGCGTCCGACTTGGTCTGGGCGTTCTGCACCAGCATCTGCCGCTGCTGGTCGGCGGCCTCCGGCAACTCGACGATGCTCACCTTCTCGTTCGCGTGCGCGCCGTTCCACTTGTCGGCGAGCTTCCGCAACTGGCCCGTGAAGTCCTTGCCGGTGGCGAAGGTGATGGCCCCGCGACCCTGGTTCGAGGGGTGCCAGGGGCGGCCGCCCCGGTGCCGGACCCGCACGCGGCCAGAGCCAGGGTGAGAGACAGCGCGCCGCCGGTGCCGCCGAGCACGGTCTTGGTCGTCATCGGTTCGTTGCACCTTTCGTGGGGTCGGCCGGGGCGATGTGGACCACCTGGTGGTCCACCACGTCGTTGCCGCCGGTGTAGACGCACCGGCCGTACGGCCCGTCCCGCAGAGCGGCGAGCACCCCGGCTTCGCTGACATCCTCGGTGAGGACGGTCAGCGGCCACTCCTCCCACTCCGGGTCGCCGAGGCCGGACAGGTAGATCCGCTTCGCCGAGTAGGGGCAGTCCGGCTCGGCGGGACAGGCCAGACAGGTCTCGGTGGCGCCCTCGGGCCGGTTGCCGGGCCGGAAGTGCGACAGGCCCCCGAACGAGCTGACCCGGGCCGGCGTCTCGCCCATCACGTACATGATCCAGTCGATGTCGTGGCAGGACTTGGTGAGCAGCATGGGGCCGGACTCGTCCTCGCGCCGCCAGTTGCCCCGCACGTAGGAGTGGGCGTAGTGCCACCAGCCGACCGGCTCGAGATGCTGGACGCTCACCGGGGTGCCGATCCGGCCCGCGGCGATCAGCTCCCTGATCTTGCGCGTGTAGGGCGTATAACGGAGCACGTGACAGACGGCGAGCATGGAACCGGCCCGTTCGACCGCCTCGATGATGCGAACGCAGTCGGCCTCGCTGGTGGCCATCGGCTTCTCCAGCAGGATGTGGTAGCCGAGGCCGGCGAACCACACGGCGGGCTCCACGTGCTCGGAGTCCTGGGTGGCGATGATGACGCCGTCGGCCCCGGCGACCGCGAGCGTCACCTTCGTCATGTGGATCGCATCCGCCCTCCGCACGTGTCGGCGGCGCGCTGCCGGAGACTTACGAAAGTTCCTTTCGGAACCGGTCTCGACAATGTCCTGTCTCTCCCCATCCGTGTCAAGAGGCCCAGGTGACCCAGACTCCGCTGCACGGGGGTGACCCTTCGGTGCTGCGCCGGCTCAACTCGGTCGCCACGCTGCGTGCCCTCCGAGGGGGCGGCGAGCCGACCCTCACCGAGCTCGCGGGACAGGTCAACCTGTCCCGTCCCACGACCGAGGGGGTCCTGGGGGAGCTCGCCGCCCGGGGCCTCGTGGAGGAGGTGGCTCCCGAGAACGCCGGACGCCTCGGCCGTCCCGCGCGGCGCTACCGCTTCCGCGCCGAGGCCGGATACGCGCTGGGCATCGAGATCCAGGCGCACCGGACCTCGGTGCTCCTGGCCGACCTCGACGGCCGCCTCGTCGGCGGTCATCGCGCGGACCTGGAGGTCGGGTCCGCGCCCCGTGACCGGCTGGCGGCGGTGCACGCCGCGGTGGAGACATGTCTCTCGGCCGCCGGAGTGGCCGGGTCCCGGCTGCGGGCCGTCGCGGCCGGGACCCCAGGCGTGATCGACGCCGAGGGCCGGGTGGCCTCCTGCACGGTCGTGCCGGGCTGGGAGGGCGCCGAAGTCGGCCGGGAACTCGGCCGGGCGTTCCCCTGCCCGGTGCTCGTGGGCAACGACGCCAACCTGGCCGCGATGGCCGAGCGCTGGTGTGGCGTGGCCAAGGGCGTCGACGACCTCGTCTACTTCCTGGCAGGGCCGCACACCGGCGCGGGCGCGATCATCGGCGGACGGCTGCACCGCGGCCGCCGCGGTGCGGCCGGCGAGGTCGGCACGCTCCCCGAGCTGGGCCTGCGCAACACCACCGCGGAACTGGCCGGCCATGGCGAGCCGGAGGGGGGCACGCCGCCCGCGCGGCCCACGGTGGACCTCTCGGCGCGGACCGCGGAGCGGATCGCCGACGACGTCCTCACGGCGGCTCGCGCCGGCGATCCGACGGCCCGCGCCCGGGTCGACCGGCTCGCGGCACGGATGGCCCGGGGCATCGCGACCATGGTGCTCGCGCTGGACCCGGAGATGGTCGTCGTGGGGGGTGCTCTGACCAGAGGCGGCGATCTCCTGGTCGAGGACCTGCGGCGGCACGTCCTGCCGCTGTGCCTCAGCCCGGTCCGGATCGAGACCTCGACGCTCGGCGACGAGTCCGTCTCCCTCGGGGCCGTCCGCCTCGCCCTCGACCACATCGAAGCGGACCTCTTCCGCCTCGGCCCCCCGCCATCGTGATCTGGAAGTGACACGGGTCCGGGTCCGGCTCGCAGATCCGGTGGGCCGTGGGCGGTTTCGGTAATGACCGGCGGGGTGAGGAAACAGGCTCCGGCCCGACCACATCGGGCCGCAGCCGGATATGGTCCGGCCACGTCCCCCCCTCTACCGTGTAGTCACGCAGCGTCGCCCATGCACTGCCGTGCGTACGGCATCCCAGGGAGGGTCACGTGGTCGCCTCGCGTGAAGGAACCAAGACGGTCCAGGACGACACGACCGTGGCCCAGGGGGTCGAGCCGATGTTCGACCTCGTGACCGCGGCACGGCCGGCCCGGGCCGATGTGCTCCACCTCGCGGCCGGGACCGTGGGTGCGATAAAGATCCCCGGGGTCCTTCCCGCGGACGTCTGCCGGGACGTGGTCGAGCGCACGCAGCGCTGGGACTTCGACGTCTACGCCCCCAGACGGATCCATCCGCCGGTCGCCGAGTTCGGCCCGGCCGCCTACGACCACTATCTCGACGGCCGGCTCCGCGACGAGTACTGGGCGCACAGCGACTCGGCGACCACCACCTGGCGCGAGGCGGTCGGCGCCCAGGATCCGCTCCAGCGCGTCATCGCCTGCCTGGCCCGGTGCTGGGCCGGCCCCGTTCATCGCGTCACGGTCGGGGGCCGGCCGCTGTTCGCCGGGATGATCCGGGAGTTCACAGGGGGCGCCCGCATCCATTTCGACGAGGTCGTACGGGAGTTTCCCGGCGTCTTCGACTCCGTGCCCATCGCCCAGTTCGGCTTCAACTGCCACCTCAGCATGCCGGAGGAGGGCGGAGACCTCACGGTCTATCGCCGGCGGTGGCGGCCGCGAGACGACCGTCACCGTGCCGGCTACGGCTGGGACCGGCCCATCGTCGAGGGTGAGCCATCACTGACCATTCATGCCGAGGCGGGCGACGCGGTCATCTTCGACTCGCGCAACTACCACTCCGTGGCCGCGAACACGGAGGGCCGGCGGGTCACGCTCTCCTTCTTCATCGGGGTCACGGTCGAGGGAAGGCTCGTCATCTGGTCCTGACCGCGCCACCGCCGGGGGAACGACGGGCCGCGACCTGACGGCCACCACCCTGATCCGCACGTACGACACCCTGCCCGTCACGAGTATCGGCGGGGTGGCGACGTCGGCGCACGCCCATCGCAGCGTGGCCTCACGCGCCGTCCGGCCCGGGGCCCGGCCTGATCGCCCGCCGAACCTCACTTCGATCATTCCGTGACATGACCGCCGGGCATGACGGCCCGGCGCTAGGCTCGTCGACCCGGGGCCGTCCTGGAGCTTGGAGGCGAGATGGGCAGGCGAGAGTGGGAGGCCCTTCCGGCGGGGGTCCGCAGCGCCGTAGAGGAGCGGTGCGGCCCCGTGATCAAAGCCGAGATCCCCGAGTGGGGCTACGGCTCCGAGTTCTCCTCCACCTTGCACCTGGACCGTGGCGCGATCTTCTGCAAGGGCATCCGTGCGGACGCCTCCGCGGCCTGGATGCACCGCAACGAGGTATCGGTCAATCCGTGGCTACCTGACCTGGTCCCCCGGCTGCTGTGGCAGTTCGAGGCCGACGGCTGGTTGCTGCTGGGCTTCGAGTACGTGGACGGCCGGCCCGCCGACCTGTCCCCGTGGTCGGACGACCTTGTGCCCATCGCGGCCGCCGTGGCGGAGCTCGGGCGGGAGCTGACGCCGTGCCCCACCGGAACCCGTAGCCTCGCCGCGCGATGGGCGAGGCGGCCGGTCTGGCGCATGTATCTCGACACCCCGCCCGGCGATCTGGATCCGTGGGATCGGGCGCACCTGCCGGAGTTCGCCCGGCTCGAGGAGGCCGCGCCCGCACTGGTGGACGGTGACACGCTGCTCCACACGGATCTGCATCCGGGCAATCTGCTCATGGACGGCGGTGGGGTCCGGGTCGCCGACTGGGCGTGGCGGTCCCGAGGCGCGGCGTGGGTGGATCCGGCGTTCCTGGTGATCCGGCTGATGGCCGAGGGGCACAGCCCCTACGCGGCCGAGGCATGGGCTCAGCAGGTCCCGGCGTGGCGGGAGGCGGAACCTGGGGCGGTGATGGTCTTCGCGGCCACCGTCCTGGGGCTGTGGGAGGACAAGACCCGTATGGCGCCCCGCCCGGATTCGGAGCGGCTGACGGCTGCCGCCCGGATGTGGGCACGGCACCGCCTCGCGACCGCCTGACCCCGGTCTCACAGGTCGTCAACGGTTCGCCGGAGGTCGGCCCGCATGCCCGGGGCGGCGGCCGAGAGGTGGAGCGGCCGGTCTACGGGTGCGGAGCGAGCAGCGGCCAGAAATCGGTGGGCAGCTGGGCGCTGAGGTCGAAGAACTCCTTGTCCGCGACGGCCTCGCCCAATGTGGTCAACACGGCCCGGGTGTGCTCCCAGGCATCGCCGGGGGCGGCTCCCTCGCGCTCCGCGACCCGGCCCAGGAACTCGTCCAGCGCCATGCGCCGGGCCTGCGGAGCCTCGGACCTGACCCGCTTGAGCGGACCGTGCAGCTGTACGGGCAGCTGCCGGATCAGATCGTCGATGTCACCCCCGGCGAGGCGCTCGGCGAGGGTCTCGAGCACGGCCTCCGTGGCGCGGCGGGCGCCGGGGGCGTCCAGGTCGGCGCGGGTCGCGACTCTGTTCAGGAACTCCTCCGCCGGCATGATCTCGGCGAACCGCCCCTGTGCCTCCGCGAGCAGCGGTTCGAAGTCGCCGGGCAGATCGGCCGTCAGATCAGCGATCTCCTTCGAGCTCACCGCCCGGCCCAGAGCGTAGAAGACGGCACGGGAGAGCCGTTCCGCCGTCGTCAGGTCGGCTCCGAGCCGCTCGCCCACGCGCCGCAGGAACTCGTCGGCGTCGAAGATCTGGCGATCACCGCGCGGATGGATCCACGGCTTGAGCTCCGCGGGGAGCTCGGTCAGCAGATCACGTGCCTCACCGGGGGAGAGCCGCTCGGCCAAGGTCTCGAGCGTGGCCCGGGCCGCGCGCTCGGCCGTCTCGGTGTCGTCGAGCACGGCCTCGTGCGCCACGGTGACGATGAACTCCTCGTACTCCACAGCCGCTCCTCGCCGGTCGGCGTGGTCGCCTGGGTAGGCCTCTGACGTGCGGTTCCGTTACCCCGAGTGAGGTCCGGCAAACCCGGTCGCCCGCGCGTCCGCCCGCGCGTCCGCCCGCGCATTCCACTGCCGGGATCTCGCAGTCGTTCGCGGGAGCACCCGAACAACTGAAAGATCATGGTTGTTCGGGCGGCGTTCTCCTCGGCGGGACGTCAGCCGTCGGCGGCGATGGACAGCTCGGCCGGCGGCGCCGGCGCGGTGGACCGGCGCACGACCAGCTCCGGGCGGTAGAGCAGCTCGGTCCGCGGCGCCTTGGTGCCGTGGATCTCCTCGAGCAGGCTCCCCACCGCGGCCAGTGCCATCTCGCGCACGGACTGCCGGATCGTGGTGAGCGGCGGGTCGAGGTAGGCGGTCAGCGGGGTGTCGTCGAAGCCGATGACGGACACGTCCTGCGGCACCCTCAGCCCGCGTTGCCGGGCGGCCCGGATCGCGCCGATCGCCATGATGTCGTTGCCGCAGCAGATGGCCGTGCAACCCCGGGCGAGCAGCTGATGGGTGGCCGCCTGTCCTCCTTCGACGGTGAACATCGAGTGCACGATCAGGTCGGTGGTCTCGGTCACCCCGAGATGCTCGGACATGCCGAGCCGGAACCCCTCGATCTTGCGGATCGAGGGGACGAACCGTTCCTGACCGACGGCGAACCCGATCCTGCGGTGGCCGAGGGCGTTCAGATGCGCGACCGCCATCTCCAGTGACGCCGTGTCATCGTTGGAGATGAACGGCGCGTCGATGTCGGGCCGGCAGCCGTTGATGAGCACGATCGGCAGTCCGCGGTCGGTGAGCCGGGTGTAGCGGGCCTTGTCCGACAGCGAGTCGGCGTGCAGCCCGTTGACGAAGATGATCCCCGAGACCCCGCGTTCGAGCAGCAGCTCGGTGTAGTCGTCCTCGGTGATGCCGCCTGCGGTCTGGGTGCAGAGCACCGCCGTATAGCCGTGCATCGCGATGGCGCCCTCGATGATCTGGGCGAAGGCCGGGAAGATCGGGTTGGTCAGCTCGGGGATGATGAGCCCGATCAGGCCGGCCCGCTGCTGGCGCAGGCGTGGCGGGCGTTCGTAGCCGAGCACGTCCAAGGCGGTGAGCACGGCCTGGCGGGTGGAGGCCGACACGCCCGGCTTGCCGTTGAGGACCCTGCTGACGGTCGCCTCGCTGACACTCGCGTGAGCCGCGATGTCGGCCAGGCGTGTCGTCATGGCCATAAACCTACCGCCCCTCTTCGTGACCGCCTGTGACGTTCCACCAGACGGCGGTGTCCGGGGGCAGTTCGAGGTCGCCGCCGTAGCGGCGCACCGGCCCGCTCGCGAGCAGCGGCTCCGCGGCGGCCGGGATCCGCATGGTCTCCGGGCCGAGGTTGACCGCGCACGCGAGCCCTTCGCCGCCGTCGGCGGTGGGTTCGCGGACGAACACGATGGCGCCGGCCGGCCCGGCCGACCAGCGGAGCGGGCCGTCCCCCAGCGCGGGGTGCTCGCGCCGGATGCGCAGGGCGGCGCGGTAGAGCTCGAGCACGGACCGGGGGTCCTCGGACTGGGCCGCCACGGTCAGGTCGCGCCAGGCCGGCGGGAGGGGCAGCCAGCTGCCGCCCGTACCGAATCCGAACGGCGGTTCGTCCCCGGACCAGGGCAGCGGCACGCGGCAGCCGTCCCGTCCGTCGTCGTCGCCGCGGCCCCGTTGCGGGTCTCGCAGGAACTCCTCGGGCAGGTCCACCACCTCGGGAAGGCCGAGCTCCTCGCCCTGGTAGACGTAGGCCGACCCGGGGAGGGCGAGGGTGAGCAGCGCCGCGGCGCGGGCCCGCCGCAGCCCGAGCTCCCCGTCGCCGTAGCGGGTGACGTGCCGCTTCACGTCGTGGTTGGACAGCACCCAGGTCGTGGGGGCGCCGACCGAGCCCGAGGTCCGCAGCGACTCGTCGATCACCTCCCGGAGGGCCCCGGCGTCCCAGGCGGCGGTGAGGTAATGGAAGTTGAAGGCCTGGTGCAGCTCGTCCGGGCGGACGTAGCGCGCCAGCCGCTCCGGGGTCGGCGCCCACGCCTCGGCGACACCGATCCGCTCACCGTCGTAGGAGTCCAGAACCCGGCGCCAGGCGCGGTGGATCTCGTGGACGCCGTCCTGGTCGAAGTAGGGGAGGACGGTGGTGCCGAGCATCTCGGCCTGTCCCGGGCGACCCACGTCGGGCAGGCCCGTGGCCTTGACCATGCCGTGCGCCACGTCGATGCGGAAGCCGTCGACGCCGCGGTCGAGCCAGAACCGCAGGACGCTCTCGAACTCGGCGTGGACCTCGGGGTTCTCCCAGTCGAGGTCGGGCTGCCCGGGGGTGAACAGGTGCAGATACCACTGGCCGTCGGCCACCCGCGTCCAGGCCGGGCCGCCGAACACCGACTCCCAGTCGTTGGGCGGCAGTTCCCCCTCCGCTCCCCGGCCGTCACGGAAGACATAGCGGGCCCGCTCCGGACCGCCGGGCCCGGACCGCAGCGCCTTCTCGAACCAGATGTGCCGGTCGGAGGTGTGGTTCGGGACCACATCGACAATGACCTTCAGGCCCTGGGCGTGGGCGTCGCGGACCAGCTCGGTGAAGTCCTGGAGGGATCCGAAGAGGGGGTCCACGTCCCGGTAGTCCGCGACGTCATAGCCGAAGTCGGCCATGGGCGAGGGAAAGAAGGGCGTGAGCCAGAGCGCGTCCACCCCGAGCCCGGCCAGATAGGGGAGACGGCCGCGGATGCCCTGGAGATCGCCGATGCCGTCGCCGTCACTGTCGGCGAAGCTGCGCACGTAGATCTGATAGATCACGGCGTCCCGCCACCAACGCCGGGCCGGCTCCACGGCTCCGGGGTCGGTCAGCGGGGCGATGAGCTTCTCGGGCATGAAGATCCTTTGCGTGAGAGTGTCATGAGCCGCGGCTCGGGTGGGGATTTCACGCCACCGGCGGCGCGGCCGCGCCGCCGGTGGCGGAGCGACTACTTCACGCCGCCGGCGGTGAGGCCGGCGATGATGCGCCGCTGGAAGATCAGCACCACGACCAGAAGGGGTACGGTGACGATGACCCCGGCCGCCATCTGGGTGCCGAAGGGCTGGTCGAAGCCGGACGTGCCGGTGAACTTCGAGATCGCCACGGTCGCGGTCTGCATCTCCCTCTTGTTCACCATGGTCAGCGCGATGATGAACTCGTTCCATGCCGCGATGAAGGTGATGATCGCTGTCGTGAACACCCCCGGTGCGGCGAGCGGAATGATGATTTTACGGAACGCCATGCCGCGAGAGCAGCCGTCCACCATCGCGGCCTGCTCCAGCTCGAACGGCAGCTGCCGGAAGAACACCGTGAGGTTCCAGACGGCCAGCGGGAGCGCGAACCCCAGGCTCGGCAGGATCATCGCCTGGTAGGTGTTGATCCAGGAGATATCGGTGAACAGCTTGAGCAGCGGCACGATCTGGGAGATTCCCGGGAACATCGACGTCGCGATGATCAGCCCGAGCACGGCGTTCTTGAACCGGAAGTCCAGCCGTGCGAGAGCGTAGGCGGTGAAGACTCCCACGATGAGGGTGAGGACCGTCGTCGTCCCCGCCACGATGAGGCTGTTGAGGAGTGACCGTCCGAAGCCGTTGCCCGGCTGGAACACCGCGGCGAAGTTCTTCATCGACACCGGCGCCGGCAACGGGCTGTTGTCGAACTGGTCCTGCGGGCGCCGGAAGGCCGAGACGATCATCCAGTAGAACGGGACGAGGCAATAGCCCACCACGACCGCGACGCCGGCGTAGAGCAGCCTGCGCCGCCAGTGGGTGCGGGAGGCCCCGGGCCCGGCGGGCGCGGCGCCTGGCCTGGCGGGTGCCGAAACGGTCGTCATGCGCTCACCTTCCCGAGCTTGCCGCCGGCCGCGGTGGCCGGCCGGGCCGCCTTGCGTCCTTCGCGGGCCTGGCCGATGACGTCCGCGCCGAGCAGCTTCACGAACAGATAGGCGAGCACCGCGATGTAGACGAACAGGACGGTGGCGTAGGCCGCCGCCGGGCCGTAGCGGAGGTTGCCGGCATCGTCCCAGGCCACCATGGTCAGCGTCTCCACCGACCCCTTGTGGGGGCCGATGAGAACGAACGGCAGGTCGAACATCCGCAGGACGTCGAGCATCCGGAAGAGCACGGCCACGAGGAGCGCCGGCTTCACCAGCGGAAGGGTGATCCGCCGGAACTGCTCGAAGGCCGAGGCCCCGTCCACCTTCGCGGCCTCGTAGACCTCCCGGGGGATGACCTGGAGCCCGGCCAGCACCAGGAGCCCGATGAAGGGCGCCGTCTTCCACGTCTCCGCGATGATGATGGCCAGCTTGGCCTGCGCGCCGTCGGTGGTCCACAGGATCTGCCGCCCGATGATGGCGTTGGCCGCGCCGTCCGCCTGGAAGATCCAGCGCCACAGCAGTCCGGACACCGCGGTCGGGATCGCCCATGGGACGAGGATGCTGGCCCGGATCAGGGCCCGGCCGCGGAGGGCCTGGTGCATGATGAGCGCCATCGCCACGCCGATGACCGTCTCGAGGGTCACCGTCACGACGGTGAAGAAGGTCGTGTTGTAGAAGGCGTTCCAGAACGTGGCCGCGTTGTCGCCGGAGAAGATGGCGGCGTAGTTGCCGAGGCCGACGAACTTCTCGCCCTCGACGACGAAGCCCTGCGCGTCCAGCGACTGCCCGCGCTGGTACAGCGACTCGCGGAAGGCCGCGATCACGGGATAGCCGACGACGAGGCCGAGCACGAGCAATGTGGGGGACAGCAGCAGCGCACTCAGGCGTCCGGAGGACCGCGCCTCCGGCTGACTGCCGCGACGCCGCGGGGGTTTTCCGGAACCCGCGGCCGGGATGTCGGTGATGGTGGTCGCCATTCGGTCAACTCCTCCGGCCATGGCGGGGCGTGTCCGGCGCCCCCCGCCATGGCGCGACGTCGGTTACGGCTGGATCAGCTGACCGAGCTTGGTCTGCAGGTTCGACAACGCCTGGTCGGAGGGCGTCTTGCCGGTGATGGCGTTGTAGGTCTCCTCCTGGATGGCGGTGGTGACGTCGCCGTACTTGACGACGATGGGCCGGGCCTTGGCGCCGAGGATGGAGGCCTTGAGCGTCGGCAGGTAGGGGAACTGCTTCACCAGCTCGGGATCGTCGTAGAGCGCGGCGATCGTCGGGGCCTGCGAGGTCGCGACCAGGTCGGCGCGCTGGGCCTCCTCACTGGTGATGTACTTGATGAAGTCCGCCGCGGTGGCCTTGTTCTTGGCGAAGGCCGAGATGGCCAGGTTGTGCCCGCCGAGGGTCGACGCGCCCGGGCCGGTCACGCCCGGCAGCGGCGCCACCGCGAACTTGCCGGCGACCTTGGAGGCGCCCTTCTTGTCGGACAGCGCGTACTGGTAGGGCCACTGGCGCTGGAACAGCAGCTTGCCGGACTCGAAGTAGCGGCGGCCCTCCTCCTCCTTGAAGGTAATGGCCTGCTTGGGGATGTGGCCGTCCTTCACCGCCTGGACCAGCACGTCCAGGCCCTTCTTGGCCTCGGGAGTGTTGACGGTCGGCTTGCCGCTCGCGTCGACGACGGAGCCGCCCGCGCCGTTGATGACCTCCGAGACGTTGACGGTGAGGCCCTCGTACTTGTCGAACTGCCCGGCGTAGCAGCTGACGCCCTTGCCCTCGGAGGTCTTCGTGACCTTGTCACAGGCGGCCCAGAGCTCGTCCCAGGTCTTCGGCGTCTCCTTGATGCCGGCCGCGTCGAGCAGGTCCTTGCGGTAGTAGAGGAGACCGCCGTCGGAGTTGAGCGGAACGGCGTAGAGCCGGTCGCGGTACTGGCTCGTCGAGACCGTCGGGGGAAGCAGCTTCGACAGGTCGAACTGCGACTTGGGGAGCTCGGCCAGCCAGCGGTTGGCGGCGAACTCCGCGGTCCACACGACGTCCATGTTCAGGACCGTGTAGGAGTCCGATTTGGTCTGCGCGTTCTGGATCATCTGCTGGCGCTGCTGGTCGGCCGACTCCGGCAGCTCGATGAAGCGCACCTGCTCGTTCGGGTGGTCCTTGTTCCAGGCGTCGATCTGCTTCTGCCTGTTCCGCGAGGTGTCCTTGCCGGACACGAAGCTGATCGGGCCTCGCCCGCTCAGCTGGGCCTCGCCGGACTCCTTGCCCGTGCCGCCTCCGTCACTGCCGCCGCAGGCGGCCAGCGTGAGCGCGAGGCCGGCCACCAAACCGGCTATGGGGGTGCGCCGCATCGGTCCTCCTTGTCAGGGGCCCTCATGGGCCCCGGAACTGTCCCCAGATGTCCTTACATGGGTTAACTTGGCGGGGACCCTAGCAACGCTGTGCAAGTGTGTAAATACTTTGCAGAAATACGTTGAAAACTTTCGACCTAGGGGGAGTGGTCAGAACTCCCTTTCGTCTCTCCGCCTCGGGTGTACGGGCATATCTCGTTATCTTGCGGGGCTTTCTGCAAGTTCTTGCCGAAGTATTGCAAGCACTTCCCGTTCTATGTAGCTTCCCGGCAACGGATCTGAAACCAACCAGCCGTGGGAGGCCCCTGTGGTCTGTGCCCTTCGCTCACGGGGACGTCGCCCGGCCGGGCCGTCCCGGCTGCTCAGGATCGCCCTCGCCGGCGTCCTCGTCGCGTCGCCCCTGACCGCGATCCCCGCCACCGCGACTCCCGCGGCCGCGTCCCCAGCGGCTCCTCTCGCCGCTCCGGCGGTCCCGCCCGCCGGAGCGGCCCGGCCGACCCCGGTCCGGGCCGTACGCTCCCCGCTCAGCCGTACGGCCCGGCCCGGTGACCGGGAACTGGCCGGCGCGGCGGCGCGCCCGGCGCTGTCGCGGGAGCGCTTCTACTTCGCGATGACCGACCGTTTCGCCAACGGAGACCCCCGCAACGACCGGGGCGGGCTCACCGGGGACCGTCTGACGACGGGCTTCGACCCCACGGACAAGGGGTTCTACCAGGGTGGCGACCTCAAGGGGCTGATCGACCGGCTCGACTATGTCAAGGGCCTGGGGAGCACCGCGGTGTGGCTGACGCCCACCTTCCAGAACCGCCCGGTGCAGGGCGAGGGCAGTGACGTCTCGGCCGGATACCACGGTTACTGGATCACCGACTTCACCCGGGTCGATCCGCACCTCGGCACCAACGCGGAGATGAAGCGGCTGGTCCGCGAGGCGCACCGGCGCGGCATGAAGGTGTTCTTCGACATCATCACCAACCACACCGCCGACGGCATCGACAACACCGAGCGGCAGTACGGCTACCGTTCCAAGGCCGCCTACCCCTACCTCGACGCCCAGGGCCGGCCGTTCGACGACCGGGACCACGCCGACGGCACCAGGCCGTTCCCGAAGGTCGACGAGGGCTCGTTCCCCTACCGCCCGGTCGTGCGCCAGGGCGTCACCAAGACGCCCGCCTGGCTGAACGACACCAGGATGTACCACAACCGCGGCGACTCCACCTTCGCCGGCGAGAGCAGCGAGTACGGCGACTTCGTCGGCCTCGACGACCTGTGGACCGAGCGGCCCGAGGTCGTCAAGGGCATGACCGACATCTACAAGACCTGGGTGCGGGACGCCGGCGTCGACGGCTTCCGCATCGACACGGTCAAGCACGTGAACATGGACTTCTGGAAGCGGTTCTCGCCGGCGGTGCAGGGCTACGCGCGCCGGCTCGGGAACAAGGACTTCTTCATGTTCGGCGAGGTCTACAGCAACGACCCCGCCCTCACCTCCCGCTACACCACCGAGGGCCGGCTGCCCGCCGTGCTCGACTTCCCCTTCCAGGAGGCCGCGCGGGCGTACGTCTCCGGCGGCGACTCCGCCGAGCGGCTCCGGTGGTTGTACGGACAGGACGATCGCTACATCGACGCCGACTCGAACGCCTACTCGCTGCCGACCTTCCTCGGCAACCACGACATGGGCCGCATCGGCGGCTTCCTGCGCCGTGACCTGCCGAAGGCCGGCGACGCCGAGCTGGTCCGCCGGGACCTGCTGGCGCACGAGCTGATGTACCTCACCCGCGGTCAGCCGGTCGTCTACTACGGCGACGAGCAGGGGTTCACCGGCAAGGGCGGTGACAGGGACGCCCGCGCGTCCATGTTCGCCTCCAGGACCCCGTCGTACCTCGAGGACGACCTCATCGGCACGGACTCCACGCACGCGCGGGACAACTACGTCACCACCCATCCGCTCTACCGCGGCATCGCCTCACTCGCCGAGCTGACCCGCGTGCACCCGGCGCTACGCGACGGCGCCCAGATCGAGCGCCTGGCCCAAGGCGGTGTCTACGCGTTCTCGCGGGTCGCGGCGGACGCACGGCCGGGCCGCCAGGTGGAGTACGTGGTGGCCGTCAACAACGGCGGCGTTCCACAGCAGGTGAAGATCCCGACCTTCTCGGCCGGGGCGGCCTTCACCCCCATCTATCCGTCGGCCGGAGGCGACCTCACCACCGGCGCCGACAAGACCCTCGGCGCCACCGTGCCCCCCATGTCCGCCGTGGTCTTCCAGGCGCGCAAGGGTCTCGCCGCACCCGCCGCCGGGCCCTCGGTCTCCATCACCCTGCCCGGCGCCGAGCTGTCCGGGCGGCCGGAGATCCGCGCCGAGGTCCCCGGCGACGGGCTCGACCAGGTGACCTTCGCCGCGAAGGTCGGAGCCGGCCGGTGGCAACGGCTCGGCACCGACGACAACCGGACGTTCCGTGTCTTTCATGACCTGAAGGGCGTCCGGGCCGGAACGAAGATCACGTACAGGGCCATCGCCTCGGACCCGGCGGGCCGGCTCGCCTCCGCGGAGGCGAGCGCCACGGTCGCGCCCGAGGCCACCGAGCCCGCCCCGGGCCCGGCGCGCCGGGACTGGCTCGTGCTGCACTATCAGCGCCCGGACGGCGACTACGACGGCTGGGGCCTGCACGTCTGGGGCGACGTCGACCAGCCCACGACCTGGGACCGGCCGGTGCCTTTCGCGGGCGAGGACGCCTACGGCCGGTTCGCCTGGGTCAAGCTCAAGCCCGGCGCCACCACCGTCGGCTTCGTCCCGCACAAGGACGAGGACAAGGACGGCGGCGACCGCGCCGTCAATCCCGCCCGCAACGGCGAGGCATGGCTCGTACAGGGCAAGGACCAGGTGTACGGGTCACGCGTCGCCGCTCAGGGCTTCGCCACCGTGCACTACCGCCGCCCCGGCAAGGACTACGACGGCTGGGGCCTGCACCTGTGGGGCGACGCCGTCGCCGACGGCGCGGGCACGAGCTGGGACGCCCCGCGCAAACCCGACGGCACCGACGCCTACGGCGCCTATTGGAAGGTGCCGCTGAAGAACGCCGGCGCGGCCGTGAACTTCATCGTCCACAAGGGCGACGCCAAGGACCCGGGCGCCGACCAGGCGTTCACCCCGGCCGCACAGCCGGAGGCCTTCGTGGACTCCGGCGACGCCACCGTGCACGCCTCGCGGGCCGCCGCCGACGGCGTGGCGATCCTGCACTACCGCCGGCCGGACGGCGACTACGACGGCTGGGGCCCGCACGTCTGGGCCGGCGCCGCCACCCCGACCGAGTGGGCGAGCCCGCTGCGCCCCGCGGGCACCGACGCGTTCGGCGCCTACTTCCGGGTGCCGCTCGCCGCGGGCGCCAAGAGCCTCAGCTACATCCTGCACAAGGGCGATGTGAAGGACCTGCCCACCGACCAGTCCCTCGACCTCGCCGTACACGGCAACGAGGTGTGGGCGCAGGCCGCCACCGAGGGCTACCTGCTGCCGCAGCCCGGCGGGTCCGCGCCGGACGCGGACCTGAGCAAGGCCCGGGCCCAGTGGATCGACCGCGGCACCGTCGCCTGGAAGGTCGAGCCCTCGGCGTCGAACCACTACGCGGTGGAGTACGCCCCGGACGGCTCGCTGGCGGTCTCCGGCGACGGACAGATCACCGGAGACCGGCACGTCATCCGGCTCACCCCGGTGCCGGGCGGCCTCACCGCCGGGCAGCGCCGGACGTGGCCGCATCTCGCCTCGTACGCCGCCTTCGCGGTGGACCCCCGCGACGCCGGCCGGGTCGCGGAGGCGCTGCGCGGCCAGGTCATCGCGGTCGAGCGGGACGCAGGCGGCGCCCTGCGCACCGCGACCGGCGTGCAGTCGCCCGGGGTGCTCGACGACCTGTACGCCTCCGCGGCCAGGACCGGGCTCGGTCCGGTGTGGCGGCACGGGCGGCCCACGCTGTCGCTGTGGGCGCCCACAGCGCGCGACGTCGCGCTGGAGATCGGCGGGAAGAGGACCCCGATGCGGCGTGACGACCGCACCGGCACGTGGTCGGTCAGCGGACCCTCCGGCTGGAAGGGCCGGGCCTACCGGTTCCGGGTCACCGTGTTCGCACCCGCGGCGGGCAAGGTCGTGACCAACGAGGTGACCGACCCCTACAGCCTGGCGCTGTCGGCGGACTCGGCCCGCAGCATCCTCGTCGACCTGTCCGACCCCTCGAACGCGCCCGCCGGATGGTCGTCGCTCCGCAAGCCCAAGGCCGTGCGGGCGGACCAGGCCTCCGTCTACGAGCTCCACGTCCGGGACTTCTCCGCCTCCGACGCCGGTGTTCCGGCGGCGCGGCGCGGGACGTACGGCGCGTTCACCGGGGACGGCGCGGGCATGCGCGAGCTGCGGGCGCTGGCCGGGGACGGCCTGACCCATGTGCACCTGCTCCCGGCGTTCGACTTCGGGACCGTGCCGGAACGGCGGGCCACCCAGAAGAGGCCCGCGTGCGACCTGGCCGCGCTGCCGCCGGACTCCGCGGAGCAGCAGAAGTGCGTCACCGCCGTCAAGGACTCGGACGGTTTCAACTGGGGATACGACCCGGTCCACTACACCGTCCCCGAGGGCTCCTACGCCTCCGAGCCGGACGGCGCGGCGCGGACCAAGGAGTTCCGGGGCATGGTCGCCGGGCTCAACGGCGCCGGGCTGCGGGTCGTCATGGACGTGGTCTACAACCACACCGTCGCCGCCGGGCAGGACCCCCGATCCGTGCTCGACCGCATCGTGCCCGGCTACTACCAGCGGCTGCTCGACGACGGGAGCGTGGCGACGTCGACGTGCTGCGCCGGGACCGCCCCGGAGCACGCCATGATGGGCAGGCTCGTCGTCGACTCGGTGGTGACCTGGGCGAAGCAGTACAAGGTCGACGGGTTCCGGTTCGACCTGATGGGCCACCATCCCAAGGCCAACATGCTGGCCGTGCGCAAGGCGCTGGACGAGCTCACCCCGGCCAAGGACGGCGTGGACGGCAGGTCCATCGTGCTCTACGGCGAGGGCTGGAACTTCGGGGAGGCGGCCGACGACGCCCGGTTCGAACAGGCCACCCAGGCCAACATGGCGGGCACCGGGATCGGGACCTTCAACGACCGGCTGCGCGACGCCGTACGCGGCGGAGGGCCGTTCGACGCGGACCCGCGCGTACAGGGCTTCGGCTCCGGCCTGCTCGGCTCGCCCAACGGCTCATCGGCGAACGGGCCGGCGGCCGAGCAGCGGGCGAGGCTGCTGAGGTACGGCGACCAGATCAAGGTGGGGCTCACCGGCAACCTGAAGGACTACCGGTTCACCGACTCCGCGGGCCGGCAGCTGACCGGTGGGCAGGTGGACTACAACGGCTCACCGGCGGGCTACACCGCCGCACCGGGGGAGGCGGTGACGTACGTCGACGCGCACGACAACGAGACGTTGTTCGACGCGCTGGCCTACAAGCTCCCCGCGGACACGCCGATGACCGACCGGGTGCGGCTGCAGTCGCTGTCGCTGGGAGTCCCGCTGCTCGGCCAGGGCACCGCGTTCCTGCACGCCGGCAGTGAGCGGCTGCGGTCGAAGTCGCTCGACCGCAACTCCTTCGACTCCGGCGACTGGTTCAACCGGCTGCACTGGGACTGCCGCCAGGGCAACGGATTCGGCGCCGGGCTGCCACCGGCCGCGGACAACGAGCCCAAGTGGGCCTACGCGCGGCCGTTGCTCGCCGACGCGAGGCTCAGGCCGTCGTGCGCCGACATCTCCGCGGCGCGCGGGCGGGCCGGCGAGCTGCTGCGCATCCGCGGCTCCTCCCCGGTCTTCTCGCTCGGGTCGGCCGCGGAGGTGCAGAAGCGGCTGTCGTTCCCGCTCAGCGGCGTGGGCGAGATCCCCGGTGTGCTCACCATGCATCTGGACGGCCGCGGCATCGACCCGAAGTGGACGTCGGTCACCGTGGTCTTCAACGCCACGCCCGACGAGCACCGGCAGACCGTGGCCGGCCTGAAAGGGGCCGCGATGGCGCTGCATCCGGTGCAGGCCGGCTCGGATGACGCCGCGGTCGGGCGGTCGGCCTTCGACCGGGCGAGCGGGACGTTCACGGTGCCGGGCCGCACCGTGGCCGTCTTCGTGCAGTCGTGATCTCGTGCGGTCGTGATCTCGTGCGGTCCTGATCCGAGAGACCTCGGGGGAACCCCCGTCCATCCACCCCGGAGGAGGTTCGAGTGAGAAAGACATCCGCAGTGGCCGTCGTGGTGACCACCATGGCGGCGCTGCTCGGCATGGTGGCGGTCGCGCCGCGGACCAGCCCCGCCGCGGCGTCCCCGCCCGGCGCCAAGAAGGTGATCGTGCAGTTGTTCGAGTGGAAGTGGGACGACGTCGCCCGGGAGTGCGCCCAGGTGCTCGGCCCCAAGGGCTACGGTGCCGTCCAGGTGTCGCCGCCACAGGAGCACATCGTGCTCCCCGGGAGCGGCTACCCCTGGTGGCAGGACTACCAGCCGGTCAGCTACAAGATCCAGACCAGGCGCGGGAACGAGCAGCAGTTCAGGAACATGGTCAACGCCTGCCACGGCGCCGGCGTCAAGGTGTACGCGGACGCGGTCATCAACCACATGACCGGGTCGTCCGGCGCGGGCACAGGAAGCGCGGGCAGCACGTTCCCGGACAAGTACACCTACCCGGGGTTGTACTCCGGCTGGGACTTCCACGACTGCCGCCGCGGCATCGGGAACTACCAGGACAGATGGGAGGTCCAGAACTGCGAACTCGCGGCGCTGGCCGACCTCAGGACCGAGTCCGACTACGTACGCGGCAAGATCGCGGAGTATCTCAACGCGATGCTGGCCATGGGCGTGGACGGCTTCCGGCTCGATGCCGCCAAGCACATGCCGAGCGGCGACATCGCGGCCATCGAGCAGCGGCTCAGCCGGATCACCTACATCTACCAGGAGGTGATCTACGGCGCGGGTGAGCCGATCACCCCTGAGGAGTACCAGTCCAACGGTGACGTGCACGAGTTCCGCTCAGGCGAGAAGATCTCCGAGAAGTTCCTCGGCGAGTCGCCCGGCGGGGTCCGGCAGAAGATCGCGGACCTGCAGACCTTCGGCCAGAGCTGGGGCCTGCTGCCCAGCGGGTCGGCAGTGTCGTTCATCGACAACCACGACACCCAGCGCGACGCCTTCTCGGGCACGCGCAAGATCCTCTACTACCGCGACGGAGCGACCTACCGGCTGGCCAACGTGTTCCTGCTCGGCTGGAACTACGGCACGCCGGCGGTGATGTCGAGTTTCAACTTCGGCTCACGGGACGCCGGGCCGCCGACCGGCGGCGGCGGCAGCACCAAGACGGTGAGCTGCAACGGCACCGAATGGGTGTGCGAGCACCGGTGGCGCGAGACGGCCGGCATGGTCGGCTTCCGCAATGCCGTCGGCGACGCGCCGGTGGGGAACTGGTGGAGCAACGGGAACGACCAGATCGCCTTCGGCCGCGGCTCGGCCGGGTACGTCGTCATCAACCGGGAGGGCGGCGGGCTCTCCCGTACCTTCCAGACGAGCCTGCCCGCCGGGACCTACTGCGACGTGATCCACGGTGACTTCAACGCGGGCACCTGCAGTGGCCCGACCGTGACCGTCAACGGATCCGGCCAGTTCACCACCTCGGTCGGCGGAATGAACGCCGTCGCCCTCCATGCCGGAGCCCGGGTAGGTTAGGCGGTCCTCCTGATGGCCGCGATCTGATGGCCGCGATGCCGGCGACCCCCGCGTGCGCGTTCGTCGCGCACGCGGGGGCCCGCAGATCGCCAGGGTGATGTGCCCGATCCCCGGCGAAGAGCCCCGGGACGCGTCGGCGCCGGTTCCCGGTGGTCTGGATCCGCGGGGCTGGCAATAGGGTCCGGTCGAACATCCCCATGGTCCTCCCATGTCAGGGAGGTAACGGGCGTGCGTCGGTGACCGCCGCAATGGGTAAAACCTCGTCCGGGACCGCTGAGGGACGTGTTTCATCAGGGCGACGGAGGGACGGCAGGCGTGTGCGATGAGAAGATCAGGCCTTTCGATCCGGTGGGTTACGCCGAGGCGCTCTTGAGATTCCGTACGGCCGTCGAGGAGTGCGCGCCACTGTTGCACTACGGCGTGGCCGTGACCTCCGAGCAGGCCGCCAGAGACGAGCGGGAGTATCTCCAGGCGCTGAGGCTCCGGAGTGACGCCTAGGCGCTGCCGGCACCCCGCGACCTCCGTGCTCGACGAGGCGGCATCGCGGGTCGAGGGCCTTTGCTCAGGCCAGGGTGCTGAGCTGTTCCACCTCGTCGGGGCTCAGTGAGACCTGGGCCGCCGCCACGTTCTCCTCCAGGTGCGCGACCTTGGAGGTGCCAGGGATGGGGAGCATGACGGGCGAGCGGTGCAGCAGCCACGCCAGCGCGAGCTGCGCCGGGGTGACACCATGCCGGGCGGCGGCATCGGACAGCACGCTGCCGGGCCTGGCCAGCTCCCCGGTCGCGAGCGGGAACCACGGGATGAACGCGATGCCCCGCTGCTCGCAGTATTCGAGCACCGGCTCGGACTGCCGGTTGGTGAGGTTGTAGAGGTTCTGGACCGACACGACCTCGACCAGCTTGCGGGCCTGGTCCAGCTGGTCCACACCGACCTCGGACAGGCCGAGATGCCGGATCTTGCCCTCGCCCTGCATCTCGTGGAGCACGCCGAGCTGGTCCTCGAGCGGCACGAGCGGGTCGATGCGGTGCAGCTGGTAGAGCTCGATGCGTTCGAGCCGGAGCCTGCGGAGGCTCATCTCCACGCACTGCCGCAGGTAGGCGGGGCGGCCGACCGGCTCCCACCAGTCCGGACCCGGGCGGACCAGCCCCCCTTTGCTGGCGATCACGAGGTCGGACGGATAGGGGTGCAGCGCCTCCGCGATCAGTTCCTCACTGACGTACGGGCCGTAGGAGTCCGCCGTGTCGATCAGATTGATGCCGAGGTCGACGGCGCGGCGCAGCACACGCAGCGCCTCCGCCCGGTCGGGCGGATCGCCCCACACCCCTGGGCCGGTGATGCGCATGGCGCCGAAACCGAGGCGGTTCACCGGCAGGTCTCCGGCTATGGCGAACTGGCCACCGGCGGCCGCCGGACGGCTCGTGGGGTCGGACATGTGGATGCGCTCCCTCAGACTCGATCTCCCCGTATGCGACCATGCCGAGCCGATACCCGGTGTGATCGTGCGGATACGACCCTTCCCGTCGCGTCCCGGGGAAAACCGTCTGACGTGCGCTGATCCAGGGCCGGGTGGCCACGGCCGCTCACGTGCCGTGTGCACGGCCCCTCTCCGCGAGGACGTCGTACAGCCGGCGGCGGGTCTCGGCCATCGCCAGGTGGGCCTCTGCGATCTGGCTGCGTGAGCCCGCGTCGGCGACCTCCAGGAGAGCCGTGCCGACCTGGGCCGCCTCCTCGAACAGGTCCGCGATCTCACGGCCGATCTCGGCCGCCATCGTCTCCCAGCCGGCACCGGCCGGGTCCGGACGGGCAAGGGTGTGGGCGCGGCCCGCGTCCGTGAGGCGGAAGATTCGCCGCCCGTCGCGCTCCCGGCCCAGGATCAGCCCCTCATCCGTGAGATGCCGCAGCGCGGGATAGACCAGCCGTGGACCGGGCCTCCAGGCGCCACCGCCGCGCCGGTCGATCTCCTGGATGATCTCGCGGCCGGAGCGCGGCTCCTCCGCCAGCAGGGTCAGGATGGCCGTCCGTAGGTCATGGTGTCCCGTCCCGGGGCCCTTGCCGGCCGGGCCGCCGCGCCCCCAGGGCCCCTGCCCGGCGAACACACCCAGTCCGGGGGGCGATCCTCCGTGCCTCGCACGGCTCCGGGGGGGCGGGGAGGCCTCGCTCATCCCGGCGATGGCCTTGCCGAGTCGTACGGCCGGTTCGGTGATGTCGCCCCAGAGATAGCCGGGGCCTGGATCCTGTGTCCGGGCCATGCTCCGTGCCCCTTTCCGAGATCGCTCCCAGATCAGATGGAGTCACCGTGACGATATATCGGCAACGTCCGCCGGTCCGGGGGAGTTCCGCCGCCCGCGCCGCCCCCGGGGCGATAACTTGATATCGAGATAAATCTGCAATAGCTTGACGTCGAGACAAATCCCGCGGAAGTTAGGCGGCCCTCAGTACGAGGCATCGCCTCGGCTAGGGCAGGATTCATGGGTGAATGACCCGCGACGCCGGACCCGGCGTCGCGCGGAGGCCCGCCCATGAGGACCATGCCGGTCGCGGGCCATCTGAAACGCGCCAATGGACGACGTCGTGCCGCGCCCGGAGGCACGGCGCGCTGGAGGAGGAGTCGTGTCCGCGAACAGCTTCGGCAGCCTTAACACGCTGCGGGTAGGCGACAAGTCGTACGAGATCTATCGGCTGGACGCCGTCGAGGGCTCGGCCCGACTCCCGTACAGCCTCAAGGTCCTGCTGGAGAACCTCCTGCGCACCGAGGACGGCGCGAACATCACCGCCGACCACGTCCGCACGCTGGCCGCCTGGGACCCCACGGCGCAGCCCAGCCACGAGATCCAGTTCACCCCCGCCCGCGTCATCATGCAGGACTTCACCGGCGTTCCCTGCGTGGTCGACCTCGCCACCATGCGCGAGGCCGTACGCGACCTCGGCGGCGACCCGAGCAGGATCAACCCACTCGCCCCGGCCGAGATGGTCATCGACCATTCCGTCATCGTCGACCACTTCGGCACACCGGACGCCTTCCAGCGCAACGTGGAGCGGGAGTACGAGCGCAACGGCGAGCGCTACCAGTTCCTGCGCTGGGGTCAGACGGCCTTCGACCAGTTCAAGGTCGTCCCGCCGGGCACCGGCATCGTGCACCAGGTCAACATCGAGCACCTCGCCCGCGTGGTCTTCGACCGGGACGCCGGTGATGGGATACGCCGCGCCTACCCCGACACCTGCGTCGGCACCGACTCCCACACCACGATGGAGAACGGCATCGGCGTGCTCGGCTGGGGCGTCGGCGGCATCGAGGCCGAGGCGGCCATGCTCGGCCAGCCGATCTCCATGCTGATCCCGCGGGTCGTCGGCTTCAAGCTGACCGGCGAGCTCCCGGCGGGCACCACGGCCACCGACCTGGTGCTGACGATCACCGAGATGCTCCGCAAGCACGGCGTCGTCGGCAAGTTCGTCGAGTTCTACGGTCAGGGCGTCGCCGCGGTGCCGCTGGCCAACCGCGCCACGATCGGCAACATGAGCCCCGAGTTCGGCTCCACCTGCGCGATCTTCCCGATCGACGACGAGACCCTCTCCTACCTCAGGCTGACCGGCCGCTCCGACGAGCAGGTCGCCCTGGTGGAGGCCTACGCCAAGGAGCAGGGGATGTGGCTGGACCCGGCGGTCGAGCCGGAGTTCTCCGAGTACCTCGAGCTCGACCTGTCCACGGTCGTCCCGTCCATCGCCGGCCCGAAGCGCCCGCAGGACCGCATCCAGGTCTCCGCGGCCAAGGAGACCTGGCGGCGTGACGTTCTGAACTACGTGCCGAGCATCCAGGGCCCGGTGGACGAGGCGTCGGACGAGTCCTTCCCGGCCTCCGACGCACCGGCCAACTCGCAGCGGCAGTCCAACGGCGACCGTCCTCGCGCGCAGGCCACCGCCATGGGCGACCGGCCGAGCAAGCCGACTCCCGTGACCCTCCCGGACGGCACGTCGTTCGATCTCGACCACGGCGCCGTCGTCGTGGCCGCCATCACCTCCTGCACCAACACGTCCAACCCGTACGTGATGATCGCCGCCGCGCTGCTCGCCAAGAACGCGGTCGAGAAGGGCCTCACCAGCAAGCCCTGGGTGAAGACCTCGCTGGCCCCCGGTTCCCAGGTCGTCACCGGCTACTACGACCGTGCGGGGCTCACCCCGTACCTCGACAAGCTCGGCTTCAACCTCGTCGGCTACGGCTGCACGACCTGCATCGGCAACACCGGGCCGCTGCCCCCGGCCATCTCCGCCGCGATCAACGACCACGACCTCACGGTCACGGCGGTGCTGTCGGGGAACCGGAACTTCGAAGGCCGCATCAGCCCGGACGTGAAGATGAACTACCTGGCCTCGCCGCCGCTGGTGGTCGCCTACGCGCTCGCGGGCACGATGGACATCGACATCCTCAACGAGCCGCTCGGTGAGGACGCCGAAGGCCGGCCGGTCCACCTCAAGGACATCTGGCCGTCCGCCGAAGAGGTGTCCGAGGTCGTCGAGTCGTCCATCGGCAAGGAGATGTTCGTCAAGGACTACGCCGATGTCTTCACCGGCGACGCCCGCTGGAAGGGCCTGGACATCCCGACCGGCGACACCTTCGAGTGGGACCCGGCCTCGACCTACGTCCGCAAGGCGCCGTACTTCGAGGGGATGCGGCCGGAACCGGCGCCGGTCACCGACATCCACGGCGCTCGCGTGCTCGCGGTGCTCGGCGACTCGGTCACCACCGACCACATCTCCCCGGCCGGTGCGATCAAGGCCGACTCGCCCGCGGGCCGCTACCTGCAGGAGAACGGCGTCGCGATCAAGGACTTCAATTCCTACGGCTCGCGCCGGGGCAACCACGAGGTCATGATCCGCGGCACCTTCGCCAACATCCGGCTGCGCAACCAGCTGCTGGACGGGGTCGAGGGCGGCTTCACCCGGGACTTCACCAAGGGGGACGCGCCGCAGTCCACCATCTACGACGCCTCGGCGGCCTACGCCGAACAGGGCACCCCGCTGGTCGTGCTCGCGGGCAAGGAGTACGGTTCCGGATCCTCCCGTGACTGGGCGGCCAAGGGCACGGCGCTCCTGGGCGTCCGCGCGGTCATCGCCGAGTCCTACGAGCGGATCCACCGTTCCAACCTGATCGGCATGGGCGTGCTGCCGCTGCAGTTCAAGGACGGCGAGTCCGCCGCCTCACTGGGCCTGACGGGCACCGAGACGTTCGACATCGCGGGGGTCGTGAAGCTCAACGAGGGCGAGATCCCGCGCGAGGTCACCGTCACCGCCGACGGCAGGGAGTTCACCGCGGTGGTGCGGATCGACACCCCGGGTGAGGGTGCCTACTACCGCAACGGCGGCATCATGCAGTACGTCCTGCGCCAGCTCATCGGCGACTAGTCACCGCGCAGGGACCGACGACGTACGGGCCGTCCCGTCGCCATGGCGGCGGGACGGCCCGTACGTCTCGTCAGGGAGCTTCCGCCGCCGGCCGCTCGTGCCCGGGATGAGCTGCCCGGGATGAGCATGGTGCCGATCCCGGGGTAGGGGTCCGAGGGAGGCGGCCACCGTGAAGACGAGGATCGCGGTAAACATCCAGCGATCATGACATTTCCCTTATTGACCATGACGCGGTCATTTCCTGGGATGGCGAGTGTGACCTTCGAAATGCCGGACCTGAGTTTTGTGGCCGCGGGAGGCCTCGCCGCGGCCGTGGGGGCGACCGTGCAGGGGAGCGTCGGGCTCGGCCTCGGGCTCGTGGCGGCGCCTATCGTGACGTTGTTCTTCCCCTCCCTCATGCCCGGCTCCATCCTGGTCGCCGCCGCCGTGCTCCCGGTCTTCACGCTGGTCCGGGAGGTGCGGTTCGCGGACTGGCGCGGGCTGCGCTGGGCCTTCGGCGGCCGGATCGCCGGCACGCCGCTCGGAGTCTGGGTGGTCGCGGCGCTGCCGCCCCGCGCCCTCGGCATGGTGGTCGGCGGTATGGTGCTGGCCGCTGTCGGCATCACCGCGTTGCCGGGCGGGGTGCCGCGGAGCCGCCCTGCCCTGGTGGCGGCCGGCGTGTTCTCCGGTGCGACGGGGACGGCCACGTCCATCGGCGGACCTCCGCTCGCGCTGCTCTACCAGCGCGAGGAGGGGCCGCGAATCAGGGCCACGCTGGCGGTCTTCTTCACGATCGGCGCCGTGATCTCGCTCCTGACACTGGCCGCCGTGGACCAGTTGCCTCTCCGGCAGGTCACCGCAGGGCTCCTGCTCACGCCCTTTGCCCTGGTCGGTTTCGCCGCCTCGGGGCCGGTGCGGCGCTTCCTGGACAATGGCCGTATGCGCACCGGCGTCCTGCTCATCACCGCGGTCTCCGCACTGGTGCTCATCCTGCGGAGCCTCGGCTGAGATGACCGGCGCAGCCTGGAGACCCACCCCGGCCGACCTGGAGGCCGCCCGGGACCGTGTCATCGGGGATGTGCTCCCCGAGGAGGGGGCCCCGCTCGGCGCGCTGTTCTGCGGCATCAACCCGGGCTTGTACTCCGGTGCCACGGGACATCACTTCGCCCGCCCGGGCAACCGGTTCTGGCCCGCCCTCCACGGGTCGGGATTCACCGACCGGCTCCTGGCGCCACGCGAGCAGGATCTCCTGCCGGCCTTCGGGCTCGGCATCACCAACCTGGTGGACCGGGCCACGGCCCGGGCGGACGAGCTCACCGATGAGGAACTTCGCGAGGGAGGGCGGCGGCTCGTCGCCCTGGTGGAGCGCCACAGGCCCCGCTACGTGGCCGTCGCCGGGGTAACGGCCTATCGCACCGCGTTCGCCCGGCCCCGGGCGGCCATCGGAGAACAGGAGGAGACGTTCGGCGGTGCCGGGCTCTGGGTGCTGCCGAACCCCAGTGGCCTCAACGCCGGCTGGTCGCTGGAGCGGATCATCGGAGAGTTCGGGCGCCTGCGCACCGCCGTCACGAACAGTGCTTGAGCTCCGCCGACGCGAGCATGGCCCGTACGTCCCCGACCATGGCCGGCGGGGGCTCCCAGACCCCGGGCCGGCCGAGTGAGAAGACCGGACGGGGGAGTGGCCGCACGTCGGCGAGCCGCCAGTGACAGGCGCCGGGCTTGGCCCAGGGCCCGCAGCCGCACCTCCGGTCACCCCGCATCCGGCTCACGCACACGTCCACGAGGTCGGCGACGGCGATGACGGCGCCGAGCGCGGCGAGCGGGTCTTTGGGATCCCACCCCGCACCCTGCATCAGCGGTGAGTCGCAGGATCTCAGGTCGACACGTATGGAGGCGTGGATGAGCAGCGGGCCCCGGTAGGGCGTCGGCAGATCCTGGTTCGACAGCCCCCGGTGTCCCCGCGCGATGGCCCAAGCCCACGGCTGCTGAACACTGATCACCCGCACGCGGTACCTCCGATTGGCGGTTGGCCGAACGTCCATCGTGGCGCCCGGCACTGTCCCTGGTTCCGGTGGAAACAGGCCTTTCGTCGGCTTCGCTGTGGCGTGAGCCGACTGGGGTCACAGCGCGGGCTGGAGCATCACGTGCGCCGGCACGGACTTCTCAGCCCACAAGTGAGACGCGTGACATCGCCATCCGGTTGTCCGGGTCGTCGGATCCGGTCAGCCTTTGAGCGCCCCGGCGAGCAGACCCCGCATGAAGAAGCGGCCGAGCAGCACGTAGACGATCAGTGTCGGCAAGGACGCCAGCAGCGCCGAGGCCATCTGCTGGCTGTACTGCACCGCCACGGCGCCCGAGCCCGCGGTGTTGTTGAGCATCACGGTGACCGGCCAGCTCTTCGGCGCACCCAGGAAGATCGCGAACAGGAAGTCGTTCCACAGAGAGGTGAACTGCCAGATCAGCGTTACCGCGAAAGCGGGTCCCGAGACGGGGAGCACGATCGACCGGTAGGTCCGCAGCATCCCGGCCCCGTCCACCCGGGCGGCCTCGATCAGCTCGGTCGGGATCGTGACGTAGTAGTTCCGGAAGATGAGGGTGCAGATCGGGATGCCGTAGACCACGTGCGCCAGGACCAGGCCGCTCACGCTCCCCGACAGCTCCATGCTCGTCAGCAGCCCGGCCAGGGGGATCATGACGGCCTGGTACGGGATGAACATGCCGAACAGGAACAGCGTGAAGACCGCGTCCGCGCCGGGGAATCGCCACTTCGACAGCACGAAGCCGTTGAGCGAGCCCAGCACCGCCGCGATCACCGACCCGGAGATCGCGATCTTGAAGCTGTTCGCCAGCCCCGGCTTGAGCGCCGTCCACGCCGCCTGCCACCCCTCGAAGCTCCAGTGCCTGGGGAGGCTCCACGCGGTGCTCGGATCGGCTTCGCTCAACGATTTGAAGCTCGTGACGACGAGCACGTAGACCGGCATGAGAAAGACCAGAGCCACCGCCAGCAGGATCACCAGCTTGGCGATCCGCAGCGCCCTGCCCATGGCCTCGCTCCGCCTGTGCTCATGGGCCGCGCTCCGCGCGGCGCCTCGCGGGCCTTCGAGGCGCCGTCTTCCCTCGTCGCTCGTTCCTCGCTCCTCAGTCCAGCCGACGCCGGCCCGCTCGGGGGCTCGCTCCTTGGCCCGGCCGCCGCGCGGCTGCTCGCGGGTCACCTGCGGTCCGACCGTACGGACCAGACGAGGTAGGGGATCACGAGCACCGCCACCGCCAGGAGGAGGTAGGTCGCGATGGTCGCGCCGTTGGCGGGGTCATGCCGATCGAACACCTCCACGTAGGTGGCGATGGCGGGAACGTAGGTGATGATCTGTTTTCCCGCGATCGCCATGATCAGGTCGAACACCTTCATCGAGATGTGGCCGAGGATGATCAGTGCGGACAACGTGACCGGCCGCAACTGGGGGAAGACGATGTAGCGGTAGACCTGCCATTCGGAGCAGCCGTCCACCCGGGCGGCCTCGCGCAGATCCTCGGAGACGCCGCGGAACCCGGCCAGATACAGAGCCATGACATAACCCGACATCTGCCAGATCGCGGGGATGGCCATCGCGGCCATGCCCCATCGGGGGTTCTGCCACCAGTCATTGGCCACGAAGCCGAATCCGAGCTTCTGGAAGAGCTGGTTGAGCCCGACGGCCCGGTCGTCGGGGGCCGGGTTCATGAGCCAGCGCCACACGACTCCGCTGGCGATGAACGACACGGCCATCGGGAACAGGTAGACCGCCCGGAACCCGCCCTCCCAGCGGATCCCCTTGTCCATGAGGAAGGCCAGGAGCCAGCCGAGCAGCAGCGCCCCGCCGACGAACACGATGGTGAACAGGAGTGCGTGCCAGACCGCTCCGGGCCAGCTCGGATCACTCCACAGATCGACGAAGTTCTTGCCGCCGTCGAACCGGTAGGGGGATATCTCGTCGTGCCGGCCGCTGACCGCGACCCGGATGTTCCAGAAGATCAGGCCGTACACGAACACCGCGATGGCGGCGATGGACGGCGAGACCAGGAGCAGGCCGGGCAGCCACCTCGGCATTCGTGCCGCCCGGCCGGGTGCGAACACCTGCAAGATCACGCTCCTTCACGACTCGTGGTCTTGCAGGTGTTCGCGGGGACGTCCGTCATCGGGCGTCGTTCTTGGCCGCGGTCACGAGCGCGCTCTGCAGCTTGCCGGTGTTCTTGTTCTGCAGGAACAGGCCCACCGCGATGTCGATGTCGGTGTGCCACTTGTTGTTGGCCGTGACGCCGTGCCAGAAGGAGCCGGCGAGCTTGGTCGAGGGGGACTTCCACTCATCGAGGGCCGAGGAGAGATAGCCCGTGTAGAGGGCCTTGTCGCCGTCCGTGCGGGCCGGGATGGATCCCTTCTTCGGGTTGAAGAGGTCCTGGCCCTCCTTGCTCGCGGCCTCCTTCAGCCAGGCGGTGGCGGCGTCCTTGTTGGGGACGTTCCTCGGCAGCGTGAAGCTGTCGGACAGCCAGAGGTAGGTGCCCTCGGTGCCGGGCGCCGTCGCCCACTTGAAGTCGACGTCGGCCTTCTTGCCGAGGCCGTTCGGGGCCGCGCCGACGAAGTAACCGTAGGCCCAGTCGCCCATGATGTTGAAGGCGGCCTTGCCGTCGACCACCGCCTTCGCCGCCGCCTGCCAGTCCGTGGACGCGGCCTCGAAGGTCGTGTATTTCAGGATCTCGGTGAAGTCCTGCAGAGCCTTGGTGACCTGCGGGCCGGCCCAGTCGGCACCGGGCTTCCAGAGGGCGTTGTAACCGTCGGTCCCGAGGTCGCCCAGGAGCACGTTCTCGAGCAGGTGGTCGGCGGTCCACTGGGCACCGAGGGACAGCGGCACCTTCTTGGTCTTGTCCTTCACCGCCTTGAGCGCGGTGATGAACTCGGCGACGGTCTTGGGAGCGCCCGGGACGCCCGCCTCCCGCAGGACCGCCGGGCTGTACCAGAGGACGTTGGAGCGGTGGATGTTGACCGGGACCGAATAGATGTGTCCCTGATAGGTGATCTGCTCGAGCAGCTGCTTCGGGTAGACCTCGCGCAGCCCGTTCTGGTCGTAGAAGGAGTCGAGTGCGTCGATCTGCCCGGCCTTGATGTAGTCGAGCAGTTCCGCGCCCGCGTGGCCCTGGAAGGAGTCCGGCGGCTGCCGGTTCTGCAGCCGGCTGGCCAGGACGGCCTTGGCCTGCGTGCCCGAACCTCCCGCGATGGCCGCGTTCTCGAACCGGATGGTCGGGTTCTTCTTCTCGAAGTCGTCCTTCATGGCCGTGAGACCGTCGGCCTCACCCGGACCGGTCCACCAGGAGAAGACCTCCACCTTCGCTTTGCCGCCGCCGCCGTCGCCCCCACCACAGCCGGTCGCCAGCAGAACCCCGCTCAGCGCGACCGCGGCGATCGCGGTCCATCGTCCTCGCATCGCCATGTCCCTTCGGATGTCTCGCCGTGACCTCCGGCGGCTCCACCGAAGGGACGCGACGGATGGGACACGTGTTGCGAGCGTGTGATGGACCAAGCGTCTGCTCTCAGAGCGCCCAAATCAACCTTTGTTATCCTCCCGTGATCATGTAAAACCCTTACCACGCAAGGGCCGGCGGAAGCAGCGCCGGTGAGGCGGCGGGCCAGTCCAGCGGCGACCCGAGCGGGGCGAGCTGGGCGAGCTGCAGGCGATACCACGGGGAGGCCTCCGGCCGCTCGGCCAGCTCGAGGCACTCCTCCCAGGTGAGCCAGCGCGCCGCCGCGACCTCCTCCGGGTTGGGGTGCACGGCGCCGGTGTCCGGACCCTTGAACACCGCCCGAACGACCGGGCAGCGTTCGTACTCCACGACCCCGTTGTCCATCTCGGCGCGGTAGGAGAACTCCGGCAGCAGCGGCGTGAGCCCCTCCGCGGTGATGCCGAGTTCGTCGCGGAGCCGCCGGAGGACGGCGTCCCTGAGCCTCTCGCCCGGGGCCGGGTGGCCACAGCAGGTGTTGGTCCACACCGACGGCCAGGTGGTCTTGTGGTGAGCCCGCTGGGTGATCAGCACCCGCCCCGCCTCGTCCAGGACATAGCTGGAGAAGGCCAGGTGGTACGGGGTCTCACGGTGGTGACTGCTGGCCTTCGGGGCTGTGCCGATCGCCGCGCCGGTCTGGTCCAGCAGCACGATGTCCTCGTCTTCCATGTCTCTGTCCTATCTCCGTCGGACCCATGCTCGGATCCGTGTGAAGATCCTTACAGACCCGGGGCGGGCGCCGCCGAAGAGGAAACCAGCACTAAACTCGGTGCGTCCAATAGTCAGAGCCGAGGTCGTCTCTGATCCGAGGAGCGCATGTGAGCCTGTTGAAGTCGATTGAAGGTCCCGAGGACCTAAAACGACTGGTCCCCGAACAGTTGCCCCAGCTCGCCGGTGAGATCCGGGACTTCCTCGTCGACGCGGTGTCCAAGACGGGCGGCCACCTCGGTCCCAATCTGGGGGCCGTGGAGCTGACCATCGCGGTGCACCGCGTTTTCGACTCGCCGTGGGACAAGATCCTTTTTGACACCGGTCATCAGGCGTACGTGCACAAGCTGCTGACCGGCCGGCAGGACTTCAGCCTCCTCAAGCAGCGCGGCGGTCTGTCCGGCTATCCCAGCCAGGCGGAGTCCGAGCACGACATCATCGAGAACTCCCACGCCTCGACCGCGCTGTCGTACGCCGACGGACTGGCGAAGGCCTACGAGCTGCGCGGAGAGCACGACCGCACGGTCGTCGCGGTGGTCGGTGACGGTGCTCTGACCGGCGGGATGTGCTGGGAGGCGCTCAACAACATCGCCGCGAGCCCGGATCGCCCCGTCATCATCATCGTCAACGACAACGGGCGCTCCTACTCCCCGACGATCGGAGGGCTGGCCAGTCACCTCGCCGACCTCCGGGTGACGCGGGGGTACGAGCACGCGCTGGACCTGATCAAAAAGACCGTGCCGCGTGCGCCGGTCGTCGGCCACGTCGCCTACGAGACCCTGCACGGCATCAAGAAGGGGCTCAAGGACGTCCTGCAGCCCCAGGCGATGTTCGAGGACCTCGGGCTCAAGTACGTCGGGCCCATCGACGGCCACGACGAGGACGCTCTCGAGCACGCGCTCCGCAAGGCGCGCCGGTTCGGCGGCCCGGTGATCGTGCACTGCATCACCACGAAGGGCTTCGGCTACTCGCCGGCCGAGAACGACGACGAGGAGCGTTTCCACTCGCCGGGGCCCTACGATCTCGCGACCGGGGTCCAGAAGCCCAAACCTCGGATCTGGACCAACGAGTTCAGTGACGAGATGGTGGAGATCGGCGCCGAGCGGCCCGACCTGGTCGCGATCACGGCGGCGATGCTCTACCCGGTGGGGCTGGCGGCGTTCGCCGAGGCCTACCCCGAGCGCACCTATGACGTCGGCATCGCGGAGCAGCACGCGGTGACCTCGGCCGCCGGCCTGGCCATGGGAGGTCTGCATCCCGTGGTGGCCCTCTACGCCACCTTCCTCAACCGGGCCTTCGACCAGATGCTGATGGACGTGGCGCTGCACAAGCAGGCTGTGACCTTCGTGCTGGACCGGGCCGGGGTCACCGGAGACGACGGCGCCAGCCACAACGGCATGTGGGACCTGTCGATCCTGCAGCTCGTCCCCGGGATGCGGATCGCGGTCCCGCGGGACGGCTCCCGGCTGCGCGCGCTGTTGCGCGAGTGCGTCGAGGTGACGGGCGGCCCGACCGCGCTGCGCTTCCCGAAGGGCCCGGTGGCCGAGGACATCGAGGCCATCGACACCATGGGCGGGATGGACGTGCTGGTCCGCCACTCCGGGTCCAACGGCGCCAGCGTCCTGATCGTCGCCGTCGGGCCGCTCGCCGGCTCCTGTCTCGAGGTGGCGCAGCGGCTGGCGGCGCACGGCATCGGGGTGACGGTGGTCGACCCGCGCTGGGTCAAGCCGCTGGACCCGGCTCTGATCGAAGAGGCCCGGGAGCACAGCCTGGTCGCCGTGGTCGAGGACAACGGCCGGGTCGGGGCGGTCGGTGACGCCGTCGCCCGGCTGCTGCGGGACGCCGACGTGGACACGCCGGTGCGCACGTTCGGCATCCCGCAGGAGTTCCTCGATCACGCCAAGCGCGCCCAGATCCTGAGCGACATCGGCCTCACGCCGCAGGCCCTCGCCCGGGACCTCACGGAGGCCGTGGCCCGGGTGACGCATGACGTCGAGCCGGAGCACAGCACGAGGGACTGACACGCCGTCGACCGCGAGATCACGTCCCCGGCCTGGATGTGATCTCGCGGTCGCCCGCGGCTAGATTCCGTCGGCGGAGAACAGCTCCCAGTAATGGGTCACCGAGGCCGCGGCCGTGCCGAGCTCGCGTCCCACATAGGTCCATCGCCCGCGCAACCGCCAGGGCCGGCCGGTGCCGTCCTTGGCGAAGATCTCGAGGGTGAACCCCGCGTCGTGGGCCCGGATCATCCCCAGCGAGTCCGTGGCCGCCTTGAGAATGGGCTCGGCCTCACAGCGCACCCCCATGATCCGCGTGCCGGCGTCCTGGCGTAACAGTCCGCGGCTCAGATCGCGCAGCAGGACGGCGACATAGTCCGGCCCCAGCCACCTCAGCTGGGGCAGCCGACTCGGGGCGGGAAATCCGTACAGCTCGGGACCGTCGGGCACATGCGCACGGTAGCGCCCAGGCCATGGCCACGTCACCATTTCCTCCGGTGCGACTTCCGCTCCGCAGTCCCTTCGGTGGTCTTCGTCCGAGGAGTCGTACGAATGGCGCGTCGTGGCGGGGGGACGGCGACTCTATCGGCCGGACATTATTTCCGGAGTTATCCCCATAAAGGTGGATTGGTTACGTCAGGGCCGGCGTATCGGCGGTCCTGGCCACAGGACCCTAGGGGTGACAGGCCTCCCGCATCGCCGCCCAGCTCCCGAGCTTCACCCTCTCACCGCGCTCCAGCGACCGGGCCAGAGCCATCTCCGCGACGTCGAGGTTCAGCCAGTCGGCATAGGTGACCACCGGCACGCCTCGCGCCTCCAGCAGAGACTCGATCCGCTGGCCGGGCCGGTCGTGATCCAGCGCACCGAGATCGGCCAGCAGCACCCGCACGGTCTCGGTGGCGTCGGACTTGTTGGTGCCCACCACCCCGGTGGGACCGCGCTTGATCCACCCTGCGACGTACTCCCTCGGCATCGGCCGGCCATCCGGTCCGAGGATCCGGCCGGCCGCGTTCGGGACGACATGGGAGCGCTGGTCGAAGGGAAGCCCGCCCAGCGGCACGCTCTGGTAGCCGACCGAGCGGAACACCATGCCCGCGGGCAGGGTCTCGTACTCCCCGGTCCCGGCGACGCGGCCTTCCCCGGTCAGGCGGGTCCGCTCGAGGCGCAGTCCCTCGACCCGATCCCGGCCGAGGATCTCGACCGGCGCGAGCCAGAACCTCAGGTCGATGCGGCGCGGCTTGCCGCCCTGCGGCTCTTCGGTCCAGGCCCGCATCGCCTTCATATTCCCGCGGACGATCCGGTCGGACTCGGCCAGCGCCGCGCTCGCCCCGGTGGGATCGGCGGCGTCCAGGTCCATGTCCCCGGGGCGTACGTGGATGGCGGCGTTCGGGAGCGCGCCGAGCTCGCGCGCCTCCTTGGTGGTGAACTTGGCCTGGGCCGGTCCACGTCGTCCGATCATGTGGATCCTGCGGACCTTGCTCTCGTCCAGCGCCGTGAGCACGGCCTCGGGCACGTCGGTCTCCCGCAGCTCGTCGGCGGTCTTGGCCAGGATCCGTACCAGGTCGACGGCGACGTTTCCGACGCCGATGACGGCGACCTCCTCGGCACTCAGGTCGAACCGGTGGCCGGCGGCGTCCGGGTGACCGCAGTACCAGTTCACGAAGTCGGTCGCCGCGATGCTGCCGGGAAGGTCCTCGCCGGGGATCCCGAGGTGCCGGTCCACCATCGCGCCGGTCGAGTAGATCACCGCGTCATAGCAGGACAGCAGCTCGGCCCGGGTGATGTCACGGCCCAGCTCGACGCAGCCGAAGAAGCGCACCGCCGGGTGCTCGAGGACCCGCTGCAGATAGCGCGCGATCGACTTGATGGACGTGTGATCGGGCGCCACCCCATACCTGACCAGGCCGTACGGCGTCGGCAGCCGATCGAAGACGTCGACCCGCACCTGCTCGCCGGTCTGTTTGACCAGGGCCTCGGCCGCATAGAGGCCGGCCGGCCCGGATCCGATGACCGCCACACGCAAAGGAGTTTGATCCGCCACACCTCGCATTGTGCCCACCCGGCGGCCGAACACCTACTAGCGCGGTGTGCGGATCTTACGGAGCCCGCCGATCAGAGCTGCTTGACGGGTGCCTTGGCGGGGACCTCCAGCCGGCTGTGCCGACGACCGTACGCGAAGTAGATCCCGGAGCCGAGCACCATCCAGGCGAGGAACCGCAGCCACGTCTCCACCGGCAGGTTGAGCATCACGAACACGCAGGAGAGCACCGACAGGGCGGGGATCACCGGGACCCACGGCGTGCGGAAGGACCGCTGCAGGTCCGGCCGGGTGCGGCGCAGGATCACCACGCCCACCGACACCAGGACGAAGGCGAACAGGGTGCCGATGTTGACCAGCTCGGCCAGGGCGGCGAGGGGGATCAGGCCCGCCATGAGCGCCACGATCAGCCCCATGATGATGGTCGAGCGGTAGGGCGTGCCGAACCGCGGGTGGACCGCGGCCAGCCAGGACGGCAGCAGGCCGTCACGGCTCATCGCGAAGAAGACCCGGCTCTGGCCGAGCAGGAGGATGAGCACGACGGTGGTCAGGCCCGCCAGCGCGCCGACGCTCACAATGGTGGCGAACCCCGGGTGGCCCACCGACTTGAACGCGTCGGCCAGCGGCGCCTCGGCGCTGAGCCGGGTGTAGTTCACCATGCCCACCACGACCAGCGAGACCAGGATGTACAGGGTGGTGCAGATCACCAGCGAGCCGATGATCGCGAGGGGCAGGTCGCGCTGCGGCTTGCGGGCCTCCTCGGCCGCGGTGGCGACGACGTCGAACCCGATGAAGGCGAAGAAGACGACCGCGACCGCCGCGAAGACGCCGAACCAGCCGAAGCTCACCGGGGTGAAACCGAACAGCACCTGGATGAGCGGTGCCTTCACACCTTCGACGGCCGGGGTGGGGTGGGCCTTGGGGACGAACGGCGTGTAGTTCGACGCCTTGATGAAGAAGGACCCGGCCACGATGACCATCAGGACCACAGCGATCTTGATGGCTACGATGATGGCGTTGAGCCTGGACGAGATCTTGGTCCCGAGGACGAGGAGCGCGGTCACGGCCAGGACGACGAGCATCGCCGGGATGTTGAACGTGGCCTCCTCTCCCGCTATCGCCTCGGGTAGATGGATGCCGAGGCCGTCCAGCAGCGATTTCGCGTAGCCGGACCAGCCGACCGCGACCACGGCGGCGCCGAGCGCCAGCTCCAGGATGAGGTCCCAGCCGATGATCCACGCCGGGAACTCCCCGAGGGTGGCGTAGGAGAAGGTGTAGGCCGATCCGGCGACCGGGACCGTGGAGGCGAACTCGGCGTAGCAGAGGGCGGCGAGCCCGCAGACGATCGCCGCGACGACGAAGGAGATCGCCACGGCCGGGCCCGCCTTGTCCTTGGCGACCTGGCCGGTGAGGACGAAGATGCCGGTCCCGATGATGACGCCGACCCCGAAGACGGTGAGATCGAGCGCCGAGAGATCCTTGCGCAGCCGGTGTGCGGCTTGCCGGGTCTCCTCTATGGAGCGCTCGATCGGCATCGTACGGAACAGGCTCATCGAGCGCCTCCAGAGTCGGGTCTGCAACGTAGGGTAGTCGCCCGCGGACGGTAATGATTTCAGATCCGCCCCAACGGGACGAAGGGGCGCCTCGCGACCATGCGCGTGACGCCCCTTCGGATAGCGCTGTTCGATCAGCCCGTGCGGGTCAATGCGCCTGGCGGGGCAGATCCGCCACGCCGGGCTCGAGGAAACGGCGGCCGCCGGCCTTCTCCGAGACGCCGGTGCGGTCCAGGTACGGGGTGATGCCGCCCAGGTGGAACGGCCAGCCCGCGCCGAGGATCATGCAGAGGTCGATGTCCTCCGGAGCGGAGACCACGCCCTCGTCGAGCATCAGCCTGATCTCCTGGGCCAGGGCCTCGACGGCCCGCTGCCGCACCTCCTCCTCGGTGGAGGGACGATCTCCACCGGAGAAGAGCTCCGCGGCCTCCGGGTCGATGGACAGGTCCGGGGCGTAGACCCCCGGCCGGCCGGACGCGACGAATCGGCGGAGCCGGTCGGAGACGTGGTAGCGGTCCGGGAAGGCCGTGTTCAGTGTCTCGGCGACGTGCAGCGCGACGGCCGGGCCCACCAGTTGCAGCAGGAGGAACGGGGACATCGGGAGCCCGAGCGGGGCCACCGACCGGTCGGCCACCTGGAGCGGCGTGCCCTCGTCCACCGCGGCGAGGATCTCGCCGAGGAACCGGGTGAGCAGCCGGTTGACGACGAAGGCGGGCGCGTCCTTGACCAGCACGCTCGACTTCTTCAGCCGCTTGCCCACCGCGAAGGCGGTGGCCAGCGTCGCGTCGTCGGTCCGCTCACCGCGGACGATCTCCAGCAGCGGCAGCACCGCGACCGGGTTGAAGAAGTGGAAGCCCACGACCCGCTCGGGGTGCTCGAGCCCCGAGGCCATCTCGGTGACCGACAGGGAGGAGGTGTTGGTGGCCAGGACACAGGTGGGCTGGACGACCGCCTCCACCTCGCCGAACACCTTCTGCTTGACCGACATCTCCTCGAAGACGGCCTCGATGACGAAGTCGGCGTCGGCGAAGGCGTCCTTGGTGAGCGAGCCGGAGACGAGGGAGGTGAGCCGGGCCGCCTTGTCGGCGGACACCCTGCCCTTGGCCAGGAGTTTTCCGATCTCGCCGTGGACATAGGCGACGCCTCTGTCGAGCCGCTCCTGGTCCAGGTCCGTCATCACGACCGGCACCTCGAGCCGCCGGGCGAACAGCAGCGCGAGCTGGCTCGCCATGAGGCCCGCTCCCACGACGCCGACCTTGGTGACCGGCCGGGCCAGGGCCTTGTCCGGAGCACCGGCGGGCCGCTTGGCGCGCTTCTGGGTGAGGTCGAAGGAGTAGAGCCCCGCGCGGAGCTCGTCACTCATGATCAGGTCGGCGAGCGCGTCCTGCTCGGCGGCGAACCCCTCGTCGCGGCTCGCGGTCTTGGCGCCGGCCACGAGGTCGAGGGCGCGGTAGGGCGCCGGGGCGCCGCCGTGCAGTTTGCCCTCGACCGCGAACCGGGCGACGGCCACGGCCTGGTCCCAGGCCTCGCCCTTGTCGACCTCGGGGCGCTCGACGACCACCTCACCGGTGAGGACCTGGGCGGTCCAGCGCAGCGACTCCTCCAGGAAGTCGGCCGGCTCGAACATCGCGTCGGCGATGCCCAGCTCGAAGGCCTGCGGGCCTTTGAGCATCCGGTTCTGCGCGAGCGGGTTGTCGATGATGACCTTGAGCGCCTTCTCGGCGCCGATGAGGTTCGGCAGCAGGTAGGTCCCGCCCCACCCCGGCACGAGCCCGAGGAAGCATTCCGGGAGGGCCAGCGCGGGCACGCCGGAGGAGATCGTCCGGTAGGAGCAGTGCAGCGCCACCTCGACGCCGCCGCCCATCGCCGCCCCGTTGACGAAGGCGAACGAGGGTACGGGCAGCTCGCCGAGCCGGCGGAAGACCTCGTGGCCGAGCCGGCCGATCAGCGCGGCCTCCTCGCGGTCGGAGATGGCCGGCACGCCTTTGAGGTCCGCGCCGACGGCGAAGATGAACGGCTTGCCGGTGACCGCCACGGCCGCGATGTCGTCGCGGGTGGCCACCTGGTCCAGCGCGTCGTTGAGGGCGAGGAGCCCGCGCGGCCCGAACGTGTTGGGCTTGGTGTGATCGAACCCGTTGTCGAGGGTGATCAGTGCGACCGTTCCCGCGCCGAGCGGGAGTTCGACATCGCGGACGCGCGCCTGGGTCACGACCTCGTCGGCGTTGACGTCCTCGCTCGCGAGCAGCGAACGCCAGGTCTCTACCGTGCTCACTTGGCCCCCTCGTAGTTCACGTTCTCCCAGAGAACCGTGCCGCCCATGCCCATTCCGACGCACATCGTGGTCAGGCCGTAGCGCACGTCCGTACGCTCCTCGAACAGCCGCGACAGCTGGTTCATCAGCCGTACGCCCGAGGACGCGAGCGGGTGGCCGACGGCGATCGCGCCGCCCCATGGGTTGACCCGGGGGTCGGTGTCGGCGATCTTGAAGTGCTCCAGGAAGGCGAGCACCTGCACGGCGAAGGCCTCGTTGATCTCGATGAGCCCGATGTCGTCCATCGTCAGGGAGTTGCGGGCCAGGAGCTTCTCGGTCGCCGGGACCGGCCCGATGCCCATGACCTCCGGCTCGACCCCGGCGAAGGCGAAGTCCACCAGGCGCATCCGGCCGCGCAGGCCGAGCTCGGCGGCCACGTCCTCCGCCATGAGCAGGCACGCCGTGGCGCCGTCGTTCAGGCCCGCCGCGTTGCCGGCGGTGACATTGCCGTGCACCCGGAACGGGGTCTTCAGCTTGGCGAGGTCCTCGGCCGTGGTGCCGGGACGCGGCGGCTCGTCACGCGTGGCCAGGCCGAAGCCCTTCTCCGCCGAGCGCACCGCGGTCGGCACCAGATCGGGCTGGATCCTGCCCGCGGAGTAGGCCGCGGCGACCTTCTCCTGGCTGCGGACCGCGTAGGCGTCCGCGCGCTCCTTGGTGATCTCGGGGTAGCGGTCGTGCAGGTTCTCCGCCGTCATCCCCATGACCAGGGCGGAGGGGTCCACCAGCTTCTCGGAGAGGAACCGCGGGTTCGGGTCCACGCCCTCGCCCATCGGGTGGCGGCCCATGTGCTCCACGCCGCCGGCCACGACCACGTCGTAGGCGCCGAAGGCGATGCCGGAGGCCGTCGTGGTGACCGCGGTCATGGCCCCGGCGCACATCCGGTCGACGGCGAAGCCGGGGACGGACTTGGGCAGCCCGGCGAGCACGGCGGCGGAGCGGCCGATCGTGAGGCCCTGGTCGCCCGTCTGGGTGGTGGCCGCGATCGAGACCTCGTCCACCCGCTCTGGCGGCAGGCCCGGGTTGCGGCGCATCAGTTCGCGGATCGCGCGGACGATCAGGTCGTCGGCGCGGGTCTCGGCGTAGACCCCCTTGGGGCCCGCCTTGCCGAACGGCGTGCGTACGCCGTCGACGAACACGACGTCACGTGCGGTACGAGGCACGGTCAGTTCTCCCTCGATGCTGAGGCTCGACGCGAGCCGGTGCTCACGAGCAAGGTGCTACTCGCTGGTAACCATTAATTATACTCGTCAGTAACCACTGACTCCGGGAGCGGATCGAGGGCCCCGGAGGCGAAGGTCAGGAAGTTGTCCACTGCCGGGGTCCGCGTGCGTGCGGTGACCCAGGTAAGGCCCAGCGTACGGCTCGCCGCGGGGTCGCCGAGAGGGAGGTGGCGCACTCCCTCGCCCTGTGGAGGTGGAGGCACGATCGCGACGCCGAGGCCCGCGCCCACGAGCCCGGAGACCGTGGAGATCTCCTCACCCTCGAAGGCGATCTCGGGCTGGATCCCGGCCTTCCGGGTCAGCTCGTCGGTGATCGTCCGCAGACCGTATCCCGGCCGCATGGCGATGAACGGCTCCCCGGCCGCGTCGGCGAGCCGGGCCCCTGAGCGCCGGGCGAGCCGGTGGCCCGCCGGGACGGCGAGGAGCAGGCGTTCGACGATCAGAGGACGCCAGGAGAGCGCCGGGTCATCGGGCCGGGGACTGACGATCGCCAGATCGGCCTCGCCGGTGCGGACGGCGGCGACCATGCGCTCCGAGCTGTCCTGCAGCAGCCGGAAGGTCACCCGCGGGTGCCGCCGGCGATGGCGGCGGATGAGGTCCGGGACCAGCGAGGCGCCCTGGGTGTGCAGGAACCCGAACCGGATCTCCCCGTGGCCGGGATCCGCGGCCTGGGCCAGCGCGCGCCTGGCCGCCTCCTCCTCGGCGACCAGCCGGCGCGCGTGCTCCCGGAACACCTCTCCGTATCGGTTCAGCCGGAGATTGCGCCCCTCCCGGTCGAAGAGCGGCATACCGAGTTCCCGTTCCAGGCGGGCGATCGCCCGGGACAGTCCCGGCTGGGAGATGCGGAGTTCGGCGGCCGCCTCGGTCATGTGCCCGTGGCCGGCGACGGCCAGAAACCAGCGAACCGTGGGGAGATCCATGGATCGATGCTTCCACGGCATCGATAGCAGGTCAAAGCCTCATTGGACGCATCGATCTCCCTCGGGGCAGCCTTACCTCGGGAAGGAGCCCCGATGACCGCCGTCCCCGCCCTCCACGCAGCCCTCCACGCCGGCCTCACGGCGTCCACCCCGGAGCGCCACCGCCGCGCCTCGCCGGGGCTGCGCAGGGTCAACCTCGCGTTGTTCGCCGCCGGGCTGACGACCTTCATGTCCCTCTACTGCACCCAGGCGCTGCTTCCGGTCCTGTCCCGTGCGTTCACCGTCTCACCGAGCGGCGTGAGCCTGCTGGTGTCGCTGTCCACCGGCACGCTGGCGCTGGCGGTCATCCCGGTGAGCGCCCTTTCCGAGCGGTACGGGCGCACCCGGGTGATGACCGTGTGCGCCCTCCTGGCGGCGGTGCTGGGTCTGCTGCTCCCGGTGGCGCCGTCCTTTCCGGTCCTCGCGGTCCTCCGGGCGGCCCAGGGCTTGGCCCTGGCCGGTGTCCCGGCGGTCGCGATGGCCTACCTCGCCGATGAGGTGCACCCGGAGGCCCTGGGGGGCGCGATGGGCCTCTACATCGCCGGCAACACCGTGGGCGGCCTCCTCGGCCGGCTCGTCCCGAGCCTGGTGGCCGACCTCGCGGGGTGGCGCTGGGCGCTCGCGGCGACGGCCGTCGTGTCACTGGCGTTCACCCTCGCCTTCTGGGCGCTGCTCCCGCCTTCCCGGTTCTTCCGCCGCGCCAGGGTGGATCACCGGGCGGTGTGGACCCACCTGCGGGACCCGGGACTGCGGCGGGTCTATGCCGTGGGACTGCTCCTCATGGCCGGATTCGTGACGGTCTACAACTTCCTCGGCTTCCGGCTGCTTGCCCCGCCCTTCCACCTGCCGCAGGCCGTGGTCGGGCTCATGTTCCTGATGTACCTCGGGGGGACCTGGAGCTCGACGGCGGCGGGCCGGCTCGCCGATCGGTTCGGCCGGCGCGCCGTCCTCGCCGGCGCCCTCGCGGTCCTCGCCGCGGGGCTGGTGATGACCCTGCCCGGCTCGGTCCCCGTCGTCGGGACGGGTCTGCTGATCTTCACCGTGGGGTTCTTCGCCGCTCACTCGGTGGCCAGCGGCTGGGTGGGAGCGCGAGCCACGACCGCGCGGGCCCAGGCCTCCGCGTTGTACCTGTTCGCCTACTACATGGGCAGCAGCGTCGGAGGCTCCGGCGGTGGCGTGGCCTTCGAGCGGGGCGGCTGGCCCGCGGCCGTGACCTACGTCTTCGTCCTGGTGGTCCTCGCCGCGATGATGCTCCCTGTCAAGGGGCGCCGTGACGTGGACCTGGAGAATCCTTCCCACCCCGCGGCCGGCGGGGCTCAGCGCTGACGCGCGGCGGGAAAGCGCAGGGTCACGACCAGCCCACCGCCGCGCCGCGGCGCCGCCTCGATCCTGCCGTCATGCGCGGCCACGACCGCGCGGACGATGGACAGGCCCAGCCCCGCCCCCTGGGACGAGCCGATCCGGTCCGCACGCAGCCGGCGGAACGGCTCGAAGATGCCGTCCACCTCGTGCGGAGGGACCGGTGGTCCGGTGTTGTCGACCCTCAGGACCGCCGTGTCGCCCTCGGTCCCGGTCCGCACCCGCACCATGCCCCCGGCCCGGTCAGCTGTTCCAGCGCGGTGATCACCATCTCGTGCAGAGGTACGGGCGTACGGGTGGTCAGTTGCCGTTCGGAGCGGGCCGGCAGCAGCAGGCCCTCGATGAGCCGTTCGTGCCGGGCGGTGTTGCCGAGCAGCCTCCGGGCGAGCACCCGGGTCTCCTCCGATGACCGGCGGCGCGCCCAGCTTCCTGCGCAACGTCGCCATGGCGACCCGGACGATGTTGCTGAACGGGTCGATGTTCTCGTCCCAGGCTTTGTCCAGCAGGCGCTCGGCGCTCACGACGCCGCCGTCCGCGCGCAGGAGCTCCTCCAGGACCGTGAACTCCTTCCTCGTCAGAGTCACGGGCCGCCCGTCGCGGCTGACCGTACGGCGACGCGGATCCAGCCGGACGCCCGATCGTTCCAGCACCGGCGGCAGGGGCGGGGCGGAGCGGCGGGCCGGCGCACGGACCCGCGGCACCAGCTCGGCGAAGACGAACGGCTTGGCGAGGTAGTCGGCGCCGAGCGAGAGGCCGTCCACGCGCTGGTCCACGTCGCCGGCCGCGGTCAGCATCAGGACGCGGCCGCCGCTGCGGCGGGCCACCAGGCGCCGGCAGACCTCATCGCCGTGCACCTCGAGGAGATCACGGTCGAGGATCACCACGTCGTACTCGACGTAGGCGGCCCGGTCCAGTGCGGAGGCGCCGTCATAGGCGGCGTCGACGGCGATCGCCTCCTCGCGCAGCCCCGCCGCGATCGTGTCCGCGAGAAGTTCCTCGTCCTCCACGACGAGCACGCGCATGACGGTCCCCTCCTGAACATGGTGTGCCAGGGAGAGCCTTCCCGATCGGACGTTAAACCTCGATAAACCCGTGGCCGGGTCCGTCCCGATCAGGCCGCCGCGCCGCCTGTGCCGAGCCGCCCGCACCCTGGTGGCCCGCGGAGGGTCGGTGCGACGGAGCGGCTTGACGTATCGCCCCGTATCGCTGGTCAGCCGATCTCCAGCATGGTGGTGATTATTCTGAAGATGGCCTTTGTTTCGCGAATACTGCCGGTGCGCCGAATATGTTCGGGCGTCGACCTGAAGCGGAACGGAATTCAGTTGTTTCGGAGGTCAGGGCCTAGGGGATTAAGGCGGGCGTACAGCGGTATTCGGTGTCGGTCCTTCGGCGGATCGATACCTCGGCTGTCCGGCGCGACGTCCTTCGCGTCATGAAGACGCCCTGTTGTAGCAGGGTTTCAAGCTTGTTTTACGGCTTTGTTCCCGAAATGGCTTTGTTATCGAAGGAGGAGAGTTCCATGGAGATTTCCAGGCGCATGGCCTTCGTGCTGTCGGGTCTAGGGGTCGCGGGAGCGGCCGCTCTCACGCTCGGCGCGGCCGTCCCCGGTAGCGCCGAGGTGGTGGTCGCTCCGCAGAAGGTGCTGTACGACACCGACGGCGGCTCCGATGGCACCGGCAGCACCAAGAGCCCCGGCAGCCCTGGCAGCCCCGGTAGCGCCGGCAAGTCCGATGGCACCGGTAGCCCTGGAGGCCCCGGGGGCCTCGGTGGCGACAACGGCCAACAGAAGGAGAAGGAAGTGAAGGGGATCCCCCTGGCGACGGAGACCGGCACGCCGACTCGCACGCCGGCCGGCACCGGGTGATCGAAGGCCGGTCCGGCCGTACGATCGCCGCCCCTGTGGGTGGCGCACCGGGGTCCCGCATCCGCCGATGCGGGACCCCGGTGCGCCATCGCGTTTCCGGGGGGTTCGGATTCACGGCCGGCGCGCGTTTTCACGGCTAACGCGGGTTTAACCCCCTCCGGGCTGCAATGGCCTCCAGCGGTGGCGAGCGACCATCGGCGTGGAGGCGAAGATGAGAACCCATGGATGGGGGCCGGCCGTGGTGATCCCGGCCGTACTGGGACTGGCGGCGTGCGGGGGCGGCGCCCGGGGCGACGGAGTGGCCAGCGCGGGCGGGGCCGGGGCGAAGACCCCGGCGGCCGCCGTCTCACAGCCGCTGGACCCCAAGGACGCCCAGCTGAAGTTCGCGCAGTGCATGCGGAAGCACGGCGTCGACATGCCCGATCCGGGGCCGGACGGGAGCTTCGCCATTCGCGGCAAGCCCGGGCAGATGAACCAGGCGAAGATCGAGGAGGCCCGGGAGGCGGCCGCCGGTTCGCACCGGGCGGATCGTGCACGTGGACCTCGACGCCGACAAGCAGGACCTGGCGCACAAGGGGGCCACGGCGACCGTCGAGCTGCCCGGCGGGCGGACCGTCAAAGGCCGGATCGTCTCGGTCGGCACCGTGGCACGGCAGACCGGCACGCAGCAGGACGAGCGGACGACCGTGGACGTGGAGATCTCCCTGGGCACTCGGGCACCGGGCGCCTCGACGAGGCACCGGTCACCGTCGAGCTGGAGAGCGAGCGCCACGAGGGGGTGCTGTCGGTGCCGGTCGAGGCCCTGCTGGCGCGGTGTGAAGGGGCAGGTTCGCGTGCAGTTCCTCACGGAGTCCCTGCTGCTGTCGGTGCTGGGCGGGATCGCGGGTGCCGTCCTGGGCGCCATGGCCACGGTGGCCTTCGCCGCCTACAGGCACTGGCCGCCGGTCGTGCCGCTGTGGGCCCTCGGCGGGGGAGTGGCCGCGACGCTCGCCATCGGCACGCTCGCCGGCCTCTATCCCGCGATGCCCGCCGCCCGGCTGTCCCCCACGGTCG
>DASYNF010000076.1:0-10765 GCA_036008685.1 Actinomadura sp. | reverse complement strand
GCCTCGAACAGGTCAGTGCGGGTCGGTCACGGCTACGTGCCGAAACTCGGGCTGCGTTTCCCGGCTTGGCCGGCGGTGTCTACCGACTGCTCGTCATTGGCACGGGCGGGCACGTAGTTGCCGTGCGGCGTTTACTTTCAGTGATAAAGCGCCGATCCTAGCCGTGCGCACGATCTCGGATCTGAGATGGCGACCGCCTTAGAGCCGCGCGGAAGATCAGTTCCGCTGAGGGGCGGTAGACGGGACGGTGCGCCAGACCGCGACCATCCCTCGGGCCGTCTCACCGAAAATGCAGTCTTGACCTGAACACCTCTGCGGGCTCTGTTCAATCCGACGCTGCGAACCCAATAGACCACAGCCGCGACGCTCGAAGCTTGAGCTGAACGAGACAACATTCGAGGAGGTGTTCACCGGAGAGGGCGTGAGGATCGTGAAGTCACCGGCGCGGACACCTCCCGCGAACTGTCATGCGGACAGGTTCGTGCGGACTGCACGGGGTGCGTGACCTCCACCTGTCACACCGCCGCCGGTGCTCCCCATGACGACCACCCATATCCGGGATGCCCACAACCCCATCAGGGTTGTGTCCGGGGCCCTGTGGAGCAGTCTGCTCCCGATCCCGTCGCGATCCGGCCCCAAAACAAAGGTCCCCAGGCGGGGACCGTGGTCCTGACCTGGGGATGTTGTGGTGGGCGATACTGGGATTGAACCAGTGACCTCTACCGTGTCAAGGTAGTTCCGATCATGCCCTGACCTGCGGCTTTGAGGAAGGTCGCAGGTCAGAGGTGGTTGTTGAGGTCTGTTGACGTCTGTTGAGGACGGTCCGGGAACCCTGCGTGCTCCCGCTGCTCCCCGCTCCGGGCGGGAGCAGTGGGGGTAGAAAAAGGAGGACTCATGTCGAAGCCGCCGCTCCCAGAGGCCGCTGTTGCGATGCTGAGGAGGCCCAATCCGGCTGTCATCGCCACCGTGCGGTCCGATGGACAGCCGGTGTCCGCGGCCACCTGGTATCTCTGGGATGACGGCCGGGTGCTGGTCAACATGGATGAGGGCCGTAAGCGGCTCGACCACATCCGCAACGACCCCCGGGTCTCGCTGACGGTACTGGACAAAGATGACTGGTACACCCACGTGACCCTTATCGGACATGTCGTCGAAATGCGCGATGACGAGGATCTGGCCGACATCGACCGGTTGTCCCGGCACTACCTAGGCCAGCCGTATGCGCAGCGGGACCGCCGCCGGGTCAGCGCCTGGATCGAGATCGATCGCTGGCACGGCTGGGGTAGCTTCCGGGATAGCAGCCAAGCGACCTAGCAACCAAGGCTTGAAGAAGCAACCGGGGGCTGGGCAAGGCCGGGCATACCGCCGAGCCCAGCCTCAATCCCCTGAAAGTGTGGAGACGAGTTATGCCACCTCGGACCCGTAGCGGGCCCCTGTGGCCTTCCTCTCTTAAGCACCTGTCCCTCGAACGTGACGGGTGGGAGCCCGTCGTTGGAGCTGTGTCTCCTGCGGAGGTTGTACAACCCGGTCATCCCGGTGGCGATATTCAACCTGGCCTCGGCCCGGGGTGCGGACGTGCTGCCGGTGCACATACTCGACTTCTCCCGGGCATTCGACGAGGTCCTCACCAGCAACGCGATACGGATCATGAAAACACCGCCGTGATCGCCTCGCGCCGACTCCCACGCTGAACGATTGGTAGGGACCCTGCGGCGCGAGTGCCTAGACCACCTGCTCATCTATGGTGAGCGGCACTTGCGGCGGGTGCTGGGCGACTACGAACGGCACTACAACGCCCATCGGGCTCACCAGTCCCGCGACCAAAGACCACCGCTGCACGACCCTGACGAGCCGATCGACCTCACGGCTGTGATCAAGCGCCGCAGTACCGTCGCGGGCCTGATCCACGAGTATCCAAGGGCCGCCTAACGATTACGCGAAAGCCCAGGTGACAGCTCGACAATGAGTTTTGGCACGGCACAGGGGTGCTGGCGGCGTACCAGCATCATTACAACGGCCATCGCCCTCACCGAGCACGGGACCGGCGACCGCCGGACCCATCATCGGCGCCGTTGGTTCCCGACGGTCCGGGACACGTCCGACTTCAGCGCCGCTGCGCAGTGGATGGACTGATCAACGAGTACAGAGCCGCTGCGTAGACGGACGAAGAAACCCCCGCTCAGCAGCCGAAACCGATTATCCGTACTCCACAGGTCCCGATCGTCGGATCGGGATCAGCGGTGGGACGAACGCCCCTACCGGTCCGGTGAGCGTCCGATGAGTGTGGGAGATCAGAAGGCCACGGCCGGGTGAGGTCGCGGGTCCAGATGTTCTTGTCACCGGAGTGGGCCGAATGCTCGCAGGGTCCAGTGAGCGAGTCGTCCCGGAAGTGAGCCGTCGTACTCGGAGGGGCATGGTCGGTGCGTGATCAGGTGCCTGCCGCAAGGGGAGAGACGATGACCGCTCGCATCGTGTCGGGGACGGCCAACCGTCCGCTCGCGGGCGCGATCGCGGCGGAGCTTTCCACCGAGCTGGTCCCTTGCGAGGTCGAGCGTGCTCCCGATGGAGAAGCCCGGCCGATCGTGGGACATGTGCGGGGTGAGGACGTCTACATCGTCCAGCCCACCGCACCGGGGGTCGACGAGCACATGATCGAGTTGCTGCTGTTACTCGATGCGTGCGGTCGTGGTGGTGCCGACAGGATCACCGCGGTCGTGCCGTACTTCGGATACGCCCGGCAGGATCGTCGTCACCGGGAGGGTGAGGCGATCGGCGCTCGGGTGATGGCCGACGCGCTGGCGGCGGCGGGGGCGGAGCGGTTGATCGTCGTGGACCCGCACACCGCGGCGTTGGAGGCGATGTGCGATGTTCCGGTGGAGATCCTGACGGCGGTCCCCGAGCTGGCCCACGCGCTCACGGCGATGGGGATATCCGACGAGGCCGTTCTCGTGGCGCCCGATCTCGGCGCGGTCAAACTCGCCGAACACTACGCCGCGTTGCTGCAACGGCCGGTCGCGGTCGTACGGAAGACCCGTGTGAGCAGCAGGGACGTACACGCTGAGGAGCTCGTCGGCGATGTCGATGGCCGTCCTGTCGTGATCGTCGACGACATGGTGAGTACCGCCGGCACGATGGAGGCGGCCATCCGTGTCCTTCTGACTCATCGGGCCGCCTCTGACATCGTCGTGGCCGTCACCCATGGTCTGGTGGTGGGAACCGCCGCCGATCGGCTCGCGTCCCTTCCGATCCGCCGCCTGCTCGTCACCGACACCATCATGCTGGGACCGATGCCGGCACTGCCGCTGCAGGTCCAGTCCGTGGCGAGGCTGCTCGCCGATGCCATAGGCCGCTTGCACGGCAACGAGCAATTGGACGACCTGTTGACCGCGACCTGACGCGGTGGCATGAATTCCCGAAATCAGGCTTCTTCTCTGTTCGTTCTCCCCCTCGCCGACGACCACCACTGCACGACCCCGGCCGGCCGATCGACCTCACGGCTGTGATCGCGCGCCGCAGCACCGTCGCGGGCCTGATCCACGAGTATCGAAGGGCCGCCTAATGATCACGTGAAAGCTCAGGTGGGAGCCTAACGACGAGTTTTGGCACGGCACACCCTGTGGAGCAGTCTGCTCCCGATATGCTCCCGATCCGGCCCCAAAACAAAGATCCCCAGATCCGGACCGTGGTCCTGACCTGGGGATGTTGTGGTGGGCGATACTGGGATTGAACCAGTGACCTCTACCGTGTCAAGGTAGCGCTCTCCCACTGAGCTAATCGCCCGAGACTTGCACCATCGAGGTGGAGACGGGATTTGAACCCGTGTACACGGCTTTGCAGGCCGTTGCCTCGCCTCTCGGCCACTCCACCAGTGCGAGGCCGTAAGCGATGGCCTCCTCGAGCGGACGACGGGATTCGAACCCGCGACCCTCACCTTGGCAAGGTGATGCTCTACCAGCTGAGCTACGTCCGCGTGCATCCCGCGGGGAAAATCCCGAGGGCGACGGGGAAAACCATAGCCAATCTTGGGCCATATCCCCAAACCGGTCGCCCCCGGACCCCTCCCGCTCAGGTCAACCGGCCCACCTGCTCGGCGTACCAGGTCACCTCCGAGACATGGACGGCGATCTCGCGGAGGGTCCAGTTCGGAGACCGCGGGACGTCCCACTCCACCGGGCAGGATGCGTAGCGCAGTTCGTACCACTGGCCCAGCCGGGTCAGCCGTTGCCGCGCCTCCGCCAGATCGGTCTCGGTGAAGCGGGCCCAGTCCGCGTCGAGCGTCACCATGCGGCCGTGCCACTCACCGGGGATGGTGGGGACGCCGGCCAGCAGCGCCTCCACCTCGGCCAGATGATCGATGAGGTGGTCGGTGATCCGGGGTTGTCGTTCGAGGTCATGCTTCGATGCTGGCGCAACCATCTTTCGGCTACCGTCGAAGCATGCCTGCGTACGACTCCGACATCGCGCCCATCGCCGCCCTGATGGCCGATCGGACCCGGGCCGCCATGCTGACGGCGATGCTGGGCGGGTTGCCGCTGGCCGCCGGTGAGCTGGCCAAGATCGCCGGCGTCACGGCGCAGACGGCCAGCGCCCATCTGGCGCGACTGCTCGACGGCGGGCTCGTCACCGTGATCCAGCAGGGCCGGCATCGGTACTACGAGCTCCGGGGCGCCGAGGTGGCCGCGGCCATCGAGGCGCTGAGCCACATCAGCCCGCCGATAAGGCCTTCCGGTCTGCGTCAATCCACGGCGGCGCGGGCGCTGGGGGAGGCCCGGACCTGTTATGACCATCTCGCGGGCCGGGCGGGAGTCGCGTTGTTCGAGGCCCTGTGCGGCAACGGGCTGCTGGATCCCGGGCCGTGCGAGGTGACCGAGAAGGGGCGGGAGCGACTGCACGAGATCGGGTTGGACGCCACGGTGCTGCGGAAGAGCCGTCGCAGGTTCGCCGGCCGATGCCTGGACTGGACCGAGCGACGGGCGCATCTGGGCGGCGCGCTCGGCGCGGGCCTCCTGAGCGCCATGCTCGAGCTGGGCTGGCTGGAGCGGGGGCAGGTCCGCCGGGCGCTCAACGTGACGGTGGAGGGCCGGCACGGACTGCGAGAGGTGTTCGGCTGTGTCCTCGCCGAGCCGGTCACGGGTACGTCCTGACCACGCGCCACACTGATGACATGGACGATCCGTTCGCCCACGTGGGTGGGATGCTCGCCACGGGGCTGGCCGACGTCACCAGCGATCTGGCCGCGCTGGAGTCGGGTGGCTGGTGGGCGGTCGTGATCACCTACGAGGGCAAGGTGACCTGTGCCCGCTTCGACACCGTACGGCCGGGGCCGCTGCCCTCCGCGCCCTGGGCCGGGCCGACGGGCTGGTCCAGTTCGATGGACGAGAACGCGTACGTCCGGGGCGTCGAGACCATCCGCGAGGCCATCGCCGACGGAGTGGTCTACCAGGCCAACCTCTGCCGGATCCTGAGCGCGCCGCTGCCGGCCGAGGCCGATATCGCGGGCCTCGGGGCACGTCTGGCGGTCGGCAACCCCGCGCCGTACGCCGCGGTGATCCGGATGCCGGGAGCGGAGATCGCCTGCGCGTCCCCTGAGCTGTACCTGTCCCGACAGGGCGACACCGTCGAATCCCGGCCGATCAAGGGCACGGGGAAGACAGAAGGCGATCTGCTTCCCAAGGACCAGGCGGAGAACATCATGATCGTGGACCTGGTCCGCAACGATCTGGGCCGGATCGCGGAGATCGGATCGGTGAGCGTGCCGGGCTTGTGCGTGCTCGAACACCATCCCGGGCTGGTCCACCTGGTGTCGACGGTGCGGGCGCGGCTGGCCGAGGGCAAGGGGTGGCCGGAACTCGTGGAGGCGACCTTCCCGCCCGGTTCGGTGACCGGGGCGCCCAAGTCCACCGCCCTCACCCTGCTGAATGAATTCGAACGGACGCCACGCGGCCCGTACTGTGGGGCCATCGGGTGGGTGGACGCGGACGCCCGGCAAGGTGCTCTGGCAGTCGGGATCCGGACGTTCTGGGCTGAGGACGGCCTGCTCAAGTTCGGCACCGGGGCCGGCATCACATGGGGATCCGATCCGCACCGCGAATGGCACGAGACCGAGCTCAAGGCGGCTCGGCTTTTGGAGGTCGCTTCCAGTGAAGATCTGGATCAACGGGGAACTGCACGCCCCTGAAGATGCACGCATATCCGTCTTCGACCACGGCATTCTGGTCGGGGACGGGGTCTTTGAGACGATCAAGGTGGTACGGGGTGAGCCGTTCGCGCTGACCCGGCACCTGGAGCGGCTGTCCCGGTCTGCGACGGGCCTGGGCCTGCCCGCTCCGGACGAGGACGCGCTGCGCCAGGGCACGCTGGACGTGCTGGCGGAGGCGCCGCAGTGGCCGCTCGGCCGGATCCGCTTGACCTACACCAGTGGCTCCGGGCCGCTCGGCTCCGATCGCGGGTCCGAGGGGCCGACGGCCGTGATCATCGCGGCCGAGCAGAAGGTGTTCCCGGCCGCCGCCGACGTCACGGTGGTGCCGTGGCCGCGCAACGAACGTGGCCCCCTGAGCGGGCTCAAGACGACCTCGTACGCCGACAACGCCGTCGCGCTCGCCTACGCCAAGAAGCGGGGCGGGGGAGAGGCGATCTTCGGCAACCTGGCCGGCAATCTCTGCGAGGGGACCGGCAGCAACGTCTTCGTGGTCCGGAACGGACGGCTGACCACGCCGCCGCTGACCTCGGGCTGCCTGGCCGGGGTCACGAGGGCACTGACCCTCGAATGGTGCGGCGGTGAGGAGGAGGACCTGCCGCTCGAGGAGTTCTACGAGGTGGATGAGGCCTTCCTGACCTCCACGACCCGTGACATCCAGCCGATCCGCGCCATCGACGGCGTCGTGTTGCTCACGGCACCCGGTCCGGTCACCCGTAAGGCCATGGAGGTCTTCGGCACCAACGGCGCCGAGCACCTCGACCCCTGATCCCGCTCTCCCAGCCGTGATCTTGCGGTCGTCCGCGCGGACGACCGCAAGATCACGCTGGACGGTCCTTCGCCAGGGCTTTGTTGGGCGATCGGTCTTCATGCCACGGCCGTCGGAGGCCACACTGAGGGCGTGGACGATTTTGATCTCATAGTGCTCGGATCCGGACCCGGCGGGCAAAAGGCCGCGATCGCGGCGGCGAAGCTCGGACGGCGGGTCGCCGTCGTGGACCGTCGCAACATGATCGGCGGAGTGTGCATCAACACCGGGACGATCCCCTCCAAGACCCTCCGTGAGGCGGTTCTCTACCTCACCGGCCTCAACCAGCGAGAGCTCTACGGCCAGAGCTATCGGGTCAAAGAGGACATCACCGTCGCCGACCTCGGGATGCGGACGCAGCACGTCATCGGCCGCGAGATCGACGTGATCCGCAGCCAGCTCGCCCGCAACCATGTGACGGTGCTATCCGGCATGGGTCGCTTCCTCGACCCGCACACGATCGGTGTGGTGGACAGCGAGGGCCGGGAACAGAAGATCACCGGCGACAAGGTCGTCATCGCCACCGGCACGTCGCCCGTACGGCCCTCCAGCGTCGAGTTCGACGAACGTACGATCATCGACTCCGACGGCGTCCTCCACATGGATCGCGTTCCGGACTCGATGGTCGTCGTCGGCGCCGGGGTCATCGGCATCGAATACGCCTCGATGTTCGCGGCCCTGGGCACGAAGGTCACGGTCGTCGAGCGGCGGGACCGGATGCTGGAGTTCTGCGATCTCGAGGTGGTGGAGGCGCTCAAGTACCAACTCCGCGACCTGGCGGTGACGTTCAGGTTCGGCGAGGCGGTGGCCGCCGTGGAGCGTCATCCGCGCGGCACCATCACGACCCTGGAGAGCGGCAAGAAGATCCCGGCCGACACGGTGATGTACTCGGCGGGCCGGCAGGGCATGACCGCGGATCTGAGCCTTGATTCGGCCGGGCTGACCGCCGACGACCGGGGCCGGATCTCCGTCGACGAGCACTTCCGTACGGAGGTGCCGCACATCTACGCCGTCGGCGACGTGATCGGCTTTCCCTCGCTGGCCGCCACGTCCATGGAGCAGGGCCGGCTGGCCGCCCAGCACGCGTGCGGAGAGCCGACCGTCGCCATGCACGGGCTGCAGCCGATCGGGATCTACGCGATCCCGGAGATCAGTTTCGTCGGGCGGACCGAGGACGAGCTCACCAAGGCCAGCGTGCCCTTCGAGGTGGGGGTGTCGCGCTACCGCGAGCTTGCGCGAGGCCAGATCATCGGGGACTCCTACGGGATGCTGAAGCTGCTGGTGTCGCCGGAGGATCACAAGCTTCTGGGCGTCCACGTCTTCGGGACCGGGGCCACGGAGCTCGTCCACATCGGCCAGACGGTGATGGGTTGCGGCGGGACCGTGGACTACCTCGTGGACACGGTCTTCAACTACCCCACGCTCGCGGAGTCGTACAAGATCGCTGCGCTCGACGCCATGAACAAGATGCGCCAGATCGCGCGTCTCAGCGAATGAGCTCCTGAACGGCCGTACGACCCCGCCCGGGAGATGGAACAGCGGCGCCGGAGCGCCGGCACGCGGGGCCGTACGGTGTCATGACGACGTCTGCGCGTCATCGCGAGTCGCCGCGGGAGGCGATTGACGTGTATTGACATGGATCAGGAAGGCCAGAGCAGGTTGTCCAGTTCGGCCTCCATGTCGATGAACTCCGACTCGCGCCCGGCCGCGACGACCTCGTACGTGCGGTGGAGGAAGTCGGCCAGGGGCATGAGCGGTGCCTCGAAGAGCGCGTTGCCGAACGGAGAGGAGAGGGCGATGTTGAGCGCGTGATCGTTGTCGGGCCCCGCGGGCCACACCTGGACGTCACCGTCTCCGACCCTGCGAACGATGCCGATGGTGAGCAGCTCGCGAGCGAAGATCCACTCCACGGGTTCGTCGTTGCCGACGTAGAAGGACATCCGGATCGCGTAGGGGTCGTCGGCCGCGTAGTCCAGGCAGGCGAGCAAGGGGACGGTCGCGCTGTCAGGAACGACGAGCCGAAGGCCAAGCTCGGCTGAGACGGTGGTGCTGCTGTTCATGGCCATTCCTTCAGACGTCGGTCCCGCAGAAGCGGGGCGCTCCAATGAGAACTCGCTCCCTCCACCGGTCTCCCCGCCGATCTATGAGGCGTAACTGAGAACAGTTGCGGGAACATTCCGTCTCCACCGCTGGATGTGATGTATATCACGTAAGACGATGTGGGCGCTGACCTGGGCAAAGACGGACAATCTCAGGGATGCGGCCGTGTGCCGGTGAAGCATAGGTGCGGATCTGTAGCCTTTCGGATGCGTAGCGTGCGAAGCTGATCAGTTGGTTGCACAGTGATCCATTGAGGTAGATCCGCCTGATTCGTAGACGTAAGGTAAAAATTGTGGCGATAAACCATGACAGGGGCGTTGATGTTCCCCCGCCGGAGCCAGAGCCGGAACGACGCGAACTTCGGGGCTTCGGGCGGTTCCGCGAGTATTTGCGCCAGTATCGGGTCCTGAACACGACGTGGCAGATCGGCGTCTTCACCGTGGGGGCCACGGTCCTCATGGCCGGCCTCGTCATGATGATCACGCCGGGGCCGGGATGGCTCGCGATCTTCGTCGGACTGGCGGTCCTCGCCACCGAATTCGCCTGGGCCCAGACCGCGCTGCACAAGGCCAAGAGGGCGGCCGAGAAGGCCAAGGAGAAAGCGCTCGATCCGAAGGTGCGCCGCCGCAACCAGATCATCGCGGTGATCGTCGGCCTCGTCGCCGGCGCGGCGCTGACCGCCTATCTGATCGTCTATGGCTTCAACCTGCCGTGGAACACCGACCTGACGCCCTGGAGCTGAGCTGCTGGGCCGGCCTCGCCTCACGCCCAAGCCTGCGTGGGGGAGCTGTGCGAGGCTCTCCAGGGTCCAGGGGGACTGACGGGCGCTCAGGTCCGTCGGTGCGCGAAGACCCCCTCAGATACGCTAATCTGTGCGAGCGACGAAACGCCGTACGGCGCTCCGTCCGGGGCGATTAGCTCAGTGGGAGAGCGCTTCGTTCACACCGAAGAGGTCACTGGTTCGAACCCAGTATCGCCCACCCAGCTCAGAGGCCAGTTCCGATCAAGGAACCGGCCTCTTTGGCTTTGGTACAGCTACAAAGTACAGCGGTACCGCCTTCAGGAGGCTGCGTCGATGCCCAAGAAGTACGACATCAGCACGCGTAGCGGCCTGAAGCGGTGGGCAGCAGCGAAGGCCAAGGAAGTCACCAAGGAGTACAACACCGCACTCGAGAAGGAAGCACGGCGGCGACCTCCGACCCTCCCCGCGCCGGTCCCTCGCCACTCCGGCTTTACCCCCAGCTCTGAGCTGTTCTCGAGAGGATCCACGTACGTGACCAACCACATCAACGTCAACACCGAGGGTCAGGGCAACCAGGTTGCGGTAGGTAACCAGGGGCCTGTACACCAGCAGTCCGCCATCACAGGCATGACGTCCCAAGATCTCGCGGAGTTGGTGCGTCAGCTGCGGCTTGCGCAGGAGCAACTAGGGCTGGACGACGAAGATGCGGCCGAGTTCTCTCAAGCTGTCGATCGCATCGATGAGGAGTCGCAGAGCGATACGCCGAACAGGGGCCGGCTTCTTCGGGCGTTGACCGCAGCGGGGTTGTTCCTGCGAGAAAGTGGTACCGAGACTGCCACCGCTCTCAGCCCTCTCGTCATCGCATCAATTCAGGCATTGGGCGGCTGAGGGTAGCAGTAGGCCGAGGGGTTGCAATCAC
>DASYNF010000075.1:0-43143 GCA_036008685.1 Actinomadura sp. | reverse complement strand
GTCACCTTGCACGGCACCACCGTCTATCTGTGCCACAACCGGGCCGTTGTCAACGCTTACGCCGGGGCTAATCTGAAGAGCGGCGACATCCTGTCGATCGACAAGAGCAAGAACGAGGTCACCGGCAAGGAATGGTGGCAGACCCACGAGATCGAGGCCGAGGGCGGTTGGAACTACTGGGAGGCCAGGGGAACCGGCTGGACGGAAACGACCGAGGTGGACAACTACAAGAACGCGACGAGGGTCTGTCTTCGGCGAAGCGGCGCCCTTCAGTGCGCGAACTGGTGGTTCGCCGACCAGGACTGGTAAATCGACCGACTGTCCGTACCACCGCCGCCTCGACGGGCCGCGGTGGTACGACCGGACCGGGCCGCGATCGCGCCGATGAGCCTGCACGGACTGATCGCATGGGCAAGGACTCCGGCCGCCGGGGTCCGGGGCGGTCCATGCCGGAGGACTCCCGGTCGTCTCCGGGCCACTTCGGCCTTCCAGTGCCGGCCTAACCTGTGATCATCGAGGTGAGCGGAGGGCGTGGGATTCGAACCCACGAGACCGGTCACCCGGCCTAGCGGTTTTCAAGACCGCCGCCATCGTCCACTAGGCGAGCCCTCCTGGTGGTGCCCCACCATACCGTCGAATCGATCTGGATCGCGACGCGGTTGATCCCGCCTGACCGTACGTCTCGCGCACGGTCAGGCGGTTGTACGGCCGGCCCCTGCCGGGGCGCCGATGATCAGCGTTGGCGGGCGAATCCGTCGCCGATCGTGGCGGCCAGCACCAGGTAGGCGTCCTGCGTGGCCGCGGTGAGCTGATCGAGCTCGACCTCGGCACCCTCCTCGAGGTGCGGGTCGTACGGGAGGCGGACGACGGCCCGGGAGCGGCTCTCGAAATGCTGCTGCAGCCGGTCGAGGTCGACCGTGCTCTTGCTGCGTGAACGGACCATGGACAGGACGACCACGCCACCGCGGACCAGATCTCCGTGCCCGTGCGCCTCGAGCCAGTCCAGCGTCGCACTCGCCGAGCGGGCACCGTCCACCGACGGCGAGCTGACCAGCACGAGCTGGTCGGCCAGGGCCAGCACACCGGCCATCGCCGAGTGCAGCAGGCCGGTGCCGCAGTCGGTCAGGCAGATCGAGTAGTAGTGCTCCAGGACCTTGGCCACGGCCCGGTAGTCGTCCTCGCTGAAGGCCTCGGACACCGCGGGGTCCCGGTCGGAGGCGAGCACCTCCAGCCTCGATGACGCCTGGGAGGTGAAGGCCCGTACGTCGGCGTAGCGCTGGATCCGCTCACGCTCGTTGAGCAGGTCTCGTACGGTCGCCGCGGTCTCCAGCCGGACCTTGTCCGAGAGCGTTCCACGGTCGGGGTTGGCATCCACGGCGACGACCCGGTCACCGCGGACGGAGGCCAGGGTCGACCCCAGGCCGACCGTGGTGGTCGTCTTGCCGACGCCGCCCTTGAGGCTCATGACGGCGACCCGATGGTGGCCACCGGCGACGGGCGTACGGGCGCGGGCCAGGAGCTCACGACGGCGGATCTCGCTGGGGGCCTCACCCGGATGGACCGTACCGGCCGTCGCCTTGTAGACCATACGCCGCCAGCCGCTCGCGGGAGCGCTACGCCGGTTGCGGAGCAGGGTGTCCGCGCTGAGGCTGTCGGAGGTCTGCGGGCCCCCGGCGGGGGGCTGCCGCGTCAGGCCCATGCCGGGCGGCGGGGGGATGGGTGAGGGCTGCTGGGGTGGTACGTACGGACCCCCCGCCTGCGGGCCGGCGTGGGGCGGCCCGTAGGGGGCCGGCCCTGCGGGAGCGCTCCCCTGCGGATATCCATACGGACCCGGTGTTCCCGGCGGGCCGTAGGAGGGCTGTCCGGGTGCGTCACCCTGCGGCGGGCCATAGGCGTTGGGCTGTCCGGGCGCCTCACCCTGCTGCGGCTCGTAGGCGGGCCCGGCCCAGGGATAGGGCTGCTGGCCCTCCGGGGGGCCCGGCCTGGACTGCTCGGGCGCGTAGTCGGGCAGCGGCTCCAACGGCGGCGGCTGCTGGCCTCCCGCGGAGGGAGCCGAGGGATAGAAGTTGTTCGGGGTGTAGTGCGGGGGCCCGAACTCGGGCGGCGGCGGGAGATGACCGGGCGGCATCGAAGCGTGATCGGGCCGCGGGCCGCCCTGGCCCGGCGGCGGACCGCCCTGGCCCGGCCCGGAGACCTCCGGGCCCGGCGCCCCATAGGGCGGCGCGGGGGGCTGCTCGGCGAACGGGGGCGGCTGGTTGTTCAGCCACGGGTTGGACGGGAAGATGACCGTGGCGTCCGCCGCCGCCGGTGTCTCCCCTGACGTGGGGTTGCTGTCGTCGGGCCGGGACCGGTCCGGCTCGTCCGGAGATCTCTCGGTCCCGCCGGCCTGCGGCTCGGCCCCGCCGGACTGCGGCTCGGGCGCCGCCTCATTGGTCAGCGCATCCAGGGAGGCGAGCTGTTCCTCAAGGGAACGGCCGTCCTGCTCGTTCTTTGCCACCGGTTCCCCCTCGATGCCATGCGTAGGACTTTAGTCAAGAAACAGGCAAGTGAAGCCTAAGGTACTGGCCCCCTGCCCCATACCCACCGCCCTTTCGCACACTCTCCGGCGGGCCACTAACGTGATCGGCATGCGTGCAATCGTTATCACCCAGCCCGGCGGCCCGGAAGTCCTCAAGTGGACCGAGGTCGATGACCCCGTGGCAGGCCCCGACGAGGTCCTGCTCGACGTGGCGGCCAGCGGCGTGAACCGGGCCGACATCATGCAGCGCCAGGGTTTCTATCCTCCGCCCGCGGGGGCCCCGCCCTATCCCGGCCTGGAGGCCTCCGGCCGCATCGCCGCCGTCGGTGAGAACGTCACCGGATGGCAGGTGGGTGACGAGGCCTGCGCACTGCTGAGCGGCGGTGGATATGCCGAGCGGGTGGCCGTTCCGGCGGGCCAGCTGCTCCCCATACCGCGGGGAGTCGACCTCGTCGACGCCGCCGGACTGCCCGAGGTCGCCTGCACCGTCTGGTCGAACGTTTTCATGACGGCGGAGTTGCGCGCCGGCGAGACGTTTCTCGTGCACGGCGGGGGTAGTGGAATCGGCACGATGGCGATTCAGCTCGCCAAGGCGTTCGGCGCCCGGGTGCTGTGCACGGTCGGCAGCGAGGAGAAAGCGGCCGTCTGCCGTGACCTCGGCGCGGATGTGACCATCAATTACCGCGACGAGGATTTCGTCGAGATCGCCAAGCCCGTGGACGTCATCCTCGACAACATGGGAGCGAAGTATCTGCCCCGCAATATCGAGGCCCTCGCCGTGGGAGGCCGTCTGGTCGTCATCGGGCTGCAGGGCGGCGCTCGCGGGGAGCTCGACCTCGGCGCCCTGCTGTCCAAGCGCGCCGCCGTTCACGCGACCTCGCTCAGGGCACGTCCATTGGAGGAGAAGGCCGCCATCGTGGCCTCCGTCCGCGCGCATGTGTGGCCTCTGATCGAGTCCGGCGAGGTCCGGCCGATCATCGACCGCCGGATACCGATGGCCGAGGCCGCCCAGGCTCACGAGCTGATGGAGAGCAGCGGTCACATCGGGAAAATCCTGCTGGAAGACTGAGAGATTATGAACAAGCCGTTGAACAAAGAGACCGAGAAGGACCCGCAGATCGTGATCGTGGGGCCTGAGGGCATGGCGGTAGGCGGCGGCGACGAAGAGCGCCAGATCATCGACATGGTCGAGCAGCCGTCCAAGGTCATGCGCATCGGCAGCATGATCAGGCAGTTACTCGACGAGGTCCGGGCCGCACCGCTCGACGAGGCCAGCCGGGTCCGGCTGAAGGACATCCACGCCGCCTCGATCAAGGAGCTCGAGGGTGGTCTGGCTCCAGAGCTGATCAGCGAGCTCGAGAGGCTGTCTCTGCCGTTCGCCGAAGAGGCTGTGCCGAGCGAAGCGGAGCTGCGCATCGCCCAGGCCCAGCTGGTGGGCTGGCTCGAGGGCCTCTTCCACGGCATCCAGACGACCCTCTTCGCGCAGCAGATGGCCGCCCGCGCCCAGCTGGAGCAGATGCGCCGCGCCCTCCCGGGGGGGACGCCCCCGGCCAAGCCCGCGGCCGAGCCGGAACAGCCCCGGACCGGGCCGTACCTGTAGACGCTCCTGAAGCTCCGCCCCTGACCGTACGGGCCGTACCGGCCCCGTGCGTATGGTCGGGGGAGCTACGTATGGTCAGGAAAACAGCCGGTCAGGGGAACAGCCGCTCCAGCACCTCGGCGACACCGTCGTCGTCGTTGCGGGCCGTACGGCGGGTCACGGCTTCGAGCACGTCGCGATGGGCGTTCGCGACGCCGTAGGACGTGCCGGCCCACATCAGCATCGGCAGATCATTGGGCATATCGCCGAACGCGACCACCTCGGCGGCGGTGATGCCGTGTTGGGCGCACAGTTCCGAGAGTGCGCTGGCCTTGGTCACTCCGTACGCGCTCATCTCCAGCAGCCCCCGCCCCGATGAGTGGGTGACGGTGACCAGATCGCCCACCGCCTTCTGGGCCTGCACCGTGAGCAGGTCCGGGTCGGCGCTGGGGTGGAGGGCCAGGAGTTTGGTGCCGCTGCGGCTCACCAGCGTCTCGCCGTCGACGGCCCGGCCGCCGAGCGCCCTGGCGTCCCAGCGCCCCAGGTCGTAGCTCGTCTCGAACACGAAGTGACTCTCGTACTCCACCGCGAAGGTCAGGTCCGGGTCGGCCGCACGCAGCCGCTCGACGGCCATGGCGAGGATGGGCGGCTCGATCAGCCTCGCCCGTACGATCGTCTCGCTGTGCAGGTCGTAGACGACGGCTCCGTTGGCGCAGATGGCGATGCCCTGATGGCCGACGGCCGTCGCTATGTCGCGCATCCAGCGGGGCGGACGTCCGGTGACGAACACCAGCATTCCTCCGGCGCGTTCGATGCGGGAGAGGGCCGCGATCGTGCGAGGGGAGACCGAACCGTCCGTACGGACGACGGTCCCGTCGAGGTCGGTGGCGATGAGCCGCGGCGGCATGAGATCAGACATATCGCTTCACAGTGTGCCCGTAACCGGATCTCCACGGACCTACGTGGCCGGACCGCTTTGCCATGAGCACCTATACGCATCGGCAGGTGATGCGTATAGGTGCTCATGGCAAAGCAGGTCGCACGGCGGTACGGCCGGCTCGTCTGTGACCGGGTCGCGCCGGTCCCAGGCGGGCGAACCGGCGGTCAGCGAACGGGTTCAGCGGACGGGTTCGAGGACCTCGCGGCCGCCGAGGTATTTCTGCAGCGCCTTCGGCACTCGCACGGACCCGTCGGCCTGCTGGTGGTTCTCCAGGATGGCGACGATCCAGCGGGTGGTGGCCAGGGTCCCGTTCAGGGTCGCGACCGGCTGGGACCTGCCGCCCTCGTCCCGGAAGCGGATGGAGAGCCGGCGGGCCTGGAACTCGGTGCAGTTGGACGTCGAGGTCAGCTCTCGATAGGCCTGCTGCGTCGGCACCCAGGCCTCACAGTCGTACTTGCGCGCGGCGCTCGAACCGAGGTCGCCCGCCGCCACGTCGATCACCCGGTAGGGCAGCTCGACCTTGGCGAGCATCTCCTTCTCCCAGCCGAGGAGCCGCAGGTGCTCCTCGTGGGCGTCGGCCGGGTCGCAGTAGGAGAACATCTCGATCTTCTCGAACTGGTGCACCCGGATGATGCCGCGGGTGTCCTTGCCGTACGACCCGGCCTCGCGGCGGAAGCATGAGGACCAGGCGACGTAGCGCCTCGGCAGCTGATCGATGATCTCGTTCATGTGGTAGGCGGCGAGGGGGACCTCGGACGTGCCGACCAGGTAGAGGTCGTCCTCTGGCAGCTGGTAGACCTCCGCGGCGTGCGCGCCGAGGAACCCGGTGCCCTCCATGGCCTCCGGCTTGACGAGCACCGGCGGGTACATCGCGGTGAACCCGCTCGCGATGGCCTGTTCCATGGCCAGGTTGAGCAGCGCCATCTGCAGCTGGGCGCCGATCCCGGTCAGGTAGTAGAAACGCGCGCCGGAGACCTTCGCACCACGCTCGGTGTCGATGGCGCCCAGCTTCTCGCCGAGCTCCAGGTGATCGCGGGGCTCGAAGTCGAAGGTCCGGGGCTCGCCGACGGTCTCCAGGACCACGAAGTCCTGCTCGCCGCCCGGTGGGACGCCGTCCTCGATGATGTTCGGGACCGTCCGCAGCAGCGCGGTGAGCTCCTCCTGGAGCCGGCCGGCCTCCGCCTCGGCCTCCTTGACCTGCTGCGACAGCTCCTTGGCACGGGCCAGCAACTGGTCGCGCTCGTCGCCCTTGGCCTTGGAGACGGACTTGCCGATGCTCTTCTGCTCCGAGCGCAGCTGCTCGAAGCGGGTCAGAGCCGCCCGGCGGCGTTCGTCCACGTCCAGCAGCCGGTCGACGACGGCCTCGTCCTCACCGCGGGCGCGCTGAGAGGCGCGCAGCCGGTCCGGATCCTCTCGAAGAGCTCGCAGGTCAATCACGTCAACGAGGCTACCGTTCCGCACCCGGTGGCCGCGCGCGGTTTCCCCCTGGGTCGGCCCGGAAGATCCACACGCGGCCACCTCCGGCGCTGCCGGTGGTCCGGGTTCTACCGGACGTCGACGTAGTCGCTCGCGCTGTCGGCCGGCAGGTAGGTGCCGTCACCCTTGTATTTGGCCATCCAGGTCCCGTCCTGTACGGCCTTGAAGCCCTTCTTCCAGTTGCCGTACCGGTCCGAGCCGGCGACACCCATGTAGGACGCGGTCTTGGAGCCGTACGGCCGGAAGTAGACGTAGACCGTCTTGCCGCCCAGAGCACCCCAGGAGGAGACGTACCGGTTGAGCTTCCCGCCCACCGTGATCGTCCGCCCCTTGGCCACCGGCTCCGGCGACGCGTTGAACGACGAAATCGAGGTCCGGTACTTCACATCCACATAGTCGGCGGCACTGTTCGATGCCAGATAGGCGGCGTACTCGTCGACCACCGCACGCCAGTGGCCATCACGCTGAGCCGATGTCTTCATCGTGAAGTAGCCCTCGTCATCGGTGGAAGCCGTGGCGGCATAGGCCCACTTCTTCCCGTCCGTGGAGAAATGCAGATAGACGTCCGCCTGCGCTCCCCCGGCAAGAGATCCGTCGCCCATCTTCCGCATGACCCGGCCTCGAGCGGTGAGCACAGCGCCTTTGCCGACAGGCTCGGGACCGATGTCGAATCCGGTGATCGAACTCGGGTACTTCGCACCGAGAGGACCGTCATGGTGAGCCTCTGCAGTGTCATAGCCCTTGGGGTTCCATATGTCTTCGTTCACTGGCACGAACCTGACGTACCAGACTCCCCGCGCCGGCAGCGGTCCGCTCGCGGTGTAGGAACCGTCGGGCCCGGTCCGCACCGTCCCGAACCTCGTCACCTGGAAGGGGTAGTCGTGGTGAAGCTCGACACTGACGAACTTGTTGGGCAGCGGCCCCCACACTCCCTCGCGGCTTTTACGTTCCAGTTGCCCGGTGACGGTGACCTGCTCACCCACGACCCGCGGGCCGGAGGGGGGCGCCTTGACGGTGAGGCGGGTCGGCAGGTGCTCGAGCTTGACCGGGAGCAGCTCGGAGTTCGCCGGGCGATAGGTCGCGTCACCGGCGAAGAGGATCTGGCCATCGCCTGTCCACCTCAAGCTCGTGGGCCCCTCGAATCGCCCGTCCGCACCGGTCGTGCTCTCGGACTCGTAGTCGCCCGGAGCGCGGAAGCGCACCGAAGCGCCGGCCACTCCGCGCTCGACGCCATCCGGGTCACGGTGGACGAGGCGCCCCCGGAAGGTCGCGTCCGGGTGCTCGATGTCGACATTCGCGGGACTCAGGCTCGCCTCGGTCAACGCCGAGTCGAGGCCGTTGTCAATGATCCTGTCGATGACCCCCCGCGCGGCACTGATCACTGTGCGGGTGTCGTTCGTGAGCTCCACGTCGATCTCGTAGCGCCCCTGCTCGACCGTCACCGGCGCCGCGCTGCGCCACACCCCGTCCTGACGGGACCCGCTGAAGAGCTCGAAACCGTCTACCCACTGGTAGACAGTCGGGCTGCCGACCGGTCGCAGCCGTGCCCGCACATTCGTGAGGTCGCTCGGCGACGTGGCCGAGATCTCGATCTGGGTGGTCGCCCCCGGGGACAACGCCTTGGCATAACGGGCGGTCATCGGCGGCGGAGCCGCGTGGGCCGGCCCCGACGCAACGGTCAGCAGCGCGCACAGACCGAAGGCCGCGAGAGCGGCAAGCGATTTCCGGAGACGATGTTTCTTGATCAACAGTGTGGGCACGCGGGATAGACATCTCCCGCGTGCCCTTGGTTTACCGTCAGGACGACCCGGATTTCTCCGGGCGTTACCGATCCGGTGACGCGGCTCAGGCGTGGCCGGCGCGGATGGTCTGGAGCCAGGCGGCGGCCTCGGTGAAGTCGTCGTCGCGGGTGCCGCGGCGGATCTCGGGGCGGGTCCGGTCGGCGCGGGCGTACGAGCCGAGGAAGCGGACCTCCGCGCAGACCCGGCGCAGGCCCATCAGCGCCTCGCCGACCCGGGCGTCCGCGACGTGGCCCTCCAGGTCCATCCAGAACAGGTACGAGCCGAGGCCCGCACCGGTGGGCCGGGACTGGATGAGCGACAGGTTGATGCCGCGCATGGAGAACTCGTTGAGGATCTCCAGCAACGCACCCGGATGGTCCTCGGCGATGAAGGCGACCACGGTGGTGAAGTCGGCGCCGGTCGGCTCGGGAGCGGCGCAGGGGGGCCGCAGCACCACGAACCGGGTCACCGCGTCGGCGACGTCATGGATCCTGTCGGCGAGCACGGACAGGCCGTAGCGCGCGGCGGCGAAGCCTCCCGCCAGGGCCGCGTCGTAGAGCCCGTCCGCGACGTGCTGCGCGGCCTCGGCGTTGGAGGTCGCCGCCCGCCACTCGGCGTCCGGGACGTGGGCGGCGAGCCAGCGCCTGCACTGCGGCTGGGCGTGCGGGTGACTGGCGACCGTCTTGATCTCCGCGAACGAGGTTCCGGGCCGTACGAGCAGGGCGAACTCCACGGGGAGGTGGATCTCGCCGACGATCTGCAGGGGTTCGCCGGTGGCCAGTTCGTCGAGGGTGGTGGGCACCGAGCCCTCAACGGAGTTCTCCAGCGCCACGACGGCCGCGTCGGCGTCCCCCTGACGGACCGCGTCGAGCGCGGCCGGGACGGTCGTGCAGGGCAGGTGCTCCGCGCCGGCGGCGTCCGGCAGCGTGTGCAGTGCCGCTTCGGTGAACGTGCCCGCAGGCCCCAGGTAGGCGTAGCGCATGGGACGAAAGGTTACGTGCACGTGGTCAGGCACTCGTCGTCGCCGGGCAGCGGATCGCCGAGCGCCGGATCGCCGGGCAGCGGCTCATCCGGCACCGGCCGGAGATCGTGTGCCGGAGCCGAAGTCGGGCAGCGGATCGTCCATCCGCACGACCGGCCCCTTGCCGAGGCGGGCGGCCCGGAGAGCCTGGTCCTCTTCCGGGGACAGCGCCTCGACGCCTCTGCCGTCTCGCACCACCTTCGCGTAGGTACGGGTCTCACTGCGGCCGTTGATGGAGCTCACCACGACGCCGTCGCCCGCGGCGTTGATCACGGCCAGCGAGAACGACAGCCGGCCGGCCATCTCCGTGAGGGCGTCGTAATGCACGATCGCCAGGTCTCGGAGCGCCAGGTTGTCGACGACTCCGTCGGCCACCTGCAATTGGCGGCGAAGGACGTCCGCGCACTCCTCGACGACCAGATTGACCCGATTGTGTGCGGCCAGGGCGACGGAGAGCCCGACCACCCCGGCTACCAGCCCCATAACGGCCATCGTGACGAGAATCACGGGGCGAGCGTATCCGCCCCCACCTCCCCGCGCACCGGATCGCCATGCCGGTTTGCCGAACCAAGGCGCCTCAGCAACCACGTTCCGAGCACGAGTACCAAGGCAATCGCCCCTAGACCGTACGAACTCTGGACAATCCGCCCGACCGTTCGGGCGACGGCGGAGTGGCCGGGGCCGATCAGCTTGGTGCCCCACCACGGCAGCGGCAGCACGTACGCGATCCAGACGACCGCGGCCACCACGCGACGGCGCGGGTCCCGTCCGTCCCCGAGGAGCGCGCCGAGTACGAGAATCAGCCAGACGAGGTGGTGGATCCAGCCGACCGGGGACAGCAGCACCGACAGCAGGCCGACGATGGCGATCCCCGCCATCTCCGCGCTGTGCGCGTCGGGGCCGTGCAGCCGCGGTGCCAGCCGGGACGCGCCGCGCGCGCCGCGGAAACCGGCGTAGGCCATCAGGATCAGGCACAGGCCCCACACGAGCGTGGTGATCGCACCGGGCCAGTACAGGCGCAGCAGCATGCCGTGGATCGACTGGTTGGTGGTGCCGTTGTTGGCCCCGACCCGGTCTCCGTCCAGGAGCGCTCCGAACCAGAAGTCGATCGAGTCGCCCGGGAGCACGGCGAATCCCACGAGGGTCGCGACCACCGCCGTCATGGTGGCGTTGATCCCTGCCTGCCGCCGCCCGGTGATCAGCAGGAAGACGAGGAAGACCCCGGGAACGAGCTTGACGGCCGTGGCCAGCCCGATCAGCACGCCCCGCGGCCAGCGGGGCGACTCGGCCGCGCAGTCCGCGACGCAGAGCGCCACGAGGAAGAGGCCGACCTGACCGAAGCGGATCTGGTCGCTCACCGACATCAGGTGCGCGGTGGCCCCGAACAGCGCGCCCATGGCGACCGGAGCCCAGCGACCGGCCCGCCGGATGAGGTCACGGAAGGCGAAGCGGACCGCGATGGCCAACGCCGCGTACAGCAGAAGGACCCACAGCCACTGCGCCACCGGCCACGGGACCAGCGCCAGCGGAGCGGCGAGGAGCGCGGCGAACGGCGGATAGGTGAACGGCAACAGCTGCGGAGGCTGGGTCAGCACGTCATAGACCGAAGCGCCGCGGAGCACGGCCTCCCCTCCGGATCGGTAGACGTCGAGATCCACCAGCCGCTGATCCGGTTGGTTCGTGAGCCAATGCGAAACGACCGGTGCGACCGCCGCCACGGCCAGGACCAGCCCGGCCAGCACGATCGCGATGTCGGCCGGACGCGGACGTGCTCGCCCCTCGGTCTTCGGTCCACCCATGACGACCATCCTGGCCCAAGACGACCACTAACCTGAGACCGACCTTGACTACGGAGGTGCGCGGGTGGCGCAACGGGGGGCAACGATCGCCGCATACGGTGCGGCGGCACTCCTAGCGGTTCTGATGCTCATGGCCGCACCGCCGCCCGCTTCGGCGGCCGGCTCGGCGGCCGGCTCGGCGGCCAGCTCGGCGGCCGGCTCGGCGGCCGCCGGAACCGCCGGAACCGCCGGAACCGGCGGGACGGGATCGGGCCGCGTCGTGCTCATCGGCGTTCCCAGCCTGCTGTGGAGCGACGTCACCAAGACGGGCACCCCGGCACTGTGGCGGTTGACCGAGCATGGCTCGGCCGCCGCGCTGAGCGTGCGGGCCACCACCCCCACCACCTGTCCGGTGGACGGCTGGCTGACCGTGTCCGCGGGTCAGCGGGCCCGGCTGGCGCACGGGAGCTGCGCCCTCCCCCCTTCCCCGGCGGGGAACGGCGAGAGCGTCGAGGCGGCCGGCTGGCCAGTGATCCACAAGGACAACGCCGGCACCTCCTACAAGGCCCGGATCGGGCTTCTCGGCGATGCCGTACGGCAGGGACGCGGCGTGGGGACCGGAGTCCGGCGCTGCACCATGGCGGTCGGGTCGGGTGCGGTCTACGGCGCGGCCGACGGGGCCGGACGAGTGGACGTCTACGCGCCCTCGGTCGGTGAGGTCCCGTCGAGCAACTGGTCCCGCTGTGCGCTCACGGTGGTGGACGTGGACGACATCTTCCGGGCCTACATCACCGCCGGGGCGGACGTACAGGGCGCGCAGGTTCCTATCAGCGCCAGGAAACGACGGAGCGCCGTCGCGGCGGCCGACCGGCAGGTCGCCCGGGTGCTGGCCGAACTGCCTTCCGACACGACCGTCCTCGTCGCGGGACTCTCCGACACCGTCATGGCCCACCTGCACGTCGCGCTCGCCGCCGGTCCGTCCGGCGACGGCAAGAGCTTCGGATCCATCGCCGCCACGCCTCCGGCCGCCGCCGCAGGGGCGGGTTATCTGACGGCCAACTCGACCCGGCGCACCGGGCTGGTGACGCTCACCGACGTGACGGCGACGGCGCTGCAGGCCCTCGGCACGGACCGGCCCCAGGAGGCCGTCGGCTCGGCCTGGCGCCCGTCCCCCTCCGGGGACGAGCCGGCCCGCAAGGTGCACAACCTGACCGACGAAGACGTCGCCGCCCAGGTCGTCAGCCGGATGCAGGCGGCCTTCTTCATCGTGCTGTTCGGTGGCCAGCTGCTCGTCTACCTGCTCACTTCCGTGGCACTGCGGCGCCGCTGGGGCGGGTCGGGCATCCGCTCTCGGATCCTCGGGGCCATCCGGCTCGTGGCCCTGATCGGCGCCGCGGCGCCGGTCTCCACCTTCCTGGCCAACCTGGTGCCCTGGTGGCGCCACGCGCATCCGCTCGCGGGCCTGCTCCTCAGCGTCGCCGCGGCCCTCACCGTCGTCATGGCGCTGGCCATGGGCGGGCCCTGGCGACGGTCGGTGCTCTGGCCGGGGCTCGTCATCTCCGGCGTCACCGCGCTGGTCCTCGGCGTGGACGTGGTGTCGGGTTCCCCTCTCGAGCTCAACGCCTTCATGGGCTACAACGCGATCGTCGGGGGCCGCTACTACGGGTTCGGCAACCCGGCGTTCGCGCTCTTCGCCACGGCGGCGATCCTGTCGGCCGCATGGCTCGCCGAACGGCCGTTGCGCACCGGACGGCGCCGGGCCGCGGTGGCCGTCGTCCTGGTGATCGGCTTCGCCACGATCGCCATCGACGGCTGGCCGGGCTGGGGCAGTGACTTCGGCGGGGTGCTGGCGATCGTCCCGGCCCTGGCCGTACTGACCCTGATGGTCGCGGGCAAGCGCGTCTCCGTGCTGAGGCTGGCGCTGTTCTGCCTGGCCGGAGCGGCGGTCGTCCTCTCGATCGCCTTCGCCGACTCGCTCCGGCCGCCGGCCGCGCAGTCCCACCTGGGACGGTTCTGGGAGCAGCTCGTCGCGGGCGACGCCTCGGGCGTCATCGTCCGCAAGGCGGGCGCCATGCTGCACAGCCTCGGCTACTGGCCGTTCACCGTCATCGCGATCGCCGCGCTGGGCTTCCTCTACTTCGTCCTCGCCCGGCCCCTGGACTGGCGGGCCGGGTTGCTGGGCCGCTCCTACTCCTACTCGCTCACGCTCCGGCCGGCACTGCTGGCGGCCTTGACCGTGGCCATCATCGGCATGCTGATGAACGACTCCGGGGTGGTCGTCCCGGCCCTGGTCTTCAGCCTCGCGATCCCGCTTTTGCTCGCGGCGTCGGTGCGGGCCCTGGAACTGGACGGGGACGCCGAAGAGCCTGCGTCACCAGCGCGACCAGCACCCCGGCCAGCAGGCACGGCACCACCACCGACCGCAGCACCGTGAAGAGCCAGGCGAGGTCGTCCGGCAGCCTGGTGATCTCCGGGGCGCGAGCGGGCAGATAGGCGAGGCTGAGCAACGCGGTCCGGGCCAGCAGCGGCCAGTCGAACCGCGACCACGGCAGCAGGGCGAGGACCGCCCAGCCGAGCCCGTCGTACCAGGGCAGCGCGTACGGCGCGGCGAACAGCCAGGCCAGGGTCAGCGCGGCCGCCACCCGGTGTCCCTCGAACCCCTCATCACAGGGCAGCGCCCGGGCGAGGAGCACGGCCAGCCCGACGAGCAGCAGCAACGCCGCGGCCTGGATGACCGGCCGCTGCGACCCCCGGCCCAGCGCCACGTCCACAAGGTGCCACGGGGTCGCGAAGGACACGGCACTGGAGACCCGCCTGACCTGGTCGAACGCATGCCACCCCACGAGGGTGTAGGAGCCGAACGCCACCAGGCCCGCGGCGCCGAACAACGCCACGAGCGGCAGGACGGCCCTCCGGCGCAACAGCACCCAGGCCGGACCGCCTCCCACCAGGGCCGCCGGGAGCTTGAACGCCGCCCCGGCCCCCGCGAGGGCGCCCGCCAGCAGAGCCCGCGGCACAGAGAACGGCACGGACAGGGGCACAGCCGGCGGCGGATCGCACTGCCGCACCGGCGACGACCCCCCCGAGAGCGAGACGTCCTGTGGGCGTGAGCGTGGGCGTCCGGCGAAGACGACGAGCGCGAGAACGCCGACCGCGATGCCCAGCGTGTCGTTGTGGGCCCCGGAGACCAGGTGGAAGAGCATCAGCGGGTTGAGCGTCCAGAAGAGGGTGGAGCGCACCGGGTCGCCGAACCGGTAGAGGATCAGCCCCACCAGGGCGAACGCCAGTGCTCCGGACAACGACAGCACGAAGACGGTCAGGCGCACGGAGTCCCCGCCGATCCAGGAGGCGAGGGCCTGCTGCCCGGTGGCGATCGGCCCGTACACCGATGGGGTCTCCCGCCACTCCTGTACGGCCCGCATGACCGGGTCGGCCGGCAGGTCCACCGCCCTGGTGGTGTAGGGATCGTGACCGGTGAGGACCATCCGGCCGTAGGCGGCGTAGTTGAGATGGTCCGCGGACCCGACCGGCGGCATGACCGCGAACGCCGCGGTGGCGAGCAGCCCCGCCGCGAGGAGCCGCCCGGGATGGGGACGCCAGCCACGTCCCACCGCGTGCAGGCACATCCCCAGGCCGAGCGCCGCCAGGAGCACCCCCGAGGCCACCAGGCCGATGACCAGGTACGGGGACGGATGCGCGGTGAGGGAGAACGGGGGTCCCGAGCCGCGCATCTCCGGCTCCATCGCCGAGGGCCCGAGCACCGCGGTGACGAGGAAGCACGTGATGCTGAGGCCGATGCCGGCGAGTCCGGCCCGGCCAGTCCCGGCCGGCGTCACCTCAGGCCGCGAAAACGCCGGAGGCCGCGGGCGACCGAAGGCTCCCGTACGGCCAGCGCGCGCGCCACGTCGCGCAACTGCCGGGCGCGGTGGAGTTGCGCCTTCAGATCGGTGCCGGTGGCGCGGTGCGCCAGCGGGACCTCCACCTCGACCACGCGAAAGCCCCGGTGGAGCAGGTCGATGGTCAGAGCGGTCTCGACCCCGAACCCCGTGGCCAGGGGCAACGCCGCCTCGAAGGCCGCCCGGGTGAGGCAGCGCTGCCCGTTGAGCGGCTGCGTCGCCTCCCAGCCGGTGGCGCGCTTGATGCCGTCGCGCGACAGCCGTACGACCAGGCCGTGCCCGCCGAGCTTGACGGTCGACGAGAAGGCCGCGATCGTCATGTCGGCATCGCCTCGCCGTACGGGCTCGATGAGCGGTGCGGCCGCGCGGGCGGTATCCGCCAGGTCGGCGTCGAGGAAGAGCAGGTGCCGTGGCGGCTCACCGGCCTCGGCGGGCAGGTCACCTCCCCGGCCGGGCAGGGCGGCCCGCCGCCTGGAGCCGTCCTGGTCGAGAAGGCGTACGGCCTCCGCGCCGGTCTCCATCGCGGTGCCCTTGCCGCGGTTGCGGCTGTGCCGCACCACCGTGGCGCCGGCCTCCCGGGCGAGCCGCCCGGTCGCATCCGCCGACCCGTCGTCGACGACGACGACGAGATCGACGCCGGGCAGCTCCAGCGCGGCCTTCACCGTCGCCGTGATGCGGTCCCGCTCGTCCTTGGCCGCGATGATGACGGCCACGTCAGCCTCAGCCTGCATGGAGGCGATGGTAGTGCCGCCCGGCCGGTGGCATCAGGTCGCGGTGGTAGTCAGGTCGTGGTGATATCAGGTCGCATCGAGGGCGGGTACGGCGTCGTGCACCGAGAACACGGTGTCCAGCCCCGTCACCTGGAGGATTCGGCGTACGGCGGGGCGCGGGGCGGCGAGCTCCAGTGTGCCGCCCTGCTCCTTGATCCGCTTCATCGCCGAGAGCAATACGTTCATCCCGGTCGAGTCACAGAACTCGATACCACTCAGGTCGACTACGACACGGTCGACGCGTTCACGCAGCAGAGAGGCCAGTGCGGTCTGCAGCCGCGGTGCGGTGTACAGGTCCAGCTCGCCGCTCGCGGTGACGACGGCGTGACCTCCCTGAGACGTACTCGAGACATTTAGCTCCACCTGCCGCACAATATCTGGCCCGCGGGCCTGGAGCCAGAGAGTTCACCGACTCAGATCTCATCCGCCCGCCATCTTTACCAGTTACGTCATCATCTGGGTCGTCACCTGGGCCGTCGGCCCTGATCCGGGCCGTGGGGTCCGCCACGAAGTGCGGGATTCCCGTCCCGGCTCCGCGCGGAGTGCGGCAGGCTGGGGCGGTGCAACACGAGCTTCACCACACGGGAGGAGTCATGCGAGCCCTCGGTCATGCGCCCGGGCCCGCTACGGCGCCATATCCGTCCCCAGAGCGCCCGGGCCAGGTGCCATGATCCCCGACAGATTCGCCGACCCGCGGCAGGGCAGGCTCCGGGACCGATTCGAGGCGATCAGGATCAGGTCCGAGAAGTCCCAATCATGGCGCTCCTCGACGCAGTTCCTGTCCCGCCTGATGAACAAAGAGGGATTCGTCCCCGTACGGACCCGGCTCTCACGCGAGGACCTCGACTTCCTGACCGACGCCCGCGAGGACATGGTCGCGTTCGCGGAGATGGGCCTTCGCCTGCTCGAGCTGCATCAGCCCCGGGACGCCGGCGGGATCTCCAGTGACCCGAGCAAACCGATCCGGCGGTGCCGGGCGTGCATGTGGCGCTGGCCCTGCCCCACCTTCCGGGCGATCGACGAGACCCTCCCGCGCTGACCGCGTCCCGTACGAGCGAACTTCTGCAAGATCACGACGCTATTGGCGTGATCTTGCAGAAGTTCGCGGCAGGTTGAGGGTCAGTGGCCCAGCCGGCGGCCGAGCTCGGCCTTCTTGCCCGTCACCCCGAAGGTCCCGGTGCCCACCGCGATCGAGCCCGAGACGGGGAGCACACCGGCGGTGCCGCCCTTGACGAAGGTGATGGCGCCGTCGCCGCCGTTCTCGTCCGGCGCTCCGATCGTGAGGTCGGCCGCGCCGTCCTTGTTGTGGTCGAGCAGCGTCACCTGGTAGCCGAAGTGGTCGTTCTTCTCCGAGCCTCCGGGGACGCCCGTGGTGCTCTGGGAGACCGTCTGGGCCCCGGTGCCGGTGAGGCCGGTCGCCGAGCCGAACAGGACATAGGCCCGTCCGGCGCCGGCCGAGCCGACGGTCTCGTTCGCGACACCGACGGCCAGGTCGGCGTAGCCGTCCTTGTTGACGTCGCCGGCCGCGATGTTGCCGCCGAAGGCGTTGCCGGCCGCCGCGGCGCCCGGCACGCCGCTGGCGTCCTGGCCGATAGAGATCATCGAGTCGACCGTGACCCCGGTGTCGGAGCCCGTGAAGACCGACACCCTGCCGCCCTTCGCCGACGAGTCGGACGGCTCGCCGACCGCCACGTCCTTCTTGCCGTCCTTGTTGAAGTCCGCGACGGCGAGGGAGTTCACCTGGATGTCGAGGATGCCCGTGGAGGTGCTGTGGTTGATGTCACCATTGGCCGTTCCGGGATAGACCACGAATCCGCGCCGCAGCTCGGGGTCGCTCGCGTCAGAGTCGTACCAGCCATAGACCACGTCGTCATAGCCGTCGCCGGTCACGTCGCCCGCGGCCACCAGCGAGCTGTTGACGTCGATCGCCGACTGGGCGGACACGCCTCCCTTGCCCGGCTTCACGCGCACGGCCATCTGGGAGCCGCCGGCGCGCATGCCCCGGTCGGCGGTGGCCTGGCCGGTGGCCCTCGCATCGCCCGCGGTGCTGAAGTAGAACCACTTGAACATCCCTATGCCGGGCACGGTGATGAACAACTCCGGAGCACCGTCGTGCTGGATGTCGCCGGTGCTCATGCTCTCGCCCCAGCGGTGACCCGCTCCGGGGTCGCTGAACTCCTCGTCCGCGGTGGCGAAGGTCGAAAGGCCGGAGGACGTGCCCCACAGGATCGTGATCGAGCCGGCGTTCGCGCCCTTGCCCGTGTCCTCGTCCGGGGCGCCGATGGCCAGGTCGGCATAGCCGTCCCGGTCGAAGTCGCCCGACGCGAGTGAGTAGCCGAAGTGGTCGTAGGCCTCGGCCGCACCCGGCACACCGGCGCTGTCCTGGCTGAAGACCTTCTTCTTGGCGGTGTTGAGCCCCTTCGAGGAGCCGTAGATCACGCTGACGAAACCCGCACTCGCCTTGGTGCCGACCTTGCCGTATGGGCTTCCGACGGCCAGGTCCTGATAACCGTCGCCGTTGAAGTCGTAGGCCTTGGCGGCTGTGGCCGCCGAGGCGGACGGGGCCAGGCCGGCGAGGCCTAGTCCACCCAGCGCGGTCACCGCGGCGACCGCCGCGGCGCGCACGAACAAGAGAGAACGCAAGTTGGAAAAACCTCCGTGTGATGCGCGTCGCTTTACGCCGCGCCTTACCAAGATGACGCCCATAGATCGTCAATGGTTTACCCGCCGTTCACACGTTTCCGAAAGAACCCTCGTCCCTCCTGGGACCGGGCCACCGAGGGCCTTGTCCCTGGATCGGCCGTTCGCGCATGATGCCTGCAACGTCGCCGACGAGAAGAGTCAGCCGTGCCACTTCTGACGGACGCCCTGCGTGAACGCGCGCAGGAGCACCCCGAGCGGATCGCGTTCATCAACGGAACCGAGCGGGTCACCTACGACGAATTCGACCGCCGGGTGGACCGAGCCGCCGCCGCGCTGCGAGCGGCCGGCGTGGAGCGTGACGACCGGGTCGCGATTCTGGACAAGAACTCCATCGAATACGTGGAGCAGCTGTTCGCCGCGGCGCGCCTCGGCGCCGTCCTGGTGCCGGTGAACTACCGGCTCGCGCCGGACGAGGTCGCCTACGTGGTCGGCAACGCCGAGGCGGTGGTGTTCATCGTCGGCCCCGAGTTCGTGCCGGTGCTCGACGCCGTCGCGGGCCGGCTGAGGCATGTGAAGCACTTCGCCGTCATCGGCGGGGGTGAGCATCCCTATCCCGACTACGCCGGCTGGGTCGGCGCCTACGAGGCCACGCCCATGAACGTCGGCCTCGCGGCCACCGACGTCTTCGCCCAGCTCTACTCCTCGGGCACCACGGGGCTGCCCAAGGGCGTGATGCTCACGCACGACAACTTCCTGGCCGCGCTGCGGCGCTCCAACCGGATATGGACCCTCGACGAGTCGTCGGTGCTCATGGTCGCGATGCCGATGTACCACATCGCCGGCAGCGTGCTGAGCGTCTCTGTGCTCTTCGAGGGCATCACCGGCGTGATCATGCGGGAGCCCGATCCGGGCCTGATCATCGAGGCGATCGCCGAGCACGGCGTGACGCACGCCTTCCTGGTCCCCGTGCTGCTGCTGTTGCTGCCGCAGGTCCCGCAGGCGCGTACGGCGGACCTGTCCAGCCTGGAGCTCCTGCTGTACGGCGCGTCGCCGATCAGCGACGAGATCCTGCGGGGGGCCATGCGGCTGCTTCCGCACACGCGATTCATCCAGGTGTACGGCCTGACGGAGACGACCGGTGCGATCACCATGCTCCCTCCCGAGGACCACGTCATGGAGGGGCCGACCACCCACCGGCTGCGCAGTGCCGGGCTCCCGAACGCCGAGACCCGGCTGAAGATCGTCGATCCGGGCACGGGCCGCGAACTCCCCGCCGGGGAGGCCGGAGAGATCCTGTCCCGCACGCCGCAGAACATGCGGGGTTACTGGAGGCTCGACCAGGCCAGCGCGGACACGCTCCTGCCGGGCGGATGGCTGCGCACCGGGGACGTCGGCCACCTCGACGAGGACGGCTATCTCTACATCCACGATCGGGTGAAGGACATGATCATCTCGGGCGGCGAGAACATCTATCCCGCCGAGGTGGAGAACGTCCTGATGAGCCATCCGCTGGTGGCCGACTGTGCCGTCATCGGGGTGCCGGACCCCCGGTGGGGCGAGACCCCCAAGGCCATCGTGGTCCTGTCCGCGGACGTTCCGGAGCGGGAGCTCATCGAGCACTGCCGCGAACGGCTCGCCCATTTCAAGTGCCCCGCCTCGGTGGAGCGCCGTGACTCCATTCCCCGCAATCTCACCGGCAAGGTCCTCAAGCGAGAGCTCCGCGCGCCGTACTGGGCCGACCAGGACCGCGCCGTCAACTGACCCGCGGAGCCCGCCATGATCTTGCAGTCGTTCGCGGGCGCACATCCCCAACCGCGAACAACCGCAAGATCACCGCTGCGGACACCCGGCGGCGCAGGCGAGCGGCCGATCCGATGAGGACAGGGAGGAACCGGAGCCGGCGTCACCCCTCGTACCGATGTAACGATGCAGCCGGAGCAGGACGTCATCGCCGCCGAACCAGGTGATACCCGGTTCGCACGGCGGCCGGGTGACCGGATACGTGGGTAGGCCCAGCTTGGGAAAGGTGCGTTCCAGGACTGGGATCTCTTCGGCGCAAAGCTCGCCCGTACGGCAGAGTGTCTGGTCGCTCGGCAGCATCGACTCTGTCAAGACCATCTCGACGCAGGCTGTGGAGAAGCTGTCCAGCCAGACCACCCCGGTCGTCTGGCACTCGTCATCTCCGCAGGTGTTCCAGAACACGGTGGGCGGGTCGACAAGCCCCAGGTCCAGCAGCCGGATGCCGCAGCTCCAGCAACCGTAGTTCTCACCCCGATAGATCAGGAGCTCAACACCGTCCGGTGCGAACAGCTCGTCACATCGTCCCCATGGCCGCCGCCCGGCTTTGCCATGAGCACCTATACGCATCACGGCGCGATGCGTATAGGTGCTCATGGCAAAGCGCCGGGGGGTTCCCCCCGGAGATCCCGCCCTTGTGGACGCTTGGGAGAAAGACCGCTCGGCATCCGCCCGCCTTCACGATCGCGAAGCCGAGCCCCTCCGTCATGGCGACCGGCTTGCCGAGCTCGACCGTCATCTCGACGGAGTCACCGGGCAGCGCCATGCCGTCCTCATCCGGGTCCCCCGCGCCCAGGACACCGTGCCCACCGCATCGGTCGTCCGGAAGTGGAACTGCGGCCGGTAGTGGGTGTGGAACGGCCGGTCGAGCGGCCGAGGCGGAAGCGGTACGTACGCGTCGATCGCGGCCGCGAAGGACATGGCCCAGACCATGGGTTTCCGAGGGGCCGAAGCCGATCGGTTTCCCGCGGCCGACTGGCGCGGGCTCCATCAGGGGCGGATCAGCGCGGCCCGCGGCCACGCAGGAGGACCAGGCCGCAGGCGGCGGCGGCCAGTTGCAGGCCGGCCATGCCCCAGAGCAGGCCGCCGGCTCCCAGCGGGTCCGCGAGGACTCCGGTCAGGGCGGCGCCCACCGCGGCGGCGCCGAGCTTGAGGCTGCCGCCCGTGGTGTTGACCTGCCCGAGCCGATCAGGTGGGGATTCGCGCTGCCGCAGCGTGAGGGTGGCGGCCAGCAGCGGCCCGTCGCAGACGCCGGCCACGGCGAACCAGACGGTCGCCCACGGCAACCCCCAGGGCAGCGAAGGCGCGAGCGCGGCGCCGGCCAGGGCGACCCCGAGAGCCGCGATCGCGGCCGGCACGACCCATTCCGCGCCGCGCTGCCTCAGCCGGCGCGCCGACACGAGTGACCCGGCGAGGGCCCCGAGCGCGAAGGCCACGAGGAGCCGCCCGCCGGCGCTCGGGTCGGCGCCCAGTCGGCCGGCCAGCAGGACCGCCACGACGGGCACCCCGCCGATCCCGACGAAGGCGAGCATCGTCGCGACCGTGACGGCCCGCAGGGGCCGGTTGCCGAAGAGCACGACCGCGCCGCCGGTCAGCACCACCAGGGCCGGCCGGCGTCCCGTGGCCGCTCGGCCGGCCGCGGTCTCGGTACGGGGCATCGCCCTTATCGCCGGCAGGGTGAGCGTCAGCAGCGGCATGAGGGCCGTGCCGAGCGCCGCGAAGGCCACGATCACCAGGCCGGCCGGCCGCGGGCCCGCCCAGGCCGCGACGCCCGCGACAAGGCCCGGCCCGGCGATCCCGGCGACGTTGTAGCTCGCCGATTCCAGCCCGTACGCCCTCGTCAGCCGGTCCTCCGGGACGATGCGCGGCAGCAGGCTCGACAACGCCACGGAGATGGGTTCGAGGCACCCGACCGCGACCGCCGCGAGGAGCGCCACCGGTGTGGGGACGTTGCCGGCCAGGGTGAGGAGCAGGGCCATCGCGGCGGTGTAGCCGGCCGCGAAGAGCGTCACCCGCGGCCCGGGACGGCGGGCCCGGTCCAGCACCTCACCGACGATCGGGCCCGCCACCACGTAGGGCAGCAGCGCCGCGGACAGCAGGAAACCCGCTGCGGCCGCCCGGCCGGTCCGATCCTCGACGATCAGGACGAGTGCGGTCCCGAGCCCCTCGGCGGACGCGCGGAGCATGGTCGATGCGGCGAAATGGGCCGGGTGAGCGAGTCCGTTGATCTGCGCATGTTACATATCGGGCTACGCTGCACAACGTGCCACATATCCACCGCGTGAACAGCGAGGTCGGACGGCTCCGGGCCGTGCTGCTCCATCGCCCGGGAGCGGAGCTGAAGCGCCTGACACCGCGCAACAACGACAAGCTCCTGTTCGACGGCATCCCCTGGGTGGGCCGGGCACAGGAGGAGCATGACGCCTTCGCCGAGGCCCTGCGCGCCCGGGACGTCGAGGTCCTCTACGTGACCGAGCTGCTCCAGGAGGCGCTGGAGTTCCAGACCGCGCGGGAGGAGGCGATCACCGAGGTGCTGGCCGACGCCCGCCTGGGCGACCGGCTGCGCGACGTGGTCGCGTCCTATCTGGCCGACCTCGACACGGAGACACTGGCCCATACGCTCATCGCGGGACTCGCACACGAGGAACTGAAGGCCGGCCATGGGCTGGTCTATGAGCTGATGAGCCGGCACGACTTCATCATCGATCCCCTGCCCAACCTCCTGTTCACCCGGGATTCGAGCGCCTGGATCGGCGACCGCGTGGCCGTCACCAGCCTGGCCATGCCGGCCCGGCGCCGTGAAACCGCCCTGACCCGGCTGATCTACGCCCACCACCCGCGGTTCGCCGGGGTCCGGTCGGTGTACGACCCCGGACTCGAGCACGTGGAGGGCGGCGACATCCTGCTGCTCGGGCCTGGGGTCGTCGCTGTGGGCACCGGGGAGCGCACGACCCCCGCCGGGGTCGAGCGGCTGGCACGACAGGTGTTCGACGCCGGCATGGCGCACACCGTGCTGGCCGTGCCGATCGCGCAGGAACGGGCCACGATGCACCTGGACACCGTGTGCACGATGGTGGACACCGACACGGTCGTCATGTACCCGGCGGTCGCCCACTCCCTCACCGCCTATGCCGTCACCCAGCGGGACGGCGACCTGCGGATCTCGCCCCCCCGGCCGTTCCTGGAGGCGGCCGCGGCCGCGATGGGGATCGACCGGATCAAGGTCATCGACACCGGGCTGGATCCGGTGACGGCCGAACGCGAGCAGTGGGACGACGGCAACAACACCCTGGCCGTGGCACCACGGCTCGCGGTGGCGTACGAGCGGAACATCGAGACCAACGCCCAGCTCGAGGCGGCGGGGGTCGAAGTGATCCGTATCCCGGGAAGTGAGCTGGGCAGCGGTCGCGGTGGCCCGCGCTGCATGTCCTGCCCTATCGAGCGGGACCCGCTGCCCTTCTGAGCTCTTCCAGGCCCTCCTCAGGGCCCTTCGGGCCGCGGCCGTCATGCCTTCCGACGCCGGCCTTCGGATCCTGGCTTCGGATCCTGGCTTTGGATGCTCGGGCGCTGCCGACGGGGGCACGACAGCACCCGAGCTGAGAAGACCCTAGCGGGTGTGATCAAGCAGATTCGCCGTGGGGGTCCTCAAATGCTCGGTTGAACCGTTATCGCAGCTTGCGGGCGGTCCGCACCGGCCCGGGGAGGAGGGCCGGCCAGCTGCGGGGACCGCAGGACCGCCCATACCGTCGTCCCGTCGTGGTCATGGTGGACACCCCAGCATTCCGCGATGGTCTCGACGATCCCGAGCCCGCGGCCGCCCAGGGATGACAGCGTCGGGTGACCACGGCGCGGCTCCGTCCGCGCTCCCCCGTCGCAGACCGCGATCTCTATCGCGTCGTCGCTCGTGCTCCAGGCGAGCCGGACCTGCCCCGAAGGCAGGGGCCGGGCATGCCGGAGCGCGTTGCTCATCAGCTCGCTGATGATGACGTTGACGTCATCGATGACCGACTCGAGCACTCCTACGGCGATCAGTTCCGCGGTCAGGCACTGCCGGGCGATCGCGACGCTGGATGGCTCGTGCGGCAGCAGTACGGCGCTCGACGTCCTCACCTCCCCGCGGCATCCTGAGCTCGGATGGTTCCTGTCGCACCCCCGGTACGACCGAAATGCCCAATACTGCGAGTCCAGAAACCCGCTCCAAACCATCGGCTACCGATACAACGAGTGACCAACAGACAAGACACGCCTTGCGACCTCCAGTAAGCGGCTCCAAGCGGACAGAAGCACCTGTGTTGCACAAAACTAGTAAAAGACTTATCCACTCATCGCTGGATTACTCCTACGGCAAGGGATTCGTCGGTCACACTGCGTGCTAGTCAGGCTCTCCTGCGGGCCTGAGCACCAGCCGCATGCACGTGCCCCCGCACGTGCGGCTATGTGCTGAGATGTCCCCCCGCTGGGCCAGGGCCAGACGCTTGACGATGTAGAGCCCGAGACCGATCCCGCCGAACCGGCGCCGATCTCCGGCCTCCCCCTGGACGAACCGCTCGAAGATCCGTTCATGGTCCCCGGGAGCGATGCCCACGCCCTCGTCGTCCACCGTGATCACGATGTCCGGGCCCTCGAGACGGGCCCGGACCCGCACGGTCCCCCCGTCGGGCGAGTACTTGAAGGCGTTCTCCAGCAGCTGGCCGATGATGACGTCGGTGGCCATCGCGTCCCCGCTGACCTCCGGCAGGCCCGGCGGGACGTCCAGCTCGACCAGATGCCGCTCCGAGAGCGAGCGGAATCCGGTGACGGCTCCGTCGAGCAACCGGCCCAGATCGAAGCGTTCGATCGTCACCCTCAGCTCACCGGCCCCGGCCCGCGATCCCAGCAGGAGGTTCTCCACCAGCCGGCCCAGCGAGTGCGCCCGTTCGGCGATCGTCGCGACGGCCTTCCTGCGGTCCGGGTCGGTGAGCTTGTCCCAGCGGTTCACCAGCGTGCTGGCGAACCCCTGGACCACCGTGATCGGGGTGCGGAGCTCATGACTGGTCGTCGCCAGGAAGAGATCCTTGGCCTCCTCCAGCGCCTTGGCATCGGAGACGTCGCGGAAGTCGACGACGAGCTCGTCGGTCTCCTCGATCTCGGCACAGAGCACGTTGAGCCAGGTCCCGGACTCCAGCCGGTGGGTCACCATCTCCCCGGGGCACGGCTGCGGGAACGGAAGGCACCGGCCGATCGCCTCACTCGCCGGCACCCCGGTGAGGGAGTGCGCCGCCGGGTTCCACTGCCGGACGATGCCATCACGGTCCAGGACCGCGATGCCGTCCGCGCTCGCATCGATGACCGCGCGCTCGTGCGCGCGCTGCCGGACCACCTTGGAATAGGCGACGGCGTTGCCGACCGCCACTCCGGCATGCCCGGCGAGCAGCTCCAGCACCTCGAGCTCGTTGTGCCCGACCCTCTGTCCGGAGAACAGCGCGTACAGCGCCCCGTACGGCTTCTGCTGGAGATAGGACAGGCCGACCGCGATCGTGTGCAGGCCGGGGAGCTCGGACCAGATCAGGCCGTCCAGGCGGCGGTTGCCGGTCGCCAGCATGACCGTCTTGCCGGTCCGGAACAGCTCGCCGACCAGGCTCGAGTTCCGCTCGGCGACGGTGCCGCGCAGGTGCTCCGGCAGCCCCCGCAGGCTCACGAGCTCGAGCCGGTCGCCGTCGATCCGTACGAACCCTCCGGCGTCGGCACCGGTGAGCTCGACGAGCGCACCGGTGATCTGGTCCAGCACCGAGGACAGGTCGAGCTCGGCGTTGAGATCGGCGAGCACATCGTTGAGCCGGCGCACCAGGCGGGCCCGCTCCGTGGCGTGGTGCTGCGCGGCCTTGTCCTCTTCCACCGGGTGATAGACGCTGACCCAGCCGATCTGCCGGCCGGCGGTGTCGAACAGGACGCTGGTGTCGATCCGCACGTCGATGAGATCCCCGTCACGGTGGAATCGGCGGGTCACGATCGAGATCTGCCCGCCCTCCCGGATCCGTTCCAGCACCGCGTTGTGCTCAGCCTTGAGCTCGTCGGGGACGGTCGGCGGCACCTTGCCCATCACGTCCGCGGCCGTCCAGCCGAACATCCGCTCCGCCGCCGGGTTCCACACCGTGACCAGGAATGCCGTGTCGACGGCCACGATGGCGTCGGCCGCGCACTCGATGACCGAGCGGAGGATCGGATCATGAGCGGCCGGTTGCACGCCTGTCATGGTGCCATCGGATGTCGGGCGGTGGCCCGCGAAGTGCCGTGAAAAAGCTCCCACGGCACCGCCGGCATATCCGCAGATCATCACCCCCCCGGGCGCGCCCGGGGGTCCCGCCGCCCTTCAGCGACGGGCGAGCCGCCCGATGACGTACGTCCCCAGCGCCGCGACCGCGAACGACGACAGCGACGCGCTCATCCACGGCTGTGGGGCGAAGTGCGACCAGCCCTGTACGTCGGTCCAGAAGCCCTTCCACCACCCCACCGTGCCGGGGTTGACGAGCTGATAGGCGACGAAGCCGAGCGCCCAGGCGGCGATCATGCCCCAGCGCGACGGCGCCGTACGGGACACGTCCCACGGTCGTCCGCGACGGAGCACGAAGAAGTCGACGGCGAGCACCCCCAGCATGGGGACGAACACCGAGCCGATGAGGGACAGGAACCCGGCGTAGTTGCCGATGTTGACCATCAGGGCCAGCACGGTGATGAACACGCCCAGCGCCACGGACAGCACCCGCCGGTCCGCCCTCGGAGCCAGGTTCTGGATGGACACCGCGGTCGAATAGACGTTGGCGAAGGACTGGTCGGCCTCCCGCAGCACGAAGACGGCGAAGAAGGCCACACCGCCGGCCACATGCAGGAACGGGTCGAACACGCGGGTGGGGTCCGCCGCGACCAGGGCGAGCGCGAGCAGCCCGAGAACGTAGGCGAGGACCTGCGTGACCGAATAGCCGATGGCCGCGGCCCCGAAGGCCCCACGAGCCGTACGGGAATGCCTGGTGTAGTCCGCGGCCATCGGGACCCACGAGATCGACACGGCCAGAGCGGCGTCGGCCCCGACCCAGAACCGGCTCCAGGATCCCTGGCCCAGGTCGGGAAGGGGCTGACGGAGCAGCTGGACGTAGAAGTAGACGAGCGCGATCCCCACCGCGATGGTGACATAGCGGCGCAGCATCCGGACCGAACCGAGCGGCCAGATGGTCAGCGCGGTGGTGATGACGCCCGCCGCCAGGACGTAGGCCCAGCGCGGCACTCCGTCGTACAACGCGCGGGCGGCGCCGGCGATCACGACGAGCTCGAACGTGCCCCAGCCGATGAGCTGGGCGATGTTGAGGACGGTCGGGAGGTAGGACAGCCGGGTGCCGAACAGCCCGCGTAGCAGCACCATGGCGGGCTGGCCGGTGCGGGCTCCCGGCACCGCCGCCACGCCGAGCATCAGCCCGCCGAGCACCGTGCCGACGATCATGGCGACGATGCCGGCGCCGATCGCCAGGTGGGGGACGCCGTTCTCGTCCGGGGCGAGCACGGTGTAGGCCCCGGAGAAGGCGAACAGGCTGACGCCGAGGTTGCCCCAGAAGGCTCCCTGGTCCCAGAAGCCGAGGACCTTGGGGGCAGGCTCATCGAGGGTGTACGGGACCTCGTCGTGAGGACGGCCGCCGGACAGCTCATGGTCAGGACGCTCGTGGACGACAGCGCTCAACGCACTCTCCCTACGCCGGCATTATCCGGACAGGTTCATGCGGTCGGCGACGCTGATCAGTCGCCCTCTCAGCCCGGCGTGCCCGAGCTCCCGCGGTGTTCGGTTAGACCCGGCACATAGTACAACCGGGCCTCACTCCCTGGCTATGCTCCCTGGCTCACACCACGTAGGGCGCCATGCCCGTCTCACTGACCATCGGCCGGCCGGCCTCGGCCCAGCGCTTCATGCCGCCGTCGACGTTCGCCGCCTGCCACCCCGCGTTGTTCAGTGCGACCGTCACCTGTGCCGAGCGTCCGCCGGATCGGCAGATCACGTACACGTCCCGATCACGTGGGATCTCGCCGGCCCGATCGCTCAGTTCACGCATCCGGATGTGCACGGCCTCCGGCGCGTGGCCGGCGAGCCACTCGTCCGGTTCCCGGACGTCGAGCAGATATGCACCCTCCGGTACGACCGCGGCGTCGACCACCGGAATGTTCTCCCCGAGATTCATCACGATCCAATGGAACCTCGTGGAACCGGTCCACGTCGAATCTCGCATGCGGTATCGGATGCTCTTTTTCACAGTGCCTGGCCTCGCAGTGATCGTCTCTCTCGCGGGATGCGGCTCTGAACAGGCCAAAGGTGGTCCGGACAAGCCCCCGGCAGGTACGGTCGCCACCCCCGCCAAGCCCGCCCCCGTGACCCAACTCACGATCAACGTCAAGGCGTCGCCGGAGTCGGCCGCCAAGACCTGGATCCTCACCTGCGACCCGGCCGGCGGCACCCATCCCGAGGCCGCCAAGGCCTGCGCGGCGCTCGCGAAGGCCAAGGCCCCGTTCACGCCGGTCGCCAAGGACCAGCAGTGCACGATGATCTACGGCGGCCCCGAGGAGGCCACGGTCACGGGTACGTGGAAGGACCAGAAGGTCGACGCGAAGTTCAGCCGCAAGAACGGCTGCGAGCTCTCCCGCTGGACCGCTCTCAACCCCGTCCTCGGCGAACTCCCCCCGGTCCGCTGACCCTGTTCATGCCGCGCGGAGCGCGGCAATCAAACGCGGAGCCGCGGGTCACTTGAGCAGGCGGGACAACCGGCGGTCGGCGAGCGGCTCGCCGTCCGTCTGGCACGTGGCGCAGTACTGCAGGGCCGAGTCGGCGAAGGACACCTCCCTGATGGTGTCGCCGCACACCGGGCACTTCTGCCCGGCCCGGCCGTGCACCCGCAGGCCGAGCCTCTTCTCCGCCTTGAGGTCGCCCGCGGCCAGCCCTCCGGACCGTTCGACGGCCTCCCTCAGGGTCGTGACGATGGATTCGTACAGCATCGTGACCTCGTCCCCGGTCAGGCTTGCCGCGATCTTGAACGGCGACATCCGGGCCACGTGCAGGACCTCGTCGGAGTAGGCGTTGCCGATGCCCGCGATGACCTTCTGGTCGCGGAGCAGTCCCTTGATCTGGGTACGGCGGCCGCCCACGATCTCGTTCAGCCGTCCCACCGTGAAGTCGTCGGACAGCGGGTCCGGGCCGAGAACGGCGATGCCCGGCACCTCGGCCGGATCGCGTACGACATAGACGGCGAGGCCCTTCCTCGTCCCGGCCTCGGTCAGGTCGAAACCCGACCCGTCGTCGAGGTGGACCCGCAGGGCGAGGGGTCCCTTCCCAGGCCTGACCGGCTTGTCGGGGAGCCGGTCGCTCCACCGCAGCCAGCCGGCCCGGGCGAGGTGCACGACGAAATGGACTCCGTCGACGTCGAGATCGAGGAACTTGCCATGGCGCCCGACGCCGGTCACGGTGAGCCCGCCGAGCGCGGTGACCGCGGGGTCATAGGTCTTGAGCGCCGAGATCGCCGTCACGTCGATCCGTGCGACCGCGCGCCCCACCGCGCGCTCCCGAAGGAACCGCGCCAGCGCCTCCACCTCCGGTAGCTCAGGCATTCCCCCAGTATGCGCTCGCCGTGTCCACTCGCCGTGTCCGCTCGCGGGAGAGCAAGGTTTCCACAGGCCTGTGGACGCCTGTGGAGAATCTCTGTGGAAAACCATCGCCGCATCGCGATCTTCCGCGAACTCACACCCCCGGAACCCCACAGATCCGGCAAATCACCCAGGCGTCATCTCCACAGCCCGACCTGACCACTGTGGATAACTTCTCGTCCGCGCAGGTCGAAGCCGTCTCGAGACCAGGTGTTCGAGCAGCTGTGATCGTCGGCCCGGAGGGCTCACAGGGGGACGTCCCAGAACGACACCTCATGGCGCATGCCCGCGAGGAAGAGCTCCCGGGCACGTGCCGGGTCCGGCTCGGCCTCGTCGAGCATCCGCGCACAGCCCCGGGCCAGCTCAGCGAACGCCGGGTCGGCATAGGTCTCCACCCACCTGCGATAACGCGGCTCCGCCGGCGGGTTCTCGGCGAGGCGCGCGCCCAGTCTGGAATAGCCCCACATGCACGGGTACAACGCCGCGAGCCCGTCGGCATAGGAGGCCGCGGCATCGAGCAGAAAGGAGGTGTAGGCCTCGCACGCCGGCCCCTTGACCGCGGCGTCCAGGTCTGCGCCGAACCCGGCGGCAAGCGACCGGTGCAGGTCCAGCTCACCGTGCAGGGTGCCGTAGGCGAGATCCACGAGATCGGCCAGATACCGCGGCGGCGCCTGCCACGCCAGCCGGGAGAACACGCGCGCGTAGTCCAGCAGGAAGAGGTAGTCCTGTTCGAGCCAGGACCGGAACACCTTCTCGTCGAGGTCTCCCGCGGCGATGCCGGCCACGGTCGGATGCGCCAGCTGCTCATCGAGCAACGATCGGCCGAGTTCCTCGAGCTGCGCCGCGAGACTCATGCGGATCAGTGTGCCATCGCCTCCGCTCCCTCGTGGCTCCGAGTGGCCACCGTCACGTGACCAGGCTCACAAGGAGGCTGGTGGAGAAGTTCGCTGTCATCCCGTCATCGCGGGACTCGCCCTGAGCGCCGCGGCCTGCTCGGGAGACCGTTCCGGGACCACGGCCCCCGAGCTCCGTCCCGGCGAGCTCCGTCCCGGCGAGCTCGGCTCCGGCCAGGCGGACCCGCGTCGGTGAACCGGCCCGGGAACGGCTCGGGAAAAACGAACGGGCCCCGGTGCTCGCCGCACCGGGGCCCGTTCGCATCACTGGCACATCACCGAGACATCACTGGCACATCATCGGTAGATCACTGGCACATCACTGCCATGTCATTGCGGGGGGCTTGCATCGCCTTCCCCAAGTGGGCGAGGAGGGATTTGAACCCTCACGTCCTTTCGGACACACGGACCTGAACCGTGCGCGTCTGCCGTTCCGCCACCCGCCCCGGGCGCTTGAGAAGGTTAGCACGGCTTGGACACCAGGTCGGAACGTGAGTGCTGTCCGCGCCCCTCCACACGGATACGATCGTCTACCAGTGGGGAAGGGAGGTGCCTGTGGGTGTCCTACAGCGCTTCGAACGACGGCTCGAGGGCATGGTCGAGGGTGCCTTTGCACGAGCCTTCAAGTCGGAGCTACAGCCGGTTGAAGTGGCCAGCGCCGTACAACGGGAGATGGACGAGCGGGCCGCCATCGTGGCCCAGGGCCGGACGCTGGTCCCGAACGACTTCGTCGTCGAGATCTCGCAGGCCGATGGCGAGCGGCTGGCGGTCTATGCCGACAGCCTGAGCCAGGAGCTCGCCAATCTCGCGCGGGAGTACGCGAAGGAGCAGGGCTACTCGTTCGTGGGCCCGGTCCGGGTCCGGTTCGAGAGCGCCCCGGATCTGGCGACGGGCATGTTCCGGATCAGATCCGGCGTGATCAGGGGATCGACGGTCGAGGGCGGCGAGATCCGGCAGCCGAGGAGCGATGTGCCGGAGAGCCGGCAGGGGGCCTTCGACGGCAACCCGCGGCTGCTCGTGACCACCGCGGGGGAGGGCGGCGGAGACGGCATGCAGCGCTCCTATGACATCACCACCCCGGTGACGCTGCTCGGCCGCGGTACGGACTGCGATCTCCGTCTTGTGGACTCGGGCGTATCCCGGCACCACGCCGAGATCCGCGTAGAAGGTCCCGAAATCGTCCTTGTAGACCTAGGGTCGACCAACGGTTCTTTCATGAACGGGCAGCCGATCCGACGCGTCACACTTGTCGACGGCTCTCGCATCACGATGGGCCGGACGACCCTGGTGTTCCGCCGCGATAGGGAGTAGCCCCGACTCCGATGACCGCACTGACCCTTACCCTCATCAAGCTGGCATTCCTCGCGGTGCTGTGGCTCTTCGTCATCGCCGCCGTCGGCGTGATCCGGGCCGACCTGTTCGGCTCCAAGGCCGCCGAGCGGGCGGCGTCCCGGCCCGCCAAGCAGCCCAGAGCGCCCCGGCGTCCGAAGGAGCCCGCGCGTCCCAGTCAGAACGTGCCCAGCAGGCTCGTGGTGACGCAAGGCGCTCTGCAGGGCACGACCTTCGATCTCGGGGAGGCTCCCATCACCATCGGCAGAGCCAATGACTCCACGCTCGTGGTCACCGACGACTACGCTTCGAGCCGACATGCCCGGATTTTCGCGCAGGACGGCCAGTGGATCGTGGAAGACCTCGGTTCGACCAATGGGACCTATCTCGGACGCGCCCGAGTGACCGGGCCTGAGCCGGTGCCTCTCGGTGTCCCCATCCGTATCGGCAAGACCGTCCTTGAGCTGCGCAAATGAACATAGGGATTCATTACGCCGCCCGTTCGGACGTCGGCATGCTCCGCGAGGGCAACGAGGACTCCGCCTACGCGGGCACCCGCCTGCTGGCCGTCGCGGACGGCATGGGCGGGCATGTCGGAGGCGAGATCGCGAGTGCGGCCGCCATCGACGCGCTGCGCAAGCTGGACGCCGACGTCCCCGCCACCGAGCTCCTGGCCGCGCTCGAGCACGCCGTCAAGCAGGCCAATGACAACCTGCGCCGCATCGTCGAAGGGGACCCCGCCCTGCAGGGCATGGGGACGACGCTGACCGCGATGCTGTGGTCGGGCGGTCAGGTCGCGCTCGTGCACATCGGCGACTCCCGTGCCTACCTTCTCCGCAACGGTGAGCTGTTCCAGATCACCCACGACCACACGTTGGTGCAGTCGCTGGTCGACGAGGGACGGATCACCGTCGACGAAGCGGCCGTGCACCCGCAACGATCACTGCTGCTGCGGGCCCTGGACGGGCGCGGTGAGGTCGAGCCGGACCTGTCCCTGCGTGAGGCCCGCGTCGGCGACCGTTATCTCCTCTGTTCCGACGGCCTGTCCGGCGTGATCAGTGCGGAGACCATCCACCAGGTGCTCACCGGCGTCGCCGAGCCGGAACAGTCCATACGCCAGTTGATCGACCTGGCCAACCGCGGCGGCGGCCCGGACAACATCACCTGTGTCGTGGCCGACGTCGTCGACCTGGCCCAGCAGCCACCGGCCGTACGGCCGGTCCTGGCGGGCGCGGCGGCCAGCTCGGCCGCTCCGCCGGCACCGGGCGGCACCGGCCCGGCCATGGCCGAGGACACGCCGGCACAACGGGCGAGGCAACTGGGCGACAACACGATGCCCCAGCCCGCCATCGCCGTGGACGAGATGCCGCCGCCGGCCCCGGCCATGGCGGGCGGTGCCGATTCCCGCCCGACGCCGCCACAGGCGCCGTCCCGGCGCCGGGGATGGACGTGGCTGGTCGTGGCCGTCGTGGTCTTCGCCCTGCTCATCGGCGCGGGGGGCTTCGCCGGTATGCGGATCCTCAAGGGCGGCTACTACGTGACCGCGGACAAGGGTTTGGTCACCATCTACCAGGGCAAGCCGGACGGCGTGCTCGGCTTCAACATCTCGACCAGGGCCAAGAAGCAGCCGACCCCACCCGTACCCGTCGACGATCTGCCGCAGGACCGCCGCAGACAGGTCACCGACACGATCGAGGTGAACGGCGGCATGGCGGACGCCGATCGGACCGTCGCCGAGCTCCGCGAGGCCCTGTGCCGTTACTCGGTCGCGGCCGACAAGCAGGACAAGGTGCTGGTCTTCCGTGGCCGCAGCCAGGAGAAGACCGGCTGCAAGGCCACTCCGTTCCGCGGCACCGAGACACTCAAGCTGGCCGAACTCCCCATCCCTGACCAGGAGGGCGTCCGCAGGGGCATACCGAAGGCCAGCCGCCAGGAGGCCGAAGCCGCGTTGACCCAACTGGTGGAGAAGCGCGACGCCTGCCGGAACGACCCCGCCGCCCCGTCGGACTGCCCGCCGAAGCCGAAGCAGACGTCATGAGTTCAGTGTCCGGGCAGGTTCCCGGACGAGCCCGTAAAGGTGCCTCGCTGGCGCTTCTGCTGTTCGCCATGGTGGTCACCCTCTCGGCCTTCGCCCAGGTGGGCCTGGCCCGGGACGGCCGGCTGCCTGAGGGCATGGTCGTCTACGGCATCGGGCTGGCCGTCCTCGCCGGCGCGGCCTACTACGTGGTCTGGCGGTTCACGCCGTACGCCGATCCGGTGCTGCTCCCCGTGGCGGTGGCGCTCAACGGCATCGGGCTGGCGATGATCTATCGCCTGGACCTGGACCTCAGCCGGGACAAGATCAAGGCCTTGGCCGCAGGCAAGAAGCTGATGCAGGACCAGGCCTCGGCCCCGCAGCAGCTGCAGTGGACCTTCGTCGCGATCGCGCTCTTCGTCGCGACCATCCTGCTCCTGCGGGATGTCAAGATCTTCCAGCGCTACATGTACACGCTGGGCGCGATCGGCCTGTTCTTCCTCGCGCTCCCCGGCTTTCTCCCCGCCTCGATCAGTGGCGCCCTGGGCGCGAAGATCTGGATCCGGATCGGCGGGTTCTCCATCCAGCCGGGCGAGTTCGCCAAGATCCTGCTGATCGCCTTCTTCGCGGGCTACCTGGTCAACAAGCGGCAGGCGCTCTCACTCGTGGGCAAGAAGTTCGGGATCGTGAGCCTGCCGAGGGCCCGCGACCTCATGCCCATCATGGTGATCTGGCTGATCACCCTAGGCGTCCTCGTGCTCGAGAAGGACCTCGGCAGCGCCCTGCTGTTCTTCGGCCTGTTCGTGTCCATGCTGTACATCGCGACGCAGCGCGCCTCGTGGGTGTTCATCGGCCTGGGGCTGTTCTTCGGCGGCGCCTACCTCGCCACGTTCATCCCGTTCCTCAGCCACGTCAACCAGCGGATCGACATCTGGCTCAACCCGCGTGACCCGGCGTTCGTGAAGAGCGGCCTGAGCGACCAGCTCCTCAAGGGCCTGTTCTCGATGGGCGAGGGCGGCGTGCTGGGCACGGGACTCGGACAGGGCCAGCCGTGGCGCACGCCGCTGTCGTTCAGCGACTTCATCATCACCTCGCTCGGCGAGGAGCTCGGGCTGACCGGGCTCATGGTGGTGCTGCTGCTGTACTTGCTCATCGTGCAGCGGGGGATGAAGACGGCACTGGCCGCCCGTGACCCGTTCCTGAAGCTGTTCGCCGGTGGCGTCTCGTTCGTCATCGCGCTCCAGGTCTTCGTCATCGTGGGCGGAGTCACCCGCCTCATCCCGCTCACCGGTCTGACGACCCCGTTCCTCTCTCAGGGCGGCTCGTCGCTGCTGGCCAACTGGATCATCGTCGCGATCCTGATCCGCATGAGCCACGACGCGAGGAAGCCGGCCCCCCAGGCAATCCAGGACGAAGGCATGACGCAAGTGGTGATGACCCGATGACGGTCGAGCGGGTGCGCCCATGAACATGGACAAGCCACTACGGCGAGTGACGATCTTCGCGCTGCTCCTCATCCTCGGACTGATGATCAATGCCAGCTATATCCAGGGCAGCCAGGCCGAGCAGCTGCGGGCGGATCCGCTCAACAACCGGCAGTACCTCGAGGTGTTCAACCGGGATCGCGGCGCGATCCTGGCCGGTGGAGAGACCCTCGTGTCCTCCAGGGAGAGCGGCAAGAGCAATCCGAAGTACGCGCGCGACTACAAGGACGGCGACGTCTTCTCACCCGTCAGCGGATTCTTCGCCGCGACCGGCGGGAAGTCCGGGGTGGAGCTCGCCTACAGCTCGCTGCTCGACGGCCAGGACAAACGGCTGACCGCCGAGCGGTGGTTCGACTCCTTCATCGGCAAACCCGCCAAGGGGGCGAACGTGGAGACCACGATCGACCCGAACGCTCAGCGCGTGGCCTATCGCGCGCTGAGGGGCAGCACGTCCCGCCGTGCCGCGGCCGTCGTGGTCGACGTCAGGACCGGCGCGATCAAGGTCCTGGCCTCCTACCCCTCCTACGACCCGCAGGAGATCGCCCCGCAGACCGGCGACAAGGGGGCCAAACAGGTTGAGCGGCTGGACAAGGCCGACTCCAAACCGCTGGTCAACAAGGCGCTGAACGAGACGTTCCCGCCCGGCTCGTCGTTCAAGACCGTGGTCTCGGCGATCGGGATGACCACGAGGGGACTCACCACCGACAGCACCGTCGACACCGGGCCGCTGATCCTGCCGGAGTCGCACACGGCGCTCCCGAACTCCCACGACCACGGTTCGTGCGGCGGCAGCGCGTCCCTGCTCAACGCCTATGCGGAGTCCTGCAACACCACGTTCGGCCGGATCGCCCTGCAGATGGGCGCCCCGGCGCTGACCCGGGGCGCGGCGAAGTTCGGCTTCGGCGAGCGGATCCCGGTGGAGCCGGATCTGAAGAGCGCCGCCAGCGACGTGCCGGCCCTGGAGCCGAACAAGGCCCCGCTCGGCGGCGACAACCTCGGCCGCAGCGGCATCGGCCAGGCGAACGTACGGGCCACCCCTCTGCAGATGGCGATGGTGGCCTCCGCCGTCGCCAACAACGGGAAGATCATGAAACCGTATCTGGTCGAGAAGGTCCGCACAGATGATCAGTCCGAGCTGTACAGCGCCACCCCCCGCGAGTTCGCACAGGCCATGAGCCCCGGCATCGCCGGCCAGCTCAAGCAGATGATGGCCGCCGTCGTCGATCACGGCACCGCCACGAACCTGCGCGGCCAGGGCATCGCGGGCAAGACCGGCACCGCCGAGACCGGAAACCCGGCCAACAACAGCCGCTGGTTCGTCGGCTACAGCCCGGTCCAGAACCCGCGTTACGCCTTCGCCGTCGTGACCGAGGGTCCCAGCGACGCCGCGACGCACGCGGGCCCGGTGGCCGCGACGATCATGCGGGCGGTGCGCACCAAATGAGCAGGCCCAGATGGCACAGCCCACGGGCTGGGCGGGGGGCGGGATGACGGAACAACTTCTACTGAACGATCGCTACCGGCTGCTCGAGCAGCTGGCCACAGGCGGCATGGGCGAGGTATGGCGGGCTGCGGACGAGCTCCTGGCCCGCCTCGTCGCCGTGAAGATCCTGCGCAGAGAGTTCGCCAGCGACGACGCCGCTCGCAGCCGCTTCCAGGCCGAGGCCCGGTTCGCGGCATCACTTCACCACAGCGGCATCGCGCAGGTGTTCGACTACGGCCGCCAAGACGACGTGATCTATCTGGTCATGGAACTCGTCGACGGCGAACCTCTGTCAAAGATCATTTCTCGTACGGGGGGCCTCGACCCGGAGGCCACCCTCGACCTCGTCGCCCAGTCCGCGCGGGCGCTCCAGGTCGCCCACACCGCCGGGATCATCCACCGGGACATCAAGCCCGGGAATCTGATGGTCACCGGCGACGGCACCATCAAGGTCACGGACTTCGGCATCGCCCGGGCCGCCGCCGTCAGCACGCTGACCCAGACCGGCATGGTGATGGGCACCGCCCACTACGTCTCGCCGGAACAGGCCTCCGGGCAGTCCCTCACTTCGGCGACGGACCTGTATTCGCTGGGCGTCGTGGCGTTCGAGTGCCTGACCGGAGAGCCCCCGTTCGACGCGGACACCCCGGTCGGGATCGCGCTCCAACACGTTCGCGAAGTCCCGCCGGACCTGCCCTCGCACGTCCCGGGTCCGGTTCGCGAACTCGTGCACCGGTTGCTGTCCAAAGACCCCGTGGACCGGCCGGGGAGCGCGCAGGAGCTGGCCGACGAGGCCTTCGCGATCCGTGAAGCGCTGATCTCCGGGGCCGGCGGGTTCGAGCAGACCGCGGGCTACGCGACGGTCGCCGCGTTCGACCACGGAGAGCCGACCAGGGCGCACGGCATCCCACCGGAGTTCACGGAACCCGCGGAGCTGGATGCATTCGCCTCGGAAGAAACATTCGCGAACGAACGCCGCCGGTCCCCGTGGCTCCTCGCGTCCGTGGCCATGGGCGTGCTCCTGCTCGGGGCCATCGTCATCGGGTCGCTCTGGCAGGGCCCGCAGGGAGCCGGCCGCACCGGCAACGACACGAAGGCACCCGCCTCGACGGCGAGCCCCGGAGGCGGTCCGATGGACCCGAGCCCGATGGAGCCCGCTCCTCCCGTCTATGAGACGAGTCCCACACCGACCCCTCAGAGTGAGGGGACAACCGCACCACCCCCGAGCACGTCCCCTACGGTGAGGGTTACCGTCACACCGACCAGGACCAGGCCGACCACCCCCCGCCCCACACCCACCAAGACGATTCCGACGCCTACCGAACCGACACCTCCGGACCCGGATCCTTCGAGCAGCGCGGGGCCGGCCCAGGATTCATAGGAAAAGTGCTGTAGACGACGAGGGAATGCGCGAGACATGACTCAACCTCGGCTACTCGGTGGCCGCTACGAGCTCGATGGCGTCATCGGGCGCGGCGGCATGGCCGAGGTCTACCGTGCCCGAGACCTTCGTCTCGATCGCATCGTCGCGGTCAAGACGCTCCGGTTCGACCTGGCCCGGGACCCGATGTCCCAGGCCCGGTTCCGGCGCGAGGCACAGTCCGCCGCCTCACTCAACCACCCCTCGGTCATCGCCGTGTACGACACCGGCGAGGACATGCTGGGTGACACTCCCGTCCCGTTCATCGTGATGGAGTACGTCGACGGTCAGACCCTCCGCGACCTGCTCCAGGAGCATCGCCAGCTCCTGCCGGAACGGGCGTTGGAGATCGTCGATGGCATCCTGTGCGCGCTGGACTACAGCCACCGTGGCGGCATCATCCACCGGGACATCAAACCGGCCAACGTGATGCTGACCCGGGAGCGCGAGGTCAAGGTCATGGACTTCGGCATCGCGCGGGCCATGGCCGACTCCGCCGCGACGATGACGCAGACCGCCCAGGTCATCGGCACGGCCCAGTACCTCTCGCCGGAACAGGCGCGCGGTGAGCGGGTCGACCCCCGCAGCGACATCTACTCGACCGGCTGCGTTCTCTACGAGCTGCTCACCGGCCGGCCGCCGTTCCAGGGCGACTCCGCCGTGGCCATCGCCTACCAGCACGTACGGGAAGAGCCGATCCCACCGTCGCAGATCGATCCTGAGATCCCGCGCTGGGCCGACGCGATCGTGCTCAAGTCCATGGCCAAGAGCGCGGACGACCGCTATCAGTCCACGGCGGAGATGCGCGCCGACATCCAGCGCGCGCTGCAGGGCCAGCCCGTATCCGCGGCGACCATGGCGATGAGCGGCACCCAGGTCCTGAGCGCCCCTCCGCCCGCACGGACCCAGACGCAGCGCGCCGTCGACACCGGCTATGACCTGCCCCCGGTCCGCTACGACTCCGATGACCGGGGTGGCCGAGGCGGCGGCAAGAAGACCGCGATGTGGTTGCTGGCCGCCGTGGCGTTCCTGGGCGCCGCCGTCCTCATCGGCGTCATGCTCTCCGGCGGTGACGGCTCTCCCCGAACCCAGCTCGTCTCCGTGCCGTCGGTCGACGGGTTCAGCCGCCAGCAGGCCGAGAAGGCCATCACCGACGCGACCCTGCAGGTCGGCGAGGTCAAAGAGACATTCAGCGACACCGTCGACCGCGGCAATGTGATCAGCACCGACCCGGCCAGCGGGACGGACGTGGCCCCGCAATCGAAGATCACCCTAACGATCTCCAAGGGCGTAGAGGTCAAGGAGGTCGACGTCCCCGATGTCCAGGGACAGGGGATGGACACGGCCCGGAACCAGCTGACGGACCTCAAGTTCAAGGTCATCGTGCGGCAGCAGTCCTCCTCCGTGGAGAAGGGGACGGTCGTCAGGACCAACCCGCCGGGCGGCTCGAAGGCCCGGGAGAACTCCACCGTCACGATGTTCGTGTCCAGCGGACCGCAGGTCACCACGGTCCCGAACGTCATCGGCCTCCAGCAGCAAGACGCGATCAAGACCCTCAAGGAAGCCGACCTGAAGCCGCGGGTGGTCGAGACGTCCCCCGAGGGAGCCGTTCCCGACGGGACGGTCATGAAGCAGAGCCTGACGGAAGGCCGCAAGGTTCAGCCGGGCAGCACCGTGATCATCTACGTCGCCAAGGCACAGCAGCCCCCATCGACCGAGCCCCAGCCCGGGCCCGGGCCGACCTTGACATTCGGTCAGGGACCCGACGGGCAGTGACTCTCGAGCACTGATACTCGAGCACTGACATGAGAAGAGGGCTTCCGCCACTCGGGGGCAATGGCGGAAGCCCTCTTTCTATGAGTCGGTTGAACCGGCCACGTTGTTACACGCTCTTTGGATCCAATTTTCCAAAAGATGGTGCCCGCCCTCGCTGAGCACCGATTCGGGGTGGAACTGAACCCCCTCGATGGCTCGGTCACGGTGCCGGAGCCCCATGATGACGCCATCGTCACTGCGGGCCGTGACCTCGAGCGTGTCCGGGACCGTGGCCGGTTCCACGGCGAGCGAGTGGTAGCGGGTCGCGAGGAACGGGTCCGGAAGCCCGGCGAGCACACCGGCGCCGCGATGGTGAATCGCGCTCGTGTAGCCATGAACGACCTCGGGAGCCCGTGAGACGACGGCCCCGTACACCTCGGCGATCACCTGGTGGCCCAGGCAGACCCCCAGCAGCGGGGTCCGTCTCCGGTCCGCGTCTCGCACGAGATCGAGACAGACGCCCGCGTCGGCCGGATGCCCCGGGCCGGGGCTCAGCAGCACCCCGTCCACCCCGCGCGCGTCGGCGACCGTGACCTCGGAGCGATCGTGTACAACGCACTCCGCGCCCAGCTCGAGCAGATACTGCACGATGTTGAAGACGAAGCTGTCGTGGTTGTCCACGACCAGGATCCTTCTCATGGCCGCACCCCCCCGTAGTCCCTGCGTACAGCCTCTCGCGCGCCGCGTCTCAGTGCTCGGGCGGCCGTCGCCGCGCTCCGGCGGCCGCTCAGGACACTCCGGGGCAGCGGCTCAGCGGCGAGGGGTGGCGGGGGCCGACGTCCCTCCCTCGACGACACCGTGGTCGAACTGGACCTTCCGTTCGGCCCAGGGGAACACGAGGTACCAGAGGATGGCGGCCACCACGATGGTGAGGGCCGCGGCGAGCATCGCCCTTGTGCCGGCGGCGCCCGGCAGGCGGCGCCAGATCCAGCCGTACATCAGGTCCTCCCGGTCTCTGAGCCGGGGGACGCCCCGGCCCCGGCGTCGGCGCGCGGCCGTTCCTCCACGAGCTCCCCAAAGATGATCAGCCGTTTGGCGGCCGAGAACTTCGGATGGCAGGTGGTGAGGGTGATGAGCCGCCTGGTCGAGGCCCGCCTGGGGTGGAAGGGCACGGGCGCGGTGACGTCCACCTGATCGGGGGTGACGACCTTCCTGTCCGTCACCTTGTAGACGAACTGCCCCTTGCGGGTGTCGACGAGGATGCGGTCGCCGTCCTGGAGCTCGTCCACACGGTTGAAGGGGGCCGAGTATGTCGTCCGGTGGCCCGAGACCACGAAGTTGCCCTTGTCGCCGGGCATCGCCGTCCCCGGGTAGTGCCCCGGGCCCTTACGCAGGTCCCCGAGGTCCACCCCTTCGATCACGACGTAGCGGAACGTCTTCCCCAGCCGCGGAATCCGGAGCAGCGCCATGCCGCTGCCGAGCTTCACCCGTTCGGTGGTGACCTGTGGTCCGCGCCAGTCCTGTACGAGCTGCTTGCTGAGCTTGTTCTGCTGATCCTGTGTGTAGCGGCCGGTGCCCCACAGCTCATAGGTGACGAAGAACAGAAGGATGAGGCCCGCGGTGATGCACAGCTCTCCGACGCCACGGATGATCGTCCGCACTTCTCCATACTCCCGGGGTCAGGTCCTGCGGCGTTGGCCGGCGTCGGGCACCATTGCGTGTTGCATCGTGACGTCGCCGGTGGAGGCGGGCAGGGTCACATGATGGAGGGTCTTCACTGCGTATCCGAGGCCATACTCGGCGACATAGTCCTTGTAGCCGGCGATATCCGGGGAGGCGGCGAGCGCGGCTCGCAGACGTCCGGGGTCTCCGACGGCGGTGATCCTGAACGGCGGCGAGTAGACGACGCCCTGGAGGATCAGCGTATTGCCAACGCACCGGACCGCGCTCGTGGAGATGAGACGTTGGTCCATGATTTGCACGCCCTGTGCGCCACCCGCCCAGAACGCGTTCACGACCGCCTGTACGTCCTGCTGGTGCACGACCAGGTCGTCCGGAGTGGGCTGATCGCTCGCGTGCCGGGCGAGATCGGTCGGTTGGGGGGCGTCGTCGAGCGTCACGCGCATTCCGGGGCCCTTCAGCGGGGTGAACCCCGCGGGGCCGGCCAGGGCGTCCGCCCGAGCCTGGGCCCGCTCGACGCGTTCATCCCGCCGACCGGCCTGCCGGGAGATGGACTCGACCTCCCGGTGGAGACGCTCGTAGGCGCCGCGGGCCTCATGGGTTCGCCGCTGCTCCACGGTGATGAGCTCGGTCAGTCTCGTACGGCCGGAATCGCGCAGATCGGTGCCTCGGGCAGTGCTCGCGCTCGCGGCGAACAATGCCCCGGCGGCAAGTGTCAGCACGGGAATGATGCTTCTCCACGTCTGACGTCGTACGCTGCTCACCAGCGACTACGCTATCCGACAAACCACCCATGCGTGGACCGGCGCGCTGCCGCCGCCCGCCCTAGGAGACCGATCCACAGTGGCCAAGTCCAAAGTGCGCAAGAAGGCGGTATATACGCCGCCGCAGAAGTCTCAGAAGACCGCGGTCAGCCCGCGGTGGCTGGCGCCGACAATGATCTCGTGCTGGATTATCGGTCTGGCCTGGATCGCGACGTTCTACGTCACCGCCAGCACGGACACCAAGGTCCCGGTGATGTCCGACTTGAGCAACTGGAACCTGGGCATCGGCTTCGGTGTGATCATCTTGGGTCTGGGACTGGCAACGCGCTGGCGCTGACGGTTACCCCACCTCGTTGATCTTCAATCCACCATAGTTGTCCACAGCCTGTGGATCGACGGGATCTTGTCCCCACATTGTCCACAGGGCATGGTCCCCGACCGGCCGTGATCTTGCGGACGTCCGTGCGAACG
>DASYNF010000074.1:0-2150 GCA_036008685.1 Actinomadura sp. | reverse complement strand
CGCCGGCGCTCGGTCTCCTCCCAGTGGCGGTGCCGGGCGGCCGCCTGCTCCTGCGTCGTATGCCGCTCGCGCCGCTGAGCCTCCACCTCGGTGACCGCCTCCGGCGCCGACCGTACGACCGCGAACAGACGCAGCGGATCGTCACTCCCGCCGTCGGTCAGCCATCGGAACCACGGCACGGGTTCACGCACGGAGTCACGGGCCCGCGCCGCGGCGTCGGCGAGTGCGCGGGCGGTCTCCGCCGGCCGCACGCTGAGAGCCAGCATCGTGAGGAGCACGATCGGAGGATCGTCCTGCCCGGCCGCACCCGCGCGGGGGAGCCGGGCGGCCACCGGGGGAGGAAGCCGGCTCCGCAGCCATCCGGCCAGGTCGTTCCAGGCCTCGGCCCTGCCCCGCCACCTCATGCCGATGTCGGCCAGGCCGGACGCGCCGGCGAAGCCCGCCAGCACCGGGAGGAGGTCGTGGTCCCAGAGTGAGCGGCCGATGACGCACGCCGTCCGGTGGTCGGCGTGGGAGGGGTCCATCGCCAGGCCGACGAGGCCGCTCAGGTCCTCGGGCTCCATGCGCCGGCCGAGGTAGTGCGGCGGTAGTTCGGGGTCGAGCCAGCGCACCAGGTGCAGCAGCTTCACATCGGGCGGAAGGTCTCCGGTCAGGTGGGTGTCGATCAGTGCGATCCGGCTGTCGTCCTCGAACCCGCCGAGCCAGTCGCGCAGGGACCGCCATGCCTCGCCGCCTTGGCCGCGGCCGAAGAAGTAGCGCGCCGCGGTATCCCAGTCCTCCACCAGCGCTCTCGCCAGTTCGGCGCGGTCACTGTAGCGGCGACCCGCGAACGGCAGACCCGGTCCGGAGGGCACCGGAGGCTCCGCCGCCGGTTCGGCGGCCACCGTGGGCGACCCGCCGTCGAGCCACTGCGTGACCTCCGCCCCGCCCCACCGGCGCCGCGGGTCGCGAGTGAGCAGGCCCTGGCAGAGCAACCGCAGCCGCGGGTCCGGGACGTCGGCGTTGTCCATGGGGCGCGTTGCGAGATGGTCGACGACGGCGGTCTCGCTCATGCCGAGGAAGGGCGGCCGGCCGGTGACGAGTTCGCGCACCATCATGCCGAGCGACCACCAGTCCCGGGCCGGGGAGACCTGACCGGAGAGCGACTCGGGGGCGGCGTAGGCGAGGGTCCGAGATGAGGACGCGAAGATCACGCTCTGGTCGATGACCTTGCTCAGGCCGAAGTCCGTGATCGCGAGCCGCAGTGGCCGTGAGCCGGTGACGAGCACGTTCTCGGGCTTCAGGTCGCGGTGGACGATGCCCGACCGGTGGAGACAGCCGAGGCCGGCCGCCAGCTGCGACAGGACCTCGGACACCGCCACCCCGCTCGTCATGAGCGCGCGAAGGTTGCCCGCGGGCGCGTATTCGATGACCTCGTAGTCCCGCCCGTCGGCGTGCCCGGTCTCCAGGATCCGCACGACATGAGCGGAGTCGAGGGACGGGAGCTTCTGCCACACCTGGCGGTCCGCGCCGTAGCCGCGTCGAAAGATCTTGACGACGTACTCGCGGTCACCGAGGCCGTCGGCCGCGAGGCCCCGTACGAGCAGAAGGTCGGACTCGGCACCCTGGACCGGCAGCTCGCCCACGACCGTGAAGCGCTGGGCCAGACCACCCGGTAGCCGTACGAGCGGTGGGCCGGCCGATGCGGCATCCCGGTACGTGGTCTCGGGACTCGGTACCGGCGCGGGTGCGCCAGGGTCCCGGCTCGTCTCCGTCGCGCCCTGGTCGGCGTGCGTCACACCGGGATCGCGCTGCGTCCGGCGCGGTGACTCGTCGTACTCCGCCACTACTTCCGCTCCGCCGTCACCTTTTGTACGTCTGATGCTGACCTTGCGAGCCTAACTTGCCCCGGTGGGGTCCCGTGGGGCATCGAGGCCTCGTTCGGTGCCCGGCCTCCACCGCATCGTCTTCGGCGGGACACTCCGGCTTCCCGGTGCGGAGGGTCGTCCGACCGCATGACACCGGGCCGCGGCAAGACGTGGACAGCAGCCGTCCGGGTGTCCGGGGATTCGGACGGCATCGCCCGGCCGTCCTACAACCTGGCGCTGTCTCGGAGCCGCGCCGATGCGGTCAAGGCCGCGCCGCAGCGGCGGTCGAGCGGTACGGATGTG
>DASYNF010000073.1:0-27194 GCA_036008685.1 Actinomadura sp. | reverse complement strand
CCGTGCCGCCGGTGACACGCCCTCGGGCGTGTCACCGGCGGCACGGCTTCGACGCGTCCGGTCACGGCCACCCCCGTCCCGGCGTCACCGCGCCTGGCCGGGTCGTCGGCGTGACCCCGCTCGGTCAGGCCGCGCGGCCGCGCTCGGTCAGGCCGGCTCGTTCACGAGCGCGGCGCCGAGCTCTCGCACCACCTCGGCCAGCAGCTCGACGTCGGTCTGGGTGGTCCGCCAGTTGACGATCGCCGGCCGCAGCACGGTCATCCCGCGATAGGTGCTCGTGCCCACGTAGACGCGGCCGTCGGCGAGCAGCGCCTCGCCCAGGCGGGCGTTCAGCGCGTTCAGCCGGCTCTCCGGCACGCCCCCCGGCCGGTAGCGGAAGCACACGATGCACAGCCGCACCGGGGCCAGCAGTTCCAGGTCCGGGGCCTGCTCGACGAGATCGCCGAGATGGGCGGCCACGTCGAGATGACGCTCCACCATCGCCTGATAGCCCTCCCGGCCGTACGCGCGCAGCGTCGCCCAGATCGGCAGCGCCCGTGCCCGCCGCGAGGACTCGGGGCCCAGCATGTTGTAGTTCACCCGCGCGCCCTCGGAGTCGTCGTCGCCGGGCAGATAGGCCGCACCCCACCCGCCGAACGCCCGGGCCGGCAGCTCGGGGTCCCGTACGAACGAGAAACCGCTCTCGTACGGGACGTTGAGCCACTTGTGGCCGTCGGCGGTCACCGAGTCGGCCCGCTCCACGCCGCGGGTCATGTGGGACGTGCGCGGCGACAGTGCCCCGAACAGCCCGAAGGCCCCGTCTACGTGCAGCCAGGCGCCGTACCTCTCCGCCAGATCGGCGAGATCTTCGACCGGGTCGGAGTCACCGGTGTTCACCTCGCCGACATTGGCCACGATGACCGCCGGACCGCCGATCCCGGCCAGCGCCGCCTCCATCGCCGCGAGGTCGACCCGGCCCGTGTCGTCACGGGCGAACTCGCGCAGGGTGTCTCTTCCGCACCCCAGGATCTGAAGGGCCTTGCGGGTGCTCACATGCACATAACCGCTGCTCAGCACCGGCATCACCGGCAGGCCCGCGAGGCCCTCCGCGGTCACGTCCACGCCGTGCCGCCCGGCCCACCAGTACCGCGCGCACGCCAGCCCGCTGACATGCGCCAGGGTCGCGCTCGGGGTCAGCACTCCGCCGTAGGACTCCGGAAGGCCGAACAGCTGCTTCAGCCAGCGCAGCACGGCGGTCTCGGTCCGGGCCGCGAACGGCGACGTGTCCCACAGCCCGGACGCCTGGTCGAGCAGCGAGGTGATCCAGTCTCCCGCGAGCGCGGCCGGCGAGGCGCCGCCGACGACGAAGTGGAAGAAACGCGGCCCGGCCGAATGCGTGGCGGCTCCGGTGCCGACGCGCAGCAACCGCTCGACGCTCTCCACCGTGCCGTCCCCGGCCTGCGGCAGCGGGCCGTCGAGCTCGTCGAGCAGCGCCTCCTGACGCCGGTCGTGGACCGGACGCGTCGCCAGGCCGCGCAGGTACGGGTCCGCCGCCCGCGCGACCAGCTCCAGCGCGGCGGCGGAGTGCTCTCGTTCGTGAAGTGGATCACCCATCCCGCCAGTGAACCAGGGCTCCGCCTCCGCGAACCAGGGTTTCCCCTCCGCCGTGCCCGACTCGGCGGCTCGGGTCCGGGGAGTCCGGCCGCCAGGCGGATACGATGAGTGATCGAACCGGCACACGTAGCGATCCGCCGCAGCGCGGTGCCATGGAGGCGATCAGTGATGAGTGTCATAGCCGGCGCGGCCGTGCTCGTGGGGATGTTGACCGCGGGACCCGCCGCCCCGTCCCCGACGCCGGCTCCCGGGCGGTCGTGCCAGGAGGTCTGCACCATGATCTACGACCCGGTGACCTGCCACTTCGACGACGGCAAGCTCAGAAGCTTCGGCAACCGCTGCACGGCCGGCGCCTACGCCTGCCGGTACGGACTGCGCATCGTCGGGTGCGGCGCCAGGCGGCACTGAGCCCGCCCCCCTTGCCGTCCGGCCCTCCGGCATGCATACCCCACCCGGCCCAGGGCAGGGCTAGTCATGTCAAGACGGCTTCAGCGGTAAGGAGAGACCTTCATGTCGACCGATCTACAGGGCAGGACCATCGCCTTCCTCGTCGCCCCCGAGGGCGTGGAGCAGGTCGAGCTCACCGAGCCCTGGCGGGCCGTCGAAGAGGCGGGCGGCACTCCACGGCTGATCTCCACCGAGTCCGGGCGGATCCAGGCCTACAACCACCTGGACAAGGCCGACACGTTCCCGGTCGACAGCACCGTGGAGGTGGCGACCGTGGACGAGTTCGACGGCCTGGTGCTGCCGGGCGGCGTCGCCAACCCCGACTACCTGCGGATGCGCCCCCAGGCGGTCGCCTTCGCCAAGAGCTTCTTCGACACCGGCAAGCCGGTGGCGGCGATCTGCCACGCGCCCTGGACGCTCATCGAGGCCGACGTCGTACGAGGCCGCACGCTCACCTCCTGGCCGAGCGTCCGGACCGATCTGCGCAACGCGGGGGCCACGTGGGTGGACGAGGAGGTGCGGGTCTGCACCGGCGGCCCCAACACACTCATCACGAGCCGTAAGCCCGACGACCTCAAGGCCTTCTGCCAGCGGACCGTCGAGGCCTTCAAGGCCTAGGCTCCTCGCGCGGAAACGGGCGTCCCACCTGCCACTCTGGTCTAGACCAGCCACTGAGGTCTATACCACTTGGTGAACGTTCGCCGACGATATGCTGCGCGAATCTGCTTACTGGCCGGTAACTACCTAATGTGGTGCGGGTGAGTCGTCGAGCGAAGATAGTCAGCACCATAGGTCCCGCCTGTTCCAGCCGGGAGGGTATCCGCGCCCTCATCGAGGCGGGCGTCGACGTCGCCAGGCTCAACATGAGCCATGGCGACCAGGCCCAGCACGAGGAGGTCTACGGATATCTCCGCGAGGCCTCCGACGCCACCGGCCGCGGGATCGGCATCCTCGCCGACCTCCAGGGACCCAAGATCCGGATCGGGAGGTTCGCCGAGGGACCCGTGCGCCTGACGCTCGGCGACGAGTTCACGGTCACGACCGAGGACATCCCGGGCAACCGCAGGGAGGTCTCCACGACCTACCAGGGCCTGCCCGGGGACGTGAAGCCCGGTGACATGGTGCTGATCGACGACGGCCGGGTGGCGCTCGAGGTCACCGACGTCGACGGCCCGCGGGTGCGCACCCGCGTGGCCGTCGGCGGCATGATCTCCGACAACAAGGGCCTCAACCTGCCCGGCGTCGCGGTCAGCGTGCCCGCGCTCACCGAAAAGGACGAGACCGACCTGCGCTGGGCACTGCGGCTCGGCGTCGACATGGTCGCCCTGTCGTTCGTGCGCAGCCCCGAGGACGCCGACGAGGTCTACCAGATCATGGAGGAGGAGGGCGTCCGCGTCCCCCTCCTAGCCAAGATCGAGAAGCCGCAGGCCGTGGACCGGCTGAGCGACATCGTCGCCGCCTTCGACGGCATCATGGTCGCCCGCGGCGACCTCGGCGTCGAACTCCCCCTCGAGCAGGTGCCGATCGTGCAGAAGCGCGCCATCGAGCTCGCCCGGGAGAAGGCCCGCCCGGTCATCGTCGCCACCCAGATGCTCGAATCGATGATCTCGGCTCCCCGCCCCACCCGCGCCGAGGCCTCCGACGTCGCCAACGCCGTCTTCGAGGGCGCCGACGCGGTCATGCTCTCCGGTGAGACCAGCGTCGGGCAATATCCCATCGAGGCCGTCGAGACGATGAGCCGCATCATCTGCGCCGCCGAGGAGACCACGCTCCGCGCCACGCACGCGCTCACCCGGATGCCCGAGACCGTCGGCGGCGCCATCGCCAAGGCCGCGGCCGAGGTCGGCGCGATCGTCGACGCCAAGGCGCTGATCGCCTTCACCATGACGGGGGAGAGCTCCCGCCGGCTGGCCCGCTACCGCTCCTCGATCCCACTGCTGGCCTTCACCGTCGTGCAGGCCACGCGCAGCCAGCTCGCACTGGTCTGGGGCACCGAGACCTTCATCGTCCCCGAGGTCGGCCACACCGACGACATGGTCCGCCAGGTCGAGCAGGCGCTCCTGGAGATCGGACGATGCCAGAAGGGCGACCGCGTCGTCATCGTCGCGGGCTCGCCTCCCGGCACCCCCGGCTCCACCAACGCGCTCCGCGTCCACCGCATCGGCGACGCCATCGCCCAGGGGATGAAGTCGTGATCTCGCCCGCGCACCGGGCGTAGGGCCAGAGCCCGGCACGGGGGCGCCGTCAGTACTTCGGCCCCACGAACTCGTCCAGCCGCGCGACGGCCTCCCGCCTCGCGACCGAGACGGTGTTGTTCTTGGAATAGCGCCACGGATCCGCAGGCTGTCCAGCGCGTCAGTGAAGAGGTCGCGGATATCCGCCGACTCATTGACGAGAGATAGCGCGGGTATTCGTACCAGTGCTGACCACTAGGCAGCAGCCGCCGCACCCGGTTCATGAATCTGCTACCGTCCGAGTGGATCAGACCCCGCAGGAAGTTCTCGGGGAACCGGTCTACGATCTCTCGCTGCCAGGGTTCGAGCTCGATTTTGCGGGTGTGCTTCGTGCCGGGGCCGTGCTGCGGTACCAGACACGGCCAGTGTCTGGAGTAGCTCTTGACGTCCGAACATCCCTGCATCTGCTAAGCGCTGACCTTGTTGCCGGGCCGGATGGAAAGCATGGCCTCTTTGCACTCCTTCAGCAGACCCGGCCATGCGTCCGCGCAGAAGATGCGGAGCACGAAGACGCCATCACGGTGGGTCTTACTGATGTACCCGTCCCCTAAGTACAGTTCCAAAAGGTAGGCATAGCTGGGCTGTGGCTCGGGTAGTGAGGGCCTGTCGTCGCAGCGCGGACAGGACTGTGACTTGCGCACGTAACGTGCTGCAACGCTGTGCATACACGGAGTGTCCCAGTCGGGTACGACAGAACCGCCGCATAGTTACAGAGATCCTGATTGATTGTGCCCCGAGTGGGATTCGAACCCACACTGTACGGTGTTTGAGACCGCAGACTCTGCCGATTGGTCTATCGGGGCGTTTATCCCGACATCAAGTGAGATGTCGGTATTTTAGCCCGAGCCGATCAGGTGCCCAGGTTGACCACCACCCTACCGGGTCCGGGTACGCTCGTGCGCGTGACCGATAGTGCTCGACGCGTAGTGATCGCCGAGGACGAGGCTCTGATCCGCCTCGACCTCAAGGAGATGCTCGAAGAAGACGGCTATGAGGTCGTCGGCGAGGCCGGCGACGGCGAGACGGCCGTCCGCCTCGTCTTCGAGCTCAGACCGGATCTGGTGATCCTCGACGTCAAGATGCCCATTCTCGACGGCATCTCCGCGGCCGAGCGGATCGCCGCGGACCGGATCGCTCCGGTCGTCATCCTCACCGCCTTCTCCCAGCGCGATCTCGTCCAGCGGGCCAGGGACGCGGGGGCGATGGCCTATCTGGTCAAGCCGTTCACCATGGCCGACCTGGTCCCCGCGATCGAGATGGCCGTGAGTCGCTATCAGGAGGCCAAGGCGCTGGAGGCCGAGGTCGGCACGCTCCAGGAGCGTCTGGAGACCCGTAAGGTCGTGGACCGGGCCAAGGGGCTCCTGCAGGCGGCGCACGGCTGGAGTGAGCCGGAGGCCTTCCGCTGGATCCAGAAGGCGTCGATGGACCGGCGCCTGACGATGCGCGCGGTCGCGGAGGTCGTTGTCGCCGGAGCCGGGACTCAGGACGCCGGCACCGCGGCCGAAGACACCGGTGCGGCGAATCGGGACACCGGCGGCGCCGGATAGGCCCGGCGGCGCCGGATATCGCGCCCAATGTGCCGAATACGGCCGTACGTCCTTTTCGGGATTGTGTACGCGAGGCGTTATTGACGTCAGCCCCGTATCGGGGGATGGGACCTTACCAGGGACGGTACCGGCCACGGAGCAGTAACGAAGAAATAACTCTTCGCCTGTTGACTGCTGTTCTGGCCGGTCGAATCGATGTACTTCGGACTGAACCTCGAATGACTGTTTTCTATGAGATGGATCCTTCGAGGCCTGACGTGTACCCGATTACCCGATCCTGGCGGATCCGGGCGTGAAAGGCTGGCGATCTTGCGGCTCAAGAGAACTCGCATCGGAGCGATCGCCGTTGGGGCGGTCCTCGCGCTCGGGATGAGCGCATGCGGCGGTGGAGACAGCAAGGCCGGCGACGGCAGCCTGAAGGTCGGCCTCATGGGCGACCTTTCCGGCCCTGACTCGGCCATCGTCATTCCCCCCAGGAACGGCGCGCAGCTTGCGTTCGACCAGTACAACGCGACGAACCCCAAGAAGAAGATCACGTTGGTGCCCTACGACACGCAGGGCAAGGAGAACCAGGCGGCCGCTCTGGCCCCGAAGGCCATCAAGACCGACAAGATCGTCGCCTTGATCGGCCCGGCCTTCTCCGGTGAGTCCAAGGCCGCGGTCGGCATCTTCGAGAAGGGCAAGGTCCCGAGCCTGACGCCGTCGGCGACCAACCCGGACCTGGCGAAGAACGGCTGGAAGTACTGGCACCGGATGGTCGCCACCGACGCGGCCCAGGGTGCGGGCGCGGCCGAGTTCATGATCGCCGCCAAGTCGCCGAAGAAGGCCTACGTCATCAACGGCAAGAAGGCCTACAGCGTGGGCCTCGGTGACGCGGTCTTCAACGCCTTCAAGGCCAAGAACATCCCGGTCCAGCGGGACGAGATCACTGAGGAGGCGTCGGACTACTCCTCCACCGTCACGAAGGTGAAGGCCTACGCCCCGGATGTGATCTTCTATGGCGGCTACTACTCCGAGGGTGGCAAGCTCCTCAAGCAGCTGCGGGACGGCGGCGTGACGGCGCTGTGGGCCTCCGGGGACGGGGCGCTCGACGCCAAGCTGGTCGAGGGCGCCGGCGCGAAGCAGGCCGAGGGCGCCATTCTGGGCTGCCCGTGCTTCATCCCGTTCGGCCAGCAGACCGACCCGACCCTGAAGGGGTTCGTCGACAGCTACAAGGCCAAGATGAAAACTGACCCGGCGATCTATTCCACCGAGGGCTACGACGCGGCCAGCGCGATCATCGCCGCGGTCAAGGCGGGCAACGAGACCGGGCCCAAGATCAACGAATTCCTCAAGACCTACGACGTCAAGGGTGTGTCGAAGCAGATCAAGTGGACTCCCGAGGGTGAGCTCGGTGCCACGACGATCCACATCTACCAGGTCAAGGACGGCAAGCTGACGTGGCTCGGCGAGTCGAGCAAGGCCAAGCTGGCGGGCTGACCAAGGCTCGAAAGCAAGGAGCGGACGACAGCGATGGATCGGGAGCGGGAGCGCTGCGGTGCTCCCGCTCCTCGCGCTCGGGTGGTGCTCAACCGCCCTTGTCTTGAAGGCGATACATGTACAACGACCTTGTCAGCCAATTCGGCCCCTCCACCATCGGTGGACTCGGAATCGGGGCCATCTACGCGTTGGTGGCGCTCGGCTACACCATGGTGTACGGCGTCCTGCGTCTGATCAACTTTGCTCATTCCGAGATCTTCATGATCGGTACGGTCGCCTCGCTCTTCGTGCTGAGCCAGCTCATGGGCGTGACCAAGCCCTTCACCGGCATCGCCTTGATCGGCGTGTTCGTCCTGCTCCTGGTCGCCGCGATGGCGACCTCGGGAGGGGCGGCCGTGCTGCTGGAGTGGGTGGCCTACCGGCCTCTGCGCAGACGCGGGGCCTCGAGGCTGTCGGCGCTGATCTGCGCGATCGGCGCTTCGTTCTTCCTCATGGAGCTGTTCGCCCTTGAGGTGATCCCCTGGGCGTTCGACCGCCCGGAGGGACGTAACCAGATGGGCGTGCCCCGGATCGTCGACCGGGAGACGGTGTTCAGCATCGGCAACGCCGACGTCCGGACCGATCAGCTGATCATCGTGGTGTCCGCTGTGATCATGATGATCGCGCTGGACCAGTTCGTGAACCGGACCAAGATCGGGCGTGGGATCCGGGCCACGGCCCAGGACCCCGAGACGGCGGTCCTGATGGGCGTGAACATCGACACGATCGTCCGGACCACGTTCCTGCTCGGCGGTGCGATGGCCGGCGCGGCCGCCGTCCTCTACACCACGGAGTTCGAGATCACGCAGTTCAACATCGGGTTCATCCTCGGCATCAAGGCGTTCACCGCCGCGGTGCTCGGCGGGATCGGCAACCTGCGCGGGGCGCTCATCGGCGGGTTCAGCCTGGGCCTGATCGAGAACTGGGGGGCGATCTTCTTCGGTTCCGAGTGGAAGGACGTCATCGCCTTCACGGTCCTCGTGGTCGTCCTCATGTTCCGTCCCACCGGCATCCTCGGTGAGTCCCTTCAGCGAGCGCGCGCATGAACCTCAAGGAGTCCCTGGCAAACGGCACCCGGCCCCTCGCCCGGCAGTACGGCGGCCTGCTCGACCGTTGGGAGGCCGCGCCGTGGTTCGCTCGCTGGGCGGTCTATCTCGTGCTCGTCGCCTTCGTGCTCTTCGGGCTCCCCACCGAGGGCGTGGCGTCTTTCATGTCCCCGGACGTGGACTGGGCGAGCATCCTGTTCTATCCGATCGGCGGCTACATCCTGCTCGCCCTCGGTCTCAACATCGTCGTCGGGCAGGCGGGCCTGCTGGACCTCGGCTATGTCGCGTTCTTCGCGATCGGTTCCTACAGCGTGGCCTATCTGGGCCGGGTCCAGCACATGCCCTTCTGGCCCGCGGTGCTGGCCGGTGTGGTGCTCGCCGCGGCGTCCGGCATCGTGCTCGGAGCGCCGACGCTGCGGCTGCGAGGCGACTACCTCGCCATCGTGACGCTCGGCTTCGGTGAGATCATCCGGATCGTCGCCCTCAACACCGATGCGATCGGCGGCGCGCAGGGCATCGACCAGATCCCGCAGCCCCCGGACATGTTCGGCCTGACCTTCGGGATCGACGCGCTGCCCTACTACTACCTGATGGTCGCCTTCATCGTGCTGGTGGTCATCGTGTCCAAGCGGCTGGAGAACAGCCGGGTGGGGCGCGCGTGGGTCGCGATCCGCGAGGACGAGGACGCCGCCGAGCTCATGGGCGTGCCGACCTTCAAGTTCAAGCTCCTGGCGTTCTTCATCGGCGCCATGGTCGGCGGCCTGGGTGGTGCGGGGACCATCGGCGGCCAGGGGCCGAGCGCCTACATCCAGCCGCAGAACTTCCTGTTCATCCTGTCCGCCACGATCCTGGTGTGCGTGGTGTTCGGTGGATCCGGCAACATCCCCGGTGTGATCTTGGGGGCTTTCATCATCGCCTGGCTGCCGGAGCGGTTCCGCGGCTTCCAGGAGTATCGGCAGATGCTCTTCGGAGCGGTGCTGGTGCTCATGATGATCATGCGTCCGGAGGGCCTGCTGCCGTCCAGGCAGCGCAAGGCCGAGCTGAAGGAGGGCGAAGGCGGCATGGGTTCCCTGGGCGCCGAGGTGGCACCCCCGACCGCCGGTGCGGCGGAGGTGAAGTCCTGATGACCGCGGAGGCTCCGAGCGTGACCACGTCCGAGAGGGCCGGGCCGCTCCTCAGGCTGAAGGGCCTGACCATGCGGTTCGGCGGGGTCGTCGCGCTCCGCGAACTGGACCTCACCGTCAACGAGGGGGAGATCTTCGCCCTCATCGGCCCGAACGGTGCCGGCAAGACGACGGTCTTCAATGTCACGACCGGCGTCTACCGGCCATCCGATGGCACGGTCGACTTCGCCGGGCAGCAGATCAGCGGCATGAAGCGCTACAAGGTCACCAAGCGTGGCGTCGCCCGCACCTTCCAGAACATCCGGCTGTTCCACAACATGTCGGCGATGGAGAACATCCTGGTCGGGGCGGACGCCCACCACAAGACAGGTGCGGTCGGGGCGATCCTGGGCCTGCCCTGGCACCGGCGCGAGGAGCGCCAAGGCCGGGAGGAGGCCCGCAGGCTGCTGGAGTTCGTCGGGATCGGTCACCGCGCCGAGGAGACCGCCAAGAATCTGCCGTACGGTGACCAGCGTAGGCTCGAGATCGCGCGGGCGCTGGCCACCAATCCGCGGCTGCTGCTCCTCGACGAACCGGCGGCGGGCATGAACCCGGCGGAGAAACGCTCCCTCCAGGACCTCATCCGCAAGATCCGCGATTCCGGCCGTACGGTGCTGCTCATCGAGCACGACATGGGGCTCGTGATGGACATCAGCGACCGGATCGCCGTTATCGACTTCGGACAGAAGATCGCGGAGGGTCTGCCTCGTGAGGTGCAGAACAACCCGAAGGTGATCGAAGCGTATTTGGGGGCTCCTGCCGATGCTTCTTGAGGTTCAGGACGTCCACGTCCACTACGGCAAGATCGAGGCCCTCAAGGGGGTCACAGTGCACGTGGACGAGGGGGAGATCGTCACCCTCGTCGGTGCCAACGGTGCCGGGAAGACCACCACGCTGAAGACGATCTCGGGGCTGCGGCCCCTGTCCGCGGGAAAGATCATCTTTGCGGGCGAGGACATCAGCAAGATGCCCGGCCACAAGCGGGTGCTCGCCGGCATCGGCCAGTCCCCCGAGGGCCGGGGCGTCTTTCCAGGCATGACCGTGGAGGAGAATCTCCACATGGGCTCCTACGCCCGCAAGAAGGTCGGGCCCAAGGAGATCGAGGTCGTCTACGACCTGTTCCCGCGGCTCGCCGAGCGCAGGAAACAGATGGGGGGCACCATGTCCGGCGGTGAGCAGCAGATGCTCGCCATCGGGCGGGCGCTGATGACCGACCCCAAGGTCCTGCTGCTGGACGAGCCCTCCATGGGCCTGGCGCCGAAGCTGATCCAGCAGATCTTTTCGATCATCGAGGAGATCAACCGCCGTGGCACCACGGTGCTGCTGGTGGAGCAGAACGCCCAGCAGGCGCTGCAGGTGGCCCACCGGGCCTACGTCATCGAGACCGGCAAGGTGGTCAAGAGCGCGCCGGCGCGCGATCTGCTCGCCGACCCGGAGGTGCGTGCCGCCTACCTCGGCGGCGATCTCGGAGTGAACGGTGAAGGGTCCTCGCCGGCGAAGAGCTGATCCGGCCGGGACGGGGCCCCACCGCGGCGCGGTGGGGCCCCGTCCCGCGTCCGGGACCCTCATCGTCGTGGTCTTGCGGTTGTCCGCGGTCAGGGCAGCCGTAGCTCGGTGCCCCGCTCGTCCTTCAGGTCGGTGAGGGTCGCACCGCCGTACAGCCGCAGCGCCGTGATCGGGGCGGACACGGGCACGTCGTACCAGAGGTCGAACTCCACCCGTACGGCCGCGCCGACCTCCAGCCGCAGAGGCTGGCGTTTGACGAGCATCGCCTCACGGTCCGGCGGACGGTCCTGGCCGTCGGCGGTCACGAGCCGTTGCCTCATGACGTCCAGGAGGGCGGTCGTACGGCCGTCGTTGACGACCACGAGCCGGATGCGGACGTAGCGCCCCCGGGCCTTCACATCGGCGTGGCTGCCCGCCAGGCTCGGCAGGGCGCTGGTGACCCCGATGACGGTGAAGGAGGTGTCGCCGTCGACGGCCGGCCGGAGGCGTACGGCCCTCTCGTCCGGCCGTACGGTGCGGGCGCCGAGCGCGTACGTCCGGGAGGTCCTGGGGGAGTCCGCGGGGCCGGCGCAGGCGGGAAGCGCCGTGAGTGGCACGACCGCGGCCGCCCCGGCGCAGATTCGTACGGCCAGGATCCGCAGTGGGGCGCGGGACATGACCCGCACCGTAGGCCAGATGATCGCCGAGTGGAAGAGCGAGGCCGGACGCGGACGGCAGCCGGGTACGGAGGGGGATCGGGAACGGACCGGGGCCCGGTGCCGCGGGACCGCCTGGGCCGCCGGGCTCACAGTGAGGAAGGGCCGGGGGCGTGAAAAGGCCCGGGACCGCCTTTGGGGCCGTATGCGCCTTCCCCGGGCGCGTACGTTGTCTACTCGGCGGTCCCGGGCTGTTCGGGCCAATGCCGGTGGGCGATGGCCCGCCCGCACACAATACAGAGTCCGGCCTTCCAGAACCCGTTATTGAGGCTCGTCGCGGAGCATGCAGGTGATGCGAGCGGTACAGATGCGGCGATCCTGCTCGTCGGTGATGACGACGTCGTAGGTCGCGAGCGTCCGGCCGCCGTGCACCCGGGTCGCCACCCCCCAGACATAGCCCTCCGTCACGGCCCGGTGGTGGGTCGCGTTGATGTCCACGCCGACGGCGACGCGGCCCGGGCCGGCGTGCAGCATCGCGCCCACCGAGCCGAGGGTCTCGGCCAGGACACAGGAGGCGCCCCCGTGCAGCAGCCCGTACGGCTGGGTGTTGCCCTTCACCGGCATCCGGCCGGTGACGCGTTCCGGGGTCGCCGCCGTGAGCTCGATGTTCATCACGTCGGCCAGATCGCCGCCCGGGAGCTCGCCGAGCACCTCGGGGACCTGGCGGAGATCCTCTGACGGTCCGCCCGGCCCACCCCGTCCGCCCGGCCCGCCCGGCCCACCCGGGCCGCTCCGCTCGCCCGGCACGTTCTCCGGGCGGCCGGTCGCCGTCGGGTTTGCCACAATGCCTCCTGATCGCTGCTACGTCCGGTACGAAACCTCTGGTGGCGTGCCGGAAAGTGTCGTAAGCGAAGGCTAGAGTCACAGAGTGGCGACCATCGAACCGACCCCTGGAAAAAACCGGCTGCTGCTGATTGACGGGCACTCCCTGGCCTATCGCGCCTTCTTCGCGCTTCCGGTGGAGAACTTCTCCACCACGACCGGTCAGCCGACGAACGCGGTCTACGGATTCACCTCGATGTTGATCAACGTCCTGCGCGATGAGCGGCCGACGCACATCGGAGTCTGTTTCGACCGGTCCGAGCCCACGTTCAGGCACGAGGCCTACGTGGAATACAAGGCGGGCCGGCAGAAGACGCCCGACGACTTCCGCAGCCAGATGAGCCTGATCTTCGAGGTGCTCGACGCGCTGCGGATCCCGCGGCTGTCCAAGGCCGGGTTCGAGGCCGACGACCTGATCGCCACCCTGGCCACCCAGGCGGGGGAGCAGGGCATGGAGGCGCTGATCGTCACCGGCGACCGCGACGCCTACCAGCTGGTCAACGATGACGTGACGGTGCTCTATCCGCGTAAGGGCGTGTCCGACCTGGTCCGCACCACGCCCGCCGTCGTACAGGAGAAGTACGGCGTGCCGCCGGAGCGCCACCGTGAGCTGGCGGCCCTGGTCGGGGAGAGCAGCGACAACCTGCCGGGCGTCCCGGGCGTCGGCCCCAAGACCGCGGCCAAGTGGCTCAACCAGTACGGGAACCTGGACGGGCTCGTGGCGCACGTCGACGAGATCAAGGGCAAGGCCGGCGCGAGCCTGCGCGAGCACCTCGCCGGAGTGCTCCGCAACCACCAGATCAACAGGCTCGACCGCGAGGTCGCCCTCGACCTCACCCCGGACCGGCTGACCATGGGCCAGTGGGATCGCGAGGAGATCCACGTCCTCTTCGACACCCTCCAGTTCCGCGTGCTCCGGGAACGGCTCTACGCCTCGCTCTCCGCTGTCGGGCCCGAGGCCGATGAGGGGTTCGAGGTCGAGCTGGAGACGCCCGGTCCGGGCGAGGTGGCCGAGTGGCTGGACCGGCACGCGACCGGCGCCGGCCGCATCGGCGTCGCGGTCTCGGGGAGATGGGGCCGGGGCACCGGTGAAGTGACCGGGCTGGCCCTGGCCGGGGTGCAGGGCCCGGCCGCCTATCTGGACCCGGCCGAGCTCATCGAGGAGGACGAGCGGGCCCTCGCCGCCTGGCTCGCCGATCCGGACCGGCCCAAGGCCCTGCACGAGGCCAAGGGCCCGATGCTCGCACTCGCCGCCCGTGGGCTGACCCTGGAGGGCGTCACCAGCGACACCGCGCTGGCCGCCTATCTGGCGTTGCCGGGCCAGCGGTCCTTCGACCTCGGTGACCTGGTCCTGCGCTATCTGCACCGGGAGCTCCGCCCCGAGGCCGACACCGGCGGCCAGCTGACCCTCGACGGCTCCGGGGAGCAGGAGATCGCCAATGACCTGGCCGTTCGCGCCCGTGCCGTGGTCGAGCTGGCCGACGCGCTCGACGAGGACCTCGAGCGGCGTGGCGCGTCCCGGCTGCTCCACGAGGTCGAGCTGCCGCTCGTCCGGGTGCTCGCGGACATGGAGCGCACCGGCATCGCGGTGGACAACGACCACCTCGCCGCCCTCTCGTCCTCGCTGGGCGGTCAGGTCAAGGTGGTCGAGGAGCTGGCCTTCGCCGCGGTGGGACACGACTTCAACCTGGGCTCGCCCAAGCAGATCCAACAGGTGATCTTCGAGGAGCTCGGCCTGCCCAAGACCAAGCGGACCAAGACCGGCTACACCACCGACTCGGAGGCGCTGACCCACCTGCTGGCCACCGACGGCCACCCCGTGCTGGAGCACATCCTCCGGTGGCGTGAGGTCGCCAAGCTCAAGAGCATCGTCGACTCGCTGATTCCGATGGCCGACGAGACCGGGCGCATCCACACCACCTTCAACCAGATGGTGGCGGCCACCGGACGGCTGTCCTCCACCGATCCCAATCTGCAGACCATCCCGATCCGCACGGCCGAGGGCCGGCAGATCCGGGCGGGATTCGTGGTGGGCGAGGGCTACGAGTGCCTGCTGACCGCCGACTACAGCCAGATCGAGCTGCGGATCATGGCGCATCTGTCCGGTGACGAGGCCCTCATCGAGGCCTTCACCTCGGGCGCCGACTTCCACACGATCGCCGCGTCGAGGGTGTTCGGCATTCCGGTGGAGCAGGTGGACGGGGAGCTCCGCAACCGGATCAAGGCCATGAACTACGGCCTGGCCTACGGTCTGTCGGCCTTCGGGCTGTCGCAGCAGTTGCGCATCTCGCCCGATGAGGCGCGTGGGCTGATGGAGGAATACTTCGAGCAGTTCGGCGGCGTCCGCGACTACCTGCGTGACGTCGTGGAGAGGGCACGGCAGGACGGCTACACCGAGACGATCCTGGGCCGCCGCCGTTACCTGCCGGACCTCACCTCCGACAACCGGCAGCGGCGCGAGATGGCCGAGCGCATGGCGCTCAACGCCCCGATCCAGGGTTCGGCCGCCGACATCATCAAGGTCGCGAGCCTGGGAGTGGACCGGGCCCTGCGCGACCAGGGGCTGGCGTCCAGGATCCTGCTGCAGGTCCACGACGAGCTGGTCTTCGAGGTCGCCCCGGGCGAGCTCGACGCCCTGCGTGAGCTCGTCCGCGAGCAGATGACCGGTGCCTACGAGCTCCGCGCTCCGCTGGAGGTCTCCATGGGCACCGGCCGTACCCTGCAGGACGCCGGCCACTGACCGGTTCTCACCGCCGTCCCACCCTCGCCCCCCTCCCGCGTGACCGGGGAGGTCTTTACCACGGACTGGCGTAGTCCGGTCGGCGCGCAGGGTAGGGATCTTTGTGATCATTTCATGCGGTACGGGGGAGAGGCGGCGTATCGGGACGTCGTCGCATCCGTGCCGGGTCGGGAGAATCGTGCCACACCTGCACAGGCTCGCGGGCGTCATCGTCGTGCTCGCTGTGATCTATGGGCTGGTCGGATTCCGTTTCGAGCGGTCGATCAGCATCGATTTCGCGGGCTGGCCGTGGGTGACGCACGCGACCGAGCGCGCGGCCGGGGCGACGGCTCCCGAACGCCGCCGCGACGCCGGCGCCTCCGGCGTCCACGCGATCCCGCGGATAAGATCCGGGGAAAAGATCCTTCAAGGCGGCTGAAAGCGGTATTGTTCTGTGGAGTCACTGATGTGACGGAAGTGGCTGGACAAGCAGCCGAATAACGGATATATCTCTGGCGGCGGCTCCTCTGTGGTCTCCCGGAGGCCTTCCGCCGGCCGCCTGACCGAAAATCCACGGGTCAGAGCAGGATCCGTTGGGCGCTCCGATTGACCCACGGCGTTTGATCCCATATGCTGATCGCTGCGCTGTGGGTCTGCGCGACCTCGGACGGAGCAGGCTCGCGCTCGATCAGGTCGACATCGGCAAAGTTCTCAGGCGGAGCAGTTTTCCGCCGCCGCCGGTCCTCGACAGGAACGAACCAGCGGCCCTCCGCGCACCACCGACACCAATGTCCGTATCCGGAGCCAGCCCACACATGACGAGCAGCACCGAGGCCACCTCGACCACCCCGCAGGTAGCGGTCAACGACATCGGGTCCGAGGAAGCCTTCCTCGCCGCGATCGACGAGACCATCAAATACTTCAATGACGGCGACATTGTCGAAGGGACTGTCGTCAAGGTCGACCGAGACGAGGTCTTGCTCGACATCGGTTACAAGACCGAGGGCGTCATCCCCTCGCGTGAACTCTCCATCAAGCATGATGTCGACCCCAACGAGGTCGTCAAGGTGAGCGATCACGTCGAGGCGCTTGTCCTCCAGAAGGAGGACAAGGAAGGTCGTCTCATCCTGTCCAAGAAGCGCGCACAGTACGAGCGCGCCTGGGGCACGATCGAGAAGATCAAGGAAGAGGACGGCATCGTCACGGGCACCGTGATCGAGGTCGTCAAGGGCGGCCTCATCCTCGACATCGGGCTGCGCGGCTTCCTTCCCGCCTCCCTGGTGGAGATGCGCCGCGTCCGCGACCTTCAGCCCTACGTCAGCCGTGAGCTCGAAGCCAAGATCATCGAGCTGGACAAGAACCGCAACAACGTGGTCCTGTCCCGCCGTGCCTGGCTCGAGCAGACGCAGTCCGAGGTTCGCCAGACCTTCCTCAACACGCTTCAGAAGGGACAGGTCCGCAAGGGCGTCGTCTCCTCGATAGTCAACTTCGGCGCGTTCGTCGACCTTGGCGGCGTGGACGGGCTCGTGCACGTCTCCGAGCTCTCCTGGAAGCACATCGATCACCCCTCCGAGGTCGTCGAAGTCGGCCAGGAGGTCACGGTCGAGGTCCTCGACGTCGACATGGAGCGCGAGCGGGTCTCGCTGTCGCTCAAGGCGACGCAGGAGGACCCCTGGCAGCAGTTCGCCCGCACGCACCAGATCGGCCAGGTCGTCCCCGGCCGGGTCACCAAGCTGGTGCCGTTCGGCGCGTTCGTCCGCGTGGAGGAGGGCATCGAGGGCCTGGTGCACATCTCCGAGCTCGCCGAGCGCCACGTGGAGATCCCGGAGCAGGTCGTCCAGGTCGGCGACGAGATCTTCGTCAAGATCATCGACATCGATCTGGACCGTCGTCGCATCAGCCTCTCGCTGAAGCAGGCCAACGAGAGCGCGGCCGGCGTCGAGGACGAGGACTTCGACCCGACGCTGTACGGCATGCCGGCCGAGTACGACGAGCAGGGCAACTACAAATACCCCGAGGGCTTCGACTCCGACACCGGAGAGTGGCTCGAGGGCTTCGATGACCAGCGCGAGACCTGGGAGCGGCAGTACGCCGAGGCTCGTCAGCGCTTCGACCAGCACCGTAAGCAGATCGAAGAGGCCCGCAAGGCCGAGGCCGAGGCGGCCGGTTCGGGTGCCGTCGCCGCCGTCGGCGGCGGCGACGGCGGTGGGGACGAGAGCTCCTACTCCGGTGGCGGCGAGCCGTCCGGCACGGGCGCCGGTGCTCTGGCCTCCGACGAGGCGCTCGCGGCTCTGCGGGAGAAGCTGTCGGGCGGTCAGTGAGCTGATCCGCTAGGCCTGGAGCTCCGCGCCTGATCACAGGCGGAGCCGGGCGGTCGAACGACCCGCGGCCGGGTGGTCTCCCTTGTGGGAGACCACCCGGCCGCGGCTTTTTCTCCGGTAAGTTCATCGAGTGGTCAAGACAGACATAGGTGTCCAGATGGAGGGTCCCGCCGCAGGCGCGGGGCCCTTGATCATTCCGCAGGGGCCGGCGCGCCTGTCGCTCATCGCAGTGACGATCGCGGTGCTCGCGCAGACGTTCCGTTTCGCCCTCCCGCACGTGGCTCATGTGTCCGAGACGGTGGGGATGCCGGCGGCCGTGGTCCTCGTGCTCCTGCTCTCCCTGGCCGGATGCCTCGCGCCGGTGATCAGGCGGGCCGCCGGGGTCCGGGCTCTGCTCCTCGTCGGCATCGGCGGGCTGCTGGTGATCCGGCTCCTCGCCCAGGCGCTGTCCCCTCAGCCCTGGTTGGCCTTCGCCGGCGTGGCCGTCGGGATGATCGCGATGGCGGCGTTGTACGAGGGCGCCCGCGGGCTGTCCGGCGTCGGTTTCGCCACCGCCACGGTGGCGGGGCTTTCGGCGGACACCGCTCTCCGCATGGCCTTCGCCACGTGGGACCCCGTGTGGCAGTCCGGGAGCGGGGCCTGGCTGGTCTGTGTCGCCCTGGTCGGGCTTGGTGCGGCCGCTCTGGGCCGTGAGCTGTCCTCCGGCCCGGTACCGGCTCCGGGCATCTCCTGGCGTGACGCCCTCGGCTGCGCGGCCCTGGGGCCGTTCCTGGCGTTGCACCTGCTCGTCCTTTCGAGTCCCGCCTTCGTGGCCTCCTCGGGATGGCAGTCGCTGCTCGGCGCCCACGTCGCCGTGATCGTCGGTCAGGGGCTGGCGCTGGCGTTCCTGGCCTCCGGAGTGGCCGTACGGGCCGTCCCGGGCGGGGTCTGCGTGCTCGGTGGGACCGCGCTCGGCGTGGGCTGCGGTGCCATGGCCGGAACCTTCGCGGCCACGGGGGTCGTGGTCGTGGGCCTGGTCGTGCTCGGCCAGCTGCTGTCGGCCTGGCTGCTCGCGGTCGCCTGCCGTGCCCCGCTGCGGCGCGCCGGAGTGGGAGGACCGGTCTGGCGGGTCGACCTCTGCGCGGCCCTCGGCGGGTTCCTGCTCGCCGTGCTGCTGCTGGCCTATGCGCTCACCGGCGTCCAGGCGGTGCCGCTGCCCGGCAACCTGCTGCCGGGCCTGGGCGGGATCCTGCTGGGCGCGCTCGCGGCCATCGCGGCGGCGCGCGGCGGGCCGCTGCCGGCCCGTGCCCCGGTACGGGCCGTGACCGCTGGCGCCGTGGCGCTCGTGCTCCTCGTGGGCACGCTCGCATTCGAGGCCACCGCCCCGAAGAGCCTGCGGAAGGTGGCTCACCCGGACGAGCTCCGTGTGGTCTCCTACAACGTCCACGGCGGCGCCGACGCGCATGGCCGGCTGAACCCCGAGCAGATCGCCCGAGCGGTCGAGGCGCAGGGGGGCGACGTGGTCCTGCTGCAGGAGGTCAGTCGCGGCTCGTTGTCGTCCGGCACGACGGACGTGGCCGTCTGGCTGTCGCGGCGCCTGGGCATGCACCTGGTGTGGGGGCCGGCCGCCGACGCCCAGTCCGGCAACGCGATCCTGACCTCGAGGTCGGTGCGCTCCTCCGGTACGGTCCGCCTGCCGACCAGTGACGGCTCGCGGATCCGGGGGTATGTCTGGGCCCGTCTCGACGTCGGCGGCCGGACGGCCGAGGTGTGGTCGACCCGGCTGGACGACCGCGAGGGTCAGGTGGGGATCCGCAAGTCCGAGATCTCCGCGCTCCTCAAGGCCTGGGGCGAGGCTCCACGTACGATCATCGCCGGTGACATGGGCGCGGGGCCGGGGAGCGAGGAGATCAGCCGTCTCGTCGACGGCACCGGCCTGCGCAGCGCCTGGCTCGACAGTGACATCACCGCCACGACTCCGAAGGGCGCCAAGGTCGACTGGATCTTCGGTAGTGATGACGTGATGTTCTCCGGCGCCGAGACCGGTCGCTCGGCTGCCTCCGACCACTATCCGATCGCCGCGACCGTCCGGCTCGGCCATTGAACGCGGGCGGCCCCGAGCCGGTCTCGGTGAGCCGGGCCGGTCCCGATGACGCAGGGGAGATCCTCACTGTTCAGCGGGCCGCCTATCTCGTCGAGGCACAGCTGTACGGTGATCCGTTCCTTCCTCCGCTGGTCGAGTCGCTGGACCAGCTCCGCAGGATGATCGTCGGTGACGCCGTCGTGCTGAAGGCGGAGAGCGCAGGGCGGATCGTCGGGGCCGTGCGCGCGCAGTTCAGCGACCGCACGTGCCTGGTCGGCCGCCTGGTGGTCGTACCGGACCGGCAGGGCGGCGGAATCGGCACCCGGCTGATGCGCGCCCTGGAGGAGGAGATCACGGGACGGGTGGACGTGTGCGTGCTGTTCACCGGTCACCTCAGTGACGCCGGCCTGCGGCTGTACCGGCGGCTGGGCTACGCCGAGACCCACCGCGAGCGGGTCGCCGCCCACCTGACCTACGTCCACATGCGCAAACCGCTCGTCTCCTCATAGGGTCCCTGGCCTGGCCTGGCGCGGCGCGGCGCGGCGGCCTCGGGCCGGACGGTACCGACGGTGGCCGGCGGCACCCACAGTGGCCGGCCGGGCCGGGCCGATGGGCGCCGATGGGAGCCGACGGGAAAGGTCCGCTACGCTCGGCCGCGTGCTTCGGGTCGGATTGACAGGTGGAATCGGGTCTGGCAAGAGCGAGGTCTCCAAGCGGCTCGTCTCGCTCGGCGCCGAACTGATCGACGCCGACCTCATCGCCCGGGAGGTGGTGCGGCCCGGGACCCCTGGGCTGGCCGCGATCGTACGGGAGTTCGGGGACGGGGTCCTGCGGCCCGACGGAAACCTGGACCGGTCTGGGCTCGCCTCGATCGTGTTCGCCGACGAGGAGCGACGCCGGGCGCTGAACGCGATCACCCACCCGCTGATCGGCCGGCGGTCGCAGGAACTGCTCGACGCCGCCTCGCCGGACGCCGTGGTCGTCTACGACATGCCCCTGCTCGTGGAGAACGATCTCGCCGGACTCCATGATGTGGTCGTGGTGGTGGACGTCCCGGTGGAGACCCAGGTGCGGCGGCTCGTCTCCGGGCGCGGCATGACCGAGCAGGAGGCCCGGGCCCGTATCGCCGCGCAGGCGACGCGTGAGCGGCGGCTGGCGGCCGCCACGCACGTGATCGACAACTCTGGCTCACTGGAGGACCTGGACGCCCAGGTCGCCGACCTGTGGTCGGAGCTGACCGCGCGGGCGGCGTCCGCCTAGGCCGCCGGTGCCCGCCGCCCGGCCGGGGTCACGGGGCCGGGAGGCCGCGTCTCAGCCCGCCACAGGCCCTGGCGCGCCTCAGCTCTCCACCTGCCGAAGGGTGCCCGGCTTATTGGTGATGATGCCGTCCGCGCCGGTGTTGATGATCCTTCGCATGGTCGCCGGATCGTTGACGGTCCAGGCGAAGATCTTCATGCCCCGCCTGTGCACGTTGTCGACATAGCCGGAGGTGACGTCACGGTAGGACGGGTTCACGTAGTCGGCGTACTTGGACACGGCGGCGAGCCCGTTCTTCGACGGCGTCCCGAGCAGACCGGTCGGGATCTTCGGCTGGCTCCGGTGGAAGCCTCGTACGAAGGACCAGTCGAAGCTCTGCACGATGATCCGGTCGGATCCGAGCCAGCCCGGATTGGCCCGCAGTTCCGCGGTGATCTTCTTGTCGATACCGGGATAGAGCGACGGTGACTTGACCTCCATGAGCATGTCCAGCCCGCTGCCGTTCATGGCCCGGAGCGTCCCGCCGAGGGTCGGCACGCGCTGTCCCTTGTACTTGGAGCCGAACCACGACCCCGCGTCGAGCTTGCGAATCTGCGCGAGGGTGAGGTCCCGGACCCGCCATGGCTTCTTGGAGGGGAAGACCTTCTCCACGTTGGTCGTGCGTGACAGCGTCGTGTCATGGATGATCACCGGCTTACCGTCCTTGGTGAGCTGTACGTCCAGCTCGAAAAGGTCCGCGCCCTGTGCCGCGGCCGCCCGGAAGGCCGCCAGGGTGTTCTCCGGCGCGCTCGCCGACGCCCCGCGGTGTGCGATGTTGGCCGGTCGGTCCTGGGGCGCCGCCCGCGGGGAGTTCGGCAGGGAGACGGCACGGTCCACCGCCGGGCCGCCGAGTCCGGCCGGGGCCTGGGCCGACCGCGCCGGCCGGTTAAGCGTGGGGGAAATGTCCGATGTAGCCTCTGCAATCGGAATTACTATGATAAGCGGCGTAAATGTAGCAATAGCCAGAGGTCCAAGCTGCCTGAGCATGAGTCGTTCCTCCAGAACAGGGCGATTTGCCTACTAGCTCTGACTTTGTGGAGGTACGGCTGCGTACTGGCAAGCGTGTGGTGAGCAGCGGGTGACCACTGCGCGTCGATTACGTGACGCGGGAATCGCCGCTCTGCTTTACGCTCCCTTTATGCATTCGGATCGGGGGCTCGCCTGGTGGCCGCAGCGGCGCTCTCGGGCTCTGGACCTGGGCCTGGCGCTGGGGGTGGCCTGCTTCGACGGCGCGGTGACCTGGTTCACCAAGGATTTCTTCGTCCCCGGACCGGTGATCGGCGTCGCCGGTCTCCTGCTCGGACTCACCCTCGTGGTGCGTCGTCGTTTCCCGGTGTGTGTCGCGATGCTGTGCATCGTGCTCGGTGCGGGGCTCGGCGCCGGCGTCCTGTCCTACCTGATCGCCTTCTACACACTGGGCGCCTACGCCGCCTCACGCCGCCTGGTCCTGGTGATCAGCGGGGTCGCGATCGTCGCCTTCGTGGCACAGCCGGGCCCGGCCCTCCGCCAGGAGGATCCGCTGTGGATCCGGGTGGCGGTCGGGATCGCTCTCGTCGCCCCGCTCGTACTTCTCGGTCTCTACATGGGGGCGCGCAAACAGCTCATCGCCTCGCTGGAGGAACGAGCCGAGCGGCTGGAGCGCGAACAGCATCTGCTCGCGGAGCGGGCCCGCGCGGAGGAGCGCACCCGTATCGCCCGTGAGATGCACGACGTCGTGGCCAACCGCGTGAGCGTCATGGTCGTACAGTCCGGCGCGGTCCGTGCGATGGCCAAGCGCGACCCCGACCAGGCGGCCGAGGCCGCAGCGGTGATCGGCGACATGGGCCGGCAGGCCCTCAACGAGCTCCGTCAGGTCATCGGGGTCCTGCGGCTGGGAGAGGGCGCGGCTCCGCCGCCGTCGCCCGGCCTGGAGGACATCGAGGGTCTGGTGGGCCAGTCCCACGCGGCCGGGCTCGAGATCACCTTCACGGTCGAGGGCGACGAGCGTCCGCTGCCGCCCGCTGTCGCGGGCACGGCCTACCGGGTCGTGCAGGAGGCCCTCACCAACGTGCACAAGCACGCGGGTGCGGTCCCCGCCCGGGTGGCCCTTCACCATCTGCCCGACGCGATCGAGGTCCGCGTGGAGAACGACGCGCCCTCGGCCCGGCCCGATCACGGCCTGCCCAGTGGCGGCCACGGCCTGATCGGGCTCAGTGAGCGCGTGACGGCCCTCGGCGGGGTCTTCGAGGCCGGCGCCGGCGGGGGCGGCGGTTACGCCGTGCGGGCCCGCGTCCCGCTCCCCGCGATCACGGGGCTGGACTGATCCGACCTCTGAGCCTCGGTGCCGGGGCCGGGTGCCCTACCAGCGTGCAGGTCCCGGCGCGGCCTCTCGGGGTCCAGGGCACCTCACCACGGCCGTGCGGCGGGTGGGCCGGGGGACCTGTGCCCGGAGGCGGCCGGGCCTGGGCGCGAGCGCCCGCGGCTCCCTATGGCCGGAATATCGGGATCTATGGCCGGCGAGCCCCGCGGACACCCGCTGAACCCGGTCCCAGCACTAGCCGACCGGCTGACCGGCCGTGGCACGGGCCGGGCCGGCTGTGGCGGACCCTCCGCCGCCCTCCGTGAGGATGCCGCGCAGGACGTCCGGTTTGCCGGTGATGATCCCGTCGACGTTCTGGGCGATCGCATGCCGTATGCCCTCCGGGTCCTGGATGCTCCAGGTGAAGACCTCCATGTGGAGCGCGTGAACGTGTTGCACGTAGTCCGGGGACAGGTCGCCCTGGTAGGGGTTGACCTGGTCGGCGAACTCGGCCAGTCTCGGCAGCTGTTCCACGGCCGGGATGCCGAGCACGCCGATGGGCACCCACGGCAGGATCGCGTGGAAGGCGCGCATGGACCCCCAGCTGAAGGACTGCACCACCAGCCGGTGCCCCCACCGGTCGGTGTCGAGCCAGTACGGGTGCAGGCGCAGCAGGCCGGCGATCCGCTGCTCGATCCCCGGGTAGAGCTCCGGCGCCTTGACCTCCAGCAACAGGCCCAGCCCCTCGTTTCGCATGACGCGCAGCGCCTCGGACAGAGTGGGCACCTGCTGGGCCTGGAACCTTTCGTCGAACCACGAGCCCGCGTCGAGCCTGCGGATCTCGGCGAGTGTGAACTGGGAGATCTGCCACGGCGGGCGGTCGGGGAAGATCTCCTCGGCGTTGGTGGTCCGCGCCAGCGTCGTGTCGTGCATGAGGATCAGCTCGTGGTCCAGGGTCTCCTGGACGTCGGCCTCGACCATGTCCGCGCCCTGTGCCCGGGCGAGCCGGAAGGCGGTGAGGGTGTTCTCGGGGGCGTAGGCGGAGGCGCCCCGGTGCGCGACATTGGTGATCCTCTCCGTGACCGCCTCGGGCGGGTGCCGGACCGCGGCCGCGCCCGCGGCCGGCGGGTTCAAGGCGATGGCGGCCGTCGTGAGCGTGAGCGCGGCGGCAAGGCGGACGACGAGGCAGAATGGTCGGAACATCAGGCTCCTGTCACGGGTGACATGTCCGGGCCGACCTGCGAGGAGCCCGATCCCTCCGGTGAAAGATCGTATGACGACTAGGCGCCGGACACCCGAGCATCAGGGCCCGGTGTGTCCCGCCTACGTGCTCAGGCCGGGAATGTCACTGCCACGTCGTACGGTTGAATCTGAGCGCGGACCGGCACGTCAGTGATTCCGGGGGCGCGTCGCCGGCGCGTCGCCGGGCGACTCCCCGCAGGCCAGGGCTCCCGGTGCCCTGGGCCCGTTCGCGGCAAGGCAATCAGGAGGCACAATGCGACCGGTCACCGACCTTCAGCGCAAGGTGGCGCCGTTCGAGGTCATCACCGAGATGACCCCCTCGGGCGACCAGCCGCAGGCCATCGCCGACCTGCGCCGGCGCGTCGAGCGCGGCGACAAGGACGCGGTGCTCCTCGGCGCCACCGGCACGGGCAAGACCGCGACGATCGCATGGCTCATCGAGCAGGTGCAGCGGCCGACCCTGGTGATGCAGCCGAACAAGACCCTGGCCGCGCAGTTCGCCAACGAACTCCGAGAGATGCTGCCGGGCAACGCGGTCGAATACTTCGTCTCCTACTACGACTACTACCAACCCGAGGCCTACGTTCCGCAGACCGACACCTACATCGAGAAGGACTCCTCGATCAACGAAGAGGTGGACCGGCTGCGGCACTCGGCGACCAACTCGCTGCTCACCCGGCGGGACACGGTGGTGGTGGCCTCGGTGTCGTGCATCTACGGCCTGGGGACGCCACAGGAGTACGTCGACCGGATGGTGAAGCTCCGCGTCGGCCAGGAGATCGAGCGCGACCAGCTCCTGCGCCGCCTCGTGGAGATGCAGTACGCCCGCAACGACCTGGCCTTCACACGGGGCACGTTCCGGGTGCGCGGCGACACGATCGAGATCATCCCTCAGTACGAGGAGCTCGCCGTCCGCATCGAGATGTTCGGCGACGAGATCGAGAAGCTCGCGACGCTGCACCCCCTCACCGGCGAGGTGCTGTCGGAGGACGAGGAGCTCTACGTCTTCCCGGCCTCGCACTATGTCGCGGGCACCGAGCGGATGGAGCGGGCGATCCGCGATATCGAGGCCGAGCTCGAAGGGACCCTGGCGCGCATGGAGCGGCAGGGCAAGCTGCTCGAGGCCCAGCGGCTGCGCATGCGCACCACCTACGACATCGAGATGATGCGCCAGATCGGCAGCTGCGCGGGCATCGAGAACTACTCCCGGCACATCGACGGCCGCGGTCCGGGCACCGCGCCCAACACGCTGCTGGACTACTTCCCCGAGGACTTCCTGCTCGTCCTGGACGAGTCGCACCAGTCGGTGCCGCAGATCGGCGCCATGTACGAGGGCGACGCCTCCCGTAAGCGCACGCTCGTCGACCACGGCTTCCGGCTGCCGTCGGCGATGGACAACCGGCCGCTGAAGTGGGAGGAGTTCCTCGAGCGCATCGGGCAGACCGTCTATCTGTCCGCGACCCCCGGGCAGTACGAACTGGGCCGGGTCAAGGGCGATGTCGTCGAGCAGGTCATCCGCCCGACCGGCCTGATCGACCCCGAGATCATCGTCAAGCCCACCAAGGACCAGATCGACGACCTCGTGCACGAGATCAGGGAGCGGGCCGAGCGCGACGAGCGGGTCCTGGTCACCACGCTGACCAAGAAGATGTCCGAGGACCTCACCGACTATCTCCTCGACCTCGGCATCCGGGTCCGCTACCTCCACAGTGAGGTGGACACGCTGCGGCGCATCGAGCTGCTGCGCGAGCTCCGCATGGGCGAGTTCGACGTGCTGGTCGGCATCAACCTGCTCCGGGAGGGACTCGACCTCCCCGAGGTGTCCCTGGTGTCGATCCTGGACGCCGACAAGGAGGGCTTCCTGCGCTCGGACACTTCGCTCATCCAGACCATCGGGCGCGCGGCCCGCAACGTGTCCGGCCAGGTGCACATGTACGCCGACCGGGTCACCGCGTCCATGGAGCGGGCCATCGACGAGACCAACCGGCGCCGGGCCAAGCAGGTCGCCTACAACACCGAGCACGGCATCGAGCCGACCGCGCTTCGCAAGAAGATCGCCGACATCCTCGACTCGCTGGCCCGTGAGGACGCCGACACCGAGACGCTGATCGGCGGCTCCGGCCGCCAGCAGAGCCGGGGCAAGGCTCCTGTCCCGGGTCTGTCCTCCAGGTCCAGGGAGACCGGCAGGCACGCGGCCGACCTCGTGGGGGAGCGGCCCCGCGAGGAGATGGAGTCGCTCATCGAGCAGATGACCGCCCAGATGCACCAGGCGGCCACCGACCTGCAGTTCGAGCTCGCGGCCCGGCTCCGCGACGAGATGAAGGAGCTCAAGCGTGAGCTCCGCGACATGAAAGAGGCGGGCGTCAGATAGCCGCGGCGGATCGCCCCGCCCGCCCTGCCGTGATCTTGCAGATGTTCGCGCCCTTCAGCACGAACGACCACCCCTTCGTGATCATGTAGTCGTCGCGGCGACGATCGCATGATCACGAAGGGTGCCGGGTGTCAGGGGGAGGGGTCCGGGTGCGCCGCGGTGCGTTGCCTCCGCCGGCGGCGCCGGGCTCGCAGGCGGCGGAGGAGCCGCATGGCGGCGTAGACGAGGATGATCAAGAAGATCAGGGCCGCCACCGGCAGCAGGATGGCCAGCAGGCTCATCCCGAGGGAGATGGTGTCCTCCAGCGCGCTCACCACTGGGGTGCCGGTTCCCA
>DASYNF010000072.1:0-16387 GCA_036008685.1 Actinomadura sp. | reverse complement strand
CAAAACCCGAGATTAGGACGGTCCCGGAGCGGTCGACCCAGCGCCGCATCGTAAGCCATGCGCCTTCGGCTGCGGCTGGCCGCCTTTCTTCGGCCATTGCGAATGCGCCATAAACGTGGCGCAGGATAAGTGTCCGGTTGTTGCTCATCGACCTGGCCGTGGCGGTTGCGGTTTTCGTTAGTTTTATCTAACTATTGGCAGCTGGGTGGATCGGATAGCTAAGCTGCCAGTAATCTCCTTGGAGAGATCGTTAACGTGACCGCCATTTGGACGCAGGCAGTAGCCACATGACCAAGAAATCAAACGAGCGGCCAAGCCGTACCCCCGCTGACCTGGGTCCTCCGCACTGCTAATGCGGTTTGGGTTTACCGCCCATCCGGGGTTCAAATCCCCGATCCTCCGCCACCAAAAAGCGGCTCCCCCGGTGACAAGATCACCGGGGGAGCCGCTTTTTGATCTTGCGGTTGCAATCCGGGGCGCAGTTCCCTCCCAGATCCTGGCCGGCAGACCATCATCGTTGGCCGCCGGTTCGGGTCAGATGATCGGTCCAGGCGGCGTCGACGTGACGATATGACCGCCATGCCACACGGCCGATTCGACAAATGGGCGGTCGTAACGGTCGGCGGACCGTAACCGCGTCGGCGTGAGGAGGTCCGGCTTTGGGCGATCTCATCGTCAACGCATGGGGACGGGGCATGGACCGGGACAGGACTCACGACGGCAGGGCTTCGCGACGGCAGAGGTGACGGGGCTGATCTGCGTGCGGAATATCGAGATGCCCGGCGAGCCGGTGGCCGATGCGCGACGCCCCGCTTACGTGCAGGTGCCCGGTGAACCCGTGTTCGACGTACGGCGTCGTCGATACCTGCGCGACAGCGCGAACGGGGCCTCGCAGGAGCACGCACCGCCGATGGCGGAGGTGTTCGACACCATCTACCGGCGGAACAAGTGGGGGTCCCCCGAAACCCACTCGGGCGCGGGATCGGAACGCGGCCGGGTGCAGTGGCTGCAGCGCAGCCTGGAGTTCCTGCTGGCCCGGCTGGGAACGCGATCACTGCTGGATGCGGCGTGCGGCGACTTCAACTGGCTGCGCGAGGTGCGACTGTCCGGTATCGACTACGTGGGGGCCGACATCGTCGCCGACATGGTCCGCGCCAACCGAGCCCGGTACGAAGCCCCCGGGCGGCGGTTCGTCGTCCTGGACGTCACACGGGACGCGTTGCCCCCGGTCGACATGATCATGTGCCGGGATTGCCTGGTCCACCTGTCGGACGCGGATCTCGCCGCGGCCCTCGGCAACTTCGCTCGCAGTGGCGCCGCGTATCTGCTGACCACCGACTACGTCGCCACCGAAGAGAACCTCGACATCGTGAACGGCTGGTGGCGGCCGGTGAACCTGGGCCGGCCCCCATTCGATCTCCCCCCCGCCTTGCTGCAGCTGCCCGACGCCGATTCCGACGATCTCTATCCCGACAAGGTGCTGGGACTCTGGCGTATCGCCGACTGGCCGTAGCGGGCTGCGCCTTAGCGGGCTGTGGCACCGGACCTCGTACGGGAGAAGCACCGATCGGCGACGGCCAATCGGCGACGGTGAAATAGCGGCCCCCTTTCCTGGGTTGTCGCCGGAGACCGATCAGCAAGATCTCGGAGGTACGGCATGGATCTCGGACGCGTAGGCATCTGGAACATCGGACTGCGCTCGGAGGATCCGGGAGCACGCGGTGAGATCGCCGAAGCGGCGGCGGAGCTGGAGGACCTCGGATACGGGACGATCTGGCTGGGCGGCAGCCCCGGGGTACGGCACGCGGCGCCGCTGCTCGAGGCCACCTCCCGGATCGTGGTCGCCACCGGGATCCTCAGCATCTGGGACTACGAGGCGGCCGACGTCGCCGCAGAGCACACGGCGCTGGCCAAGGATCACCCCGGTCGTTTCCTCCTGGGCCTCGGAGTCAGTCATGGGCCCCTCGTCGGCGAGAACTACCGGCGACCGTACGGAGCCATGCTCAACTATCTCGGCGAGCTCGACGTGGCCGGCGTGCCACAGCAGGAGCGGGTGCTGGCCGCCCTGGGCCCCAAGATGCTCGCCGCCGCCCGGGATCATGCGGCGGGCGCCCACCCCTACCTCGTCACTCCGGCACATACGAGCCAGGCCCGCGAGATCCTCGGCTCCGGTCCGCATCTGGCACCGGAGATCAAGGTGATCCTCGACGCCGACCCGCAGACAGCGCGGGACACGGCTCGCGGGCACCTGTCGATCTATCTCGGGATGCCCAACTACACCAGCAACCTGCTGCGTCTCGGCTTCGACGAGGACGACCTGCGGGACGGCGGCAGCGACCGGCTCATCGACACGCTGTTCACCTGGGGAGACCTGGACGCCGTACGCGAGCGGGCGGCCGCCCACCACGCGGCGGGAGCGGACCACGTCGCCCTCCAGGTCATCACCCGGGACCGCACGGAACTGCCCCGGCGCGAGTGGCGGGAGCTCGCCGCCCTCACCCGGGAGTCGTAGACCCGTGCCGGGGCGGGCCCATCACCGGGTGGGCCCGCCCCGCCCGCGCCTCGGAGGAGGCGGCCGGACGAGACCATGGCTCAGTGCGGCGTGACGGCCCGTTCGATCCATTCGTCGAAGAGGCCGGCGTGCAGGAGGAGAGCGCCGAGCCACAGCGCGGCCCGGAGATACGGGTACCGGACCGATGTGATGACCTGAAGCGGGGGATCACCATGTATGAACTGCTGGCCGAAGTCGTACGGAACGGCTTCGTGGAGAGCGTGCACTTCGGCGCCGTCGCCGGGCTCGGCCCTGATGGAACGCTCGCCTACGCACGCGGGGACGTGGCGGCGACCGTGTTTCCCCGGTCGGCGGTCAAGCCCTTCCAGGCGCTGGCCTGCCTCACGGCCGGGGCGCCGTTGAGCGGTGAGCGGCTCGCCATCGCCGCCGGCAGCCACACCGGCCAGGACCTGCACGTCAAGACCGTTGAAACGATGCTGGCCGACGCCGGCCTCGGGTTCGAGGCGCTGCGGTGTCCTCCGAGCTGGCCCCAGGACACGGCCGCCCGAACCGCCTTGATCAAGGCGGACGCAGGGAAGACCCGTGAGCACATGAACTGCTCCGGCAAGCACGCGGCCATGCTGTCCGCGTGTGTCGCCAACGGCTGGCCCACGGAGTCCTACCTCGACCCCGCTCATCCGCTGCAGCAGCGGATCCGTACGACGCTGGGTGAGCTGGCCGGCGAGTGGCCCGACCCCGTCGCCGTGGACGGGTGCGGAGCGCCGCTGCTCGGGCTCTCACTGTCGGGCCTGGCCCGGGCCACCCGGGCACTCGCCATGGCCGAGGACGGTCCACTGCGCCAGGTCGCCGAGGCGATCCGGCAGCATCCCGAGTACGTCGCCGGGGACGGGCACGTCAACACGGAACTGATGCGGGCCCTTCCCGGTGTGATCGCCAAGGGAGGCGCGGAAGGCGTCCTCATCACGGCGACCCGCCAGGGACACGCCGTCGCGGTGAAGGTGGGGGACGGGAGCCCGCGCGCCACCACGGCCATCGCCCTCGCGGCGCTCGAGGCCCTCGGCGCCGATGTGTCCGGAGCCGGCTCGCTGCGGACCGTACCGGTCCTCGGCGGCGGCCGCCCGGTCGGGGAGATCCGGCCCTGCTCCTGAGCTCCGGTACGGCCGAGGTGATCGCGCGGGACCGAACGGCGCGATCGCCCCTCGCCCCGGGACCTTCGCAAGGATTTCAAGGCGCCGGAGAACACCGTGCCAGAAAAACACGGTCACATCTGGACTATGGCCCCATGGCTGGATAAGCCTTAGACCACCCCGGGACCTGGAGGCGCTGTGCGGAGCACAATGCAGGACTTTCCCATGACGGTGGCCGCCATCATGCGGCAAGGGACGTCGGTCTTCGGCGACAGTGAAGTCGCGACCTTCACCGGTGATGGCCTGCGCCGCAGGTCGTACGCGGAGGTCGGCGCCCGTGCGGCCCGGCTGGCCGGTGCCCTGCGGCGGCTGGGCGTGGACGGCGACCAGCGCGTGGCCACCTTCATGTGGAACAACACCGAGCACCTCGAGGCCTACCTCGCGGTCCCGTCGATGGGCGCGGTGCTGCACACCCTCAACATCCGGCTGTTCCCCGACCAGCTCGCCTACATCGCCGACCATGCCGAGGACCAGGTCGTCATCGTGGACGGCTCGCTGGTGCCGCTGCTGGCCACCGTGCTGCCGCGGATGAAGACCGTACGGCACGTCATCGTGACCGGTGAGACGCTGGGCGAGGCGGACCTGTCGCCGCTCACCGAGGCCGGCAAGGAAGCGCACTCGTACGAGGAGCTGCTCGCCGGCGCGCCGGCGTCCTTCGACTGGCCCGAGGACATCGACGAGCGGTCGGCCGCGGCGATGTGCTACACCAGCGGCACGACCGGCCACCCCAAGGGGGTGGTCTACTCCCACCGCTCCGCGTTCCTGCACTCCATGTCGCTGTGTACGGGCAACGCCGTGGGGTTGACCGCCGCGGACAAGGTGCTGCCGGTGGTGCCGATGTTCCACGCCAACGCGTGGGGGCTGCCCTACGCCGCGGTGCTGGCGGGCAGTTCGCTGCTGATGCCCGACCGGTTCCTGCAGGGCGAGCCACTCGTACGGATGATCGAGATGGAGCGCCCCACGGTCTCCGGGGCGGTCCCGACGATCTGGGGCGAAGTGCTGCGCCATGCCCGTGAGCACGGCTCTGACCTGACGTCACTGCGGCTGGTCCCCTGTGGCGGCTCGGCCGTACCCGAGTCGCTGATGCAGGGTTTCGACGAACTCGGCGTACGTATCGTGCACGCGTGGGGGATGACCGAGACCTCCCCGGTGGCGTCCATCGCCCACCCGCCCCCCGGCACGTCCGGCGAGGAGGCCTGGCGCTACCGGCTGACGCAGGGCCGCGCACTGACCGGTATCGAGGCGAGGGTGGTCGGCGACGGTGACACGCCGCTGCCCTCCGATGGCCGGACCGTCGGCGAGATAGAGGTACGCGGCCTGTGGGTCACGGCCTCCTACTACAAGGACGAGGACGAGGACCGGTTCCATGACGGCTGGCTCCGTACGGGGGACGTCGGGACGATGTCACCGGACGGCTTCATGGTGCTGACCGACCGCGCGAAGGACGTCATCAAGTCCGGTGGCGAGTGGATCTCTTCTGTGGACCTGGAGAACCAGCTGACGGCGCACCCGGACGTGATCGAGGCGGCCGTCGTCGGCGTGCCCGACGACCGCTGGCAGGAGCGCCCCCTCGCCTCGGTCGTGCTGCGGGAGGGCGCGGCCGTGACCGCGGAGGAGCTCAGCGCCTTCATCGGGGAGCGGGTGGCCAAGTGGCAGGTGCCCGAGCGATGGGCCTTCATCATCGAGGTGCCGAAGACCAGCGTGGGCAAATTCGACAAGAAAGTGCTCCGCAAGCGCTATGCGGACGGAGAGCTGAACGTGGTGACGCTGCGCTGAACACCCGGGTCCTGCCGAATGCGCGTGCCCTGCCGAATGCGCGTGCCCTGCCGAACGTCCTGTCCTAGCCGAAGGACCCCGACCAGCTGACCGTGACGGTCTGCGGTCCGTTGCCGGCGTTGGTGACCGTGATCGTGGCCTCGCCCTCGACCTCGACGATGTCACGCTCGAGCTCGACCATGAGCCGGGTGCTGCCCCCTCTGGGGATCGTGCCCTGCTCCGCGGAGATGGAGATCTGAGAGCTGGAGGGCACGGCGTTCCAGGTCACCGGTCCATGGGAGGCGACGAGATCGATATAGGCGACCCGGTCCCCTCCGGACAGCCTGATATCGGTGGGCCCGATGTCGAGCGAGCCGGGCCGGGGCAGCGGGATCGTCCCTCCGGGTCTGGGCCTCGGCGGGGTCAGATGCCCGTTGGGCGCTGGAGCGACGGCGGCCGGAGGCGGAGCCTCGGGCGGGCCGGAGATCACCGGGGCGGACGGGGCCGCGGGCTTGTCCGGGACGGCCGAGATCGAGGGCTTGGGGCCGGAGGGCCAGTAGATGTCCGGACCCGGCAGGTCCGGGCCGATGATGGCTATAGCGACGATGGCGGTGAGGAGCGCACCCGCCACACCGCCCCCGGCGAACAGCCAGCGCCGGGTGAAGGGCAGAGGTACGTCCGGCTGGCGGGGCAATCCCTGCGCGGTGAGATTGCCGCCCCGTCCGGCGATGTCGGCCCGGTAGCCGGCCAGCTCCGGATCCGTCCCGGTATGCAGGACCCGACGACGCAACGCGGCGGGCAGCGGCGGCACGGGCGCGAAGTCGAGGAGTTCGGTGACGGTGACCCGTTCCCGGTCCCGGCATGCCGGGCATTCCGGCACCCGCCCCTCGGCCGCCGCCCCCGGGGACGTGGCCGCGGCCATGACCGGCGGCGGTGATTCGACGGCCGTGTGGCGCGAGAGCTCCCGGGCCGCGTCGGCGGCGTCCAGAGCACGGGCCTTGGAGCGATCCTCGTCGGCGCACCGCCGGGACATGGCCCCCAGCTCCGCGGTCATCGCGGCCTGGGCACGGGACCGGGCTCTCGACACCCGGGAGGACGCCCGCCTGCCGGAAAGCGCCAGTGTCGCACCGAGATCGGAACCGGTCATGCCGTGGCGCAACGCGAGGAGCAACGCCTCCTGCTCGATGAATTCAAGCCGGGACAGCGTCGCCTCGAGGAGCTCGCGCCGCTCCTCGACCGGCAGGCCCGGTGCGGAGTCATCGGACCGGGGCTCATCGGGCCAGTCCCAGTAGAGTCCTCCGCTGCGGCCGCGCTGCAGGCAGCGCCGGCGCGCGGCGCCATAGAGCCACGAGCGCAGTCGCACGCGATCGCGCATCCGCGGGGCTCGGCGGGAGGCGTCGATGAGGCAGTCATGAACGATGTCGGCGGCGACTTTGACTTCGCAGACCAGAGACGTAGAGTAGTCATATAGTTGCTCTGCGTAGGCATCATAGAGCGCGGCGATCGTGTCCTCGTCACCATGATTCAGACTCCGGACCAGCCTGCGGTCCGCATCGGAGTCGAACGGGGACCATCTCGACATGCGCGCTCCCGACGCCTAGCGGCGCGACCTGCTTACACCAGGCGGACTCGGCCTCACAACGACATCCGTGGAAAAGGACTGCATACGAAGAAACTGCGTACGAGGAACTGGTGGAACATGACGGTAAGCGGGCTCGTCTCCTGACATACCGGCCGTACAGGTCACCAGCATGGGCGACAAATCGGGAGCATAGGGGCATACGGCTAGTTGATCAACGCCGGACAAGGACCTCGGCCGAACCTCCGAGCACAACGGCGGTGGCGCTTCCGAACTGCGGGACCTGCACCCGCGACCTCCCGGCCGCCCGCATATTCAGGGAGTGGGCGCCGAGAACCCATCGGTGTGAGGCGTCACGGAGTACGGCCGGCCGCGTCTTCACGGGCCTGCGGGACCATGAGAACTCCCGTGAAGTCCTGCTCGAGCTCGGTGTCGTCCCGGAGCTTCGCCATCGCACGGGAGACGGTGCTCTTGACGGTCCCGACACTGACGCCCAGCACGTCGGCGATCTCGGCCTCCGACATGTCCTCGTAGTAGCGGAGCATCACCGCGAGTCTCTGCCGCTTCGGCAGGCGGTCCAGCGCACGGCCGAGTACGTCGTGCAACTCGCTGCGCCAGGTGTGATCATCGACCGGCTGGTCCGGCAGCACGTCGGTCGGATAGACCTCGAGCTTGCGCCGCCGCCACCACGAGATCTGCGTGTTGACCATGGCCCGCCGGACATAGCCGTCCACCGCCGCACGATCGTTGATGCGATCCCAGGCGAGATAGGTCTTCGCCAGAGCGGACTGCAGCAGGTCCTCGGCCTCCGCCCGGTCCGTCGTGAGCACCATCGCGGCGCGAAGCAGCGCGGGCCCACGAGCCGCCACGTAGTCGCGGAAATCCTCGTGCTCTGCCTTGTCCACGTCACCACCGACCCCAGGGGATTGAGGGAGGTTTCTTGTCGATCGGCGCTGTGCAAGGTGCCGATGACTCCGACGATCGCACGGAGATCGTAATTTAGGTCCAACCAAAAAGCCATATTCAGGTCAACCGGGAGATGAACACCTCTCCAAGTGGATGAATCCTCAACCGGCTACCCACGGATTCGCGCAGAAACATCGACAGCAGTAGAGGCTTGGGCAACTCTTGACTCGTTGCCACCACAGCCTTTGGGGACGCACCTTCAGGGGGCGGCCTTCAGGGCACAGCTCGAGGGACGCGGTGTCTATGGGCGGACTCACCTGGCCGGGAGTGCCTCATGTCGCAACCCCGCGATGACCCCGGAGCGGTGCCGGCTCTCGGTGGTGAACGCCGCCGTCGCCGGATGGCCGTGCTGGGCGGCTCCGCCCTGAAGCCGGACCCCTCCGACCGTCCCGGCCTCCGTTCACTCGCCGGAACGATCCTGGACATCGCGCCCGGCCTTCTCCTCCTGCGGGACCGTGACGGTAGGGAACTGCGGCTCGAGACATCGAGCGCCACGACCGTGTGGCACGGAGGACGAGCCGGGCTCGAGGCGCTGAAGCCAGGATGCGAAGCGTTCGTACGGCCGACCGCCGACGGACTGGGGGCGGACCGGATCTGGATGGACATCGTGCGGGTGACCGGCACGATCGTCACCATCGGCAAAGAGATCGTGGAGGTCGACGGCGGGCCGCACAGGGGCCGGTCGCACGTGGTCATCCCGGCACGATCATTCGGTCGGGTGCTGGTCCGGCACCCTCGGTTCGAACCCGGCTTCCTCCTCGACGTGATCGGGACCCGGACGCCCGACGGCCCGCTGGCCGTCCAGCCGGGGACATACCAACCGGCCTATCGCGCCGATCAGGTTCCGGCACCGGGGATCGTCGGTGGCGCGGTGCCACGCACCCTGCGGGGCACCGCGACGTGGTTCGGTCAGGCCGGCCGGGGCGCCGCCTATCCCGCGCTGGACTCCGAGGGACAGTCCGGCGGCTGCCCGGACGCTCCGGCCGGTTGCGCGAGGCTGCCGCTGTTGTCCCACGGCAGCGATCTCCTCGTCCGCAATGAGTGCACGGCCCGGTACGCGACCGTCCCGGTGACCGAATGCGGCTGCATGGCCGCGCGCTACTGCGATCGCTGTGTCGAGTGCGGAACCTCGCCGAGGGGAAGGCTCGTCGAGCTGACCGCGGAGAGTTTCGTCGACCTGGGAGGGGATCTGGACGCCGGATGCTTCAATGTCGCTCTCACACCGAGGTGAGATGAGCCGTGGTCGAGACCTTCCAGGGCACCCAGGTCCTGCTCCTGTCCGTCGTGCTGATCACCTCATGCCTGTCGAAGCTGGCCATCCGCGAGCCCTTGGCGCCGAGGGAGCACGACGCCGCCGGACACGACGCCGCGGGGATCGCCGTGACCCTGCGCGACAACCGGCCGATGACCGTCGGGCTCGCGGTGGCCGAGGGGGCACTCGGGGTGGCCCTGCTCGTGACATCACACCCATCGGTCCGGGTGGTGACCGTCCTGGGCTTCGCCTCGGCCACGTGGGTGGTCGGCGAACTCCGGGCCAGGCGGCCGGAAGGGGGCTGCGGCTGCTTCGGTTCCCTGAGCACGAGCCGGGTGGGCTTTCGCGGATTCGTACGTGCGGCGCTCTTCACCGGTTCCGCGATCGTCACGCTCGGTGTGCACTACACAGGGTTGGACGTGCTGCGTGCCGGCCTCGGCTGGGCCGGTCTCGTGCTGGCCGTGGAAGTGACCGTGTTCCTGGCGTTGTCCCCGGAGCTCGGCGTATTGCTCGACCACTGCCGTCGGGCCACCGTGCCGTGCGAGCTCCGGACCGGTGCCTTATCGGAGACCTTGGCCAGGCTGCACGCCAGTGCGGCGTGGCGGCGACATGAGGCGGAACTGACGGTCAGCGACCCCATGGACGTGTGGCGTGAGCTGTGCTGGCGTCTCCTCGCCTACCCCGCCCGGGTCGACGGCCGCGAGGTGGAGGTCATCTTTGCCGTGTCGATGGACGAGCGCCACCCGGCCGTACGGTCGGCTGTGATCGATCCCGCGGAAGCGCCCGACCCGGCGCGAACCGCTCGGTCTTCACACCTCTCCGGCCCGACGCCGGACGAGGACAGTGGTCCGAGCACCTTCGTCACCGTGCCCGCCTGACCATGCCGCCTGGGCATGTCGCTATACCGGGATCTAGCAGCATGACGAGAAACGGCTATAGACCCCTCCGAAGCTCGTCTGCGGCTCTATAAGGCCCTCTAGCCCTGCAGCTAGAACGCCATAGACAACCCCATGGACAGCCCAGGCCCATGGAGAGCCCAGACCCATGGACAGCACAGACGGCCGGCGGTCAGGCCGGCTGGGCGCGCAGGAACTTGCCGAAATGGGGCACGGTGAAGGCGACGAGGCCACGCTCGGCGCTGTAGATGAGACCTTTCTTGATCAGGCCGTCCCGGGCGGGAGAGACACTCGAAGGCTTGCGTCCGAGCTCATCGGCGACCGATGCCGTCGGGACGGGATCGTCGCCCAGCATCGCCATGGCCCGCATGTAGTCGCGTTCGGCCGGAGTCGCGCGCTCGTAGCGGCTGCCGAAGAATCCGACCGCGAGTTCGCTCTCCGCCTCGGGCGCGGCGACCTTGATGTCCTCGGCCGTGATGGGCGTCTCGGGGGCGATGTCCCAGACCACCTTGGCGTAGGCCTGTACGAAGTAGGGGTAGCCGTCGGCCGCGTCGTACAACGCGTCCAGAGCCTCCGGGGTGAACGTCACCTGTTCGCGCCCGGCCGGGGCCAGCAGCGCCAGATCCGCGGACTCACGGTCCAGCCGGTCGATGCGGGCGTAGCGGAACAGCCGCTCCGAATAGGACTTGCTGGCCGACAGGACCGCCGGCAGATGCGGGAGGCCGGCCCCCACCACGACGAGCGGCCCCCCGGTCTGCGACAGCTCATGACAGGCGGCGCAGAGGGCCGACACGTCGTCGGACGGGATGTCCTGCATCTCGTCGACGAACAGCCCGATGCCCACGCCGAGGTCCGTGGCGACGGAGGCGGCGTCGACGAAGAGCTCCATCAGGTCGATCTCGAGGTCTCCCGAATCGGCCCGGCCGCGGACCGCGGGCACCTCGATACCGGGCTGCCAGCGATGCGCACGGGCCTTGCCCTTGGACCCGGCCTCCTCACCGGCCTGGGCGAAGGCCTTCAGCACGCCGAGGAACCGCTCGATGCGGTCGGGCGCACGGTGCCTGGGGGCGAGCTCTCGGATCGCCATGTGCAGCGCGGCCGCGACCGGTCGCCGGATCGACTGATCCGGACGCGCCTCGATCTTGCCGGTGCCCCACAGCCGCTGGATCGCCATCGAGCGGAACGCATTGAGCAGCACGGTCTTGCCCACCCCGCGCAGCCCAGTAATGATCATGCTGCGCTCGGGACGATCGCGCGCCACCCTTTCGAGGACGACCTCGAACTGCTGTAGTTCCCGGTCCCGACCGGCCAGCTCCGGAGGCCGCTGTCCGGCACCGGGCGCATAAGGATTCCGTACTGGGTCCACGCTCTCGGACTCTATGAGCCGATATAGCTGAGGCCGTAGATTTCCATAGAAAGTGCTACGGCGTGTCGCGCATCTGCGTGTCGAGGCCCGGCGCACCGCGTCCGGCGTGGTGAGGGCGACCACCATGCCCGCCTCCCGTATGGATTGACCGAAGGTCGAATCTCTGTTCGAGGACTCGCACACTAGCCTGCGCACGGAGCTCGCGTCACCCGGGCAAGGAAACCAGGTCGAAAATATTTTCGGTTCGGACGGCCACCGGACGGTCTTGATCCCGATCCGGATCCCGACAATCTAGTTGAAACTTCAATAGATGCACTATACTGCCAGCATGAGTGAACCATGCTGGCTCGACGCCGACCAGCAACGCGACTGGCGGGCTTTCATCGAGGGCAGCGTGCGACTGTGGGACTTCCTCGATCGCGATCTCAAGGCCAAGCACCGCCTCACGACCGCGGAGTACGAGATCCTCGTCCGGCTGTCCGAAGCACCGGGACGGCGCCTGCGCATGGCCGAGCTGGCCGAGTCGGCGAGCCAGTCCCGCAGCAGGCTCTCGCACACGTGCGGACGGCTCGAGGCCAAGAACCTCGTCCGCCGGGAGACCTGCCCCGGGGACAAGCGAGGGGTCTTCGCCGTACTCACCGATGAGGGATACGCAGGACTCGAGCGCGCCGCCCGCGACCACGTCGCCGCGGTCCGCAAGTTCTTCGTCGACGTCGTCGAGCCGGCGGACCTGGAGGCGCTGGGCCGGGCGTTCCGGGCCGTGACCTCACGCATCGCCGAGGTGCAGTAGCTCCGCGGCGGTCGGCGCGAGGCTCGGGATGCGGTCCGCCATGCACCGGTCATGGGTTCAGGCCGGTCAGGAAGCCCGCCGAGATCAGCGTCATGAACACCCAGCCCAGCATCATCCCCACCCCGAAGGGCCGCCAGGCGCCCCGGATGTGCCAGACGAGCATGCCCCCGAGGCCGAAGGCCAGGAGCAGCAGCGTGATGAGCTGGGGCATCAGGCTGGGCGCGTCCTTCATCTGGAACGGGGCGTACATCATCACGCAGTCGACGAGGACGAAGGTCACGAAACCCGCGGTGGTGACGGCGAGATCCCGGAACCCGGCCCCTCCACCCCTGGCCCACGGGGGGCGAGCCGGCCGCGGAAAGCGCTCCCGTACGGGCGTGGCCCCGCCGTCCGCATCCTTCGGCCCCCCGCCGTTCCCCGGGTTCCCGAGCGCGGACGCATCCGGTTCCGGTTCGCCTTCGGACCCGCCCGGACCCATGCCGAAGATCTCGTCCTCGAGGGACGGCCGTTCCCTGTCGTTCGGGTCCGCCATTGTCCGGGTCCCTGCACACGGGGGCTGTTAAGGGCACGTTAGCCAAAGCCTCCCTTCCCGTACCCTCTGATGAACGGCCGATCAGGCATGTAATGCTGCGGGGATGTCCGGAAGACTGGCGTTCACCACAGCAATCCTTGTAAGTCCGGCTCTCATCGCGCTGGCCGGATGTGGCCGCGACACGGACGCGTCCACGAGCCGTTCCGCCGCGGCGAGGTCCTCGGCGAGCGCCGCGATGACCTCCTCGCCGGCCCGCGGGCCAGAGCGGAGCCCGATATCGCCCTCCCCGAGGGCGACGAGCGGGCCGCAGGCCTTCAGCAGCACGATCGAGAAGATCCCTTCGCGGGCCACGGTGAAACACTCCTGGCGCAAAGGCTGCCCCGTCCCCCGGTCGGGGCTGCGGCTCGTGCACATGACCTACTGGGGCTATGACGAACGGCCGCACACCGGCGAGATGATCCTCAACGCCAAGGCCACCAAGAAGATCGTCAAGGTCTTCGGGAAGCTCTACGAGCAGCGCTATCCGATCCGCCGCATGGAGCTGGTCGACGTCTACAAGGGCAGCGACTTCGAGTCGATCGAGGCGGACAACACCTCGGCGTTCAACTGCCGGGCCGCGACCGGCTCCAGCTCCTGGTCGCAACACGCGTACGGCCTCGCGGTGGACATCAACCCCTGTGAGAACCCGTACGTCCACTCGAGCGGGCTCGTCGAACACAGGAAATGCCGCACGTTCAGGAACCGGGCGAAGCGCGTCCCCGGGATGATTCATCCCGGGGACAAGGTCGTACGGGCCTTCGCCTCTATCGGTTGGTCCTGGGGCGGCTCATGGCTGGGCACCAAGGACTATCAGCACTTCTCGTCCACGGGCAGGTGACCGCGAGCCGCGGAGTTTTCACAGGTCAGGGACGAGCGGGTCAAGATCGGGTCGTTGGAAGGACGGGTCAGGAACCCAGGGCCATGAACGCGACCACGGCGACGACGATGATGGCGACCACGCCGATGCCGATGCCGATGATCAGCCCAAGGTTGGGACCGTTCGGGGTCGTCGGCTCGGGCTCTCCCCTTCGCGCGAAGGCACGGAACTGCTCGGTGTCCCCGGACGGGTCGGACTGCTGTTCAGACATGCGAACGACCTTAACGAAGGATTGACGGCGGATTACCGCGTTTGAAGCAAATCTCCAAGGTCGAGATGACCGATGAGATGAGCACTGCGGCGCTGGTCAGCGGTTGTGCCGTTCGGTGGTCGCCGTCCGTCAGGCCGGTCCGCACCACCGACACCGAATGATCCCCGGCGTAGCCCCCGGTCTCCCCGAGGTCTCGCGCGGCGGTACGGCGCCGGGAGCGGCATCGTCAGGGCCGTCAGGGCCCTCAGTGCCACGGCACCGGCCGGAATGTGCGGGTTAACCCTCAGTAAAACCGGGTCCGAATGACACAGTCGCCCATTACCTTGGTTTGCAGCGGCCCCGGGCATGGGAAGATCTGCCGGGCACTTCACCGCCATTCCCTCGCATCCATCATGGCGTTACGGGGCATTCCCGCGCAAGAAACGACATGTGGGTCGGCGACCCCAGTGAGAAGGAAATATGAACAAGGTTCCTCAGATAACTCTTGTCTTCTGGATCATGAAGATCGCCGCAACGACCCTCGGCGAAACGGCCGGTGACCTTCTCGCCCAGACCATGAAGGTCGGCTACCTCATAAGTTCCGCGATCCTGATCTCGCTGTTCTTCGTCAGTCTCGTGACGCAGCTGAAGGCGAAGAAGTTCAATCCGGTGCTGTACTGAGCGGTCATCCTCTCCACCAGCACGGCCGGCACGACCATGTCGGATTTCATGAACCGCACCGCCGGGCTTGGCTACGCTAAGGGAGCGCTGGTTCTGATCACGATATTAACAGCGGTATTCGTGGTCTGGAAGATGAGCGGCTACAGTTTCGACGTCGCGGACATCAGCACCTTCAGAGCCGAGATGCTGTATTGGACCGCGATTCTGTTCTCCAACACTCTGGGCACCTCCCTGGGCGACTTCCTGGCTGACGACACCGGCCTTGGCTTCGGCGGAGGAGCACTTCTGATCAGCGGCCTGCTGGTATTGATCGTCATTGCCAAGTACTACAGCCGCATCTCCGACACACTGCTGTTCTGGACGGCGTTCATCCTGACCCGCCCGCTCGGTGCGACCACGGGAGACTTTTTCAGCAAGCCGGTCGCCAAGGGCGGCCTGGGCTACGGAACGATCGGCGCGTCCCTCATCCTCGCGGCAGTGCTCATAGCGTTGATCGTCTATCAGCTCCGGCAGCAGCGAACGCGGACCGAATCGGCCGAAGCCATCCCACCCGCCCGGGTCTCTGGTCGCTGACGATCTTCGTCGTCGACACCTCGGCGCTGGCGACCGTACGAGCCGTACGGGACGAGTTCGTCAACGTGGAGCGGCCGCCGACCAGCTCGCTGGTGCAGGTCGCGGGTCTCTTCCGGCCGGACATCCTGATCGAGATCGAGGCGGTCGCCGCGGTGCCGTGCTGTGCGTAGGTCCCTGCGAGCCTACGACCACTGATCACCTCGGAACTACTCGTCTAGTTGACATTGACGATGAGTCCGCTGTGGGCGACCGCGATCTCGCCGGAGTAGAACCGCCTGGCCGCTTCTTCGGCGGTCCCCGGTGCGGTTCCGGGCGATAGGTGGGTGAGCAGCAAGCGCCGAACGTCGGCCTTGGTCGCGTTCTGCCCCGCCTGCCGTGCGCTGGACAGGTAGCGGGCGGCGTCAGCAGCCACATGCTCGGGGAAGGTCGCCTCGGCCAGGAACACGTCAGCGTCTCGCGCCAAGTCCGTCAGATCATGGCTCGGCCCGGTCTCCGGTGTAGGCCAGCACTCGCCCGCCCGCCGCCAGTCGCAGGCCGGCGTTGGGCACGAAATGCGGGAGCGACCAGGTGTCCACGAGAAAGGGACCGACCTCGAATCGATGGCATCCGGCCGCACACGCTGATCATGGGGCCTCGGCGGTTTGCCGGGCCTGACCTGCGGTTATCGAGGTGAGCGGAGGGCGTGGGATTCGAACCCACGAGACCGGTCACCCGGCCTAGCGGTTTTCAAGAGCGCTAGCGATCAACCGTCGTGTGCCTTGCTGACCTCGGCGGAAGTCTGCCGGACCCTCCGCACCGAGCCTGGTCATCCCGCACATATCCCGCGTGGCCTGATCCCCGAACGCCCTGGGCTCAGTGCTCCTCGTGGAGCGGGTGCTCGTGGGGGTATGGCTCGCGTACGAGGTGAAGACGGTGGCGGTCGCTGGCTCCGTACGCGGCGAAGTTGCGGCGGGCCTGAGTGAGACTGAGGTCGCGATTGGGGCCGCCGCGTATTTCACCTGCGTCGTGGTCGTCTTGACCCTCGTCCTCCCAGAAGCACACGGCACAGATCTCGTACATGCCGCGTTCCCGCAGGGTGAGGTATCCACAGCAGGGACATGCGTAAGGCTCGGCTCGAGGGGAGCGATGTACGTTGAAGAACACGCCCGCATTGTCTCCACATGCGGACGCTCTCGCATACGCCATCTGCCAG
>DASYNF010000071.1:0-4642 GCA_036008685.1 Actinomadura sp. | reverse complement strand
GGTCATTCCGTCAGGCTGGTCGTGTCAACCCAAAGTGGCCCCGGTTCGGCATGGCGCGCCGGAGCCACTTCAACTTGCCGAAATCACGTCAGGCGGGTGCCGCGGCGCCAGATGGTGCGGGTGTTGAGGGTGTCGCTGATGTTGCTGGTCGGGTCGCCGTCGACCAGCAGAAGGTCGGCGCGGAGCCCCTCGGCGATGCGGCCTCGGTCGCTGAGGTGGAAGCGGCGGGCTGTGGTCGCTGTTGCTGCTCGCAAGGCTCGTGTGGGTGTGAGGCCGGCTGCCACGAGGTACTGCAGTTCGTGGTGCAGGCTCGCTCCGTGCGCCAGGCCCCCGAAGAATGTCTCGGGCATGGAGACGTCGGTGCCGGCCAGCACGTCAATGCCGGCGATGTCCAGAGCGCGCACGGTGTCATACACGTCGTCGAGCTTGCCCTGCGGGTAGCGGTTGTAGCTGGAGCGCAGGGTCTGGTCCCACTTGCTGTCGAGGCGTGCGGCGACCCGGGGGTCGTCGGCGAGTGCGCTGCCGGTTATCCCCATCATCGAGGCGTTGAGGCTGATGCAGGGAATGATGAACATGCCCGCGTCCTTGATAAGGCTGATGATCTCGGCGGTGTGCGGCCGGTCCATGAACACGTGGGCGACGCCGTCGATGCCGGCTTCGGCGGCCATTCTGGTGGCCTCCACGGTCAGCGCGTGGGCCACGGTGAGGGCACCGTACTTCTTCGCTTCCGCCACACCGGTGTTCACGGTGGCCTGGTCGAGCGATGGCAGCCCGGGGTGTCCCTCCACGCTGCCGTCGTCGATCATGAACTTGATGAAGTCAGAGCCCCGGGCGAGGAGTTGGGGGACGAAGGCGGCCGCTTCCTCGGGAGTGGTGGAGAACGGCATCAGGGGCATCACCGGCGGGAGGTCCCACTTCGGCCGGAATCCTTCGGGCATCAGCTCACTCGGGTGACCACCGGGCGGTGTGATGGCAAAGCCGGCGGAACGCACGTCGGCCACGGTGTCGTCGTCGGTGATGAGCCCCCGGTTCTCCCGGGTGTTCATCCCCTGCATCTCCAGTTCGGTCGTCACCCCGAACCGCAGGGCGAGCGCCAGGGAGCCCGGGGCGGAGTGAACATGGGCGTCGATGAGTCCCGGCAGCAGTGTGGCGCCGCTGCCGTCGACTATTTCGCTGTCCCGGGGAGCATCGCCACCGACACGAGCGATCCTTGCGCCGTCGATGACCACGGTCTGCACGCCGAGGGTCTTCTCCCCGTCGAAGACCCGGGCATTGGTGATCGCGGTGAGTGCCACAGCAGTCCGCCTTGTTTCCTCGCTCGTCACATTTCCATACCCGATGCTATATACTTGTGCGGAGGTATGCAAGTGTGCGGGTGCAGGCCTAGGCTCAGGCACATGAGCAGCGCGTCTTTCTCTGAGCGTCCCCCCGACGACCTGGCGCTGGACCAGATCGGCCCGGCGCTGTCACGTCTACGACGACGCGCACCGGCATCGAGCAAGGACCTCTCCCGCAATCTCGTACTCAATGTGATCGCCGATGCGCCGGGCGAGACGACCGTCGGTGGTCTCGCTGCCGAGATGGGCGTCGCCCAGCCGGTGGCCAGCCGGACCGTCTCCGTCTGCATAGACGAGGGGTTGCTGCGCCGGGCGGCGTCCCAGTTCGATGGACGCCGTACCGTGCTCGAACTCACCGAGCACGGCGAGGCTGAACGCAACCGCTTCGCCGCTGAACAGCGAAAAGCGTTCCAGGAGATTACCGCTGCCTGGTCGCCGGAGGAGCAGATCCAGTTCGCGCGCCTCTTGGTCCGATACGGCGCCGACGCCGCCGCATGGTCCAGGAAGCAGGCCGCAAGCCGCGACTGAGCGAGCGGGCCCCGACATCGGGTTCAAGACCAGGCGACGACCGGGCGTCGATCGCGGCGAGCGCGACGGCGGCGGAACGCCGGTCCTTGTTCGCCCGCACACCGATCACGCGTGTGCCTTCGCCGACGCCGCCGTCTCATCCTCGCTCGGCTCCAATCCCCGTTTTTCGGCCAGGTAGCTCTCGAACCCGTAGCTGCCGAGGGCGTCGAGCAGGCCGTCCTTGTCGTGTCGAGGGAACCACCCTGCACATCGGCCGCCTAACTGTCGTGCCCGACGCGCAGGGTGGCGGGATCGGCAGCCGGCTGCTGGCAGAACTGGAACGCTGGCCCCGGCGATAGTCGAGCGGTTCACCCTGTTCACCGGCCATCTCAGCGCCGACAAAATCCGTCTCTACCAGCGGCTGGGCTACACCGAATCCGGCCGAGAGCAGCTCAAGCCCGGGGTGGTCCTAGTTCACCTCGACAAGGTTGCCGCCGCCTGACACAGCTCGCAGCCAGCAGGAATGCACAGCTGCATCCGGGCTTAGTCTGAGTCGTCTGGCGGAGTGTCCCGCCGCCGACCGGCGCTAGCCTGGGCCGTTCCGCGCGATGAACGGGAGGGTAGGCGATGGCTGCGACCGAACCAGGCCAGGTGATCGAGCAGTTCGCGAGGCAGTTCAACTCGGGTGATATCGAGGGCCTCGCCTCGCTGTACGAGGACGGAGCCGCCTTCATCCCGGAGCCGGGCACGGTGCTCTCGGATACCACAGGATTGCGGGCGGCGCTCCAGGGCTTCCTGGATACGAAGGGAACGATAACCATCGTGGCCACGTCGGCGGTGATCAAGGGAGACCTGGCCCTGACGCACAGCCACTGGCGGGTGGACATCCCCGGCGGCGAGCCCATGGAGCACACCTCAGCGGAGGTGGCCCGCCGCCAGCCAGACGGGACCTGGAAGTACGCCATCGACAACCCCTACGGGGGAGAAGTCCTCGGCTGAGCCGGCTGATTCCGCCTGACAAACGGGCGTCGAGCCGAGCGTGGATCGCAGCGAGCGCAGCTGATACCTGCAATCCGTTGAACGTGCGCGCCCGACGCCCGTGTACTTAAGACCGACCACCCCATGACCCGCCTGCTGGGCCCCACCCGGGCCCATCAACTTCCTCCTCCCAGGGCCATTACGAGTTGACGCAGACATCGGACCCGGCACCCGTCCGGAGGCATTTGGGGCCACATCCGACGACGACAACCGGGGCCAGATCACTTGACGGGACCCACAGCGCGCGAGCCGATCGCGAGGCCGCGGCCTCGCTGGTCCAGGCACACCGCGACCAGCGCAAGCGGCACGGTGACGATCGCCCCGACCGGACGGTGACGGTGAACCCGCGCGCTCGCAGCGCGTCAACGGTGCGGGTGATCGCGTCCTGTTTGGCCGGCCGGTCCTGGCTGGCCTGCAGCCGGTAGTCCTCGGCAGAGCGGCGAGAGAGCCAGCCGTGGGAGCGCAGCGCGTGTAGCGGTCGTCCTCGCGGCGGGTGCCGGTCAGCAGGGTTCCCTCGGCGTAGGTGTGCTCGATCAACAACTCCCGACCAGCAGATGCCGGCATCGGCGAAGCTTCGGTCATGACGAGGTCCTCTCGGGTGCGCGCCCGCCCGCGTGCTCCGTCGGCTCGGTGTTCTTCTCGTCGCTGTCGTGCGGGGTTTCGTCGTGCAGGTGCCGCAGCGCCGGGTCGATGAGGGCATCCGGGGTGAGCCCGGCGTCGCGGGCGAGGTGGAACAGGTCGGCGATGAGGTCGCCGCCGACCTCGATGAGCACCTCCGGATCGTCGAAGTCACCGGCCCGGGCGCCGGTGTGTTCGCGGTAGGCCTGCAGGGCGGGGATCGCGAGCTCGGCGCAGTCCTTCTCCGCGGTGGGCTCCGGCCGCTGTACCGCGCGGGCCAGGTCCCGGATCAGCGAGGTGGCGGACCGTTCGGGGTCGATCCCGAGCCCGCTGAACCACCGGGCCAGGGTGGACACGGTGTCGCCGCCGTTCCAGCTGCCGTCGGCGTGTTCGGCGGTCTTGAGCTCGACGAACAGCGCGATGATCGCCCGCACGGCGGGCCGTTCGAGGTCGAGATCCAGCACGGCCGGGTGCAGCCGGTCGTGCTCGAGGAGCGCCGCCACATGCGCCGCGCCGGTGGTCGTGGGGTTGGTGGGCTGGTCGGTGTGCGCAGAGCTGGTCATGGTGTCCTCCTGGACGAGAGCGGGAGAGCTGGCGGGCCGCGCGGGGAGGGGCGGCGCCGGGGTGGCGCCGCCCCTTCCGGGGGTCAGCCGCGGCTGGCGTGGGCGGCGGCGAGGCTCATCGCCCGCAGGCCCTGGGCTTCCATCTCGTAGGCGGCGTCGGCGTTGGTGATCAGCTGCGCGGCGGAGGTGACCGCGTGCAGGACCCCACCGGCGGTGCGGTCCCCACCGGAGATGAAGTGGTTGAGGATCGTGTCCTGCTGCTCGCCGGTGAACCGCAGCGCCTTGGCCACGTGCTCCAGGGTCTCGGTGGGCGTGGTGACCGCGACCCCGGCGGCGGCGGTGATCTCGGCGATCCGGGCCTTGACGAACGCGCGGTCCAGGAACGTCGCGACCGCGTCGCGGGCCTGCTTGATGACCAAATCCAGCGCGACCCGCGCGGTGTCATCGGACCAGCGGATCTGCCCCTCGGGCAGGCGCCCGCCCAGGTGGACCTCCTTGAGCACGTGCTCGGTCAGCGTCATCCCGTTGTTGCAGATCTCCACGGTGAGCTGCGGGGAGATCTTGAAGCTGCCGTTGCCG
>DASYNF010000070.1:0-3037 GCA_036008685.1 Actinomadura sp. | reverse complement strand
CACCTTGCCCGACCCGGCCATCACCACGGCCGGCCGGTCAGGGTGTTCGACGGCTACCGATCCCAGATGCATGAGCGCGGATCTCCTCGTCGCGGGGCGGGCGGAGCGGGCGACGGCCGGACCGGCCGGTGCCCTCTGCTGGCGGACGCATACGCTCGGTGTACGTCCGGTGCGTCGGACAATAGAATCGAGTTCGGTTCTCGGTCAAGCAGATCAGCAGGTGAAGATGATCTGTGACCCGCTCGTCTGCTCGGCCGTCAGATCGGCCGGTCCAGGCCGGCCGAGCCGAAGACCCGCGGTGGGGAAGGCTCTCCGGTCACGAGGTCCGTCCGCCGAGGCAGGTCGCCATCTCTTCGACGACCTCCCGGGAGAACGCACTTTCGCCATCCGGCGTCACCGTGGTCACAAGTGACAGGGCCGGGCCGACCAGCAATGCCTCATAGGGGTCGAATCCGTATTCATGCCGCTGATACGGATCTTCCAGTGCGAGGATCCTGAGTCGCGATGCGGGGCAGGGGCCGTAGTAGACCGCGAACGGCCCTTCCCCGTCCGCGGACAGATGATATCCCTCGGCGTCCCAATCCTCCGCCATGGCCTGGTCGCGAGCGACCAGGATCTCCGCGGTATCCGTGGGGAGCCGCGTGACTCCGCTCTCCCATTCCAGGAACCGCGATTCGGCGACGCCTTCGATGGCCAGGAGCATTGAAGGCCACCTCTGCGACCAGCGCCGGAAGAATTCCTCGATCGAGCCCGCGGCCGGGCCGGACGAGATGAGCACGGTGTCGTATCCAGTGATCATCCTGGGCTCCAGTCGCGGGTGGGCCCGAAATACTTGATATCGCCTCGCGGGACCGTCACACCGTCCGGGATCGAAAAGATGAATCGACCGCGATCCCCGCGCAAGGGGACCAGTGAGGATTTCGGGACTTCGAACTGCATGACGTATTCGGACTTCGTGTTGGTGAGCCCGAGCTTCTTGTAGGCGTTGGGATCTGTCAGGTCGGCAGGGCTCTTCGTGGTGAAGAACGGACCCGCGCCGTTCTTCGAATCGCCAGGCTTGATTTGGTGCGGGTCACCTGGCCGCCGGCATCGATGTATTCGACCTGGTTGCCTTCGGGATCGTACGACCAGCGCTCGGACGCTCCGTCGGGCAGCACCCGCCAGGCCGGCCTGCCCTCGGTGGTCCATCCGAGCTGGGTGACCCCGCCCAGCGGGTCGGTCACGTCGGACGGTCGCCCGAAAGCATCGTGGGCGTAGCGCGTCGTCGCTCCGAGCGGATCGGTCACCGACACCGGCAACCCCCCGGCGTCACTCTTCACCCGCGTGGTGTGCCCCAGCGGGTCTGTGACCGCGGTCAACTCACCGCGCTCGCCATGGGCGTAGGTGGTCGTCGTCCCCAACGGATCCGTGACGCCGGTGAGATTGCCTCGCTGGTCGTACTCCTGGCGCCAGACCTGTCCGCTCAGGTCGGTCGCCTGTACGGGCAGATCGAGCTCGTTGTAGACCAATGTGGCCTGGGCGCCGTCGGGACGGGTGATCGTGGTGAGGTTGCCGTGTTCGTCGTAGCCGTACCGGCTGGTGCGGCCGAGCGGATCGGTGCGGGACAGCAGCCTGTCGTAGCGATCCCACTCGGAGCGGGTCTCCCGGCCCAGCGGGTCGATCTCGGCGACCACCTGCAGAGCCTCGTTGAACCGGTAGATGGTGGAGTTGCCGAGTGAGTCCGTGACGACCGTCTTGCGGCCGTCAGGATCGTAGACCAGCGTCGCGTTCAGGAAGTTTCCCGAGCCGGTGGCCCGGATGCCTCGGCCCTGCTCGTCGTAGGCGTAGCGGTACCAATGGTCGTTCCGGTCGTGCCAGCCGGTCAGCCGCCCGGCGGCATCGTAGGTGAACCGCAGCGGCCGCCCGGAGGAGTTGACGACTTCGGTCAGATGTCCCGTGCCGTCATAGCCGTACCGGACCAGGACCAGACCCAGGCCTTCGGCCGGACCGTTCTGGTCGCCGATGAGCAACCGCAGTTCCGTGACCCGGCGAACGCCGGGAGATGTCTCGGTAGTTTTCACGGCGATCCGGTATCCACCCGAGTGCCGGATCTCCGTCAGTGTCTGTGCCTCATAGACGAGGTCGATCCGGTTGCCGTTGCGGTCCGTGATCGCGGTCAGTGGCAGCTGCGACCAGCCGTGCTGCTCTCCCGGAGCGGGGAAGTGCAGGATGCGGCCGAGCTTGGGGTCGGTGATGGTGTAGCCGCCCTCAGGAGTGAGAGTGAGTGGCCACTGCGGCCCCTCCACCGGCCGGAACGCCACCTTAGGGATCAACGCCGCCGGATACTTCAAGATCGTGGCGTCGCCCGACAGGAAGTACACCCCGGCGGTGTCCAGTTCCAGCGGCTGATCGAGCGTGGACGCCCACGAGACCCCGAACAGGCCGCCGCCGCCCTTCTTGCCCGCTGGGACAGGAAAGGAATTTCCGGCCATGCGGCCGAAGGCGCCGCCCGCCTCACCGGCTGCGCTACGGCCGCCGCTGTTGCCACCTCTGTTGCGCTTAGCCAAGGAGGGCTCCGACGGCCTGGTCGATCAGCATTCCGATGTCATCGCCGCCCCACGGCGCCCCCATGCCGTTCACGGTGGCGAGCAGATTCGTCCACTGTGTGGACAGCTCCTCACTCGCCGCCCCGAGTCCGGTGGCGGCCTTACGCAACGTCGCCGGTTCGATCGCATACTGGTTCCCCACCGGCCATCCCACCCTCGGCTCATCCGACGTTCAGGACGAGCCGCGGGTTCCACCGCCGTGTCGGCCCCAGGAGCGTAGCCGACGTGTCCACCGCGATGATCACCCGTTCACGCCCGGCTCGGGAACCAAGAGGTCGTCGTTCCACGCACTCCGGAACGGTTTCCGGGAAGTGATGCGGATCACGCTCTCGCCGGTGCACCCGCGGAGAGTCGCGAGCGTCTCCTTCTCGGTGCCCGATCGGGCCCATGGTGCTTTGTGAATTCCAGTCGTGACGGTCCGGGCCCACAAGGGCGTGGCCGGCCGGGGCGGC
>DASYNF010000069.1:0-14000 GCA_036008685.1 Actinomadura sp. | reverse complement strand
ACCTTCGCCCCTAAGGAGCTGGTGGAGCTCGGTCTGAAGGCCCCTGTCACGGGGGAGCCGGGCCAGAGGTGGTCCTACTCCAACACCAACTACATCATCGCCGGCCTGCTGTTGGAGAAGGTGACCGGCACCGCGGCCGAGGCCTACATCACCCGTAATGTGATCGGCAAGGCCGGGCTGGGGGAGACCTTCTTCCCGCGTACGCCGCTGATCCCGGGGCCGCACTCCAAGGCCTATGAGTCCTTCTACGGGCTGATCGACCCGCCGCGTGACTACAGCGTCTACAACATGTCCTGGGGCGGGACGGCGGGCGCGATCGTGTCGACCATGGACGACCTCAACCGGTTCTACCGGGCGCTGCTGGGCGGCAGGCTCCTGGCTCCCGCGCAGCTCGCCCAGATGCAGACCACGGTGCCGGCCACCGACGCCCAGGGCAACGTGGTGATGAACTACGGGCTCGGGATCTACGCCCAGGACCTGCCATGCGGCCGCTTCTGGGGTCACGAGGGAGGTGTCTGGGGCATGGGCACGATCACCCTGTCCAGCCCGGACGGCCGCCGCCAGCTCTCCCTGGGGATCAACCTGATGAAGTACGAGCGGCTCGACCAGAATGGCAACCCGCTGCCCAGCCCGATCACCGCCGCACTCCAGCAGCACATGCTGCAGGCCCTGTGCGGATCCGGCGCGACGCTGTCCAAGGCCGAGCGGCCCTTCGTGCCCTTCCCGACCCGGCAGGGCCGGGTCACCGGATAACCGCCACGAGCATGTCCTCCACGGCGGCTCGGGTGGCCGCGCGGATTGGCAGATCTCGGATCTGCCGGAGGTCGCGCGTCCCAACCGGGCATTCCTGCAGCGTGCCGTTCAGTCCCTGGCCGAGGCAGGGATCCGGCAGTTCGTCGACGCGGACCTGCGCGCCACCACCGACCGCCAGCACCCCAGCCGTAGATCATGAGCTTCATGGTCGTGGAGTGACTCGCCGGCGGTGGTGACGGTCACGGGCTGGGGCCTGACCGGTGGTGATCCGCGAAAGCCTCGTCGTGGACGTGCCCGCGGGGATCGACCTGCGGACCGTCAGGTCTTTGGCCCTCTTCACTGGGGAGCTTGGGCCCTTTTGGGCGGTCGCGGGTCCGTGTGACGCTGCGGTCATGGCTCTGAGATTCGGCAGGACAAGTCCGGAGAGCCCAGGGGGCCTCTTCGGTTGACCGGTCCGGTCCCCTGCGTCCGCTCGTTGTGCGCTCCCGGCTCGGTCAGGTGCAGGAGGTGGGGACTCCTGTTGACGGCCCGTTGGTCCGGCGGTGCCGGCGAGGTCAAGGAGGATCCATGAGACCTGATGGCCCTCTTACCGGACGGGAGCCGGACGGCGGCAGGGAGGCCGGGCTCATCGTCGAATTGGTGCGTGAGCTCGTGACCCAAATGCAGCCCCACGCGTCCCGCGCCATGGTGACCCTCGACAGCGAGTTCGAGCGCGCACTCGGCCTGGGCAGTCTGGAGCTGGCCGAGTTGCTGGTGCGGGTCCAGGACGCCTTCGGCGTCACGCTGTCCTCCGGGACGCTGGCCGCCGCCGAGACGCCACGAGATCTCGTGCGAGAGGTGAGGTCCGCCTATGGGGGACCAGCGGAAAGAGCCGGGTTCACACCCGCCGGTGGCCCGTTCTCGGGTCCGCCGGCGCAGGTGGTGGTACCGGGAACGGCCTCGACGCTGGTCGATGTTCTGCGCTGGTATGGCGAGGTGGCCTCTGATCGCATTCATATCCGGATTCTGGGTGAGACAGGCGTCGAAGACGAGCTGAGCTACGGTGCGCTCCATCGAGAGGCCGCGCATGCGGCGGCGGGCCTGCTCGACCGAGGGCTGGCTCCCGGCGACAAGGTCGCGATCATGTTGCCCACCGGCCGGTCGTACTTTGTGACCTTCATGGGCGTGCTCTTGGCCGGCGGCGTCCCAGTGCCGGTCTACCCGCCGGCCCGGCTCTCGCAGCTCTCCGATCATCTGCGCCGCCATGACCGTATCCTGAACAACGCGCAGGTGACGTCGATGGTCACGGTTCCCGAGGCCGTACGGCTGGGTCGGCTACTGCGTTCGCGGGTCGAGAGCCTGTGGGAGATCCTTGTGCCTGACGAGCTGGCCGCTCCGGGGGGTGCGCTTCCCAGGGCGACGGGCGAGGAGATGGCGCTGTTGCAGTACACCTCGGGTAGTACGGGACATCCCAAAGGGGTGGTGCTGACCCACGCCGATCTGCTCGCCAACATCCGTGCGATGGGGCGGGCCGGGGCGGCGTCGCCGTCGGATGCCTTCGTGAGCTGGCTGCCGCTCTACCACGACATGGGGTTGATCGGGGCCTGGCTGAGCAGCATGTACTTCGGCGTCCCCCTGATAGTGATGCCACCGCAGTTGTTCCTGAGCCGTCCCTCGCGATGGCTGTGGGCTATCCACGAACATCGGGGGACGATGTCGGCCGGGCCGAACTTCGCCTACGAGCTGTGCCTACGCAAGATCGCTGATGCTGAGATCCATGGGCTCGATCTCAGCTCGTGGCGGCTGGCGTTCAACGGCGCGGAGCCGGTCAAGGCGGACACGATCGAGCGCTTCGCCGCCCGCTTCGCTCCTTACGGGCTGAGTCAGAGGGCGATCACACCTGTCTATGGGCTCGCCGAGGCGTCGGTGGGGCTCACCTTCCCGCCGCTCGGCCGTGGCCCGCTGGTGGACCGGGTCGCGCGGGAAAGGTTCCTCTCCTCAGGACGGGCCGTCCGGGTCGGCGAACAGGATCGTTGCGCGTTGCGGTTCGTCGCCTGCGGCCGGCCGCTCCCGGGATACCGGCTACGGGTGGTCGACGACGGCGTCAGCGAGCTGGGAGAACGCCAGGAAGGGAATGTCCAGTTCCAGGGGCCATCGGCGACCAGCGGCTACTACCGTAACCCGGCCGCCACCCGCTCGCTCTTCCACGGTGAATGGTCCAACACGGGCGATCTGGGCTACCTGGCGGACGGGGAGTTGTACATCACGGGCCGGGTGAAGGACATCATCATCCGGGCAGGTCGCAACGTGCATCCCGACGAGCTCGAGGACGCCGTGGGGAATCTCGACGGCGTGCGTCAAGGCTGCGTGGCGGTGTTCGCGGCCCCGGACCCGGACACCCGCACCGAACGGCTGGTGGTGCTGGCCGAGACCCGCGAGACCGACGGAGCGGCCTGCGCCGCGCTGCGGACACAGATCATCGGGGCTGTGGTGGACCTCTTGGGAGCCACGCCCGATGATGTCGTCCTCGTACCGCCGCACACGGTGCCCAAGACCTCCAGCGGCAAGATCCGCCGTACCGCCAGCCGCCAGGCCTACGAACGGGGGATCGGGAACCGGCCCACGCCTCTGTGGTGGCAACTCTGGCTGTTCACCTGGAGCGCGCGCCTGCGCCGGAGCCGCCGGACCGGTGCTGCCATCGCCTTCGCCGGCTACGTCTGGCTGTTGGTCCTCATCGGCACGGCGTCCTTACTCGTATCGATCGCCCTGCTCCCCGGGCAACGGCGGCGGCGGGCGTCGGTGCGCGCCGGGACCCTCCTGCTCGCCCGCCTCACCGGCATGCCCATCACGGTACGGGGCTTCGACCGGCTCCCGGCAGGCCCGTGGGTCGCGGTGGCCAACCATCCGAGCTGGATCGACGGCCCCGTGCTGGCCGCCATCATGCCGCCGTCATGCCACTTCACCGTCGGTGAGGTCTTCGGCCGGCGGCCGCTCAGCAGGTTCGTCCTGCGGCGCCTTGGCACCGAGTTCGTCGAGCGGACCGACCGCGAGCAGGGCGTCAGCGACACCGTACGGCTCAGCGAGCTCGCCGGCCGCGGACGACGACTGCTCATGTTCCCCGAGGGCCGTTTGAACCGGGCCCCTGGAGTCGGCCCGTTCCACATGGGCGCCTTCGTCATCGCCGCCCGGGCCGATGTGCCCGTCGTCCCGATCGCCATCCAAGGCACCCGGTCGATACTGCAACCCGGTCGCCGCATCCCGCGCCACGGCGCCGTCCACGTCGTCGCGGATGCGCCCATCCACCCGACCGGCACCGACTGGGTGGCGGCGGTCCAACTCCAGCGCACCGCGCGAGCGTCGATTCTCCGCCTCTGCGGCGAACCCGACCTCCGGTGACGGGTGGCATCGGGCCGGCTCGATGGGCGGGCCGTGCTTAGCCGTCCTCCCGGGGGGCAGGTCCGGTAGCAGGGGGCGTCGGCACCTGAGGGGGCAGGACATGTCGGCCCAGATCTTGGAGGAAGGGCGCGTCTATTTCTTCTACCGGCCACGGGTGGGGCGGACCGAGGTCGATGACATCGAGGACCTGCAGCGCCTGTACATGGTGCTCAGACCCCGGGGCACCGGCCGGTTCCGCGTCCTGGTGATCGGCCGTAAACGACTGCCCAGGGTGGAGGAGGCCCACGAGCGGCTGTGGGCCACGGTCGCGGATGTGGTGGAGGGGGCCGACCGGCTCCGTGAGGTGCTGGGCCCGCGGACGTATGAGACCAAGACGCGCGGCCGTCGCGAAGTGCCCGCGGCCCGCCCGGCCGGAGACGGCGTGTACGTCCTGGCCCGGCATGGCGACCACACCCACCTGGCCTATGAGCTGCTCCACCCGGAGGAGCCGGGTGAGGTGCAGCGTGAACTCGACCTCGAACCCCAGGCGAGCTACATCATCACGGTGCGCAACCCCCGGGTGCCTCCGCCCCCGGGCATGAGGGGCGGCACCGGCCGCGGGCCGGAGTTCCCTGATCATCTGCAGGCGAGGTTCGGCGACCGTCGCTTCGTGCCCGTGGAGCCCCCCGACTTTCTCGACTACGAGGGGGCTGATGTGGTCCTGATCGGCGCGGCCGGTGACCCGGCCCGAGAGCTCGGTATCGATCTGGATTGCGAGGCCGAGCGGGTGGGTGTCCGGGATCTGTTCGAAGAGCTGCGGCTCAGCCGGGACCGTCAGCTCACGGATCCGTTGGAGAAGGGCGAGTGGCGGTAGACCGGGCGGCCGGCCGGGCGCTCCGGTCACCAGTCGGGGTGGCCTGGCATGGGAGGCGTCTTGGCGCCGTACAACCAGTCGTTGAGGAACGTGGCCAGCTCCTGCCCGCCAATGTTCCTGGCGACCGCCACGAAGTCGGCGCTGCTGGCCGAGCCGTCCCGGTACCGGTCAAAGTAGGCCTGGACGATCCGCTGGAACCGGGCATCGCCGACCTTCTGGTGCAGGGCGTAGAGCACCACCGGCCCCGCACCCCTCCCGACGGCGAACATCATCTCGGCCTTTCCCGGCTTGGCAGGTGTGATGCCGGTGGCCCGGGCCTTCTTATCGCCGTTGTAGGCCTGCTGCATCGCCTTGTCGAGCGGTTCACCGCCGTGCTCGGCGGTCCACATGTGGTCCAGGTACGTCGCGAAACCCTCGCTGAGCCAAATGTCGCTCCACGTCTTGACCCCTGCGGAGTCGCCGAACCACTGGTGCGCCAGCTCGTGCACGACCACGGTCGAGTCCGACAGATCGGACGCTGAGAAGACCGGCAGTGTCTGGGTCTCCAGAGCGAACGTTTGCTCCGGAGACCGCCCGTCCACCCCCAGTACGCCCGCCACCTCGAACGGATAGCGGCGGCCGATCTTGTTCTCCAGCCACGTCAGATACTCCGGAAGCCGTTTGAGGCTCGACTTTGCGGAGCCGGCAGGCACTGCGCTGCGCAACGGCAACCCGTGCGGGCCCTTCCCCGTGACGATGTCGAACTTGCCAACAGTCAACTGCGCGAGCTGGGTGGCCATCGGGCGAGCCGTCGAATAGACGAAGGTCGTGTGACCAGCGGTGCTCTTCCGCGATGCCAGTGTTCCGCCGGCGACGGCGGTCCAACCATCGGGCACGGTCACCCGGTAGGTGAAGGTGGCCTTGTCGGTGAGGTCGTCGTTGCAAGGGAAGAACAAGTGCGCGCGATCGGGCTGCCCCCACCACGCGAAGCCGCCGTCCTCGCTGTTGCCCCACCCCGCGGTGTCATCGACCTGGGAGGAAACCTTGGCCTTGCGGTCCGCGATGTAGCGCACGGTCACCTGGAACGGCCCGCGTCCCGGCTTGCGCGCCGGGACCACCAGCAGTTTCTGCCCCTTGACCTGGAACCGAGCCGGTCTGCCGTTGACCGACACGGAGCGCACTGTGCCCCCGGCGAAGTCCATCCCGAACTCCGCCAGCGTTTCGCGCGCCGTCGCGGTCATCGTGGCCGTGCCGTCGATCTGGCTGCTTTCCGGCTTGAAATCGTAGTTCAGGGTGTATGCGCTCGCGTGGTAGCCGTCGTTGCCGAGTTCGGGGAGCAAGGGATCAGGGGTGCGTTCAGCCGCATGGTGGCCGTCGTTGCGCGGTTCAGGATCTGGGGTGAGTGGAGCATAGGCGGCGGTGAACGCCATGCTCGCGGCCACGGCAATCGGGAGGAAATTCATGGTGCCATCGTTGCCGGTGGCATGATCCGCGAACAACATCCCCTGGTAGGACCATGAGATACGCCGCAGGTCTGACCTCCTGCGACTTGCTGCGTATTTGGTGCCATAACTGATGCAGGGCATCGGAGCCGGGCTCTATCGTCGCCCCTTGTGTTCTTTCGTCTCCTCTATTACTCATCGCCGGCTGTTCGCCCTTCTCGCCCTTCTGGCCCTTCGCGCGCTTGGACGCGGCCGGCCCGCGAGGGGGCCCAGAGGTTCAACCCGCGAGAACTTACCCACCCGTTTCGGAGTCATACCGGGCTCGAGATGAGGTTGACAGAATGGGGAGGAGTGTCTTGAGCGACACTTCAGTTGCGCTGAAGACCGCGGCACGCATCTTCGTCACCGTCCAGGCGGCGGATCCGATTTCCCGGCTCGGCGCGGTGTGCGAACTGAAACGGCATCCCGAAGTGGAACTCGTCCAGGACCCGCACGCACGTCCCGGTACGGTCACTGTCCTGCTCGCGGAGTCGGCCGACGAGTCCACGATGCTGCGACTGCGCCGGCTCGCCGGAACCGACGGGCTGGGCGTCGTCCTTGTGGCGAGCGCGTTTCCCGAGGCCAGGCTGCTGAAGGCGATGGAGTACGGCGTCGACGTGATCCTGTGGCGTCACGAGGCCACGGGGCGGCGGCTGTTGCAGGCGGTGCTTGCCGCAGCCCGAGGCGACATACGCCTACCGCCCGGTCTGGGAGAACGCCTGCGGACCCAGGTCGGCGAGCCGCACCGCAGCGCCTCGAGCGAATCCGCCGCACCGGTGGTGGGCATGACCCCGCGGGAGATCGATGTCATCCGCCTGGTAGCCGAGGGCCTGGATATCAAGATGATCGCCACGCAGCTGTCGTACTCCGAACGCACGGTAAAAAAGGTGTTGCATGACCTCACGACTCGCCTGCACCTTCGGAACCGGGCCCACGCGGTGACGTACGCCATTCGCAACGGCTATATCTGATGCCAGTGGTCGAGTTCGGGATTGTTCGCGGTTGCGGCGGGCCGTTGGACGTGACCCAGGACGCCCCGGCCACCGCCCCCGGGGATAGGGCGACAGTGGCCGGGGTCGTGACGACCGTGGAGGTCTGGTGCCGACCGCCGGTCAGAAGCCGGCCGTGATGCGGGTGAAGTCCCAGTTGTTCTGGGAGGTGCCGCTGCAGGTTTCCTGGACTCCGCCCCCCGGGCAGGGGCGGTCACGGTTGACCGACCAGAAGGCCAGGCGGGTGAGGCCCTTGGATTTCGCCCAGTCGCGGATCTGGGTCCAGGTCGCCGTCGTGGTGAGTTCCTGCTGGTCGGACAGGCCGTTCATGCCGGAGATGCCCATATGTGCGTAGGCCTGCGCGTCGGTCCAGCCCCAGGCATTCTTCAGCGCGTTCTTCAGCCCTTCGGAGGCGTTGACGGTGTTCTGGTACATGTTCGCGCCGCCGCCGAAGTTGAACGGCATGATCGTGTAGTTGTCGATCGGCACGTTCAATGCCTTCGACTGGTTGATCAACCGGATGCCGTCGCCGTCCGGGCCGCTGGTTCCGGTGCCGAACGTGAGGACGACCTTGACGTTCGGGTTGTTCTGCTTGACGATCTTCAGTCCTCCGAGGATGCGGTCCTGAACCGTGTAGTTGCCGAACTCGTCGGAGTTCTCGATGTCGAAGTCGACGACGGCCGGGCCGACCGCGTTGATGACCTGCTGGACCGCTCCGGCGAATGCGGACGACGACGAGCAGTTCGGGCCGAGCTTGTTGCCCGACCAGCCACCGAAGGAGATCTGGACGCTGCCCCCCGCGCCCTTGATAGCGGAGATCGTCTGGGCGTCGACGCCGCCGGCCAGCGGCCGCGAGCCATCCCACATCGGATTGCAGCCGCCGCCGGAGAGGATGAAGGCCATGGTGAAGGAGCGGACGCCGGTGGAGCTCATCACCGAGGTGGCGCTGGGCGGGCTGCCCCATCCCATGTAGAGGTACGGGGCGCCGGGCATCTTGCCGGGTGTGGTGGGCGGCGGGGTGGTGCCACCGGGCAACGTCCATTTCTGGTTGGCGCCGCCGGTGCAGTCCCAGATCTGCAGGGCGGTCCCGTCGGCCGAGCTGACGCCGGTGGCATCGAGGCACTTGCCGAGCACGCGCAGGCTGCCGTCGGAGGCGGTGGTCCACGACTGGGCGGCTGTGCCGTTGCAGTCGTAGATCTGCACTTTGGTGCCGTTGGTACTGCCGGCCGCTGCGACGTCGAGACATTTGCCGAGGCCGCGGATGGTGCCGTCGGTGGCCACCGTCCACTGCTGGGCGGTGGTGCCGTTACAGGCATAGAGCTGGACCTGAGTGCCGTTGGCGCTGGCGGCCGCGGCGATGTCGACGCACTTGCCGCCGTAACCGGTGATCTGGCCGGTGGCGGCCCAGGTGGGGGAGAAGCCGGTGGCGATGAGGGGCAGGGCCGCCACGGCGGCGCCCACGAGCAGACGGAGGCGGAGACGGGCGAAGCGTTCCTGATTCATGGCGGGGGTTTCCTCACAAGAGAGGTCAGGGCTTCAACCAAGAGACGGAATATGCGGCTCAGGCCTCCTTTCGGTCGTCTCCCCGGTCACGTGACGGCCCCCGAACTGACAGGAAGGTTTCTTAAGGATTATGGCTGAATATAACTCGCTCAGCAGGTTTCACGTCAAGGGACGCGTTGCCCAGGGGACCGGACGTGGGAGCCGTCCTCAGCGCCGGAGCCACCGGCGCATTCAAAACGATCATCGCCCGCGTCAGGGCCGATCGACGAGTACGAAGATCATTACTATGGGCATAGGCCGCATCGGACGCTCCGGCAGGCCAGTCCGCTCAGGGCCGTCAGGTTCCGCCCCGCCGATCTCGGCACCATCCGTCCACCTGTTGGGGGAGAGCAATTGAGTGAGTTGAAGCAGGAAGAGCGGCAGCGGCAGGAGCGCGCGAATTTCACCAGTGCCTTCAACCGGCGGGTATGGCAGCCCAGTGAGCAGCCGCGGGCGGCCTCGCGGATCGTCGCGGTGTCCGTCGCGGTGACCCTGGTCGCCGGGGTGGCTTTGGGGATCGGGATGATGCGTTCCTACAACGGCAAGCTGACGGCGGAGGAAAAGGGAAAGGCCGCGGCACTGACGAGGGGTGAGAGACCTTCCTCCTCCAGCACGCCCCTGGCGCACGCGCCCCTGCCCCACACGTCCCTGCCCCACACGTCCCTGCCGCCGAGCGCCGGCGGCAACGGCGACCCGGCGCGGCCCACCGATCAACGGGCGCCGGGTGCCAACACCGTCAACGCTCCGGCGCCGAAATCCGGCCTCTCGGCGGGCCAGAGATCTGGCCCTGGGACCTCTTCGGGGTCCGGGGCGCGTATCAACAAGGCTGATCAGCGGTCGGGAACCCGCAACGCCTACGCCTCGATCCAGGCGGAGTCCTATGGCCAGCAGTCGGGCCTGGTCAGGGAGGCCACGAGTGACAGCGGTGGTGGCCAGAACATCGGCGCCGTCGGCAACGGCGACTGGGCCCTGTACAGAGGCGTCAACTTCGGCTCGGCAGCGGCGACACAGTTCTACGCCAGGGCCGCCAGCGGCGCCGCCGACGGGGTGAGCGGCCTGGTCGAGGTACGGCTGGACAGCAGGTCCAAGGCCCCGATCGGCAGCTTCGCCGTCGCCGGCACCGGCGGCTGGCAGAGCTGGCGCACGATTCCGGCCAACATCAGCGGCGTGACCGGGGTGCACAATGTCTACCTGACGTTCACCAGCGGCCAGCCCGCCAGCTTCGTCAACGTCAACTGGTTCGACTTCGGCCACTGACAGGAGCGGTCGGCGATGCCGAGGACCTGAGGTTCCTGATCCGGGACCGGGACGCCACGTCGACCACGGCGTGTGCCGTCATGCCTGCTACCTGAGCGTTCCCGTACGGCCTCTGGGTCGACGTCGTGCGGGAACGCCTCGCTTTCACGAGGGTGATGAGGCGGCTTCGGGGTCGAGCAGGATCAGGGTGGTGATCACGGCGATCCACAGCACGATGAGGCCGAGCAGGATGGTGCTCCAGGAGATCCTGCGAGTTGGTTTCACAGCCATCCGCTCTTTCGGAGTAGGCGATAGACGATCATGACGGCGACGACCATGACGGCCAGGCTGAGGGGGTAGCCGATGAGCCAGTGCAGCTCGGGCATGTGGTCGAAGTTCATACCGTAGATCCCGGCGATCATGGTGGGGACGGCGATGAGCGCGGCCCATGAGGAGATCTTGCGCATGTCGGTGTTCTGCTGCAGGCCCACCAGGGCGACGTGGGCGTTGAGCACGCTGGTCAGCAGTTCGTTGTGCTTGTCCACCTGGTCGTCGACGCGGAGCAGGTGGGCGAGGACATCGCGGAAGTACTCCAGGGCGTCCGCGCAGGGTTCGATGCGGCCTTTGACGATCTCCTGCAGCACCGGGATCAGGGGATCTTCAGCGCTGCGGAACTCCAGCACCTCCCGTTTGAGGGCGTAGATGCTCTCGGTGACGTCTGTGCTGTTGGGGTCGAACACCCGGCGTTCGAGTCCGATGATGTCGGCTTCGACCTTGTGTGCGACGTCGGAGTAGGTGTCGACGATCTGGTCGCAGATCGCGTACAGGACCGCGGAAGGTCCGCCGGCCAGCAGCCGGGGGTCTGTCTCCACGCGTTGGCGTACGGGTTCGAGCGGGTTGGCCTGGCCGTGCCGGACGGTGATGACGAAGTCACGGCCGAGGAACACCATGATCTCGCCGACCCGGATGGTGCAGGTGTCCTCGAGGTAGTGCAGCGTCTTGAGTACGACGAACAGGCTGTCGTCGTAACGTTCGAGCTTGGGCCGCTGGTGAGCGTGTATGGCGTCCTGTATCGCCAGCGGGTGGAGGTGCAACTCATCGGTGACGAGGGCGAACTCCTCCTCGGTCGGTTCGTGCATGCCGATCCACAGCCAGCAGTCGCCCTTGGCCCTGGCCGCTTCCAAAGCGTCGCTGATGTCGCCGCTGATGGTCTCGCGGTTGCCATCGCAGTAGATGGCCTTGTCCACAATCACGAGACGACATTGTCCTGTACGCGTGAAGGTTCAGGTCGATTCCGCGCGTCCCCCGGGAAACCAGGACAGACGTGTCGGTGCCGAGAACTCGGCTACGAGCCTGCGGGCGGCCCGCGACGACCCCTCCTCGGCGGCCTGTCCGCGGCGTATGTTACGGGCCCGTGACGGAGGTCACATGAGGTCGGTCGCGGGCCCGTGACCATGGTGCCCGGTATAGCCTCCGGCGTGATGTTCGTTTGGGGCGATTGATGACGATGACTGAGCGTGAGAGCGGCGCCGTCCTGGTGGCCGATGCCGATGCCGATGCCGAGACCATCGATCTGCTGCGCAGATACGAGCCGGTCCTGTCCTACACCGACGGAGAGCTGTTCTTCCCGACCCGCATCGAGGACTATGTCCGCTGTTGCAGCCTGATGCGGGACTCCGAGCAGGCTGTGCCCGCAGGTGAGCTCACGGTTGACGACCTGATCGCCGCCGCGGAGGCCCCGGGCGCGGACCTGTGCCTGTTGTTCGTGCAGCGGCCGTTCAACCGGTCGGAGGTACGCCGGCACCGGCGGCGGTCCGCCAAGCCGACGATCGCGAAGTCCGGGCGGCTGGCGGCGGTCGGGCTGACCAGCCGGGTCTTCGACGTGCTGATGCGCGTCTCCCTCCTGTTCCGCGGTAGCGTGCCGGGCGGCGTGACCGCCGCGGCGGCCGACATCTACGCGCGGCGGCTGAAGCCGGAGGAGTGCACGTACTACGGACGCGTGGTCCGCGAGGGCGGATACGTGATCCTGCAGTACTGGTTCTTCTACGCGATGAACGACTGGCGGACCACGTTCGGTGGCGTCAACGACCATGAAGCCGACTGGGAATCGATCACGGTCTACCTTGCCGAGACCGCGGGCGAACTGCGGCCCGCCTGGGTCGCGATCTCCGCGCACGACAACGTTGGGGATGACCTGCGCCGCCGCTGGGACGACCCCGACCTGCGCCGGTCCGGCGACCATCCGGTGATCTTCGTCGGCGCGGGCTCGCACTCCGGCGCGGTCGTGCCCGGGCAGTATGTCGTGACCGTGAACCCGGAATGGCTGCGGCCCTATTTCCGCGCCTTCCGCCGGGTGACCGGCGTCATGTTCCCCTGGACGCGCGGCAGGCAGCGACACGGCCTGGGCATCCCCTACCTGGACTACGCGCTCGGCAACGGGGAGAAGGTCGGCCCCGGCGGTGCCCGCCAGTGGGATCCGGTGCCGATCTCCGACGACACCCCGTGGGTGCGCGCCTTCCGCGGGCTGTGGGGTCGTGACACCCACGACTGGCTCGGCGGCGAGCGTGCTCCGGCGGGGCCTCGCTACGACCGGGACGGCCGAGTCCGGAGGCTGTGGGCCGACCCGCTGGGTTGGGCCGGGCTGCAGAAGCTCTCGCCGGACCCGGAGGAAGAGAAGCGTCACCTCAGGGTGCGAGTGGAAGCCCTGGACGAGCAGACCAAGACCGCCGACGCGGAGATCGAGACCAGCCGTGAGGAGCTGCGACGGCTACGCGCCACCGCAGTGGCACTGGGCCACCACACGGCCACGAAGACCCTCGCGCGGGAGCGGTTCATCGGCGTCGCCAAAGCCGAACAGGCGCTCGCGGAGCTGATCCGGGTGCGGACCGAGTTCGTCGAGGAGCGTGCGGCGCACCAGGCGGTGCTCGCCCGCCCGTTCACGCTCGAAGGGCCGCAGGCCCATTTCAAGGAGCCGCACCTGCCCCACTCGCCGAGCCGCGAAGCACGGACGAAGTTCCTGCACGCCTGGGCGGCACTGAGCACACCGCTGTTCATTTTCGCGATGGTCGGCGTCTTCCTCCTCCCGGACAAACCGCACGCCGTCCCGCTGGCCGCCGTGATCCTGCTGTTCATCGCCGTGGAGGCGTGGGCGCGCCGCAAGTTGCTCCTGTTCGGGACCGGTCTGCTCATGCTCGCCGGGGTCCTGGGGGTCATCGTGGGGGCAGGCTTCGCGGTGGCGTACGGCGGAAGATACGTGCTGCTCGCTCCGCTCGTCATCGCCGCCGGGGTCCTGCTTTTCGTCAATCTCCGGGACCTGTTCCGCCGCTGAAGGTCGGTTCGCCGCCACCGGCAAACGAGTACGGGAGGCCCAACGGGATGAACTGATCGACCGTGCCGTGGGCGTACGGCCGAACATCCGGGGACCCCTCCCGAGAGCCGACGATCAGCGTAATTTCGAAGGCGTGCGGAGAGAGGACAAATCATGACGATGGCGATGCCGAGCCCCTTGAGCAACTATGAGGGTTCCCGATGGGTTCTGCGCAACGTCGGCAAACTCGCCATCCGATTCCCGGGGTCGCGGCTGGTGCTCGGTGGACACCGGGCGGAGCTGCCGGTGACCTACACGCCGCTGTTCATCGTCGCCCCGAAACAGGAGCACCTGCTCCAAGTACGGATCGCCGCGAAAACGCCACCGCCGAGCCCGGAAGACCGGTACGAGGTCGACACGTCCAGCCCGGGCGGATGGGAACTGAGCACGGCCGAGCGCCTGGTGCTCGTGTGCCTCAGCCAGCG
>DASYNF010000068.1:0-2108 GCA_036008685.1 Actinomadura sp. | reverse complement strand
TCGGTGGCTGCACCAACATCGGAGAGTGCTCGCACGCCTGCCCCAAGGGCATCTCGATGGAGACCATCTCCCGGCTCAACCACGACCTGCTCGGCGCTCTGCGCGCGGGAGCACGGCCGAAGAGCTGACGAGGACCGCCCTACGGCGGGTACGGATCGTGGCCCGGTTTCCCGGACTCCCGACCTGAGGCGAGGATCGCTCGGGACAGGAGTCCGGGATGCTGTGTCTCGACGAACAGGAACATCCGCCCCGGCGATCAGTGCACTTGTCGCCGCCGGCCTCACCGGACTCACCAGCCCGCAGGCACGATCCGCTCGACGACGTCGGCGGGCATGAGACCGGCCTTGCCGAATCGCCGGGCCGCCTCGAGGAACTGCGGCGCGCAGGTGGACAGCCCGCTGAGCATCTCGCGGGCGGCGTCCTCCCGGCCGGCGAGGGCGGCGACCACGGCCCGCCACATCACCTGGTCGGGCTCGGTGTCGGGGTCCATCGGCCGCAGCAGTTCCAGCTCACGGTCGGCGGTCACCGGGTCGCCGTCGATCGCCTGCTGAAAGGCACGGACGACGTCCTGGTACCGGGCGCGCGTGACGAGCAGCTCGGCCAGCGCGGCCACCGGGTCCGAGGAGTCGTCCACCCGTAGGTCGACCGCCATGTCGTGCCAGGGGCGGCCGGTGGTGGACGGCCGGATCACCACGATCGCTGCCGACCTCCGGCCCCGGAAGTCCCCACCGGCCTCCTCGGCCGCCTGGAGCGCATTCAGCAGTCGCTGCGCCAGCGGTCCCCCGGAGCTCTCGAACCTGGCCACCATGGCGATCCAGACCTCCGCGGACGCCGCCATGTTGGCCAGTGCCACGCAGCCGTTCCCCATGAGGTGTCCGGCCGCCTCCACGCACTGCGCGCCGGTGTAGGCGGCGAGGTCCCCGTTCACTCCCAGCACGGCGACCTGTCGACGTTCGGGCTGCGGATCGACACTGCTCAGGGCGGTGAGCACCTCCTGTGCGGTGAAGCCGCCCTGGAGGAGGTCCAGGCCGATCGATCCGTACATCGGTTCGGCCATCGACTGGGTGGCGATGACCCCGTGGCCGGGCAGCGCGAACGGCACGCTGTTGCCGACCGCGAAGGCCTGGGACTGGGTGGCGACGCCCATCTCGCCGGTCTCGGCGTCACGGGCAACGATCGAGTAGGTCACGTCACCGGCCTACCCGGTCACCCGCGACGACTACACCCTCCGGACCCTCAGGTCAGCGACTCCATCGCCTCGGCGGTGAGGGTGACCGACCGCAGGCGGGACTCGATCGTCGGCGCCTGGTGGGCCACGATCAGCTCGTCGGCGTCCACGAGCTTGCCGAAGCCGTCCAGGAACTCCCCGATCTCATGGGGGGTGCCGATCGCGGTGTGGGTGAACATCGAGTTGACGTGGGTGCCGGCGCCCTGGGCGAGCAGCTGGTCGGCCTGGTCGTCGTCGAGTTCCTGGCCGCGGCCGAACAGGCCGACGGCCATCCTGCGCCGGACCGCGGTCAGGTTCTCCTCCGCCTGGCTGACGGTGTCCGCGGCGACCACGTTGACCCCGGCGATCACATAGGGCTCGGCGAGCTGGTCCGACGGCTTGAAGTCACGGCGATAGGCGGCCACAGCGGGCTCGAGCATCGCCGGCGCGAAGTGCGAGGCGAAGGCGTAGGGCAGTCCGAGCGCAGCGGCGAGGCCCGCACCGAACATGGAGGAGCCGAGGATGTACAGCGGAACGCGCGAACCCTTGCCGGGGATCGCGTCGACGCCGGGGACCCGGGTCTCCCCGGCGAGGTACGCCTGCAGCTCCAGGACGTCCTGCGGGAACCGGTCGGCCGACATCGGGTCACGGCGCAGCGCATACATCGTGTTCTGATCCGACCCGGGCGCGCGCCCCAGCCCCAGGTCGATCCGGCCCGGGTACATCGCGTCGAGGGTGCCGAACTGCTCGGCGATGGTCAGCGGCGCGTGATTGGGCAGCATGACCCCGCCGGCACCGAGCCGGATCACCTTCGTGTGGGCGCCCACGTGGGCGATCAGCACGCTGGTTGCCGACGACGCGATCGAGGGCATGTTGTGGTGCTCGGCGTACCAGACCCGCT
>DASYNF010000067.1:0-55143 GCA_036008685.1 Actinomadura sp. | reverse complement strand
CTCGCCCTCGCGGACGAGCTGGGCTACCGGCCCAACCGGGCCGCTCGCGCCCTGACCACGGGCCGTACGTACAACCTCGGCCTGATCGTGGCGGACATCTCCAACCCGTTCTTCCCCCCGCTGATCAAAGCGGCGCAGGCGCATGCGCGGGAGCGGGACTACCACGTGTTCGTCGCCGACACCGACGAGGACCCGCGGGTGGAGGAGGAGCTGATCCAGACCTTCACCAAGCAGGTGGACGGGATGCTGTTGTGCAGCCCCCGGCTGTCCAACCGGGCCATCGGCCGGCTCCGCAAGGACATTCCCTTCGTACTCATCAACCGGCGGGTCAAGGGCCTGCCCGCGGTGCTCATGGACGTGGGCCACGGGGCCCGGCGCGCGGTCGAGCACCTCGCCGGGCTGGGTCACCGGCGGCTCGCCCTGCTCGTGGGTCCCGAGGGCTCCTGGACGAGTCAGGAGATCACCGAGGCGGCGGCCGCCTCGGCGCGCGCGCACGGTGCCGAGGTCGTCGTGCTCGGCCCCAACTCGCCGACCGAGCACGGGGGCCGGGTGGCGGCGCCCGAGGTGCTCCGGGCAGGGGTCACCGCGGTCCTCGCCTACAACGACCTGGTCGCGATCGGGCTGGTCGAGGGCCTCGCGGAGCTCGGTATCGACGTGCCCTCGGCCGTCAGCGTGGTCGGCATCGACGACATCATGCCCGCACGCGTCAACCGGCCCCGGCTGACCACGGTCTCCATGCCCACGATCGCGGCCGGCCGTACCGCCGTCGATATGCTGCTGCAGCTGGTCGGGTCCGCTGAGACGGGCGGAGCCGCACAGACGACCCTGGAGACCGCGCTGGTCGTCCGGGAGTCGACCACCACCGTCCAGCCGAGTCCGGCACAGCCGCCGGCCTCTCGGTCGTCCAGGGAGGCATCGTGACCGTGCGGCCGATGGAGGAGTTCGGCGTCACCCCGGAGGGCACGCGGGTCGCGCGCCACACCCTGGACAACGGCCGGGGCCTTCGGGCGCGGGTGCTGACGTACGGCGGGGTGGTGCAGACCCTCGAGGTCCCGGACCGGCACGGACGCCCGGCCAACGTCGTGCTCGGCTGTGCGTCCCTGGACGACTACGTCGGGAAGAGCCGCTATTTCGGCGCGGTCATCGGCCGCTACGGCAACCGCATCGCCGGCGGCCGGTTCCGGATCGGCGGCACCGAATACCGGCTGCCGCGCAACAACGGCCCGCACAGCCTGCACGGCGGTGAGCGCGGTTTCGACAAACGCGTGTGGGCCGTTACCGCCGCGGGGGACCGGAACCTGAGCCTGGCCTACGTCAGCGCGGACGGCGAGGAGGGCTATCCGGGAACACTCCATGTCACCGTGACCTACACGCTGACCGACGACGACGCCCTCCGGATCGACTACCGGGCGACCACGGACCGGCCGACCGTCGTCAACCTGACGAACCACTCGTACTTCAACCTGGCCGGTGAGGGTTCCGGCGACGTGTACGGCCACCTCCTCACGCTCGACGCCGGCCGCTACACCCCCGTCGGCCCGGGCCTCATCCCCACGGGTGAGCTGGCGCCGGTCGACGGGACGCCCTTCGACTTCACCCGTCCCCACCCCATCGGCGAGCGCATCGGGGACCGGGATCCGCAGCTCCTCATGGGGCTGGGCTACGACCATAATTTCGTGCTCGACCGGGAGAGCCAGGGGGGCCTCGGCCCGGCGGCCCGCGTCGAGGAGCCGACGTCCGGCCGGGTCATGGAGGTGCTCACCACCGAGCCCGGTGTGCAGTTCTACTCGGGCAACATGCTGGACGGCAGCGTCACCGGCCCGGCGGGCCTTCCCTACGGGCGCGGGTCCGCACTGTGCCTGGAGACCCAGCACTTCCCCGACTCGCCCAACCAGCCGCACTTCCCCTCGGTCGTGCTCCGGCCCGGCGAGGACTACACCTCCACGACCCTCTACCGCTTCACGACCACCTGACCCCGCGGCCCGACCCGGCGAGGAACCGGCCACACCGGATCCCCTGAACCGGCCGGTTCCCGCCCGTTCGCAGTCGTTCGCAGTCGTTCGCGGGCGTCCGCCGGTCGGCCGTGTTCGCGTCTTCATGCTCGCGTGGAGATCAGGGCGGGGGAGCGGCCGTCAGGAGGCGGGCCGGGTCGGCGATGACGCGTTGGATCACGAGGCCCGCGGCGCCGTGCACGGCCGCGTCGCCGGCCAGCCGGGAGACGACGACCTGGGGGGTGCGGCCCCTGCTCAGAGGGGTTCCGGTGGCGAGCGTCTCCTCCACGGCGGGCCGCACCCAGCCGGCCAGAGGGGAGAAGATCCCGCCGAGCACGATCGTGTCCGGGTCCAGGAGGTTCACCGCCGCGGACAGCGCCGACCCGAGGGCGCGTCCGGCCCGCGAGGCCGCCGTGACGGCACGCTCGTCTCCGGCCCGCAGCGCCGCCACGAGCGCCGCCATCGGGCCGTCGGGATCGGCCGCGACGGTCGTCGTCGCGGGGGATCCCGGGTCCGTCAGGCCCGCGGCCCGCAGGATGGCCTCCTGGCCGGCGACCTGCTCGAGGCAGCCGCGTCCGCCACAGGTGCACGGATCCCCGCCCGGTTCCACGGTGATGTGGCCGAGCTCGCCGGCGAAGCCGTGGGCCCCTCGCAGCACCCTTCCGTCCACGACGATGCCGGCTCCGACCCCGATCTCCCCGGACACGTGCACGAAGTCCCCGAGCTCGCGGCCGCCGCCGAACCACAGCTCGCCGAGGGCGCCGAGGTTGGCCTCGTTGTCCTGGTCGGGTGGAAGCCGCAGTTCGGGCAGACCGGCCGCCAGCAGTTCACCGATGGGGACGTCCGCCCAGCCCAGGTTGGGGGCGGTGCGCAGCCATCCGTCGCGGCGGTCGAGGACGCCGGGGAGCGCGACGACCGCCCCCGCGACCGTCAGCCCCTGGCCGGCCGCCGAGGTGATGGCCTGCTCCGCGAGCCGTCCAAGCGACTCGATCACTCGCTCGGGCGTCCGGCCGCGGTTGTCGGCCGCCACCAGATGCCGGTGCCGCACCCGGCGGCCCAGATCGAGGACGCAGGCGGCGAGATAGTCGACGTTGACCTCCAGCCCCAGCCCCCCGACACCGTCGCCGTTGACCGAGACGGCGACGCCGGGGCGGCCGCGTTCGCCCTCGCGGACCGGCGCGCCGTCGCGGACGAGGCCGCCCTCCGCCAGCACCGACAGCAGGTTCGAGACCGTGGTCTTGGTGAAGCCGGTCAGGCCGGCCAGCCTGGCCCGGGTCACCGGCTGGTGCCGCGCGACCTCGCCCAGCACGACGGCGAGGTTGTGCTCACGCATGGTGCCGTGCCTGACCGGACCTCCGCCCGGCCCCACGCCGCTCTTCAGCATGAGGACAGACTAATCACACCGTCACAGCTCTTGACGTGCTCATATCTAGGGGACTTTATTAGTCCATATCGTTGACGAACTCTTGTTCGCCGCCCTCTAGCCCGCTGCGTAACCGCTGCCCAACCCCCTGTTGGAGGACCCATGGCCTACGACCCCACCCCGGCCGACCGCTTCACCTTCGGACTGTGGACGGTCGGCTGGCAGGCCCGTGACCCGTTCGGCGACGCCACCCGGGCCCCGCTGGACCCGGTGGAGGCGGTCCACCGGCTGGCCGAGCTCGGCGCCTACGGGGTGACGTTCCACGACGACGACCTCCTCGCGGTCGAGCCGGACCGTGACACCGCGATCGGCACGTTCCGCAAGGCGCTCGAGGCGACCGGGCTCAAGGTGCCCATGGCCACCACCAACCTGTTCACCCATCCGGTGTTCAAGGACGGCGCGTTCACCTCCAACGACCGCGACATCCGGCGCTACGCTCTCCGCAAGGTCATGCGCAACCTCGACCTCGCGGCCGAGCTGGGCGCCGAGACCTATGTCTTCTGGGGCGGCCGCGAGGGCGCCGAGGTCGACGCCGCCAAGGACGTACGGACGGCGCTCGACCGGTTCAAGGAGGCCATCGACCTGCTGTGCCAATACTCCATCGACCAGGGCTACGGTCTCCGGTTCGCGCTCGAGCCCAAGCCCAACGAGCCGCGCGGTGACATCCTGCTGCCGACCGTCGGCCATGCCCTCGCCTTCATCTCCGCCCTGGAGCACCAGGAGATGGTGGGGCTCAACCCCGAGGTGGGGCACGAGCAGATGGCCGGGCTCAACTTCGTGCACGGGGTCTCGCAGGCACTGTGGCACGGGAAGCTCTTCCACATCGACCTCAACGGGCAGCACGGTCCCAAGTACGACCAGGACCTCGTCTTCGGCACCGGCGATCTGAAGAGCGCGTTCTTCCTGGTCGACCTGCTCGAGCGCGGAGGCTACGAGGGGCCGCGGCACTTCGACTACAAGCCGCTGCGCACCGAGGACGCCGCCGACGTGTGGACCACCGCGGCCGCGAACATGCGCAACTACCTCATCCTCAAGCAGCGGGCCGAGGCCTTCCGCGCCGACCCCGAGGTACGGGAGGCGCTGCGGGCCTCGCGCGTCGACGAGCTGGCCGTGCCGACCCTCGCACCCGGCGAGTCGCACGGGTCCCTGGCCGGCGACGACTTCGACCTCGACGAGGCGGCCGCCCGCGGCTACCACTACGCCCGGCTGGACCAGCTCGCCATCGAGCACCTGCTCGGTGCCCGGTGACCCGGTGTTCGTCGACCCGATCTTCGTTGATCCGGTCTTCGTTTATCCGGCGCGGTGAAAGGTAGGCACGCCGACATGCCGCTCGTCGCGGGGGTCGACTCCTCGACCCAGTCCTGCAAGGTCGTCGTCTGTGACGCGGAGACCGGGGTCGTCATCCGGCGCGGCCAGGCGCCGCATCCGGACGGCACCGAGGCCGGCCCGGCCGCCTGGTGGGACGCGCTCTGCGTCGCGCTCGAGGCGGCCGGCGGCCTCGACGACGTCGCCGCCGTGGGCGTGGCCGGCCAGCAGCACGGCATGGTGTGCCTGGACGAGGACGACGAGGTCGTGCGTCCGGCGCTGTTGTGGAACGACACCCGTTCCGCCGGCGCCGCCGCCGACCTCGTCGCCGAACTCGGCGGCCCGGCGGCATGGGCCGAGGCGGTGGGCAGCGTCCCACTGGCCGCGTTCACCGTCACCAAGCTGCGCTGGCTGGCCGAGCACGAGCCGGCCGCGGCCGCCCGTACGGCCCGGGTGTGCCTCCCGCACGACTATCTGACCTGGCGGCTCACCGGCAACCTGGTCACCGACCGGGGCGACGCCTCCGGCACCGGCTACTGGTCACCGGCCGAGGGGGCCTACCGGCACGACCTCCTGCGACGCGCGCTCGGCCGGACCGCGGGCCTGCCCGAGGTGCTCGGCCCCTCGGCTCCGGCCGGCCGTACCTCCCGTGGCGCGGTCGTCTCGGCCGGGACCGGCGACAACATGGCGGCGGCACTGGCGCTCGGCGCCCGGCCGGGCGATGTCGTCGTCTCGCTCGGCACGTCCGGCACGGTCTTCGCCGTGGCGGACCTGCCGTCCGCGGACCCGAGCGGCGCCGTGGCGGGGTTCGCCGACGCGACCGGCCGCTTCCTGCCGCTGGTGTGCACGCTCAACGCCGCCCGCGTGCTCGACGCCGCGGCGCGGATGCTGGGGGTCGATCACCAGAGGCTGTCCGAGCTGGCCCTGGCCGGCCCGTCCGGGGCCGGCGGCCTGGTGCTCGTCCCCTACCTCGAAGGAGAGCGCACTCCCAACCGGCCCGACGCGACCGGGTCGGTGCACGGGCTGCGGCTCGGCACCGCGACGCCCGAGCACCTCGCCCGCGCGGCGGTGGAGGGCATGCTCTGCGGGCTCGCGGACGGGCTGGACGCGCTGGCCGAGCTCGGCGTGGACATCGAGCGCGTTCTGCTCGTCGGCGGCGGGGCGCGCTCGGAGGCCGTGCGGCGCATCGCCCCGAGCGTCCTCGGCCATCCCGTGCTGGTGCCACCGCCCGGGGAGTACGTCGCGGAGGGGGCGGCCCGGCAGGCGGCCTGGGCGCTGGCCGGCGGCGCCGAACCGCCGTACCGGACCCGGTCCGGATTCGCGCGGTACGAGGCCGACCCCGCGCCGTCCGTACGCGCCCGCTATGCCGAGGCCCGCGAGCACATCCTCGGCCGCACCTGAGAACCGACCACCGACCACTGCGAGATCACGGCGTCCGACAGTCGTGATCTCGCAGTCGTTCGCGGTCAGAGCCAGTCGCGGACCTTGAAGACGATGTAGAGGGCGACGGCGCTGATGACCAGGATGGCCATGGACCAGATGAAACCGGCCTGCTGATCGAAGCCGGGATAGGGGACGTTCATCCCATAGAAGCCGGTGACGGCGGTCGGTATCCCGATCATCGCCGCCCAGCTGGTGACCTTCTTCATCACCTCGTTCAGCCGGTTGCCCTGCAGGGCGATGCGGGTCTCCTGGATCGTCGTCACCATGTCGCGCAGGCTCTCGGTCCACTCGCCGGCCCGCAGGACGTGGTCGTAGACGTCCTGGTACAGGGGGGCCATGGCCTCCGAGACGACGTTCAGGTCCCGGCGCATCAGGGTGTTGACGACCTCCCGCATCGGGAGCACGACCCGGCGGAGGAGCACGAGGCTCTTGCGCAGCTGGAAACCGTACTGCTGCATGTCATGATCAGAGGTCTTTCCGTCGAACAGCAGGTCCTCGAGCTGCTCCAGCTCGTCGTCGAGAGCCTGCACGGCGTCGAAATGCCGGTCCACCAGCATGTCCAGCAGCCCGTGCAGCAGGAAGCCGACCCCGTGCCGGGCGAGATCCCGCCCGGCCTCCCAGCGCCGGAGCAGCTCGGCGACGTCGAAGTGCGGATCCTGCCGTACGGTCACGAGGGCACGCTCGGTGATGAACGCCGAGACCTCGGTCGTGGACAGCCGGCCGGTGGCCCTGTCCAGGTGGACGTCGTAGGCGTTGAGGAACAGATAGCCGGGATAGCGGTCGAGCTTGGCCCGTTCGTGCCGGCTGACCGCGTCCTCGATCGCGACCTCGTCGAGGCCGAGCTCCTCGCCGATGACACGCAGCTCGTCAGGGCCCGGAGCGCACAGGTCCACCCAGACGATCGTGTCCTCGGCCCTGAGATGGTCACTGATATCGGCGACCGGAAAGCCCTCCGCCTCGAGCCGCCCGCCCCGCCACACCCGGGTCCACGGCAGCCGGGTGCCGATCCGGTCGCCTGACCCCGCGGCACCCGGTTCCGGGGCAAGGGGCTTGCCGGGATGGGGATCTGGGGCGGGGGTCTTCTCCATGGCCCTTGTCTACCGTGCCTCGGGGGGTGGCCGGTAAGCGGGCGAGCCGAAAGATCCGGGTCGAAAGACCGAGCCCGAAGATCTTCGTATCATCTGAGGACATCCGGGGATGGACACCCCTGGTGACGTCGCTGAGCGCATTCGCGCCATGTTCCGGAAGGTCCTCGACCACGGCCCGCGGGCCGACGAGCTGCTCGGCCGCAGCCCGCTGGCCGCCCTGGTCGGCATGCTTCTCGATCAGCAGATCCCCATGGAATGGGCGTTCTCCGGTCCCTACACCATCGCGCGGCGGCTGGGCTCCGACGATCTGGACGCGTACGAGATCGCCGCCTGTGACCCGGAGCGGTTCGCCGCGCTGCTGTCGGACAAGCCCGCCGTGCACCGCTACCCGGGTTCCATGGCCAAGCGGGTGCAGCAGCTCTGCCAGTACCTTGCGGATCACTATGACGGCGACGCGTCCCGGGTATGGCGGGACGCCGGCACCGGTGGGGAACTCCTCAAGCGGCTGAACGCGCTGCCCGGCTTCGGCCGGCAGAAGGCCCAGATCTTCCTGGCGCTGCTGGGCAAGCGGTTCGGGGTCACGCCCGAGGGCTGGCGGGAGGCGGCGGGCCCCTACGGCGAGGAGGGCTCTTTCCGCTCGGTGGCCGACATCACCGGGCCCGAGTCCCTGGACAAGGTCCGCGCCTTCAAGCAGGCGGCCAAGCAGGCGGCCAAGAAGTCCTGAGCGGACGGCGCCGTGAACGTGTCATCCATGTGTTCGGTGGCCTCTGCAGGGGCCACCGAACACACCCCTGAGGTCCACGCCGGGCCGGCGCTCGCTTCCGACCTCAGCTGACACAGGCCTCGGTCTCGGCCACCGGCGTCCCGGCGGGACGCAGGAGGCGGCGGCCGAGCAGGCACAGGACCAGGGCCAGCAGGCCGCCGAGACCCGTGCCGGCGAAGGCGCCGGATACGCCCGCGAGATCACCGGCGATTCCCGCGGCCGCCGAGCCGAGGGCCGCGCCACCGCCCATCGCGGTGACGACCCAGGCGAAGGCCTCGGTGACCGTGCCTCGGGGCGCGAGGCCGTCCACGATGGAGAAGCTGCAGGCGAGCACGGGGGCCAGGAAGACGCCGCCCACGAACGCGAGCGCCAGCATCGGCACCAGGGTGGGCGCGATCACCAGCGGCAGGTATCCCGCCGCGAGGCCGGCCATCAGGAGGGACAGCCGGCGATGGGCGGGGCCGTGCCTCGGCCGCGCCCCGTAGACGAGCCCTCCCGTGAGCGCGCCCACCGCGTTGGCCGCGAGGAGCATCCCCGAGGCGCTCCCCCTGCCCAGGTGATCGGCGTAGGCGACGACCGCGACGCTGAGCACGCCGAGGGCCATCCCCACCGACGCCAGGACGGCGAGCAGCAGCCGAAGCCCAGGGGAGCGGAGGGGGCCGAGCCAGTCCGCCTCGCGCGGCTCGCCCCGCCAGGCCCGCGACGGCCCCGAGGAGGTCACGACCAGCGTGCCCGCGATGCCGAGCGCCCCGGTGAGTAGCAGGGCCGACCCGGGGGAGAACGCCGCCGCGGCCACGACGAGCAGCGGGCCGACGGTGAAGATGATCTCCTGCGCCGCGGCGTCGAGGGCGTAGGCCGCCTGGACCTGCGCGGGACCGGACAGCACCGCCGGCCACAGCGCCCGGAGCCCGGCCTCCAGCGGTGGGGTCGCGAATCCGGCCAGCACGATCGCCGCGATGGTCAGCGGCAGCGGATCGACGCCGACCACGGCGAACAACGTGTAACCCACGGCGGAGAGCACGGCCCCGGGGAGCAGGACCCGCCCCTGACCGAGCCGGTCCATGGTCCGGCCGAGTACGGGCTGCCCGGCCGCCGACGCGAGACCGTGCACGGCCGCCAGCGCTCCGGCGAGTGAATAGCCGCCGCCCTCGGCCCGGGTGAACAGCACGACCGCCAGGGTGCCCATGCCGTTGGGCAGCCGCCCGAGGAGGGTGCCGCCGAGGAGTCGTGAGGCGTACGCGGTCCGCAGGAACTCCAGGTACGCCCGCATTCATCCCCCAAGTCATACGTATTACTGAGAGAGTCATACGTATCACGAAGGCGGCCCGGGGCTCTAATGTGATTGCCCGTCGACAAGGAGGCACGCGGTGCGGAATACCGGCCGGCCGACCAGCAGGGACGTCGCACAGGCCGCCGGCGTCTCCCAGTCCACGGTGTCGATCGTGCTGGCCGGCAAGTGGACCGGCCGGGTGTCTCCGGGCACGGCGCAGTCCGTACGGGACACGGCCGAGCGGCTCGGCTACCGCCCCAACCTGGCGGCGCGCAACCTGCGGCTGGGCAGCACCCGCACGGTGCTGCTGGTCGTGCCGACGCTGACGACCCTGTTCTTCGGCGCCGTCCACACCGGCGCGGCGCGGGCCGCGGCCGAGCACGGCTTCGGCGTGGTGGTCTATCCGTGGCCGGACGTGGTCGGGCGGGCGCGCAGCCCGTTCGCCGCCGCGCACGAGGCGATCGACGGCATCCTGGCCTCGTCCATGGCCGTGGACGTCCTCGACGGGCTCGACTCGCTGCCCCGGGTGATGCTGGACAGCGACCCGGCGGGTGAGGCCCCCACGGTCAACTTCGACGTGGCCGAGGGCATGAGGGCCGTGGCCGCGCACCTGGCCGCGCTCGGGCACCGCCGGATCGGCCATGTGGCGGCCTCCGTGGACGCGTGGACGTTCCGGGCCCGGGCCGCCGCGCTCGCCGAGGCGGTTCGCGAGCCCCCCGGCGGCCTGCTGATGCCCGTCCGTACGGAGATCGAGATCGGGGCCGCCCGGCGCGCGGCCGGCGAGCTGCTCGACCGTCCGGACCGGCCGACCGCGCTGGTGTGCGACGACGATCTCATCGCGGCGGGCGCCTGCAAGGCGGCACGGGCCCTCGGGCTCGACGTCCCCGGCGACCTGTCGATCACAGGCTTCGACGACATGCTGCTGGCCCGCGCGGTGGAGCCGGAGCTCACGACCGTACGGCTGCCGGCCGAGGAGCTGGGGGCCCAGGGCATGGCCGCGCTCCTGGAACTGCTCGACGGCCGGCACCCGGCTTCGGTGTCGCTGCCCGGTGAGCTGGTCGTCCGAGCCTCGTCCGGACCCGTCAGGGGCGCCGGGCGTTGAAGGCCGCGACGGCGCCGTCGACGTCGACGCGGACGTCCTCGAGGCCCGCACCGGTCAGCCAGTTCCGGAGGTCCACGGCTCGCCCGCCCGGGCCGAAGACGCCACGCCGCCGGAGGAGGCCGATGAGCGCGTCCCGGCGGCCGCCCGTACCGCTGACGACGCACGTGCCCCGGAGCGTGCCCCCCGGCCGCAGCACGCGGGCGAGCTCGGCCACGGCGCCCGCGGGGTCCGGAAAGCAGTGCAGGCCGTTCAGCGTGACGCAGACGTCGAAGGACCCGTCCGGGAAGGGCAGCGCACCGACGTCGGCCTGGACGAATCCCACCTTGGTCCCACCTGGCTCGAGCCCGCGGCGGCGGGCCACGGCGCGGGCCCGGTCCAGCATGCCCGTGGACAGGTCGGCCGCCACATAGCGCAGACGCCGCCCGCGCGGCAGGCCCCGGAACGCGATGCCCCCGCCGCAGGGGAGATCGAGGACGGCCGCGTCGTCGGGGTCGCGGGCGAGCAGGCCGATGGTCTCCCAGAGGCGCCTGACGTCGTAGCCCCACAGCAGCCGGGCCGCGACCACGTTGAGCGGGTAGGTCCGCACGCCGAAGTCGTAGACCGCGGCGCGCAGCCGCTCGGTCTTCCAGCCCCCGCGCACATCCCCCACGGGTCAGATCCAGCTGTGGAACCGCACGATCTCCCGCCAGGTGTCGTACGGGATGACCTTGGCGGTGAGAACGGGATAGAACCAGAGGAAGTTGGCCAGCGCCACGAGCACATAGGCTCCCGCGGCGGCGGTGCCGAGGGCCCGGCGCGGCCCCGTGTCCCGGGCCGGGCCGATGAGCATGCCGAGGCAGAGCACGATCGCCAGCACCATGAACGGCAGCATCGGGGTCGCGTAGAACAGGAACATCGTGCGTTTGTCGACGGCGTAGTAGAACCAGGGCACCCACCCGGCCAGATAGCCGACCAGGATCGCCCCGGCCCGCCAGTCACGGCGGCGCAGCCAGACGACGACCAGCAGGAGCAGGGCGACCAGAGCTCCCCACCAGATGACGGGCGTGCCGATGCCGAGGATCTCCCGGGAGCACTTCGCGGCGCCGCACCCGGACTTGGACTCGGTGTAGAAGAACGCCACGGGCCGGTGCAGGATCGGCCAGTCCCACGGCCAGGACTGGTACGGGTGCTTGGCGTGCAGCGTGGTGTGGAAGTTCCACACCCCCGTGTGGTAGCGCCAGAGGTCGGGCATCGCCTCGAAGGGGCGCATCAGCACGTTGTCCGCGATCTTGCCGCGTCCCCAGCCGCCGGAGTTGAAGATCCATCCCCACCACGAGGCCACATAGGTGATCACGGCGACCACGACCAGGGACAGGAACGCCGGCACGGCATCGAGGAGCAGCGTGCCGGCGTAGGGTCGCGGCACCCGCGCCGCCCGTCGTGCCCCCAGGTCCCAGACCACGGCCATGATCCCGAACGCGGCGAGGTAGAAGACGCCGGTCCACTTGGTCGCGCAGGCCAGCCCGAGGCAGAGTCCCGCGAGGATCCGCCAGCCGTGGAAGACGAACGGCCCGAGGCCCGCGCCGTCGTCGTACGGCCGGAGCTTGGCGACCAGCGTCGCCCTGGACCGGTCCCGGTCGGCCACGAGGCAGGCGAAGCCGGCGAGGATCCAGAACATCACGAAGATGTCGAGCAGGGCCGTGCGGCTCGTCACGAGGTGCAGGCCGTCCACGGCCAGCAGCAGCCCGCCGGCACAGCCGAGCAGGGTGGAGCCGGTCATGCGGCGGCCGACCCGGCACAGGATCAGCACCGACAGGGACCCGACCAGCGCGGCCATGAACCGCCAGCCGAAGGGCGTGGCCCCGAAGATCCACTCCCCGAGGGCGATCATCCATTTGCCCGCCGGGGGATGGGCCACGAAGCTCGCGCCGTCCGCCCAGATCCGGTTGCCGGCCTGGGCGCCCTCGTGGATGAGGATGCCGTCGGCGCCCTTGACCGTGTTGTGCTCATAGCCGTACTTGAGCAGGGCCAGGGCGTCCTTGGCGTAGTAGGTCTCGTCGAAGACCACGGCGGTCGGGTTGGCGAGCCGGTCGAACCGCAGGAACGCGGCGAAGGCGGTGACCAGCAGCGGGCCGATCCAGCCGAGCAGCGGATGGCCCGGTATCGCCGGGGTCAGCCATTCCCGCATCGTGGGCGGGCGGCGCCGCTGCACGGTGGTGGTCGTCGGCTCGATTTCCGTCGTCGCCATCCGGCCATCGTATGGGCGCCGGACGTGTAACCCGTAGGAGTGGCGCCGGAGAAGCGGGCCGACTCGCCTCACCACGCGATTACCGGGACAATTGGCCTGTGACGACCAACGAGCCCGGCACGCTCATCCTTGCCGCGGCGCCCATCGGACGCCCCGATGACGCGTCGGACCGATTCCGGACCGCGCTGGGGGAGGCGGACGTCATCGCGGCCGAGGACACCCGGCGGCTGCGCCGGCTGGCGGCGGACCTGAAGGTCCAGCTCGACGCCAAGCTGGTCTCCTACTATGACGCCAACGAGCGTGCCCGGGCGGAGGAACTGCTCGGGGAGCTGCTGAGCGGCCGGGACGTCTTCGTGGTCACGGACGCCGGGCTACCGGGCGTGTCGGACCCCGGCTATCGCCTCGTGGTGGCCGCCGTGGACCACGAGGTGCCCGTCACCGTGTTGCCCGGCCCCTCGGCCGTGACGACCGCGCTGGTCATCTCCGGTCTGCCCACCGACCGGTTCTGTTTCGAGGGGTTCCTGCCGCGCAAGCCCGGAGAGCGCTCCTCCCGGCTGGACTCGCTCCGCACCGAGCCTCGGACCATGGTGTTCTTCGAGGCGCCGCATCGGCTGGCCGCCTCGCTCGCCGCCATGGCCGAGACGCTCGGCGCGGATCGTCGCGCCGCCGTCTGCCGTGAGCTGACCAAGACCTATGAGGAGGTACGGCGCGGGCCGCTCGAGGAGCTCGCCGCCTGGGCCGCGGAGGGCGTGAAGGGCGAGATCACGGTCGTGGTCGCGGGCGCGCCGGCACGCCCTGTCATCTCCGAACCGGCCGAACTGGCCGCCGAGGTGGCCGCGAGGGAGGCGGCGGGCGTGCCTCGTAAGCAGGCCATCGCCGACGTCGCCAAGGACAACGGCCTGGCCAAGCGGATCGTCTATGACGCCGTGGTCGCCGCCCGGGGATAGAACAGGTGCCTGACCGCCACACAACAGCAGCGCCCGCGGCGGCTGACAGCCGCACCGCCCGGGGCCACAGTCGATGGAGCGGTCCACAGTGGGGTGAACCCGCACGCAAGGGGATGAGTGCCATGCGTGAGCCACTCATTGCGCTGGAGGTCTGGCGCTACGAATGCCGGTCCTGCCTGCACGAATGGCAGGAGAGTTTCGAGGTCTGGTACGTGCCCGACGGGCACGGCGGCGACGCGGTCGGCTACCGCCACGACGGCCAGTCCAGCACCTCGCCGTGGACCGAGCTGATGTGCCCGGCCTGTCACTGCTGCATGGTCCAGACGTTCCCCGCGACCATGGTGAAGCGCCGCCCGGTGCCGAGGCCGCCGCGCCCCGACGACCTCGAAATGATCTTCCGGCTCCGGAGGCTGCACGCCTACTGACATGCCACGAGGAGGCGCCGTCCCGTGTGGCGCGGTCAGTGGCGGTGTCTGCGGCCAGGGTCAGGAGCCGCAACCCGGGCCACGCCAGGCGGCCCAGCCGGGACCGGTACCGGCGAGGCGCCGACCGGCTCGGGGACCTTGGCTTCGGACTCGGACTCGACGCCGGTGCGGCCGCGTCGCCGTAGGGCCCGCAGACCCCGGGACAGCCGCTCGCGGGCCCCGGGGGTGAAGGTCATCGCCGCGGCCAGGCAGGCCAGCGGGACGGTCGGCAGCACGTAGCGGTAGTCGAACTCCGCCGTCGCCGCCGGTGCCAGCAGCAGGCCCACGGCCGTGATCCACGGCAGCAGCGCGGCGCCGCCGATCCGGCGCCAGAACGCCGCGAGCCCGGCGAGCCCGACCAGCAGGATCACCCCGAGCAGCGTGCCCCGCAGGAAGACGTGGTCCTGGTAGCCGCGCATGACTCCCGCGAACGGTTCCACGATCTTCGGCCGGGCGCGCCCCTGCTCGTAGTGCGCCGCCTCCTGGGCCGCCGTGATGTCCCTGCTCATCCGCCATTCGGGCAGGGCCGCGGACTGCGGGCTGAACTCGTACTGCGCGTAGGTCGCCCAGTCCGGGAAGACCGTGCGGTTCCACCTGAAGACGCGGAAGAAGTCGCCCCCCATGACCTTCAGGTAGTCGTCCGGCTGAGCCAGGATCGCCCGCTTGGAGAAGTCACCGGCCAGCCCGTTCTGGCGGGGAGTGAAGCGCTCCGGCTCGTTGCGCAGCAGCGGCGACCTGCGGTTCCAGATGCCGTCCTGCGAGAACGGCAGCCGGTGCCGGTCGAGGACGCAGAGGTACATCTCCTCGACCGGAGGCTTGATCTTGTCGCAGTCCGCGAACTTGTAGACCCGCGCGAACAGGAAGATGCCGCTGCTCTCGGTCATGGTGAACTTGCCGTGGCTGGACTGGTACCAGCCCATGTAGGCCAGCAACGGCACCGCGCAGACCGTGACCATGGCGGTGACGACGCGCCACGGCATGCGCCGTACGAGCATGAAGGCCAGGACGGCCGCGAGGACGGGCATGCCGACGGATCGGGTCAGCGTCGCGAACCCGAGGATCAGCCCGACCGCCGCCCCTACCTTCCAGGACGGCCGCGTCCACCACAGCAGCAGCGTGACGGCCGAGACCACCAGGAAGGTGAACGGGACGTCCGAGAGCACCACGTGTTCGAGCTGGATCTGATAGGCGTCCAGCAGTACGGGAACCGTGGCGAGGGCCGCGCCCCATCCCGGAAGCGAGAAGCGCTGGCGGAGAAGCGCGTAGATCATCACCGCCATGGCCAGTCCCATCAGGTGCTGCGCGGTCACGACCAGCGCGAAACTGTGGAAAGGCCGCAGGGCCATGAGGAAGAAGGAGTAGCCGCTCGGCCGGATGGGGTGCGGGTAGGGCCGCATGGCCGCGTGCAGATAGTCGAAGGAGTCGTTGAACCACATCGCCGGGCGGTAGCCGAGCAGTGTCACCACGCGTAGCAGCGCACCCACGGTCAGCACCACGGCGAACGGCCGGTGCCGGCCCACCATGGCCCAGAACCCGAGACCGCGGACCCGTCGCGCCTGATCAGGTCTCGCGGGCGCCTCCGGCCGTGCCGGCCGGGTGGGCTGTGTCGGCTGCGTGGGTTCTGCGGTGGCCTCGGTCGGCTCCGCACAGGTGTCCGGCGCCGGTATGACCCCCGTCACCTTCTCCAGCACGGACTCATCCGGCGCTGCCCCCGCCACGGCGGACCCACCTCCATACTGACCGACGTTCGTCAAGACCGGCTCCGACCCTCCCGGGCCGCTCTGCCCGTATGCTCATTTTCAGCCTGTCGTCCATGAACCCCCTAATGTGGGTCTTCAGGTTGCAACTTCGCAACATGACTCGGACGCTCTTGCGCAGAGCGGCCCGCGTCACATGGCTGCGGCAGGCATCATGTATGAGACATACCCAGCCTCGGAAGTAACGAGGTTAGTCGAGGCCCCGCACTCGGTGATCCGGGAGTAACGAAGGAGACCGCGTGGAACTCTCCGTTGTAATGCCGTGCCTGAATGAGGCAGAGACCGTCGAGACCTGTGTCCGCAAGACGATCGACTTCTTTGCCGAGCACGGCATCGACGGCGAGGTGATCATTGCGGACAACGGCAGTACCGACGGCAGCCAGCAGCTCGCCCGCGACGCCGGTGCCCGTGTGGTCGCGGTCACGGAGAAGGGCTATGGCAACGCGCTGATGGGCGGCATCCGGGCGGCTCGGGGCCGCTACGTCGCGATGGGCGACGCCGATGACTCCTACGACTTCGCGACCCTCATGCCCTTCATCGAGGAGCTCCGCGACGGTGCGGATCTGGTCATGGGCAACCGCTTCAAGGGGGGCATCGCACCCGGTGCCATGCCTCCGCTGCACCGCTACCTCGGCAACCCGGTCCTGAGCTTCGTCGGGCGGCTCTTCTTCGGCAGCAAGATCGGGGACTTCCACTGCGGGCTGCGCGCCTTCCGCAAGGAGTCGATCATCCGTCTCGGACTGCAGACCGGGGGCATGGAGTTCGCCAGTGAGATGGTGGTGAAGGCCACACTCGCGAAGTACGACATCCGCGAGGTCCCCACCACGCTCTCGCCGGACGGCCGCACCCGGGCGCCGCACCTCAGCACCTGGCGGGACGGCTGGCGGCACCTCCGCTTCCTGATGCTCTACAGCCCCCGCTGGCTGTTCCTCATCCCGGGCCTGCTCCTCATGACGCTCGGGCTGATCGGCGGGGTCGCCCTGTCCACGGGGCCGGTCAGTTTCGGCGAGATCGCCTTCGACGTCGACACGCTCGTCGGCGCGTCCGCGGTGCTGGTGATCGGCTTCCAGGCGGTGCTGTTCGCGCTGCTCACCAAGGTCTATGCGATGGAGGAGGGCTTCCTCCCGCATGACAAGCGCGTACAGAAGATCATCGACTGGTGGAGCCTGGAGCGCGGACTGGTCATCGGTGGGCTGCTGGCCCTGGCCGGCCTGATCGGTCTGGTCGCCTCGTTGCTGCACTGGAAGGTCAACAACTTCGGGGAGCTCGATCCGCGGCACTCGCTCCGGCTGGTCGTCCCCTCGGCCACCGGCCTGATCATGAGCTTCCAGGTGGTGTTCGCCTCGCTGTTCGTCAGCATCCTGGCCATCCGCCGCCGCTCGCACCCGCCGCTCAGCGACCCGGCGGACGAGGCGGCCGACCTGGTCGACGCCGCCGCGCACAAGGTCGCGACCGAGACGGCCGACGAGACCGTCGACGAGACCGCAGGCCGCTGACCGGCCGTACCGAGCCGTACGACCCGGTCCCACCACAGGCCGCCCGCCACGGCGGGCGGCCTTTTTCGTGCGCGGATCGGGCCGGACCGCGCGATCCCGATGGCCGGCACGTGAAGTCGCGGGAAATGCTCGTGAAGTTCTTTCGCGGTTTCGGGCCGTCGACCGCGCGAGTCTCCACGCGCTCTCCGCCGAGTCCGCGCTCCTCGACTCGCGTAGTGATCTATATCACCGGCCGTTCTGAGAACCCGAGCCGCCTTCGGACGAGAACCGGTGAACGCGACTCACGAGCCGGGGACCACAGGTCTCCGGACGAGCGCGGGACCCGGTAGGACGGCTCGGGGTGCGGACTACTGGGAGACCCGCACCCGGAACCTGACGCTCGGGACCGCGGCGCCGATGCCGCTCGGCCGGCTCGCGGCGCACCGTACGCCGGCAGGGGGATATTGGCGCGAGTCAGCGCGCGAAGCCCTCTAGGCTTGTGGCATGTCCTCGTCTGGCCGACACATCCTGACCGCGCCCGCCTGGCCCTACGCCAACGGGCCCCGCCACATCGGGCACGTCTCCGGGTTCGCGCTGCCCTGCGACATGTTCAGCCGCTACCAGCGGATGGTGGGCAACAAGGTCCTGATGGTCAGCGGCACCGACGAGCACGGCACGCCGATCCAGGTGCAGGCCGACCAGGAGGGCGTGACGGCGCGCGAGCTCGCCGACCGCTACAACCGGATCATCGCGAGCGATCTCCATGCCCTGGGCATGTCCTACGACCTGTTCACCCGGACCACCACGCGGAACCACTACGAGGTCGTCCAGGAGATCTTCAAGGGTCTGTACGACAACGGCTACATCTTCCCCAAGACCACGATGGGCGCGATCTCGCCGTCCACCGGCCGTACGCTGCCGGACCGCTACATCGAGGGCACCTGCCCGATCTGCCGGTACGACGGCGCGCGGGGCGACCAGTGCGACAACTGCGGCAACCAGCTCGACCCCATCGACCTGATCGACCCGCGGTCGCGGATCAACGGTGAGGCGCCGAAGTTCGTCGAGACCGAGCACTTCATGCTGGACCTCCCGGCGTTCACCGAGGCGCTCGCGTCCTACCTGCACTCCAAGCAGGGCGACTGGCGGCCCAACGTGCTCAAGTTCTCGCTCAACCTGCTGCAGGACCTGCAGCCCCGGGCGATCAGCCGCGATCTCGAGTGGGGCGTTCCGATCCCGCTGGACGACTGGCGGGACCAGCCCAAGCGGTTGTACGTGTGGTTCGACGCGGTGATCGGCTATCTCTCCGCGTCCGTGGAGTGGGCGCGCAGGTCCGGCGACCCGGACGCGTGGCGGACCTGGTGGCAGAACCCGGAGGCCCTGTCCTACTACTTCATGGGCAAGGACAACATCGTCTTCCACTCGGAGATCTGGCCGGCCCTCCTCCTCGGCTACGGCGGCAAGGGCGGCAAGGGCGGCAGGCCCGGCCTGCTCGGGGAGCTGAACCTGCCCACCGAGGTGGTCTCCTCCGAGTTCCTCACCATGGAGGGCCGCAAGTTCTCCTCCTCCCGGCAGGTCGTCATCTATGTCCGCGACTTCCTGGAGCGCTACGACGTCGACGCGCTGCGCTATTACATCGCCGTGGCCGGGCCGGAGAACCAGGACACCGACTTCACCTGGCAGCACTTCCTCGAGCGCAACAACAACGAGCTCGTCGCCCAGTGGGGCAACCTGGTCAACCGGTCCATCGCGATGGCGGCCAAGGACTTCGGAGCCATCCCCCAGGCCGGGGACCTCACCGACGCGGACCGCGCCCTGCTGCAGCGCAGCCGCGACGCCTTCGACCGCGTCGGCGCCGAGCTCGGCCGGTCGCGGTTCAAGAACGCCGTGACCGAGGCGTTCGACGTCGTGCGCGACGCCAACGCCTACCTCTCCCAGCAGGAGCCCTGGAAGATCAAGGACGATCCCGCGCGCAAGGGCTCGATCCTGCACACGGTGCTGCAGGTCGTCGACGACGTCAAGACGCTGCTGACGCCGTTCCTCCCGTCCTCCTCGAACAAGATCTACGCCATGCTCGGAGGCGAGGGCACCTGGGCGGGGATGCCGGAGCTCAAGGAGGTGGAGGAGGACGGCACGACCTATCCGGTCATCACCGGAGACTACGAGGGCGACGAGGCCCGCTGGGAGCACCGGCCCATCAAGTCCGGGACCCCGCTGGCCAAGCCGACCCCCCTGTTCACCAAGCTCGACCCCAAGATCGTCGATGAGGAGCTGGCCCGGCTGGAACAGGCATGACCGGCCGCTCGTTGGGCGGATCGGAAATGGGCGAGTCCGCGAGTGAGACATCGCGGGACCCGGGCGGGCCGATGGAGCACTCTATGAGCAGCGCGCGAGGTACCGATGGGTTCCAGGGCGCGGCCTTCCCGCCGTTGCCCGACCGGCTCCCGGTCGAGGTCTTCGACAGCCACTGCCACCTCGACCTGCTGGACCTTCCGGTGCCGCGCGCCATCGCCGCGGCACACGCCGTGGGCGTACGGCGGGTCATCACCATCGGCTGTGACCTGAAATCGTCGCGGTGGGGCACCCGGGTCGCGTCCGAGCACGGAGACGTCTACGCCGGCGTGGCGATCCACCCCAACGAGACCGCCGGGATCCGTGACGACGTCCTCGAGGACATCGCCGAGCTGGCCATGCTGCCGCACGTGGTGGCGGTCGGGGAGACCGGCCTGGACTACTACCGCGACTGGGCCCCGGTGGAGGATCAGCAGCGCTCGTTCCGGGTCCACATCGACATCGCGAAGCAGACCGGCAAGGCCCTGGTGATCCACGACCGTGAGGCCCACGACGACGTGCTGCGCATCCTCCAGGAGGAGGGCGCCCCGGACAAGGTGGTCTTCCACTGCTTCTCCGGGGACGCCGAGATGGCGAGGGTGTGCGCCGACCGCGGCTACGCCATGAGCTTCGCCGGCAACGTGACGTTCAAGAACGCGGAGCCGCTGCGGGAGGCCGCCAAGGTGGCGCCGCTCGAGCTGCTGCTGGTCGAGACCGACGCGCCCTTCCTCACTCCGGTCCCGCACCGCGGCAAGCCCAACGCCTCGTACCTCATCCCGTTCACGGTCCGCGGCCTGGCCGAGGTCAAGGGAGTCGACGTGGCCGAGGTCTGCACCGCCATCGCCGCCAACGGGGAACGCCTCTTCGGCCCCTGGTAAGGCCCCTCCGTCGTGATCTTGCAGGTGTTCGCGCCACCTCTTATGTGATCTGTCCCATCTCGTCGGGCCCGCACCGATTCGTGGAATCAGTAGCGGTGGGAACGCGGGTGACCGTACTGTCTGTGCCTGGTGAGCGGGGGCCGCCGACAGCAACCGGAGGCCAGGTGCGTCGTTCCCCCAAGGTCATGATCGCGTTCACGGGCATCGTCGCGATGCTCGTCCTCGTGACCTCCGCCTCGATGTTCTTCCGAGAGGACGAGACCTCGACGGTCGCGAGCACCGACGCCGTCAGGCGGACGCCGGTGCCGGCCCCGGTCCGGGTGGTGGTCTTCGTCGATCGCCGCCGCACGGAGGCGATGACGAGCGGCAGGACCGTACGGGAGGTGCTGGCCGGGCTCGGGATGGCGCTGGGCCCCCACGACCTCGTACGGCCGGCCCTGGACGCGCCCACGCCGGCCACGATCAGGGTGACCAGGCTGCTGTCGAGGCCGGTGACCAAAGCGGTCACGATCCCGCCGCCGACGGTCAAGAAGAAGAACAAGACCATGTTCGTCTGGGACGAGAAGGTCCTCCGCAAGGGCCGCCCCGGGGTCAAAGTGGTTCAGACCGCTTTCGTGCGCCGGCATGGCAAGAAGGTCAAGGCCGTCATCTCGCAGGTGGTCAGGCGCAAGCCGGTGCCGCGGATCGTCGAGGTGGGGACCAAGGGCGCCCCCGTCGGCGGGGCCGCCGCGCGGCTGAACTGGAAGGGCCTCGCCAACTGCGAGTCGCACGGCAACCCCAAGGCCGTCAACCCGGCCGGATACTACGGCCTCTACCAGTTCTCCGTCTCGTCCTGGGGGTCCGTAGGCGGTGACGGAAGGCCGTCCGATGCCAGTGCCGCGGAGCAGACCTATCGGGCCCAGCTCCTCTACAACCGGGTGAACGGGCGCTGGCAGGGCCAATGGCCCAACTGCGGCAGATTCCTCTTCAGCTGACCCGGCCTGACAGACTGGGCCGGTGGGGGAGATACAGGCCGGCCTGCTGGGCGCGGCGGACGTACGGCGGCTCGCGGCCCGGCTCGGGATCCGGCCGACCAAGACATGGGGCCAGAACTTCGTCATCGACGCCAACACGGTGCGCCGGATCGTACGGTCCGCCGCACTCGGCCCCGAGGACGTCGTGCTCGAGGTCGGCCCGGGGCTCGGGTCGCTCACGCTGGCCCTCCTGCCGGAGGCGCGCCGGGTCGTCGCGGTGGAGATCGATGGGACGCTGGCCTCCGCGCTGCCCGAGACGGTCGCGGACCGGGCGCCGGAACTGGCCGGCAGGCTCGAGGTCGTCCACGCCGACGCGCTCCGGATCGATGGCCTGCCAGGTCCGGAGCCGACCGCGCTGGTCGCCAACCTGCCCTACAACGTCGCGGTGCCCGTGGTGCTCCATCTGCTCGCCACCCTGCCTTCGCTGCGGCACGGTCTCGTCATGGTGCAGTCCGAGGTGGCCGACCGGCTCATCGCCCCACCCGGGAGCAAGGTCTATGGCGTGCCGTCGGCCAAGATGGCCTGGTACGCCAAGGCCCGCTGGGCGGGACCCGTGGGCCGGGCCGTGTTCTGGCCCGCGCCCAACGTGGACTCCGGCCTGGTGGCCTTCAGCCGGCGGGATCCGCCGGCCGCCTCGGTCCCGCGTACCGAGGTCTTCAAGGTCATCGATGCGGCGTTCGCCCAGCGCCGCAAGACCCTGCGCGCCGCGCTCGGCGGCTGGGCCGGCTCGCCCGCGGAGGCCGAGAAGGCGTTGCGGGCCGCGGGGGTCGATCCCACGCTGCGGGGAGAGGCACTCGACGTGGCGGCCTTCGCCCGTATAGCGGAACACCGCCCCCTCCCCTCACCGTGATCTTCAGGTTGTCCGCGCGGCGCCGCGCGGACAACCTCAAGATCACGGTGAAGAGGCAGCGAGGTCAGGAGGCGGGGACGCGGACGCCGTTGCTCAAGCTGTCGTCGTGGAGGATCACCGCTGCCGGCTGGAAGGACGAGGGGACGTCGAACAGCAGGGTTCCGGAGAACTTCCCCCCCGGGGGGAGCAACTGCGGCGAGACCTCCTTGGCCTTGGAGCTGCCGCCCTGCAGAAGCTTCGCGCCCTTCTCGGTGCCATCGGCCGCGTCGACGAGTTCCTGGTCGTCGGGCACCAGCGTTCTGGCCCTGTTCCCGGTGTTGGAGACGCTGAAGCGCACGGAGCACAGCTTGCTCTCGGTGGAAGTGACGCCGCGGATCGCGGCATCCTTGCCGCATTTCACCGGTGACTGCACGAGGAAGGTGAACTGGCCGTCCACCGCGTCCTCACCGATCCGCCCGTCACCGGGCCGCGTCAAGCCGCCGATGAGCGCCAGTCCGGCGATGACCGCCACGGCCAGGACGGCGCAGACGACCAGGCAGCCTCTCCAGCCGCGGCGCGGGCGGCGATGCGGCTGGCGCGGGCCCGTATAGGCCGGGGGCATGACCGGCGGAGGGCCCGGGTGGTACGGCGGCGGCGTGTGGTGCGGCGGCAGCGTCTGGTACGGCGGCGGCGTGCGATGTGGCGGCGGCGTGTGGTGCGGCGGGAACGGCGCCGGTGGCGGTGTGTAGTGATGGGAGGCGACGGGGATGCCGTGCGGTGGGGACGGCGGGATCCACAGCGGCGGGATCACGGCCGGCGGCAGCGCCTCGGCGACCCAGGTCCGGTTCAGCTCCCGGTCCGCCGCCGCCTGGGCGTCGCGGGGCTCGCTCGCGGGGTCGGTGCCGCCGACGAGGGACAGCAGCAGCTGCTGTGCGGAGGGGCGCCGGGCCGGGTCCGGATCGAGGGCCTTGGTGACCAGGGGGAGCAGCTCGTCCGGGAGACCGTCCAGTTTCGGCTTGTTGTTCTGGGCGCGGGCCGCCATGGCCATGACTGTTCCCGTGCCGTACGGGTGGCGGCCGGTGCCGGCGAGGGCCACCAGGGTGGCCCAGGCGAAGACGTCGACCGCGGTGCCGACCTCTCCGTCCATCACCTGTTCGGGAGCCATCCAGCCGGGACTCCCCATGACCAGACCGGCCTGGGTGTGCTGTCCCGGCGCGTCGGTCGCCCGCGCGATCCCGAAGTCGATGACGCGCGGGCCGGAGACCGACAGCATCACGTTGGACGGCTTGAGATCCCGGTGGATCAGCCCCGCGGAGTGGATGGCGGTGAGGGCGGCGGCGACCCCGACCGCGACGCCGTGGAGCGTCCCCGGCGGCAGCGCGCCCTGCGTCTCGATGTATTCGTCCAGCGGCTTGCCGTCGACGTATTCGGTCACCAGATAGGGGCGGCCGTCCTCTTCCCCGTGTCCGACCACGGTGGCCGTGCAGAACGACGCCACGCGCTGGGCGTTGCGGACCTCGCCCCGGAAGCGGGCTCGGTAGGTCTGGTCGGCGGCGAGCTCCGGACGGATGACCTTGATCGCGACCAGCCGCTTGTCCTCGCCACGGCCCAGGTAGACGGCCCCCATGCCGCCTTCGCCGAGCTTGCCTATCAGCTCGTAAGCTCCGATTTGTACGGGATCGCCGGGTTTGAGCTTCTCGGTCCCCCCGGGCAGCTTCGGCTGCCTCTCCTGCTCATGCACCGGGCAAGCCCTTTCATAATGTCGCTTTTGGGAAACCGTATCCAAGATCGGAGTTGAAGCAGAGCCGCACGGCGACCCCGGACGGCCGTCCGGCGTGATTCCCGTACGATCTCGCACTGTGGAATCCGTGAACGTACGTGTCCCGGCGAAGGTCAACCTCCAGCTCGGCGTGGGGCCGTTGCGCGACGACGGCTATCACGATCTGGCCAACGTGTTCCACGCCGTCTCGCTCTTCGACGAGGTGACCGCGACACCGGCCGAGGAGCTGCGGGTGCGCGTCGAGGGGGAGTCGATCGACGGCGTGCCGACCGGCGGCGACAATCTCGCCGCGCGGGCGGCCAGGTTGCTCGCCGACCGCCTCGGGGTCGAGCCGGCCGTGGAGCTGCGGATTCACAAGGCCATCCCGGTGGCCGGTGGAATGGCCGGCGGCAGTGCCGACGCGGCCGCCGCGCTGGTGGCCTGCGACCGGCTGTGGGACGGGGGCCTCGGCACCGAGGAGCTCGCGGAGCTCGCGGCGGCTCTCGGCAGCGACGTCCCTTTCGCGCTCCTGGGCGGCACCGCGGTCGGCCTGGGACGCGGTGAACGGCTGACCGCGGTGCCGGTGAGCGGCCGTTTCCATTGGGTCTTCGCCCTCGCCGAGGGAGGTCTGTCCACCCCCGCCGTCTACGCCGAGTGCGACCGGCTGCGGACGGCCCACGGCGAAGAGGCCGGCCTGCCCCAGGTGTCGGAGCGGCTCATGTCGGCGCTCGCGACCGGTGACGCGAAGGCGCTCGGCCTGACGCTCGGCAACGACCTGCAACCGGCGGCTCTGACGCTCCGCCCGTCGCTGCGCCGGACCCTGGCCGCCGGACGCGATCTCGGGGCGATCGGCGCGCTGGTGTCGGGTTCCGGCCCCACCTGCGCCTTCCTGGCCGAGTCGGAGTCGCACGCGATCGACCTCGCGGGGGCCCTGCCGGGAATGGGCGTCGCCCGCTCGGTCGCGCGAGCCCACGGCCCGGTCCCGGGAGCCACCGTGCTCTGACCCGCGACCTCCCGGTGTTCCGGCGCCGCCGGCCGGTCGTCGGTGCGTACGGCCGGTCGCCTGTGCCCACGGCCGGTCATCCGCCGATACGGCCTGGTCACCCGCGGGCACGGCCGTGCGGGGCGCTATGCGACCAAGCCGACTCACTGCGCCGAGCCGCTAGCCTTGGTGGTGTCGTGAACCTCATTAATCTCGAGAACGTCTCCAAGGCATATGGGCCCAGCCCGCTGCTCGACGCCGTCTCCCTCGGCGTCGACGACGGCGAGCGCATCGGGGTCGTCGGACGCAACGGCGGGGGCAAGAGCACGCTCGTCTCCGTCCTCGCAAAGCTCGTCGAGCCCGATGAGGGCCGCGTCACCCAGGCGAGAGACCTGCGGCTGGGATACCTCGGCCAGCGCGACCGGTTCCCGGAGGGCGCGACGGTCCGGGACATGGTCTTGGGCGACCGCCCCGAGCACGAGTGGGCCGGGGACATCCGGATCAGGGAGGTCCTGACCGGGCTGCTGGACGGTCTCGACCTGGACGCGTCGCCGGCGACGATGTCCGGTGGCGAGCGTCGCCGCGTCGCCCTGGCCACGCTCCTCGTGCCCGAACGCGACCTCCTGATCCTCGACGAGCCGACCAACCACCTGGACCTCGAGGCCATCGTCTGGCTGGCCGGTCACCTCAAGTCCCGCAGGACGGCCCTGATCGTCGTCACCCACGACCGGTGGTTCCTGGACGAGGTCACCGAGCGCACCTGGGAGGTCGTCGACGGGAACGTCGAGCGCTATGACGGTGGCTACTCCGCCTTCGTGCTCGCCAAGGCCGAGCGTTCCAGGATCGCCGCGTCGACCGAGGAGAAGAGGCAGAACCTGCTCCGCAAGGAGCTCGCCTGGCTGCGCCGCGGCCCTCAGGCGCGCACGTCCAAGCCGCGGTTCCGGGTCGAGGCCGCACAGGCCCTGATCGCGGACGTGCCCCCGCTTCGGGACAAGGTCGAGCTCACCCGGTTCGCGACGGCGCGGCTCGGCAAGACCGTCTACGACGTCGAAGACGTCAGCGCCGAGGTCGGTTCACGCCCGATCTTCGATCACCTGACGTGGCGGCTCGGTCCCGGGGACCGGGTCGGGATCGTGGGCGTCAACGGCAGTGGCAAGACCACTCTGCTGCGCCTGCTCGACGGCTCGGTCCGGCCGCGGCACGGCAAGGTCGTGCGCGGCAAGACCGTACAGCTCGCTCACCTGTCGCAGGAGGTCGCCGAGCTCGACCCGGCCCGTCGGGTCCTCGAGGTCGTCGAGGAGGTCAAACGCCGGATCACCGTCGGAAAGCGGGAGTTCACCGCGAGCCAGATGCTGGAGCGGCTCGGCTTCCGCGGCGACGCGCAGTGGACCCCGGTGGGGGACCTGTCCGGCGGAGAGCGCCGCCGGCTGCAACTGTTGCGGCTGCTCATGGAAGAGCCCAACGTGCTGCTGCTCGACGAGCCCACCAACGACCTCGACATCGAGACGCTGACCGAGCTCGAAGACCTGCTCGACAGCTGGCCCGGCACGCTCATCGTGGTGAGCCACGACCGTTACTTCCTCGAGCGGATCACCGACACCGTCGTGGCGCTGCTCGGTGACGGCGGCCTGCGGATGCTCCCGGGTGGCGTCGACGAATACCTGGAACGCCGCCGCGCCGCCCGTACCTCTCCTCCGGCCGGGGGAGGGGCTGCCGCGGGAACGGCGCCGGGACCGGATCCGTCGGCCACGCGCGTGCCCGCGAAACCCGGCGGCCAGGGGTGGAAGGCGCGCAAGGAACTCGACCGCCTCGAGCGCAGGATGGACAAGCTGAGCAAGCGCGAGTCCGAGCTCCATGAGGTGCTGGCCGAGCACGCCACCGACTACGAGAAGCTGCTCGAGCTCAACACCGAGCTCAAGTCCGTGCGGACGGAGCGCGAGGAGACCGAGGAGGAGTGGCTGCTCCTCGCCGAGGACCTCGGCGCCTGATCCCGCCCGCGAAGGCCCGCGTCGCCGTCCGCCCGTTCCGTCCGCCCTTTCGCGGTTCGCCGGTGTCGCGGTTCGCCGGTGTCGCGATCGGCCCGACCCACCATCCCGCCGGGGCGGGATCGGCCGGGGCTACGCGGGCGGGCAGGGCTCGGTGAGGCTGTCGAAGGGGACCAGCAGCGTGCGCAGGAGGACCGCCAGACGGTGTTGTTCCGCCGGGCTCAGGGAGCTCAGGAGGTCGCGTTCGCGATCCAGCAGGTCGGCGAAGGCCGTGTCCACCCGGGCGCGGCCGGCATCGGTGAGCCGGACCTGTACGCCTCGCTTGTCCTGCGGGTCGGGGCGACGTTGCACCAGCCCCGCCGCCGCGAGACGGTCGATCCGGTTCGTCATCGTGCCGGAGGTGACCAGGGTGGCGTGCAGGAGCCTGCCGGGGCTCAGCTGATAGGGCTTGCCCGCACGGCGGAGCGCGGTCAGCACGTCGAACTCCCACGACTCGAGCCCGTGCGCGGCGAACACCGCGCGCCGGGCCCGATCCAGATGGCGCGCGAGCCGCGACACCCTGCTGAGGACGTGCAGCGGCTCGATGGCGAGATCTGGGCGCTCGGCTCGCCAGGCCACGACCAGCCGGTCGACCTCATCCTCCACGGTGGATCAGCCTACCTGTCTCGATGTCGAGATACTGTGTCGCCATCAACATAGCGGCGGTGGGAGGTCGTTGATGCCGAGCGGGGAGAGCGTCGCGCCATGGGACCCGCGGCAGTACGGGTTGTTCGCCGACGAGCGGAGCCGGCCCTTTTTCGATCTGGTCGCGAGGGTGGGAGCCACGGCTCCGGCCCGGGTGGTCGACCTCGGCTGCGGATCCGGCGAGCTGACGGCGGCGCTGTCCCGGAGGTGGCCGTCGGCCGTCGTCGAAGGGATCGACGGTTCCGCAGAGATGATCACGGAGGCGCGGCGGCACGCCGGTCCGGGACTGCGGTTCTCGGTCGGTGACATCGCCCGCTGGATGCCGGACGAGCCGATCGATCTCATCGTGTCCAATGCGGCCCTGCACTGGGTGCCCGGCCATGTGGATCTGCTGCCGACGTGGGCCGGGGCGCTCAAGGCGGGTGGCCGGCTCGCCTTCCAGGTGCCCGGCAACTTCGAGGCTCCGAGTCACACGATCCTGCGGGACCTCTGCCGGTCGCCGCGCTGGGGGTCCCGCCTCGCCGAGGCGATCAGGTGGCGTCCGGTTCGGGAACCCGCGGACTATCTCGAACTGCTGACCCGGCACGGCCTCCGCGTGGAGGCGTGGGAGACGACCTACATCCAGGTGCTTCCGGGCGATGACCCGGTGCTCGAATGGGTGAAGGGCACCGCGCTGCGTCCGGTGCTGGCCCTCCTCGGAACCGGCGAGGCGGCGGAATTCCTCGCCGGCTATTCACGTCGGCTGCGGGAGGCCTATCCGGCCGGTCCGTACGGGACGGTGTTCCCCTTTCGCCGGATCTTCGTTGTGGCGCGGCGGCCGGACTGATCACCGCTGTGCGGCCGGTGTACTCGGGCCCGCGCCGGTCCGCCGCCAGGCGAGGTGGAGCCGGGAGGAGACCGCGCGCAGCCGGATGATCCCGCCGTACAGCTCTCGGAGCCGTCCGGCCAGCCGGTCGGTGGGGACGAGGCCCAGGTCGGGGGTCTCCAGCAGCGACGTGGCGTCGTCCACGCAGGCGATGAGCTCGATCAGCGCTGCCGGCGTGGCCGCCTGGACGTGGGCCTCGTCCAGGGCGCACAACGCCGCGTCGAGCGGCGCGAGGAGCTCGGCCAGCCGTTCGTTCGAGATCTCACTGACCCCGGCCCTGTCCAGCGCGGTCACGGCCGAGCGCACCGCCCGGGCGAGCGGGTCGCTCGGTACGGCGTCACGGCCGATGGTGGTGAGGGCGTCGGTGAAGCGCCTGACCTCAGCCCGGCCGAGCGCGGATCCGGCCGACGGTGCGATGCGCTCCGGGACGACGGGCTGGGGGACGACGGGCTGGGGGACGACGGGTTGGGGGGCGGCGGGCTCGGGGACGGTGGGCTCGGGGATCGACGCCGGAATGTCCATGACTCACCCTTCGTTCGAACTCGAGTTCGAAGCGTAGGGGGTGGGTCGGACGGTTTCCGGCCCGTGTGTCCGGCCCGGGTGCCGTGGCCCGTACGCCGTGTGAGCGCCCCGGCCGAGGGGTCAGGCGAGTCCCTGGCAGTCGGCCTGCTGCGGCGACCAGGCCGGCTCGGGAGACTCCTCGTCGGCCTTCTTGTTCTTACGCTCGGCCTTCTCGGCCTTGGCCGCCGCCTTCTCGGCCTTCTTCTCGAGCTTCTCCCGCTCCTTGCGGCGACGCCGCGGATCCAGATGCGGTTTGGGCTCCAGCCGCGACAGCCCGTTCCACGCCAGGTTCACCACATGGGCGGCGACCTCTTCGCGCTTGGGCTTGCGGGCCTCGAGCCACCACTGTCCCGTGAAGGCGACCATGCCGACGAGCATCTGCGCGTACATCGGAACGGTCTTGTCGTCGTAGCCGTGCCGGTCGAACTCCTGGCCGAGGATGTGCTCGACCCGGTGCGCGATCTCGCTCAGCAGGCTGGCGAAACTGCCCGTCCCCGAAGCGCCGTGCGAGTCGCGCACCAGGATCCGGAATCCGTCGCTGCACTCTTCGATGTATTCGAGCAGCGCCATCGCGGCCTGCTCCAGCTTGTCGCGATAGTGTCCGCCGTCGGTCAGCGCTCGGGTCACGACCGCGAGCAGCCGTTCCATCTCGCGGTCGACGACGACCGCATAGAGGCCCTCCTTACCGCCGAAGTGCTCGTACACCACCGGTTTCGAGACGCCCGCCTTGGCGGCGATCTCCTCGACGGAGGTGCCGTCGAAGCCGCGTTCGGCGAAGAGCCCCCTGCCGATGTCGAGCAGCTGCTCCCGGCGTTCCTTGCCGGTCATGCGCTTCCTGCGGGATCCAGGGGCTGTTTCAGACACGGTATCTATGATGGTCCGCCTTTCGCCGAAGAGACGAATCCTCCCGTACTTCGGCGTGCTATCGGCCCGCGGCCGGATGCGCTCGCCCGAGGGCGGGCTCCGGCCCGGCCCCGGGCCACGGCCCATGCGGGCCCTGGGCGAGTGTGGGCGAGTTCGGATGTCGCGGTTCAGCGGCCCGTACGCCTGGCCGCCAGCCGTTCGGCGTTCGGCCACCGTACGTCCGTCGCCCAGCCCAGCTTCTCGAACACCCAGATCGCCCGGGCGCTGATGTCGATCTGTCCCTTGAGGACGCCGTGCCGGGCGCACGTCGGGTCGGAGTGGTGGAGGTTGTGCCAGGACTCGCCAAGGGACAGGATCGCGAGCCACCACACGTTCCGGGACTTGTCCCGTACCTGGAAGTCCTCGTTGCCGAAGGTGTGGCAGATCGAGTTGATGGACCAGGTCACGTGGTGCACAAGCGAGAGCCGGACGAAGGAGGCCCAGAACAGCGCGGTCAGGGCTCCCTGCCAGGACATGGTGACGAGGCCGCCGATCGCGGCGGGGAGCAGGAAGGAGACGGCGACCAGCGCGGGGAACGCCTTGTCGATCCGGCGGATGTCCTTGTCGGCGAGCAGGTCGGGCGAGAAGCGCTCCTGTGAGGTGCGGTGCTCGTCGAACAGCCATCCGTAGTGCGCCCAGACCAGCCCCTTGGCGAGGGCCTTCCAGTCCGAGCCGAATCGCCACGGCGAGTGCGGGTCGAATTCCTTGTCCGAGTACTTGTGGTGCCGCCGGTGGTCGGAGACCCAGGTGATCACTGGGCCCTGCATGGCCAGCGTCCCGGCCACCGCGAGCGCGATCCGCAGGGGACGCGTGGCCTTGAAGGAGCCATGCGTGAAGTACCGATGGAACCCCACGGTGATGCCGCCTGCCGTGAGCACGTAGAACACGGCCGCGATGACGATGTCCGACCATCCGAGCAGGCCCCAGCCCCAGGCGACTGGCACGGCCGCGAGAACGGCCAGGAAGGGGACGCCGGTGAAGACGCCGACGAGAACGCGTTCCAGCGTGCCCTTGGGTTCCGGCTCGAGCTCAGGGCGAGACCCGGGGCGGGGGCGATCGAGGACGGGAGCTTCGGTCATGAGATACCGCTCTCTCTGATGACGTGCTTACCTACGTAACCGTAACCTACGCTGACGTAGGTAAACCAAGACCTCTTGGGTCAAATTCGAGAGGTAGCTTCAATTTATGCCCTGACATGGCTTTTGTGACGGATTAGTGTCATGTTCCTTACCTCGCGGCACGGGATCCATGCCTTGACGGGCCTCTGCGCGCAGACGCGTTCGGTGACCGGTCGTCCAAGCCCGGTGACCGCGGCGCGGACCTGTGCGGTGGACGGCTTTCGAACCGGCACGGCCCGGCCATGAGGAATCCCAGGTTCGCCGCCGAAGGTGTGCGCCGGTACCGGGAAATGGAAAGGCCCCGGCGGCGGCCGTCCTGCCATAGTGCCGTCGCGGTTCGCGCCGCCGCGGTAGGGGACCTGACCGGCCGAGAGGTCGTCCTCTCGGGTGCGGTCGCCTACTGGTGCGGACGGTCCGAAGGAAGGCGTACGGGCACGGGAGAAGTCATCTTCACCAACGGCGACGCCCGCCCGATGAAACTCTTTCTCCGGTTCCGCCCATGGCCGGAACGGAGCCCACGCGGCCGCGCTCACGTGTCCACATCCACGGGACCGCGTCCGCCGAGACGGCCATGTGCTCGTTGGCGGTGACCCGCCGGTGCCCCGTCAGAGGCGTTCAGAGCGCCGGGGATCGAGCGTCATGTGCCCAAGGCGAGTTACGGACGGCCCTGAAGCCGCGTATCGAGGCTGCCTGGCCGTGGAGGCCGCCGGCAGCGCGGAGCCGTGGCGCACCTGCCGGTACGCAGCCGTGGCCCATCCGGCGGAACCGCCGATGAGCCCGGGCCAGGACCACGACACGGCTGATTCGGGTTGTGGGCACACCTGCGAGGGCCGGTATCGTTGGGCTTGGCCGGCCCTCCTCCTTAATGGAGGAGACGTCAAGTCATTCCGCCGTAGCGTAATTTGGCAACGCAGCTGGTTTTGGTCCAGAAGATTCCAGGTTCGAGTCCTGGCGGCGGAACTCTCTATGGCGTCGGAGCGGTCCGAGTTCGCGACCTCTCCGACGGTGACCGCCGGGGCCTATCGAGATGCCGGCCCGGGCCGGGCGGTATCCTTCGTGTGTCGGGTGGGCCATGGCCTGCCGCGGTCGGTGTTTACGCAGGTCGTCGGCCATTTGGCGCCTCAGTACAAGCCCGACTGTCCCGTACGCGACGCTGAGGAGTCTCCTCAAGTGAGCCCGGCTGCAGTTATCGTCCTCGCCGCTGGTGAGGGCACCCGGATGAAGTCCCGCACCTCCAAGGTCCTGCATGAGCTGTGCGGCCGCAGCATGGTCGGCCATGTGCTCGCCGCCGCGCGCGAGCTCGATCCCCAGCGCCTGATCGTCGTGGTGGGTCACCGCCGTGAACAGGTCATCGCGCATCTCGAGTCCGCGGCCCCCGACGCGCAGCCGGTCGTCCAGGACCGGCAGGGGGGCACGGGCCATGCCGTGCGGATGGTGCACGAGCAGGCCGGAGCCTTCACCGGCACGGTCGTGGTGACCAACGGCGATCATCCGCTGCTTCGCGGCGAGACCCTCAGGGAGCTCGTCCGTGTCCATGAGGAGGAGGGCAACGCGGCCACGATCCTCAGCACCGACATTCCGGAGGCGACCGGCTATGGCCGGATCGTGCGGGCCGACGACGGGAGGGTTCTCTCGATCGTCGAGCACAAGGACGCCAGTGAAGCGCAGCGCGCGATCCATGAGATCAACGTCGGCATGTACGCGTTCGACGGTGAGTTGCTGGCCGATGCCCTCAAGTGCGTCACCACGGACAACGCCAACGGTGAGGAATATCTCACCGACGTGGTCGCGATCCTCCGTGCGGACGGGCACCGTGCCGGGGCCCACAAGGTGGCGGACTGGGTCGAGACGCAGGGCGTCAACGACCGGGTGCAACTCGCCCAGGCCAGAAGGCAGCTCAACGACCGGCTGCTGGACCAGCACATGCGGGCCGGTGTGACGGTGATCGATCCGCGGACGACCTGGGTCGATGTGCATGTCACGGCCGAGCCGGACGTCGTGCTCCATCCGGACACGAGGCTACGCGGCCGCACCCACCTGAGCGCGGGTGCCGAGGTAGGCCCGAACGCGACGCTGACCGACACCGAGGTCGGTGCGGACGCCACCGTGGTCAATGCCGTCTGCGACGGCGCGGAGATCGGCCCCGAGGTCTCGGTGGGGCCGTTCGCCTATCTGCGGCCCGGCACCAGACTCGGCCGTGGTGCCAAGGTGGGAACCTACGTGGAGTTGAAGAACGCCGTGGTCGGGGAGGGGTCCAAGGTCCCCCATCTGACCTACGTCGGCGACGCCGAGATCGGTACGGGTTCGAACATCGGTGCCGCGTGCGTGTTCGTCAACTACGACGGTGTGGACAAGCACCGGAGCAAGATCGGCGATCACGTCAAAGTCGGCAGCGACAACATGATCGTCGCTCCCGTCGAGATCGGCGACGGCGCCTACACCGCGGCCGGTTCGGTGATCGTTAACGACGTTCCACCAGGGGCGATGGCCGTAGCACGTGGGCGGCAGCGCAATATTGAGGGGTGGGTCGAGCGTAAGCGCGCCGGAACTCCGGCCGCCGAGGCGGCGCGCCGAGCCAGGGAAGCTGCTGCGGAAGAGTGATGAGTTCCATGAGTGGGGAGCAGAAGTTGAGTGCCATCAAGGCAACCGGTCAGAAGAAGTTGATGCTCTTCTCCGGCCGGGCGTACCCCGAGCTGGCCGAGGAGGTGGCGGACAATCTCAAGATCGAGCCGACGCCGACCGCGGCGTATGACTTCGCTAACGGTGAGACGTTCGTCCGTTTTCTCGAGTCGGTGCGCGGCAGCGACGCCTTTGTGATCCAGAGCCACACGGCCCCCATCAACCAATGGATCATGGAGCAGCTGATCATGGTGGACGCGCTCAAGCGCGCTTCCGCCAAGACGATCACAGTCGTGGCCCCGTTCTTCGGTTACGCCCGTCAGGACAAGAAGCACCGTGGCCGGGAACCGGTGTCGGCCCGCCTGATGGCGGACCTGTTCAAGACCGCGGGGGCTGACCGGATCATCACCGTCGATCTGCACACCGCCCAGATCCAGGGCTTCTTCGACGGGCCCGTGGACCACTTGTTCGCACTGGACCTCCTGGCGGACCATGTCGAGAGGAAGCTCGACACCTCTCAGGTCACCGTGGTGGCCCCCGACGCGGGACGCGTCCGGGTGGCCGAGCGCTGGACCGACCGGCTGGGCTGCCCGCTTGCGATCATTCACAAGCGCCGTGACCCGGAGGTCGCCAACCAGGTCAAGGTCTTCGAGGTCGTGGGTCAGGTCGAGGGCCGCACCTGCGTCATCGTCGACGACATGATCGACACCGGTGGCACGATCGTGAAGGCGGCGGACGCCCTGTTCGAGCAGGGTGCGGCCAGAGTGATCGCGACGGCCACGCACGGAGTCCTCTCGGGTCCGGCCGTCGACCGGTTGAAGAACTCGCGGATCTCCGAGGTCGTGCTGACCAACACGCTCCCGATCTCCGAAGAGAAGCAGTTCGACAAGCTGACGGTCCTCTCCATCGCGCCGTTGATCGCGAGTGCCATCAACGCGGTGTTCAGCGACGGTTCCGTGACCAGCCTCTTCGGCGGCCACTCCTGATCGTTCACTCCGATGCGGTTTGCGGACCACATATCGGCTAGACTCTTGGGACTGCGTGCGCCCTTGCAGTGCTGTGCGGTCCCGTACGCCGCAGGGCGCGCCCCAATGATCTTCGACGCCGATTCGTGCATCGAGTATCGAATCAGCACCGGCCAGATTTAATTCGACGAGGAGTTTTCGCCGTGTCCGAGGTACGCATCGCCGCCGAGCCGCGCACCGAGTTCGGTAAGGGTGCCGCCCGGCGCACCCGCCGGGCCGGCAAGGTGCCCGCTGTCCTCTATGGTCACGGCACCGACCCCAAGCACATCACCTTGCCCGGTCATGACCTCATGCGGGCCCTGAGGACCCCCAACGTGCTGCTGCGGGTGGAGGGTCCCGACGGGGAGGAGCTGGCGCTCCCCAAGGACGTGCAGCGCCACCCGATCAGGGGTCTCCTGGAGCACATCGACCTGCTGCTGGTCAGGCTGGGCGAGAAGGTCACCGTGGAGATCCCGGTGCAGGTCACCGGGGACATCGCTCCGGGCGGCATGCTCGACCAGCAGCTGGTCCAGATCGCCATCGAGGCGGAGGCCACGCAGATCCCGCAGGCCGTGAACGTGGACATCCAGGGCTTCGAGGTCGGCACCGCCGTGCTGGCCAGGGACCTGAAGCTTCCGCAGGGGGCGAGCCTCATCGCGGAAGAGGACACGCTGGTGCTGCACATCGTCGCCGAGAAGACGGCCGACCAGGTCGAAGCCGAGATCGCCGGTGAGGCTCCCGAGGCCGAGGCCGCCGGGGCCGCCGAGGGTGAGACCGAGGCCGCCGTGTGACCTTCACCGATCCGGATCGGTGAAAGAACGACAGACAGAGCGCCCCGCCGTGCACGGCGGGGCGCTCTGCGTCATGACGGGGCAGGATGGGGGCGGGACCGCGTCGGGTCGCCTCCGCCCAGGCCATGAGCATCCCGGCGACCCCGGCTCCTGCTGGTGATGGGTGTCGTCGCGGTGCCAGGGCGGCCCATCGCAACGAGGACACGGTGACGCGCGGACGCGCGAGCGGACCGCGCCGGGGGGAGTGGAGCGAGCCAGTGGACACGGACATGTGGTTGATCGTCGGGTTGGGCAACCCCGGACCCGCCTACGCCGGAAACCGCCACAACGCCGGGTTCATGGTCGTCGAGGCCCTGGCCCGGCGGATGGGCGGGCGGTTCAAGTCCCACAGGTCCCGCGCGGAGGTGGTCGAAGGGCGCCTGGCCGTGGCCGGTGCGGCCGCGGGGGGCACGAGGGTCGTCCTCGCCAAGCCCCGCTCGTTCATGAACCTGTCCGGTGGGCCGGTGGCCGCCCTCCGCGACTTCTACAAGGTCCCGATCGAGCGGCTCATCGTCGTGCACGACGAGCTCGACATCCCCTACGGCACGGTCCGCCTGAAGCAGGGCGGCGGTGACAACGGCCACAACGGGCTCCGTTCGATCACCAAGTCCGTGGGCGGCCGGGACTATCTGCGGACACGCTTCGGCGTGGGGCGGCCACCCGGGCGGATGGACCCCGCGACCTTCGTCCTGCGTGATTTCTCCGGCACCGAGCGCAAAGAGCTCGACCTGCACGTCGAGCACGCCGCGGACGCCGTGGAGGCCCTCATCGGCCAAGGACTCGACGCCGCGCAGAACGCCTTTCACGGCTCCTGATCCGTGATGTGGACCACCATGTGGACCAGCATGGCGCCGGCGGGTCAGGGCCACCGTTCCGGGGGCGGGAAGGTCACAGCACGCGTCTGTCAGATGTGGGCCCACGGCTGGTAAAGCCGCCGTAAGATTCTCGCCACATGAGGTTAAGGCGACGCGTGAACCAAAGGGGCCTGTCGCGCGTCATCGTGACGGATGAGCGGCGTGAAACTCGTGTGGCGGGGCGTGAGGCACTATGGCAGTGATCGATCCGGTTCGGGCCGAGACGAGGCTCAAGGCCGTGCCCCGGCGTGAGCAGGGGACGTCCTGGACGGCCTGGTACATCCGGTGCGCGCTCTGCGTCGACTTCCTGAGCGTCCTCGCCGCCGGCCTGATCGCCTTCGGGATCCGCTTCCCCGGTGCGCCGAGCTCCTATTCGGCCCCCTACATCCCCCTCACCGTCTCGCTGCCGTTCCTGTGGCTCGCGATGCTGGCCATGTGCCGCGCCTACGAGCCCCGCCTGATCGGTGTGGGCTCGGAGGAGTTCCGGCGGGTCCTGCAGGCCGGCTTCACCCTCACCGCCTCCGTGGCGATCCTGGCCTATGCCACCAAGACCGAGGTGGCCCGCGGTTACGTGGTCATGGCACTGCCCCTGGCCACCCTCCTCAACCTGTTCTGGCGTTTCCTGCTCCGCAAACGACTGCACCGGCTGCGGATCGCCGGGACCTGCATGCGCAATGTCGTGGCGGTGGGCCACCGCGGCGCCGTGGCCGATCTGGTCCGTCAGCTACGGCGCGAGCGCTACCACGGGATGGAGGTCATCGGGGTCTGCCTGCCCCCGGCCTTCTGTACGGGTGACGACGCCATCGGCGAGATCGAGGACGTACCCGTTCTCGGCGACTTCGGTGAGGCCGCGCTGGTGGTCGACTCCCTCGGCGCGGACACCGTCGCCGTGCTGGCCTGCCCGGAGATGGACGGGGTGGCCCTGCGCCGGCTGGCCTGGCAGCTCGAGAAGAACGACATCGACCTCGTGGTCGCGCCCGCTCTGATGGACGTGGCGGGCCCCCGGACCAGCATCCGGCCCGTGGCCGGGCTGCCGCTGCTGCACGTCGAGCATCCCGAGCTCACCGGTGGGCGGCAGGTCGTCAAGAGCCTGTTCGACCGGGCCGGAGCCTTCTTCGCGCTCCTCCTGCTCGCCCCCCTCTTCGGTGCGATCGCGGTGGCCATCCGCTTCACGAGCACCGGTCCGGTGTTGTTCCGGCAGACCCGGGTGGGCCGGGACGGCCGGGAGTTCACCGTGCTGAAGTTCCGCACGATGGTCTTCGACGCGGAGGCCCGCAAGGCCGCGCTGGCGGCGCAGAACGAGCACGACCATGAGGGCGTGCTGTTCAAGATCAGGGGCGATCCGCGGGTGACCCCGGTCGGAAAGTGGCTGCGCCGCTACTCCATTGACGAGCTCCCCCAGATCATCAACGTGCTGCGGGGTGACATGTCTCTCGTCGGCCCCCGGCCCCCGCTGCCGGAAGAGGTCGCGAAATATGGCCATGACGTGCGACGACGGCTCGTGGTCAAGCCGGGAATGACCGGCCTGTGGCAGGTGAGCGGCCGATCTGACCTGTCCTGGGAGGAATCTGTACGGCTCGATCTGCGCTATGTGGAGAACTGGTCCCTGATGCTCGACCTCCAGATCCTGTGGAGGACCTGGTCGGCGGTCGCGCACGGGTCCGGGGCGTACTGAGCCGGTGAATCCGTAAGGACGGTCCTTCCGCCGGGCGTGTTCTCGGACACATCCCGGGGAGGCCGCGTCGTCGCAGATGAGACGGCGGATTCGGGGCCGGGCGCGTCAGGCGTACGGACAGCGCGGCGATGCCGCTCGACGGAGAAGGCTCAGGGATGACGGAGTTCTCGGGGGACACCCCCGCCGAAGCGGACGACCACGCACTCGCGGCGCGACTCGCGGAAGGCGCGGGCCGGCTGCTGCTGGACCTGCGCGACGCCAAGGGGTTCGCGGACCCGCGCGCCCTCATGGACACCGGCGACCAGGCGGCCCACGAGTATCTGATGGCCGGTCTGGCCCGGCACCGCCCCGGTGACGCGGTGCTCAGTGAGGAAGGCCCCCAAGAGAGCGATGTCCCCGACCGTCTCGGTGCCGATCGGGTGTGGATCGTCGACCCGCTCGACGGCACGCGCGAATTCGGCGAGGAGGGCCGGACCGACTGGGCCGTGCACGTGGGGCTCTGGGAGCGCGGCCGGCTCGCGGCGGGAGCCGTGGCGCTTCCGGCCAAGGGAAAGACACTCGCCACGGTTCCGGACGGGGGCGCCCGGGTGACGGACACGGAGGCCGGGAGGAGCGCGCCGCTGCGCATGGGAGACCTTCAGGACCCGCGCCATATCCGGGTGACGCTCAGCCGGAGCAGGCCCCCCGGCTTCATGGGCGCGCTGGGCAAGTACCTGGAGTCCCGGGGGATCACCGCCGAGCTCGTCCCCATCGGCTCCGCGGGCGCGAAGATCGCTGCCGTGCTGCTCGGTGACGTCGACGCCTACGTCCACGCCGGTGGCCAGTACGAGTGGGACTCGGCCGCCCCGGTGGCGGTGGCGCAGGCCGCGGGGGCCCACACGTCGCGGGTCGACGGCGCCGACCTGACCTACAACCAACAGGACCCGACTCTGCCCGATATCCTGGTCTGCCACCCCCGGTTGGCACAGGCGTTGCTCGACGGCATCCGTGATGCCGGCGAGACGGCGTGAATATCCTGTACACCGAGCGTCCGATCGACCGTACGCCCGATCAGGCCACGCCTGGTGAACGCCCCCGCTACCGTCCCGCCGTCCGGCCCCAGACCGGCCGATCACGTGGAGAGAGAGTTCTGATCCATGCACAGTGACTACCTGCTGTCCCAGCTCGCTGTCCTGGAGTCCGAATCCATTCACATCATCCGCGAGGTCACGGCCGAGCTCGAGCGGCCCGTGCTGCTGTTCTCCGGCGGCAAGGACAGCATCGTCATGCTGCGTCTGGCCCAGAAGGCGTTCTGGCCGGCCCCCATCCCCTTTCCGGTGATGCACGTCGACACCGGTCACAACTTCCCGGAAGTGATCGAGTATCGCGACCGCCGGGTCGCCGAGCTCGGCATACGGCTGGTCGTCGCATCGGTGCAGGAGGCCATCGACAGTGGCCGGGTGGTCGAGGAGACCGGCCGGCGCGCGAGCCGCAACCGGCTGCAGATCGTACCGCTGCTGGACGCCATCGAAGAGCATGAGTTCACCGCGGCCTTCGGCGGCGCCAGGCGTGACGAGGAGAAGGCCCGGGCCAAGGAGCGCGTGGTGTCCTTCCGCGACGACTTCGGCCAGTGGGATCCGAAGAACCAGCGCCCGGAGCTGTGGAACCTTTACAACACGCGCATCCACCGAGGGGAGCATGTCCGGGTGTTCCCGCTGTCCAACTGGACGGAGCTGGACATCTGGGACTACATCCAGCGAGAGGAGCTGGAGATCCCGTCGATCTACTTCGCGCACACCCGCATGGTGTTCGAGCGCGACGGCATGCTCCTCGCCGACAGTGATTTCGCCAACCGTGACGAGGACGAGCCCGTCTTCGAGACCACGGTGCGCTATCGAACCGTCGGTGACATGAGCTGCACCGGAGCGGTGAAGTCCGGCGCTGTCACCATGGACGAGGTGATCGAGGAGATCGCGGCCACGCGGATCACCGAGCGCGGCCAGACCCGCGCGGACGACCGCGCAAGTGAAGCGGCCATGGAAGACCGCAAGAAGGAAGGTTACTTCTAGTCATGTCCATGGACATTCTGCGGTTCGCCACGGCCGGATCCGTCGACGACGGCAAATCCACGCTCATCGGGCGCCTGCTCTTCGACTCCAAGTCGATCTTCGAGGATCAGCTGGAGGCGGTGGAGCGCACCAGCGTCGATCGCGGTGAGGAATACACCAACCTGGCGCTGCTCACCGACGGCCTGCGGGCCGAGCGCGAACAGGGCATCACCATCGACGTGGCCTACCGCTACTTCGCCACGCCGAAACGCAAGTTCATCATCGCCGACACGCCCGGGCACATCCAGTACACCCGGAACATGGTGACGGGCGCCTCCACCGCCGACCTCGCCATCATCCTGGTCGACGCCCGCAAGGGACTGCTCGAGCAGTCCCGGCGGCACGCCTTCCTCACCACGCTGCTGAAGGTCCCGCACCTGGTGCTCGCGGTCAACAAGATGGACCTGGTCGGCTATGACCAGGAGGTCTTCGACCGGATCCACGCCGAGTTCACCGCCTTCGCGGCCAAGCTCGACGTGGGCGACCTGACCTTCATCCCGATCTCGGCGCTGCACGGCGACAACGTCGTCGACCGGTCGGTGCACATGCCGTGGTACGACGGCCCGTCGCTGCTGCACCACCTCGAGAACGTGCACATCGCCTCGGACCGCAACCTCATCGACGTCCGCTTCCCCGTGCAGTCGGTGATCCGGCCGAACAAATCCACCGATCCGGAGCTGCACGACTACCGCGGTTATGGGGGACAGGTCGCCGGGGGCGTGCTCAAGCCGGGGGACGAGGTCGTGCACCTGCCCTCGGGTCTCACCACGACCATCACGGCCATCGACGGCCCCGGCGGGACACCGGTCGCGGAGGCGTTCCCCCCCATGTCCGTCACGCTGCGGCTGGCCGACGAGATCGACGTCTCCCGCGGCGACATGATCGCCCGGCCGAACAACCGGCCGCGGGTGGCTCAGGACATCGAGGCCATGGTCTGCTGGATGGCCGATGACCGGGTGCTGTCCCCGCGCACCAAGCTGGTCATCAAGCACACCACCCGTACGGCCCGGACCATGGTGACCGGCCTGCAGTACCGGCTGGACGTCAACACCCTCCACCGGGACGACAAGGCGGAGTCGCTGAAGCTCAATGAGATCGGCCGGGTCAGGCTTCGGGTGACCCAGCCGTTGTTCGTGGACGACTACAGCCGCAACCGGCTCACGGGTGGATTCATCCTCATCGACGAGGCCACCAACGCCACCGTTGGCGCCGGGATGATCATCGACGGCAGATAGGGCTGTACATGCACCCCCCACCGGATCCCGTCCGCGTCCTGTTCCTCGGCGGTCTCGGACGCAGCGGCACCACCCTGCTGGAACGGCTCCTCGGCGAGCTGCCCGGTGCCGTCTCGCTAGGAGAGGTCGTCCACCTGTGGGAGCGGGGGGTCGGGCAGGGCGAGCGCTGCGGCTGCGGAGTCCCCTTCCACGAGTGCCCCTTCTGGAGAGAGGTCGGGGACCGGGCGTTCGGCGGCTGGGCCGAACTCGACACCGACCGCCTGCGGCGGCTGAAGGAGTCCGTGGACCGGACCCGGCACATCCCGGTGCTCGCCCGCCGGCAACTGCCGGCGGAGACGCACACGGCGCTGACCGACTACCTGACGCACTACACCCGCCTTTATCGGGCCGTACGGGACGTCAGCGGCGCGCAGGTCGTCATCGACTCGAGCAAGCACGCCGCGCTGGCCTTCTGCCTGCGTTGGGCCGGGCAGGCCGGAACCGGGGAGATCGACCTCCGGGTCGTGCACGTGGTGCGGGACAGCCGCGGCGTCGCCTACTCCTGGACCAAGCAGGTGCGCCGTCCGGAGGCGGCGAGCGACGACGGCCGGTTCATGGCGCAGTGGTCGCCGGCCAAGGCCGCGGTGCACTGGAACGCGGAGAACGCCGCGTTCTCGCTGCTCGCCCGGCGGGGCACGCCGACGGTCCGGCTCGGATACGAGGAGTTCCTCCGCGCGCCCGTGCGGTCGCTCGGCCGTGTCGCGGAGTTCGCCGGACTGCCCGCCGACGAGGCGGCGCTGGGGTTCCTGACCGAATCCGGCGGCACCGTCACCGCGCGGCTGTCGGCCAACCACACCGCGTCCGGCAATCCGATGCGTTTCCAGACAGGGCCCATCGCCTTGCGGCACGATGACACCTGGCGCACCCGGCTGGCACCGGCCGAACGCCGTAAGGTCACGGCGTTGACGCTTCCCCTCCTGCGCCACTATGGCTACATGAACAGGAAGAGCTGATGGACTGGCCCTCCGTGGGTGTCGTGCTTCCGACGCACAACCGGCCCGAGCTGCTGCGCAAGGCGCTCGACGCCGTGCTGGCCCAGGAGTACGAGGGCGAGCTCCGGGTCGTGGTCGTCTATGACCGGGCCGAGCCCGACCGGACACTGGTGAGCGACCGGGTCGCGGTGACGGTCAACACCCGTACTCCGGGACTGGCCGGAGCTCGCAACAGCGGAATCCTGGAGCTCGACACCGAGCTGGTCGCCTTCTGCGACGACGACGACATCTGGCTGCCCGGCAAGCTGGCCGCCCAGGTGGAGGCGCTCGCCGCCGATCCCGGTGCCGAGCTCGCCAGCTGCGGCATCCTCATCGACTTCGACGACCGCCGGATCGCACGGCTGGCGGACACGGAGAAGGTGACCTATGACGACCTCGTCCGGTCACGCATGGTGATGGTGCACTCCTCGACCTACGTCGCACGCCGCTCGGCGCTGATCGAGATCGGGATGGTCGACGAGGAGATCCCGGGCAGCCAGGGTGAGGACTGGGACCTGGCTCTCCGGGCCGCGCGCCGGCACCCGATCGTCAACGTCGACCAGCCCCTCGTCCGGGTGCTGTGGGGTCGTACGTCCTACTACGCGCAGGCCTGGGAGACCAAGATCGCGGCCCTGCGGTGGTTTCTCGACCACTATCCCGAGATCGGGCGTTCGCGGGTCGGGGGGGCCCGGGTCTACGCCCAGATCGCGTTCGGCCATGCCTGTGTCGGCCGGCGTCGTACGGCGGTGAGATGGGCGGGACGGGCCTTCCGGGCGAACTGGAGAGAGCAGCGGGTGCCGTTCGCGCTCGCGGTGGCCTCCGGGCTGGTCTCGGGGGAACGGGTGTTGCTCGCGCTGCACACCCGTGGCCGGGGGATCTGACCGGCGGGACCGGCGGGACCGGCGGCCGGGCGTCAGGGGTTTCTGGTGGCGTGGCGGCGGCGCTCATATCGAAGCAGGCAGGTCAGCCCCGCCGCGCCCGAACCCAGCAGCACGGTCAGCGCGACCGCGGCCGGCCAGAGGCGGCGCCGCGCGCGGGGCACCGGAGCGGGGCTGTACACCGGGTCCGCGGCCATCGCCCGCCAGGCCTGCAGCGCGGGCGGGGACGTGCGGTAGTCGAACTCGCACCTGTTCCCGTCCTCCGGGCCGCTGTAGCGGGCGTCCCAGTGCAGCACGGCCCGATAGCCGCCGTAGCCCGGGCGGCCGAAGAGGGCGGCGGCGTCGCGGATCCACTGCGCTTTGCGGCCGGGCCGGGCCGGGTCCTCGACCGAACCCCATTCCAGGAGCATCAGGTCCTTGCCCGGGTGCCGAAGGCCGAAGCGCCGCTGCGGCTCGACCAGCTCGGCCAGGCTGGTCCAGCGGCCGGCGCCGCGGCAGTCGTACCAGTTGTAGGCGTCCGCGGCGATGGCGTCCACGTAGGCGTCACCCGGGTAGTACGCGGCGGCATAGCCCTGCTGGAACGCCTGGTCGGTCATGGTCCAGACGTACCGTACGTTCGTCACCCCGGCCGCGCGATAGGTGGAGACCAGCCGTCGCCAGGCGGCCACGAAATGGGCGGGCTCCCCCATGGGCCTGGAGGTCTTGGCGTCGGCCTCGTGGTTGAACACGAGCCGGACGGTCGCGTGCAGGCTCTTGACCGCTCGGGCCTGGCGGACCAGGTCGTCGTGCAGCGGGGTGCCCGGTGCCGCGTCGGCGATGTCCCGCCAGCGCAGCGGGGTCCCGTCGAGCAGCCGTGACTTCACCGACAGGAAGAGCGCGTGGCCGGTCCGTACGGCCCATCGCTGGTCCGGACCGACCAACGGCTCGTCCCAGCGCTTGAAGGCCCGGACGCCTTCGAGCCGGCGTCCGGTCTCACGTTCCCTGGCGAGGGTCTCGGCCCGCGAGTTGCCGACCGCGCCGAGGACCACCCGGTTGCCGACGCGACGGCCGGCCGCGGCCTCTCCCCCCGGGGCGGACATGGTCAGCGAACCCGCGGCGAGGGCCATGGCGATCAGGGTGCACGACACGCGCGCAAGGAACCTCCGCACGGGCCTTATCGGCTCCAGGGCGCGGGGACGGACCGCTCAGGAGCCCTGGACATCGACACTCCTCATCGGCACGTCAGCGGCGGGCGGGAGCGGCTCGGTCCCCCGGCGACCCGGTAGCAGCGAGGTGAAGGCGTCCATCCCCAAGCGGCGCCGGCCGATCCACAGCAGCGCGGCATAGACGGCGGCACCGGGGAGCAACCCGGCGGACACGGCCCCGAGGCCGGTGCCGAGCCCGGCGCGGGCGAGCAGGGGGAGGGCGGCGAAACCCAGCAGGGCCGAGGAGGCCGCCCACAGCAGGCCATGGCCCGCCGGGGTCATGTTCAGCATCCGGCGTACCTGTACCAGCGGCAGCACATTGCGGGTGAGCAGAGCTGCCGCCCACGCCACCGCGGCGCCGACGAGCCCGTGACCGGGGATCAGCAACAGGTTCAGGGTCAGGTTCACCGCGAGTGCGGCGGCGTTGTTGGCCAGGCTCAGGCCGCTGCGGCCGGCCATCAGCAACATGACGTCGACCGGCCCGCTCGTCGTGGCCACGAGCATGGCCAAGGCGAGGGTCACGGTGGCGGCCTGCCCGGCGTCCGCGTATCCCGGACCGAAGAAGCCCAGGTAGGCCGGTGCCGAGGTGGCCACCGTCAGGTGCACCGGCCAGGTGAGCGCGATGCTCCACGTGGTGCTCAACGCGAACACCCGCTGCGCGCCGACCGTGTCCGACAGCGTCAGCAACCTGCTGATCACGGGCTGCATCACCTGCTGGACCGCCTGGGTCCCGAGTTGTCCGATCACCATGAACCGGGTGGCGGCGGTATAGACGGCCGCGTCCCGGGGCGAGGCGAGGGCCGCGATGAGGACGATGTCGGCGCGCTGTAGCGCGGTCTGGGAGATCTGTGCGATCGCCCTCGGGCCGGTGTAGGACCAGAACTCGCGCACCAGGCGGCGTGACCGCGCGTCCACGTCCGATGCCGCCTCCGCCGGGTGGTCGCCTCTCGTCCCTGTGTGGAGCCGCGGGTCGTGCCCCGCATGCCGGGCCAGCCGGCCGTACCACACCGCGGCCACGAGGAGGCCGGGTAGGTATGGGAAACCCCAGGCGAACGCGAGCGCGGCCGGATGGCCGGGCACCAGCGAGGCGACGAGCACACCGGCCACCTGTGCCGCCTGCCGGAAGATCTTCTCGATCAGCACGGTCGGGCGCATGGTGGAGTGGCCACGGGTCGCCGCGAGCAAGCCGTCGTGGACGGCCGCGATCGGCAGGAAGACCGCGAGAACCCGCAGCATGACGGTCGCCTCGGCCGGATGGGCGCCATCGACCACGTCCGCCAGCCATGGGGCGGCGACCATCATCGCGACCGCGGCGACACACGCCATCACCAGCACCGGCACCAGGGCGATCGGGACCGTGCGCCGTGCCGCGGCAGGATCACCCAGGGCCAGATGCCGTGGCAGCCACCGCACCAGCCCCGCGTCGCAGCCGAGCCCCGAGACGGCGCCGAGGATGACGAACAGCGACGTCGCCGCGAAGAAGGCTCCGGCCACCTGCTGGGGGTAGACATGCGCCACCACGACGACCATCGCCAGCCCGAGCGTGCCGGCCGACACCGCGCCGGCCAGGCTCAGCGCGCCGCCTCGGGCGAGCCGGGTCGTGGTGGGCTCCATGTTCGCGGAGCTCATGTCGGGGCCGCTTCCTAGGCGCTCGGGTCGGAGGTGCGATGGTCGGCCCGCTCGATGGAAGGCTCCTGGGGCGCGTCCACCGCGCCGGTCGTCGCCGCCGGGCCGGCGGGCCCCCTCGGCTCGCGGCGTGCACCGGTGGGGCGCTGCGATGGGGAACCGAGGCCGGCCGGCGCTCCACGGCGACCGCCCCCGGCCCTGGACTCCCGGCGCGGGGTCCCCTTGCGGCGCGTCTCGCTCATGTGCACCCGGTCCATCTCGACGGCCTCGACCACGACGCCGATGATGTTCCTGCCGGCCTGCTCGGCCTCGATCCGGGCCTGCACGAGCTCGTCACGGGTGGTGAGGCCGAGCGTCACCACGAGCACCACCGCGTCGGCGAGAGTGCAGAGGGCCTGGGCGTCCGCGTCGTGCAGGCTGGGGCCGTTGATGATCACCACGTCGGCCCGCTCGCGCAGGACCGCCGCCGCGTCGCGCATCCGCGGGCCGCTGAACCGCTGCGAGGATTCCTCGGCGCGGGCGCCCCGGGGCAGCAGGCGCAGTTGCGCCGCCCCGTGCACCAGCAGCGTCGCCGGGTCGACCCCGTCCAAAAGCGTGTCCGACAGGCCCTTGGGGCTGCGCAGTCCGAACAGGGCCGCAGAGTCGACCCCGGACGCGCCCGCGTCGATGATGATCGTGCTCGCACCCGCGACGGACAGGGCCAGCGCCAGGTTGGAACTGGTGAGCATGGCCGTGCGGCGCGGCGTCGCACTGCTCACAAGGATCGTCACCGGATGCTGTGGCAGCGCGGCGACCGTCGCGGCACGCAGCCGGCGGTAGGCGTCGCTCACCTCGCTCTTCGGCGCGTCCACCAGCGCGAGCGCCTGGGCGGGGTTGTCGAAGGGCGGAATGACGCTCAGGACCCGCAGACCGAGCCGCTCGACCGCTTCGGACCCGCTGATCCGGCGCTCCAGCCGCTCGCGCAGCATCGACACGCCCAGCCCGATCAGCAGGCCGCCGACGAGCCCGCCGGCGCCGCCCAGCAGTGTGCCCGTTATCTTTCCGGTGCTCCCGGGGAGCATGGCGGGAGTGATGACCTGGCCCGGGTTGACCGTGGTGCTGGCGATGTCGTTGGACTGCTCGTCGATGATGCCGAGCTGGTTGGTGTAGGCGCTGATGCGCTGTGTCAGGAACGCGCGCTGCGAGCCGGAGGAGGCCGGCAGCCTCATGGTGGCGGTCTGGAGCTCCTGCTGGACGCGCTTGGACTGGTCCTTCAGCTTGCCGAGCTTGCCGTCCAGGATGTTCTGGGTGCGCTGCCTGCGGTATTCGAGGTAGGACTCGGCGAACGCCTGGGCGCCGGCCCGGGCGGCCTGCCGCTCGGAGCCGCCGAACGAGATGGTGAGGACCTGGGTGTTGGACGGGTTCTCCACCGACACCCTCGTGCGGAGCTCGGCCGGGTCGCCGGCGTGCAGCCGGTCATGGGCCATCTTCGCCACCGCGTCGGTGGTGACCAGCTGTGCTTCGGTGCCGAGGTTGATGATGTCGTCGCCGCGGCCCACCGGTGAGTAGGGGTTGCCCTCGAGCGGACTCACGAGGACCACCGCCGACGCGCTGTAGGACGTCGGCATCAGAAAGCCGCCCGCGAGCCCCGCCATCAGTCCCAGCAGGCCGATGAGCCCGATGAATGTGCGATGCCTCGACACCACGGCGACCAGTTGGCCTGGTGACGCCCCCGACTGGTCAGCCGCCACGTTACGTCCCCTCCGGGTGTTCGGCGGTCAAGGCGCGATGACCGTTTGCTTGCAAGCAGATTATCGGGAGTCGACCTGCCCGGGGGGCGGGTCGGAGCGGGATCACGAGTCTTGTCCGGTCGCTGCCGGCCTGGTGAGGACGAGGCCACGAGGTGGTGCGGCCGCGTAGGCGATGTAGGTCGCCCCGGCGATGAGCTGGTCCGCCGAGACGCCGCCGAGCTCCACCACCACGAAGGTGAGGTCGCACACGGAGGCCAGCGTCGCCGTTTCCGGTGAGTGCAAGGCCGGTCCGGTCACGAGGACCAGGTCGGCGTCCCGCAGTGCCCGCCGTACCTCCGCGGACAGGTGCCGGTCGCCGCCCGGCGAGACGGTCCGCACACTGGTCCTGCCGCCGGCGTCCGTCCGCCATTCGGGTGGTCCGGGCGCGGCGTCGTCGCCGCCCGCACCCTCCGCATCCTTGTCCACGCTCTGGTCCACGCTCTGGTCCGGGCTCTGGTCCGGGCTCTGGTCCGGGCCCATCCGCAACAACGCCGTCGACATCCCGCCCTGCGCGCAGACCGAGGTGAGCATCCTGGCCATCCGGTCGGTGGCGGCTCCGGCGACACCACTCAACAGGACGCTCGCCGCCTCCTCTTCCTGGATGACGTTGCGCAGCCTCCGGCAGGCCTCCCGCAGTCCCTCAGAACCGTCGCGGTCCTCGGCCAGGATCGGGATCGTGACAGTCCTCCGGACGTCGGCCGCCGACCGGAGGCGCCGCGGGCGGCGGTCCTGCACCAGGCCCAGCAGCAGGCCGGTCAGCAGCCCGATGCCGAGCCAGCTGCTCAGCGTCACGTCGGCGCGGCGGCTGTCGGGGCCCAGCGGCCGACTGGGGCTGTCGACCACCTCACCCGCCTGTGCGCTCTTGTCCTCGTTCTCCGCCAGCTGCCGCTGCAGGACGGTGATCTGCTTGGTGATCACCTGTTGACGGCCACGGGCGGTCAGCCGCGCGATGTCGGTCGGCTTGCCGTCAATGGCCCGTAGCTGGGCTCGCAGCAGTGACAGGTTGCGCTGGAGCGTCTCCCGGTTGCGGGTCTGGATCCCGGCGACGATCTCCTTGCGGAGCGCGAGATAGCTCTTGGCGAGCGTGCGGGCGCCGTTCCGCGCCTCCTTGGCGGTGTGCGCGCGTACTTTGATGGACAGGACCCGCGTGTAGGTCGGCACGGTGATCGTGATGCGCTTCCTGAGCCGCTTCCGCTCGATCCGGAAGCCCGGCACCGTGGCGAGCCGACGCAGCGACGTGTCCGAGAGCGCGAGCTGCGCCTCGGTGTCCATGGTCGACTCGCGTGGTGGCCGCGGATCCCCGGCCGTGGGGATGCTCCCCACCAGGGGCGCGCCCGAGTGCAGGGCCACGGGCGGGGCGAAGATCGCGACGGCCGAGGTGTAGGTCCGCTCCATGAATCCCAGGCGCAGTCCGCCGGCGGCCATGCCGATCGCCAGCGCCACGGCGACGATCACCGCGTTGCGGCGCAGGAACCCTCCGTAACGACCGAGTGGAACGGCGTCCGGGATCGCTCCGGACGGGCCGGAGGCGCGGACGTCGAACCCGATGACCATTGCCCGATCACCGCCGCCAGGCGGGAACTTCACCGAGGAGGGCGGCGAGCCTCTCGTCGTAGGGCGCGAAGTGCTCGGTGAGCCGCCTGCGCAGGTCCTCCGGCATGGGAGACCGGGGCCTGGCGTTGTGCCGCTCGAACGAGGCCGGCCGCCAGCGGGACAGCCCCAGAAAGTCGATCACCCGGTCATAGCACGGCTCGGGGTCGCCGAAGAAGTCCTCCGCGAAGATGACCAGCACGTCCTCGCGGGGGACCAGCTCGAACAGTGACTCGAGCTGGTCCACGTACTGACTGCGATCCACGTACGAGTGGTGACGGTGGGAGTGGCTCAGGTAGGCCGGGTCCGCCTGGATCTTCGCGACCTCTCCGGCGAGCCGCTCCGGCTCCAGCTCGAGCGCCCGCTCGAACGGCTCGGTCTCGAATCCGCGGGCCAGCTCGTGCTTGTGCGCCGAGTAAGCGCGCTCCACCGGGTCACGGAGGCTGACGAGCAGCTTCACACCTGGCAGGTCCCGGGCGATCCGGGCCGGCGCGAGGGGGTGGTGCATGTAGTAGCCGGCGGACTCGAAGGCGATCGGCCCGCCGTGCCCGTCAGCCCCTCGGCCCGCGGCCGTACGGGTCGGAAAGTGGCCCCGATACCAGCTCAGTCCGCGGTCGTAATGGACGTCGAAGTAGTGGATGCCCTTGTGGAAGTTCGGACCCACGATCCCCGGGTGCTCGGCGAGCGAGCGGAACAGTGACGTGGTCCCGCCGCGCTGGGTGCCCATGACAAGGAACCCGGGCAGCATCCGGGCGCCTGAGGTGAGGCGGCCGGCACCGCGGCTGACCGCTCGCCCGGCATCCTTCGCCCACTGGGGTGCGTCGCGTCGCGAAATCATGAGGACCTTCCCGCCTTGGTCTCGAGCAGGTTGAGCAGCCGGTCCGCCTGGGAGCGGAGTGGCGCGCCGATGGGGCCCTGCGCGGCCAGCAGATAGCGGCAGCACAGTTCCAGGAAATAGAGCTCGACGGTCGCCTCCGCGGCACCGTCGGTCACGTCGAACTCGGCGAGCGTCGCCACAGCGCCGTCCGGCCACGCACCGTAGGGCTCCCCCGGGGCGTGGCGCATCGCCTCCTGCAGCCGGTAATGGAGCAGGTCCAGCCCGGCCGGGACCTCGCGCGTGAACCGTTCCCAGTCCCACAGCTGCACGGTCCCGCGGTGCCAGGCCATGTTCCAGGGAGTCCAGTCGCCATGCCAGGCGCCGAACTCCAGTGCCCGCTCGCCGTGGGCCGCGCCCACCCGGTCGATGACCGTGGTGAGCCGAGCGGCTCGCGCGGAATCGGTCAGCTGTGCCGGGACCGTGACGATCCGGTGCCAGAACGGGCTCCCGGCCAGCGGACCGCCACTGAGCCCCGCCACCGCGAAGAGCGCGCGCATCGCCGCCACCGGGGCGCTGCGGCGGGGACGCCAGCCCCGGGCGCTCGTGGGCAGCGGCGACAGCACCAGGAGGGACATCCCCCGCCACGGCCCGTGATGCAGGACCTCGGGGACGGCCACACCGGGCATCGGCCGGCCGGCGAGGTAACGGAGCGCCGCCGCCTCCTGGGCGACCAGCTCCCTGGCCGTCGCCGTGTCGCCGACCTTGACGAACGCGACCGGACGTCCGGAGGCGGAGAGCACGTGGAGGATGGGCTTGCGGTTGGCCCGTGCGGTGCCGAGCCCGAGGCTCACCACGACCGGCCGGCCCAGCAGCTCGCCGAGACGGTCTTCGACGGACTCCTGCCCGCCGGTGGTGACCCGGAGCCGGTCCCGCAGCGTCCGCTGCGGTATCCCGGTCCGCAGGGCCGTGGCGGTGAGGCCGCGGGACAGCCGCTGGGGGATGCTCAGGTCGTGGCTGTAGCGGCGCAGCGCCGCCGCGGCGGCGCCCCGGTTCGAGGGCAGCAGCAGCCGAGGTCGCCGGGCGTCCGGCAGGAACGCCAGCTCCCGCCCGTGCCGCGCGGGACCGCCGGCCGAGCCGGGCCGTACGAGATCGCCGGCCGAGCCGGGCCGTACGAGCTCGACCTCGGCCCCCGGCCACAGTGCCGTGACCGTCTCCACCCACGCGTCCACCGTCTGCTTCGTATCGGCGTGCTCGTCCACGGGGCGTTGTTCCCCGGTCGTCCGCTCGGTCATCGGAGCCGCTCCTGAAGCTCATTGCGCTGCGCGCGCCACATCAGCGCGACCGCGATCATGACGGTGTACAGCGGTACCTCCACCAGGTCATAGATGAGCAGGAACAACCCGCAGGACAGCACCGCGCAGCAGCCGGCCATGCCATAGGCGGATCTGTCACGCCAATGTCGGATGAACCGTACGGCGAAGAACGTCAGGAACATCACGGTGCCGACCAGGCCGTTAGCGAAGATCAACAACCAGATGTGGCCCTGGGTGCCGAGCGGCGGGGCACCGCAGGCCTTGCAACCGGGCCGGCTGCCGCCGCCCAGCGTCTCCAGGTTTCCCTGCACGTTGCGGGTGGTGCCGAACCCGACCACGGGTGAGCCGGACAGTGCGCTGCGTACGGTCTGCTCGGCCAGCATGTAGCGACGGTTGTTGCTGTGCGGATTGTCCAGGCGTTTTTGGATCATTCCCGGCAACGGCGAGAGGACGAACATGACGCTGCCCACCATCAGGACCACAAGGGTCCAGGCCACGGCCCTCCCACCCCGCCACAGGATCATCTTGAACGTCACGAAGACGGCGATCAGCCCGAGGGCCACCCACAGACCGCGGTCCAGGGAGTAGACCACCGGCCACAGTGACGCCAGCAGGATCGGCAGGGCGAACAGGCGGCGCCACCGGTCGCCCCGCACGACCCAGGTGATGCCGAAGTACGGAAGGAAGAAGGCGTAGGCCGCACCCCATGTGTTCGCGTAGGCGAAGGGCGCCATCGGCCGGGCCTGCGCCGCCCCGGTGATGGTCTCGATGGTCGCCGTCTTGGGGTGGATCGCGTCACGCAGGAAGTCGTTGTCCGCGAGGCCCTGCGGCAGCACCATCTCGACCGGCGAGGTCAGCTGCAGGTGCGGAAAGAAGGAGCCGAGCAGCCCTCCGGCCGTGGTGACGACGAACATGTAGGCCAGCAGGCGGCCGATGCGGTCGCTCGGCAGTTCGTCCTCACGCAGGTTGCCGACGTAGAGCAACGCGATCGTGCAGGACAGGTACCAGGTCATCCGCCAGCCGTAGACGAACACCCGGCTGATGCCGCCGCCGGGCACCGCGCCGGGGGCGTCGGCCCACAGCACGGCGATCCCGAGCAGGGCCCAGAGGAGGAACAGCAGCCATGCGCCGAAGCCGCGGGGCACGACCAGGACGGCGCGCCGCCGGTAGAGGAACACGGCCATCGGCACAGCCATGATCATGAAGATCAGGGCGCCGAGGCCGAGCACCCACCACAGCGGGAAACCGATGAACACCACGCTGAGCGGCCAGCCCGCTCGGGACCGGGACGGCGATCCCGGCCCGGCGGCCTCGGCCGCCGGATCCGCGGTGATCGATGTCGTCGCAGTCAAATCCGGATCCCGTCCCCGCGCCGCGAACGGCTCGTCGCTCTTCGTCCTTACCCGGCGTGTCCTTACCCGGCGTGTCCCGGCCGGCCTGTCTTCGGGCGGCCTGTCTTCGGGCGGGGCACGTTGCCTGCGGGCCGGCGTCGAGGCGGGCCGATCCGCCCGGCGAACTGTATCGCCGTTGCGGTCGGCCGGGTGCCCCCTCTACCGGTTCGCAAGCCCGCCGACGGAGGCCACCGGCCACGGATCAGCGGTTGAACACGGGGTTGCGGCCGAGCCGGCGGAAGGCCCGCAGGGTCTGTGGGTCGGTGTGGACCTGTGAGTCTCCCAGGCCGCCGTGGGGGGCCTCGAAGTAGACCAGCGCCTTCAGCCGGGGAAATCTGCTGATCTGGGCGGCCACGCTGTGGAAGAAGGCGACCCGCTCCTCGGGGGTCGTGCGGTCCTGGAGGACGCCCCACTCCGCGATCATCAACGGCTTGCCGGGCATCCGGCTCTGCGACCAGGTGTAGAAGCCCGGGAAGCCCTGGTCGTGCTCCAGCGGGCCGGCCTTGTCGATGAGCGAGGCGAAGTCGGGCGTCTGCTCGGCCCCCTTGACGTAGGGGTCGAAGGCGACCCAGTCCACGACGTCGGCGCCCGGATAGAGCCGCATGAACCACGGCTTGACGGTCCAGTTCGAGTAACCGCGGTAGGCCACCGTGAAGAGGGCGTTCTTGACCCCGTTGGCACGGAACCGCTGCACGACGTGCCGGAACATCCGGCTGTAGTCGGCGGGGGTGTAACCCGAGCCGGGCTTCAGACGCACTTCCTCTTCCGGCTCGTGGTGGATGACGAGCCAGAACCGCTCGGGATAGTTGCGCTTGATGTGTCCCGACAGCCGGTCGATGTGGGCGTCCATGGACCCCGCCGCGACCTTGGCCCACGTCTCTCCGACATCGGGTTTCCAGTTCACCAGCAGCCTGCGGTTCTTGCCGGGCTCTCGCGCGATGGCGATCTCGGCCGGCGTCGGGAACAGCTGCCCGCCCTTGTGGAAGGAGTGGAACACGTCCACGGTGCGCCCGGTGCGCCGCTCGAAGGTCCTGAGAGCCTGCTGTGGGGGCTGACCGCTGAAGGCTCCGGGTGTCACGCCCCACCAGAGTCCGCACGAGGGCACGAGCATCGCCGACACGGTGCATTCGCCGGAACGGCCGGCCGCCGTTCGCGTGGCGGAGTCACCGCGCGTAACGGTCGTGCGGGGGGTTCCGGATCCCGGGTGCAGCGGATCGGCCGACGCACTGGGAGAGCCGGTGTCGACGACCGCGATCCCGACGGCCAGGGCACAGGCCGCCGCGCCCACCGCGGCCGCGCCTCCCCAGAGCCACTTACGACCCTTGGACGCCGACCGGCGGCGGTTATATGGAGCAGTCATGGCGGTGCATCATAGTTAGGCCCTTACCGGAGGAGCCACCCGAGTGGCGATTCGGTTAACGGCACAGGGCTGTTAACGGTACAGAGTCGTTAACGGTACAGGGCCGTCAAGGGTACAGAGCCGGTAACAGTACAGGGCCACCGAGTCGTGCTCGATGGCCCTGTACGCGAGCCGGGTCAGGGAAGCGGGAAGAACCCGACCCTGCCGTGGTATTCGCGGCCGAGCTGGTCCGTGTCGCTGCCGACCCACAGCCCGGCGGAGGTGGCGACGAGCGCCTCGACACCGTGTCCCCGCGAGCGGGTGGGGTTCCAGGGCAGCGCCGTGCCGTCGGTGGGCTTCAGCGCGGCGATACCGGGCCGCTCGACCGCGCCGCGGCCCGGGGAGTCGCTGCCGTACGGGTTGTCCTGCCAGCGCTGGTGGCCGCCGACGTAGACGGCCGCTCCGGTGACCGAGACCGACAGCAGGGTGTCACCGCCGGTCCAGTTGACCCACGTGGGCTGCTGCTTCGCACCGGTCTTGGCCGTTTCCCAGCGGGCGGCGCTGTCGCACAGCTGCGAGGTGCCGCCGGGGCCACCGGTCGTGACGATGACGAAGTAGGAGCCGTCGGGGGCGAAGTCCATGCCGCGCATGTAGGTGTCGAAGGAGTTCGGGTTGCACGGCGTCGCGTAGCGCTCCGTGGACCAGGTCGTGAGCGCCGCCGGCTTGGCCGTGGTGTCGATCATCGCGATCTGGTAGCGG
>DASYNF010000066.1:0-2082 GCA_036008685.1 Actinomadura sp. | reverse complement strand
CAACCCGTCGGTCAAGGGCAAGATGGTGACCTACAAGGTCAGCGACATCTCCCCGGACATGTCCTTCCTCGAGATGCTCGACGTGCTCAACGAGCAGCTGATCATGCAGGGCGACGACCCGGTCGCCTTCGACCACGACTGTCGCGAGGGCATCTGCGGCATGTGCGGCGTCATGATCAACGGCCAGGCCCACGGCCCCCAGCAGACGACCACCTGCCAGCTGCACATGCGCTCGTTCAAGGACGGCGACTCGATCGACATCGAGCCGTGGCGGGCCAGCCCGTTCCCGGTGATCAAGGACCTCGCGGTCGACCGGCGGGCCTTCGACCGGATCATCCAGGCCGGCGGCTACATCAGCGTCCCGACCGGGACGGCGCCCGAGGCCCACTCGACGCCGGTGCCGAAGAAGGACTCGGACGCGGCGTTCGACGCGGCCACCTGTATCGGCTGCGGCGCCTGTGTGGCGGCCTGCCCGAACGCCTCCTCGATGCTGTTCACCGCCGCGAAGGTCACCCACCTCGGGCTCATGCCGCAGGGCCAGCCCGAGCGCGACGACCGCGTGGTCAACATGGTCCACCAGCAGGACCTCGAGGGCTTCGGCGGCTGCACCAACATCGGCGAGTGCTCCGCGTCGTGCCCCAAGGGCATCTCGATGGAGACCATCTCCCGGCTCAACCACGACCTGCTCGGCGCGCTCCGGGCGGGGGCGCGGCCGAAGAGCTGACCCTTCGCTGACCGCCGACGGGCGGGGATCCCTCCTGGGGTCCCCGCCCGTTCGGATCTTGGGCTCCCCCGGTCAGATGCAGGAGTGGATGTAGTCGAAGTCCATCACGTACTGGGTCATCTCCACGATGCCTCCGGGAGTCAGTGGCTCTAGCCCGCAGCTGGCCTCGGCTCCCTCCTGGGTCGAGCCGGTGGGTCGCCAGTTGGACAGGCCGTTCAGGCTGCTGGTGGCGTCCACACCGTCGCCGACGATCTCGCCCCACTGGTAGCGCGTCGAGTACAGGCCCACCCCGCGGACGCCGATCGAGGTGAAGTACTCGGTCATGCCCTCGAGGACGGCGGCATTCCGGATACCGCCACCGTCCGTGTAGTCCCATGTGTTCGCGGTCTCCACGTCCAGCCACCACATGTACTGCTCCGGGTTGCTGATGCCGCGGATGGTGGCGTCGTCCAGGGCACGTTCCCACCCGTACTGGTAGGCGCACGCCCTCGAGTTGGAGCCGTTGCAGGTGCCGTGGTGGTTGCTGCCGGACCGGGGCCACGTCGGGCTCTGACCGCCGGGGTTCCCGGTGTTCACGTACAACTGGATGTCGTCGTGCACGGTGCCGCCGCTCGACTCCGCCGCCCACGCAAGTTGGGCGTCCAGGCAAGGATTGGTCGTGGTGGCCCTCCCGCCGTTGACGCCGACGATGCCGAACGCATGTCCCGTCGGCAGGGGGTTGCCGCACTGCGGGTAGGAGATGTCGGCTCCCTGGGGCGTACTGGCCGCCGGTACCGCCGCGGCAGCGCCGGCAGCCCAGGGCATCAGCACGGTCGCGGCGAGCGCCGGCAGAACCGTCGCCGCCCGGCGAACCCACCGTCGACGTCCCGTGCCGGTCCCGCCCCCGTGCATTCGGGGGCGCGCGGCCAGGAGGTGCGACGGGCGGCATTCAGGCAAGGTCAGCATGGTCATCGACGCTCCCGGCTCGGCGTTCGGCCTCGTAAAGGGCGCCCACCGTTGCGAGACGATCGGGAGCCTGTCAATCAACTGGTGCGCGTCTCACGACATCCATCCGACCCGGGCGGGGCACGGCGCTTCCGGGCGCGATCCACTGATGCGCAGGTCGGGGGCGGATTACGGAACGCAAAGGCGCTGGTGGCCGACCCGCCCGACCACCGTCGGATGACCGTATGTGCTGATCAGGTCACTTCCTGGCCCCTCACCCGCGCCTGGCCCAACCCGGGGTGGCCACCAGTCGGTTTGATATGCAAACCTGAGCGCGTGCACTCCCCGCTCGCCGACCTCCCGGGCCGGCCCTGCTCGATCGCCGCATCGCTGGAACTCGTCGGCGAACGGTGGGCCCTGCTCGTCGTCCGCGA
>DASYNF010000065.1:0-20075 GCA_036008685.1 Actinomadura sp. | reverse complement strand
TCCGGTGTCGTCGTGCGTGTGGAGCTCCGACATGGCCTGCTGTGCGGGTGAGATCCCGATGTTGCCGGGTACCTTCACTGGCTTGCCGTTGACGATCACATCCAGGTGTGCGTGGAAATGCTTGGCGGTGCCTTCCATGGGTTGCACGTCGAGTCCGGCGGCCTTGGCTCTCGCAACGGGATCGGCGGGCAGGGGCCAGGGCGGCATCGCGGTGTCGCTGCCTTGGTGAAAGGGTTTCGGTAGTGCGGCGGGCCGGTCGGCCTTGCGGCTCTGATCCACGACGGCCCAGATGCCGACTGCGGCCAGTACGGCGACGGCCGCGGCCGTGACCGTCCATATGGCGATCCAGCGCATCCGGTCGCGGCGGCGTTCGGCGGCCCGTTGTGCGGCGACGCGGTCCCGGACGCTCTGATTTCTGGCCGCCTTACCGGACTTGCGTGACGGGGTTGCGGTTGCGCCCCTCGGCGGCTCCTGACGAGACGACATCTACGCTCCTGAACCACCACATACCAACTAACCAAGGTCGATAGGAGTATGCCAGCCGGCCGGGGGGTGTCCGTGTCGCATACGCGTAGGCCGCGAATGCGAGGCCACCTGACTCCTCGCCATGTTGAGATCGGAACGTCGCATTTCGGTCATCCAGGGTGCAAGCAGCTCGCTGACCGGCGCCACGACTGCGGACGGTAGAAGCCGCGGCCGTGGCGCGCCCGGTGGTGCCGGCTCAGAACCGTTGCTTAGCACCAGCGAATTCGCCATTCGGTTTTGCAGTGACGTATTGCCGATGCGTTGTTATCGCTATGAATCGCTGACTATGAGACTCACAGGCCGGGGCACCCGAAGGGTGCAGCATGGAAAAGCCTTCCGGGGCGGCACTATACGTAGCAACCTGATCACGACGAGTGACATCTAAGGAGGGACCCCTAGGGCTGGAATACGAGTTCGGGCTGACCGCAAGCATCGTTAACAAACATTAACATTGGAAAATATTGACTGGCGCCCGTCAAGACGATCACTATTCCTCCTGCCACCCCCCGCTTGGCATGGAGGTACATGATGAGGACCTGGGCGAGAAAAGGCCTGATGGCCGTCGCCGCTGCGGCTCCGGTAGTCCTGGCGACGACGCTGCCGGCCCACGCTGCCGTTGCAGCGCCACACGTTCCGGTCACGATGGCAGCTCACGGCCAGGGCGTCTCTGGCCAGTACATCGTGACGCTGAAGAAGGACGCGTCGATCAGCAAGACCGTCTCGCAGACTCGTGTCCCCACGCTTTACCGCTACGGCAAAGTGCTCAACGGATTCACGGCGAAGCTGACGGCGGCACAGCTGGACAGATTGCGCGGCAACGCCAACGTCGCCGCGATCGAGCAGGACCAGGTGATGCACGCCGACACCACGCAGAGCGGTCCGACGTGGGGCCTCGACCGGATCGACCAGGCGAGTCTCCCGCTGTCGTCGGGCTACACGTACAACACGACCGCCTCGAACGTGTACGCGTACGTGATCGACACCGGCATCTCCACCGGCCACTCCGACTTCGGCGGGCGAGCGGCCGTCGCCTACGACGCCATCGGCGGCAACGGCCAGGACTGCAACGGGCACGGCACGCACGTGGCCGGCACGATCGGCGGCGCGAAGTACGGCGTCGCGAAGGGCGTCAAGCTCCGGGCCGTGCGGGTCCTCGACTGCAATGGATCCGGAACCAACTCCGGGGTCATCGCAGGCATGAACTGGGTGGCGTCCAATCACTCCAGCCCTGCAGTGGCCAACATGTCGCTGGGCGGGGGCTACTCCAGCTCGGTGAACAGCGCGGCCAACAACCTCGCCAGCTCCGGGGTGTTCCTGGCGGTGGCTGCGGGCAACGAGAACGCGGACGCGTGCAACTCCTCGCCGTCGAGCGCGGCCAACGGCACGGCCGTCGCGGCGAGTGACTCGAGCGACACCAGGGCTTCGTTCAGCAACTACGGCGGCTGCGTGGACCTGTACGCCCCCGGCGTCAATATCACGTCCGACTGGCTGAACGGCGGCACCAACACGATCAGCGGAACCTCGATGGCCACCCCGCACGTGGTCGGTGTCGGCGCGCTCTACAAGGCGACCTACGGTGACGCCTCCTACTCCACGATCCGTTCGTGGCTGACCAGCAACGCCTCGTCCGGAAAGATCATCAGCAACCCCTCCGGTACGCCCAACCGCCTGCTGAACAAGAGCTCTCTCTGATTCTGGCGGCTCACGCAGGATCACCCCGGGCATCGGCGGCCAAGACCTCCGCGGCCCGGGGTGATCCTTTGAGACCTTCACGGAGGGCTTGCCAATGTGGAGAACGATCTCGTCCAGATCGTGCCGAACGGTCCTTTCGACGTCGTGCTGCAAGCGGCCATCCGGGGCCGCGGCCTCACGCTGGAGACCCTTCATCCTGTGTCAGGCGAAGTCCGTGGCGGCGGTGGTGGAGTAGCGGCTCATCACCTGAGCGGCGGCCTGCGGCATCGTCTGCCGGCCGTCGGCGATCATGTCGTGCAGGTCCCGGAAGTACTGCACGTACAGGTCCGGGGTGAAGATGTTGACCATCACGACCGGCTGGTCGCCGGGGTTGGCGAAGGTGTGCGGGACGCCAGGGGGAACCATCACCAGCGTGCCCGCGGGCGCGTCGTGCACGGTGTGCCCGCTGACCCGCGCGAACGCACCCGGGCGATCGGACTGTGGGGCGGCACCTTCGGCCTGTCCCGGATGAGGTTTCGGCTGGCGCACGGTCAAAGTTCCGTGACGTCCAGACGTTCGTCCTCCAGCCGAGGGCTGGTGGAAGCCGACTGGCAGTGCACGGCCACGTGCGACCCAGAGGGGCGGTGCGGGACGCCGATCCAGGGCGTGGCAGCCTGGATACCCGTCTTGTGCATCACCCCGGCGTGGTCCGTCGCCATAGGGTCGCGCACCGTACCAAGGAGGAGGACTCATGTCGAAGCCGCCGCTCCCAGAGGCCGCTGTTGCCATGCTGAGGAGGCCCAATCCGGCTGTCATCGCCACCGTGCGGTCCGATGGACAGCCGGTGTCCGCGGCCACCTGGTATCTCTGGGATGACGGCCGGGTGCTGATCAACATGGATGAGGGCCGCAAGCGGCTCGACCACATCCGCAACGACCCCCGGGTCTCGCTGACGGTACTGGACAAAGATGACTGGTACACCCACGTGACCCTTATCGGACATGTCGTCGAAATGCGCGATGACGAGGATCTGGCCGACATCGACCGACTGTCCCGGCACTACCTAGGCCAGCCGTACGCGCAGCGGGACCGCCGCCGGGTCAGCGCCTGGATCGAGATCGATCGCTGGCACGGCTGGGGTAGCTTCCGGGACAGCAGCCAAGCGACCTAGCAACCAAGGCTTGAAGAAGCAACCGGGGGCTGGGCAAGGCCGGGCATACCGCCAAGCCCAGCCTCTTGGGCATAGACGGTGCGGCCATCTTTCAGCATCGCGGTAGAAAAGTGCGCCGGCCTCGTTTCACGTTGGTGCAGAGGCCATTGGCTGATTGCGCGGGTCGCGGCTGTCGTCGAATGAACCGTCCATTCATCACCACGCGGGACGAAAGCGTCCCATTGCACGGTCTTATTCCATCCTCCACAGAAATACGGTGTGATCGGCGCTGCTGGGCACAACATGAGCGCATGCGGCGGTCTCGGGTGCCGATTGAATGCCTATGGAGTGCCCACGTGGATCGTCGTTCCCGTGTCGATCCCGGTGCTATCGGCGCACTATTATGCCGAAGCCACAGGTCACAGCTCGGATCGGTTACTTAGAGGTCATGTGCCTGTGGTCGGTCTATGTCTTTTTTCGAACGGCACACGACGGTGCGCGTCTACGCCGGTGAACAGCCGTACGGCGCCGAAGTGTGACCCGAGAGGAGATCTCTCAGGCTATGGGGATCCGCGCATAGCGCCCGGCGATATGCAGATCGGCCTCGATGCGCGCTGCCGCCTCCCGCAGCGGCGACAGCAGGTCCTCGCGGGACCGCTCGACCGTGGAACGGCCCGCGTGCATCGAAACGTTGGCGGCGGCGACGACCCGGCCGCCGCGGTCGTGGATGGGGACGGCGATGGACCGCAGGCCCTCCTCCAGCTCCTCATCGACCAAGGCGTAGCCGTCCCGCTCGACCCGCTCCAGGATCCCGGCGAGCTTCTCGGCCGAGGTGACCGTGTGCCGGGTCAGCGGTTCGAGGTTCGTACGGGCCAGGCTCGCGGCGCGTTGCTCCGCCGGAAGCCCGGCCAGCAGGACGCGGCCCATGGAGGTCGCGTACGCCGGCAAGCGGGTGCCCAGGGTGATGTTGACGCTCATTATCCGCACCGTGGGCACCCGTGCGACGTACTCGATGTCGTCGCCCGACAGCACGGCCATCGATGCCGAGTCGTGCACATGCTCCACCAGAGAGACCAGGTGCGGCTGGGCGATCTGCGGCAGTGTCAACCTTGACAGGTGCGCGAAGCCGAGCTCCAGGACGCGTGGAGTGAGCCGGAAGAGCCGGCCTTCCGAGGCCACGTAGTCGAGATGCTCCAGGGTGATCAGCGAGCGCCGGGCGGTCGCGCGGGCGAGGCCGGTCGCCTCGGCCACGGCGGTGAGGGGGAGCTCCGGGTGCTCCTGGCCGAAGGCGGTCAGAACGGTGAGGCCGCGCGCCAGCGATTCGACGAACTCCGGGCCCAGCTCCTGCTTCGAGGCCTTTGCCCAGGACGCGGGCGTGTCATCCGCCGGGGCGGCGGCCGGAAGCGGCGGGGCGTTCAAGGCATGCTCCATCGCCGCGACGGTCTCCCGCAGCCGGGGGAGGACGGCATCGCGCAGCGACTCGGCGCTGTGCCGGCTGGTGTGGCTGACTACGCTGACTGCGCATGCCTGGCGGCCCGCAGCGTCACGGACCGGCGCCGCGACGGCGATCAGGCCCGGCTCGATGAGCTGGTCGTCCAGCGACCAACCGTGCTCGCGGGCGGCGGCCGTACGGGCCTCCAAGGAGGCGGCGCCGCCGGCGTGGCCGTGCGGCACCGTCGGGAATCCGGTGTCCAGCGGGTCCGCCTCACGGCACAGCCGCCAGCGCTCCCAGTCCTCCGCCGTCCAGTCGGCGGCGAAGAGCGCCCCCGGCGCGCTGCGCTCTGCGGGCAGCAGATCACCGATCCGGAAGATGAGGGACATCGCCCGCCGCCGGGTCGACTGGTGGACGAAGCGCACGCCGTCCCGGTCGGGCACGGCGATCGATACCGACTCGTCCAGCTTGCCGGCGAGGCCCTCCGCTAGCGGCCCGAGCAGATCGGGCAGCCGGCAGGCCGCCAGATAGGCGTTGCCGAGCTCCATCAGCCGGGGGGTCAGGACGGCGTTCCGGCCCTCCAGGCGCAGGTATCCGGTGCACGCCAGGGTGTTGACCACCCGGTCGACGGTGGAGCGGGCCAGCCGGGTGGCCCGTACGAGATCGCCCACCGGCCGGTGCCCCTCGGCTGCGGCCAGCTCGCGGAGCACGGCCAGGCCACGGATGAGCGGGCCCACGGCTTCCTGCGGCAGAGGCGCGGCGGTGGTGGCAAGGGATCTCATGGGCGCTCCAGGTAGCGAAGATCTCGTCGAACCGTACCGGCTCGAAACATTGACAGAGCCGATCACCGGAGGACAGACTCTGCTGCACAATTGTGAACTAAAGTTCGCCAGACGAACAGACCCTCGAGGGTGAGGATGATGGCGGAAATCTGTACTCTGCGGGACGCGGTGGCCACGCTGATCCATGACGGAGACACCGTGGCCATGGAGGGCTTCACGCACCTGATTCCGTTCGCGGCGGCGCACGAGGTGATCCGGCAGGGGATCACGGACCTGACACTGGTACGGATGACGCCGGATGTGATCTACGACCAGATGATCGGCGCCGGACTGGTCAAGAAGCTGATCTTTTCCTGGGGCGGCAACCCCGGCGTCGGTTCGCTGCATCGCTTCCGCGACGCGGTCGAGAACGGCTGGCCCCGGCCTCTGGAGGTCGAGGAGCACAGCCACGCGGGCATGGCCAACCGTTACGTCGCCGGAGCCTCGGGCCTGCCCTTCGCCGTGCTGCGCGGCTACCGGGGCACCGGCCTGGTCGACCGCACCGCCACCGTCTCCACCGTGGTCTGCCCCTTCACCGGGGAGGAGTTGGCCGCCGTCGCCGCCATCAACCCGGACGTCACCGTCATCCACGCTCAGCAGGCCGACCGCGCCGGAAACGTCCAGCTGTGGGGCCTCGCGGGCGTGCAGAAGGAGGCCGTGCTGGCCGCAAAGAGGTCCCTGATCACCGTCGAAGAGATCGTCGACGAGCTGGAGCCCAGGCCCGGGGCCATCGTCCTGCCCACCTGGACGGTGACCGCGGTCGCCAAAGCACGCGGCGGCGCGCACCCCTCGTACGCGGCCGGATACTCGGTTCGCGATAACGACTTCTACAAGACATGGGACCCCATCGCCCGGGACCGGGAGACGTTCACCGCCTGGATCGGCGAGCAGGTCAAGCACACTGAAGGAGGCGTGTGATGACCGCCCACTGGACCACAGACGAGCTGATGGAGGTCAACGCCGCCCGCGCCCTGGCCGGAGCCAAGACCTGCTTCGTCGGCATCGGCCTGCCGAGCACGGCGGCCAATCTCGCCCGCAACACCGCCAACCCCGGCCTGGTCCTGATCTATGAGTCCGGGACGATCGGGTCGAAGCCGACGCGTCTGCCGCTCTCGATCGGCGATGGCGAGCTCGCCGAGACCGCCGACGCGGTCGTCTCCGTCCCGGAGATGTTCAACTACTGGCTGCAGGCCGGCCGGGTCGACGTCGGTTTCCTCGGCGCTGCCCAGCTCGACCGGTACGCCAACATCAATACCACCGTCATCGACCGCGGCCCGGACAAGCCGGAGGGCCGCCTCCCCGGCGCCGGCGGTGCCCCGGAGATCGCCGCGAGCTGCGGGCAGGTGCTGATCGTGCTCCGCCACTCCCTGCGCAATTTCGTCGGCAAGCTCGACTTCGTCACCTCCGTCGGCCACGGCTCCGGCCCCGACGACCGCAAGCGCCTCGGCCTGCGCGGCAGGGGCCCCACCGCCGTCATCACCGACCTCGGTGTGCTGCGCCCGGACCCGGCCACGGCCGAACTCGTACTGACGGAGCTGCACCCGGGGGTCACCGTCGAACAGGTACGGGCGGTCACCGGCTGGGAGCTGAAGACCGCCGGCGTCATCGGCACCACCGCCGAACCCACCACCGAGGAACTGACCGCGCTGCGCGCCCTCAAGGCCGCAGGAAGGGCCGGTAAACGATGAGCGACCGTCGTCTCAAGGACGTATATATCGTCGACGCCGTACGTACGCCCGTCGGCAAGTACGGCGGCGCCCTGGCGGCCGTCCGCCCCGACGACCTCGCGGCCCATGTCGTACGCTCCCTGGTCGACCGTACGCCGCGGCTCGACCCGGCCCGGATCGACGACGTGATCTTCGGCAACGCCAACGGCGCCGGCGAGGAGAACCGCAACGTCGCCCGGATGGCCGTGCTGCTCGCCGGGCTGCCCGTCAGCGTCCCCGGTACCACTGTCAACCGGCTGTGCGCCTCCGGCCTGGAGGCCGTCGTCCAGGCCGCCCGCGCGGTCGCGGTCGGCGACGCCTCGATCACCGTCGCCGGCGGCGTCGAGTCGATGAGCCGTGCTCCGTGGGTCATGCCCAAGCCCGAGCGCGCCTTCCCGCCCGGCAACCAGGAGCTGTTCTCCACCACCATCGGCTGGCGCATGGTCAACGAGCGCATGGAGCCGCAATGGACCGTCCCCCTCGGTGAGGGCGCCGAGCTGATCGCCGACAAGCACGGCATCACCCGCGAGCAGCAGGACGCCTTCGCCGTGGCCAGCCACGAAAAGGCCGCCCTGGCGTGGAAGGGCGGCCTGTACGACGGCGAGGTCGTCCCCGTCGAGGGCGTGGATCTCACCCGTGACGAGACCATCCGCGACAACACCTCGGTGGAGTCGCTGGCCAAGCTCAAGACCGTTTTCCGCAAGGACGGCACGGTCACCGCCGGCAACGCCTCGCCGCTCAACGACGGCGCGGCCGCGCTGCTCATCGCCGACGAGGAGGGCCTGAAGGCCACCGGCCGTGAGCCGCTCGCCCGTATTCGGGCCTCCGCCGTGACCGCCATCGAGCCGCAGTACTTCGGGCTCGGCCCGGTCGAGGCGGTCGAGAAGGCGTTGGCGAAGGCCGGTCGTGCCTTCGGCGACCTGCGCACCCTCGAGCTCAACGAGGCCTTCGCCGCCCAGTCGCTGGGTTGCCTCGCCGAGTGGCCCGACCTCGATCCCGCCATCGTCAACCCGCGTGGCGGCGCGATCGCCATCGGTCACCCGCTCGGCGCCTCCGGCGCCCGTATCACCGGAGCCGTGGCCCACCAGCTCGCCGCCGCGGGCTCCGGCACCGGCATGGCCGCGCTCTGCATCGGCGTGGGCCAGGGCCTGGCCCTCATCCTGGAAAGGTAGGAACCGCATGACCACCCCGCTCACCCAGGGTGACATCAGCGCCGAGATCGTCGAGGCGCACGACGACTACGCCAAGGCCACGGCCGACGGCGCCTCCGTCCGCCATCACCCCGACCGCGGCTACGCCCCCTACCGCAGCAGCGTCCTGCGCCACCCCAAGCGGCCGCTGGTCGCCGTCAGGGACCCGGAGGCGGTCGAGCTGACCGGCCCGGTCTTCGGCGTCACCGATGTCACCGCGCTCGACAACGACCTCACCCGGCAGCATCAGGGCGAACCTCTCGGCGAGCGCATCAAGGTCACCGGCCGCGTCCTCGACCGCGACGGCCGTCCGGTGCGCGGCCAGCTCATCGAGCTCTGGCAGGCCAACGCCTCCGGCCGCTACGCCCACCAGCGCGACGACCATCCGGCCCCGCTCGACCCCAGCTTCACCGGCGTCGGCCGCTGCCTGAGCAATGACCAGGGCGAGTACGAATTCGTCACCATCAAGCCGGGCGCCTACCCCTGGCGCAACCACCTCAACGCCTGGCGCCCCGCCCACATCCACTTCTCGCTCTTCGGCACGGCCTTCACCCAGCGGCTGGTCACCCAGATGTACTTCCCCGGCGACCCGCTCTTCACGTACGACCCCATCCTGCAGTCGGTGACCGACGACGCCGCCCGGCAGCGGCTCGTCGCGACGTACGACCACGACCTGTCCAGCCCCGAATGGTCACTGGGCTACCGCTGGGACATCGTCCTCGACGGCCCGGCCGCCACCTGGATCGAGGAAGGCCGCTGATGTCACTGCCGCCCACACCGTCGCAGACCGTCGGCCCCTTCTACGGTTACGCCCTGCCCTTCCCCGGTGGCGAGGAGGTCGCCCCTGCCGGGCACCCCGACAGCATCACCCTGCACGGCGTCGTCTACGACGGCGCCGGACTGCCGATCCCCGACGCGCTGCTGGAGTTCTGGCAGCCCGCGCCGGACGGCTCGCGCGCCGGCGCCCCCGGATCGCTGCGCCGCGACATCGTCACCGGCGGCTACCTCGGCCGCAACGGCGTCGACTTCACCGGCTTCGGCCGGGTCGCGACGGACGCCGACGGGCACTATGCGCTGCGTACGCTCCCGCCGGGCGGCGTGCCCTACCTGTCAGTGATCGTCTTCGCCCGCGGTCTGCTACACCACCTCCATACCCGGATCTACCTACCGGACCTGACCGACACCACCGACGACCCGCTGCTGGTCTCCCTGGAGCCCGAGCGCCGGGCCACGTTGCTCGCCACCCCCGAGCGCGAGCGGGTCCACCGTTTCGACATCCGTCTGCAGTACGACGGGGTGCATGAGGAGACGGTCTTCCTTGAGTTCGGCTGACGACGCCGACACGGGGCTGCTCTCCCCGGTCCGGGCCGGCTCCGCCGCCGAGGCGTCGACGACCGACGCCGCGTACGTACGGGGCATGCTCGACGCCGAGGCCGCGCTGACCCGTGCCCAGGTGGCTGTCGGGCTCGCCCCGCCCGCGGCGGCGGAGGCCGTTACGGCGGCGGCCGCGGACACCGGACGCTACGACGTCCGCGACCTCGCGCTACGCGCCCGCTCCGGTGGCAACCCGGTGATCCCGCTGGTCGCCGACCTGACGGCCGCGGTCAAGGAGCGCGACCCCGACGCGGCGCCGTACGTCCACCGCGGCGCCACCAGCCAGGACATCTGGGACACCGCCGCGATGCTGGTCGCGTCCCGCGCCCTGGAACCGGCCCTGGCCGACCTGGCCCGCACGGCCGAGGCGCTGGCCCGGATCGCGGCCGAGCACCGCGACACCCCGATGCCCGGCCGCACCCTCACCCAGCACGCGGTGCCCACGACGTTCGGCCTGAAGACGGCCGGCTGGCGCAGCCTGGTCCTGGACGCCCGCGACCGCCTCGTGGCAGTACGGTCGGCGCTCCCGGCCCAACTGGGGGGCGCGGCAGGTACGTTGGCGGCGTTCCACGCCTTCGCGGAGGCGGACGGCACGGGAGCCGGGTCCGGCGCTGCCGCCGGCACGCCGAGCGGCAGCGAGCCGGGCGGCGGCCGGGACCTGACTGCGCCGCCCGCCGAGACCGACCTGGGCCTGCGGCTGCTCGCCGCCTACGCCGCCGAGACCGGACTCGCCGAGCCGGCGCTGCCGTGGCACACGCTGCGTACCCCTGTCGCGGACCTCGCCGGAGCGCTGGCGTTCGCCGCCGGCGCGCTGGGCAAGGTCGCGGCGGACGTGCTGCTGCTGTCCCGTACGGAGATCGGTGAGGTCAGCGAGGGCAGCGGCGGCGGCTCCTCCGCCATGCCGCACAAGAGCAACCCGGTCCGGGCCACACTCATCGCGGCCACCGCCCGCCAAGTCCCGCTGCTCGCGTCCGTGCTGTACGGATCCCTTACCGCCGAGGACGAGCGCCCACCGGGGGCCTGGCACGCCGAATGGCAGCCGCTGCGCGAGGCCCTGCGCCTGGTCGGCGGTGCCGCTCGCGACGCGGCCGAACTCGCCGAGGGACTCCGCGTCCATCCGCACCGTATGCGGGGCAACCTCGGCGCGACCGACGGCCTGATCGTCACCGAGCACCTCGCCGCGGCGCTCGCCGCCCTGATCGACCGCGGCCAGGCCAAACAGGCCCTGTCCCGGGCCGCTCGCCGCGCCACCGAGGAGGGCATCGACTTCGGCGAGGCCCTCCAGGAGGAGCCCGCAGTGGCGGGCGTCCTCCCCAAGGAACGCCTGCGCGAACTGACCGACCCCACCAACTACCTCGGCTCCGCCGGCCCTCTCACAGACCGCGCGCTGCGCCGGCTCGGCACGGAGGAGACACCATGACCCTCAACCACCGTATCGACGGTCCCGCCTCCGCTCCGCCCCTCATCCTGGGGCCCTCCCTCGGCACCTCGCTCGCCGTGTGGGACCCGCAGGTCCCCGCCCTCGCCCGCACGCACCGGGTGATCAGATGGGACCTGCCCGGGCACGGCGGATCGCCCGCCGAGCTGCTCCCGAGCAGCGAACAGAGCCCGGCCACGGTCGGCGACCTCGGGCGGCTCGTTCTCGAACTCGCCGACGCGCTCGGCCTCGAGCGGTTCGCCTACGCCGGGATCTCGCTCGGCGGGGCCGTCGGCACCTGGCTCGCCGTGCACCACCCGGAGCGGGTCGAGTCGCTCGCCGTCGTCTGCTCCTCCGCCCGCTTCGGCGAGCCGCAGGGCTGGCACGACAGGGCCGCCCTCGTCCGGGCGAAGGGCAGCACCGATCCGGTCGCGGACACCACCGGCAGCCGCTGGTTCACCCCGGCCTTCCGGGGCGAACCGGCCGCCGAGGCGATGCTGGCCGCCATGCGGGCCACCCATCCCGGGGGCTACGCCGCCTGCTGCGACGCGCTCGCGGGGTATGACCTGCGCCCCGAGCTGCCCGGCATCACCGCCCCCACCCTCGTGATCGCGGGCCGCGACGACCCGGCGACCCCCGTCGCCCATGCCCGGGAACTCGCCGACGGGATCCCCGGCGCGAGCCTCACCGAGGTCGCGCACGCCGCGCACCTGGCCAACGTCGAGCAGCCGAGACCCGTACTGGCCGCGCTGCTCGGTCACCTGGCGGCCGCCGAAGCGCTACCCGCCGACGCGTCACCCACCGACGACGGATCGCGCCACAGCGCCGGCATGGCCGTACGCCGCGCCGTACTCGGCGACGAGCACGTCGACCGGGCCGTCGCCCGCACCAGCGACTTCACCTCGGTCTTCCAGGACTTCATCACCCGCTACGCATGGGGCGAGATCTGGACGCGCCCCGGCCTCAGCCGCCAGATTCGCAGTTGCATCACGCTCACCGCGCTGATCGCGCGCGGCCACCACGAAGAACTGGCCATGCACGTGCGCGCCGCGCTGCGCAACGGCCTCACCCCCGAAGACATCCAGGAAGTCCTGCTCCAGTCGGCGATCTACTGCGGGGTGCCCGCGGCCAACTCCGCGTTCGCCATCGCCGACAAGATCCTTAGAGAGGATGAGGGCCACTAGGGACGTCTGGGCCCGCCCGCTGCGTGATCCCGCCGGGAAATCCACAGGTCACCACCTGAATCGGGATCTTGGAGCACCGACAGGCACGAGGACCTCTGGTACATGGTTGTGAATCTTGGTCGACTCACACCATGCCCAGAGGTCCTCCCTCATTTCAGGCCCATCCAGCCGTGTCGCTGTCGCTGACCTCCGTGGTCAGTACGGATAGCGCTCGGCGGAGATGCCGCTGGTCACGCCGTCTCAGGGCTGGACACACGTCCGGCAGGAGCGTCCTGCGTTTCGCGCGCCGGCGCGCTTGCCGTACGGCCGTAGCGCCGCCCGAGGACCAGCATGATCAGACCGGCCACCAGCATGGGTACCGCCATGGCGTAGAAAACCGCGCTGGCCGACCAGTTCAGGCCCAGCGCCGCACCGACCACGAGCGGCCCGATGATGCCGCCGACCCGCCCGATACCCAGCGCCCAGCCGACCCCGGTGGAGCGGATCTGCGCCGGGTAGAAGATCGCGGCGAACGCGATCAGGCTCTTCTGCCCGCCGCTGATGCAGCAGCCTGCGAGGAAGTTCGCCCCGAGCAGGACCCACAGCGGCGCGTTGAACGCGAGCCCGGTGACCGCGACGAAAACGAAACCGAGCAGGTAGACGGTGGCGAGTGTGCCGTACGCGCCGAGCCGGTCCATCGCCGGGCCGCTGACGAGGGCGGCGGCGATTCCGCCGACCGCGGTCAGCGTGGTCGCGGTGACGACGATGTGCATCGGATAGTGGAGGCTCGTCATGATCGACGGCAACCAGCTCTGCAGGGCGTAGAACTCACCGAGATTGATCATGAACACCGACCAGATCAGGAGCGTGCCCAGGACCTGGTTGCGGGTGAACAGAGTCCGCAGCCTTGCCTGCTCGCCGCCTTCCTCGCCCTTGCCGCTGGTCCCCAGATCGGCTTGCTCCACGGTGAAGACCGGCCGCTCCTGCGGGGGCAGCTTCCGGTCGATCTTGCGGAGGACCCGGTAGATCCGCTGCGGGTCGGCGCTGTGCTGGATCATGAACACCGGGGATTCCGGGAGCCACCGCAGCAGCACCGGGACCAGCACCATAGGTGCCAGCGCGCCGACCCAGAACAGGGAGCGCCAGCCGAGTGCCGGAATCAGCCAGTCCGAAGCCATGCCGGCGACGATGAAGCCGAAGGAGAAGCCGCAATAAATCACCAGAACGAAGGAGGCTCGCAGGCGCTTGGGGCTGAACTCCGCGGTCAGCGCCACCGCACTGGGTGCCGCTGCGCCCAGGCCGATACCGGTGATGAAGCGCAGCGCCATCAGCTGGGTGAGGTCCTGCGACCAGACCGTGGTGAGCGTGCACAGACCGAAGGCGATGGAGCTGACGGTGATGAGGCGCTTGTGGCCGAAGCGTTCCGACAGCGGGGAGAGCACCAGGTAGCCGACCATCAGGCCCGCGAGTGCCGAGGAGAAGATCACGCCGAGCTCTTGCTTGGACAATCCCCATTCCTTGGCGATATGGGGGGCGGCGTAGCTGATGGCCTGGGTATCGAATCCGTCCATGAACATGACGAATGCGCACAGCCCGACCACGACATACTGGAAGAGACTGACCCTGCGATCATCGATGAACTGCGGCAGGCGCAGTGGACTCGTTTCTGAAGGGGACATGTTTTCCTCGTTCTGACTGATTCCAGCCCGGTCCGTCTTGCTGAGATTCCCCCGAATCGATGACGCGTTATTGCGGCGACGCCGGCTCCAGATCGCCCGATGGGACGAAGGCATCGCAGTGGAAACTGTCCGGATCAAGCCCGCCTCGGGAGACGAAGTCCTCCCGCGCGGCCGATGTCATCATGGGGCTGCCACACGCGTAGACCTCGTAGCCGCTCAGGTCGGGCCGATCATCGAGGACTGAGGCATGGACCCAGCCGGTCCGGCCCGGCCATCCGTCCTCGGCTTCCGAGAGCACCGGGGTGAACGAGAACCACGGGGCCCGCGCCGCCCATTTCTCGGCCAGCTCGGCAAGATACAGGTCCGCCCGCTTGCGCGCGCCCCAGTACAGGTGTATCGAACGCTCCGAACCACGCTTGAGCTGGTCCTCCACAATGGACTTGATCGGAGCGAAACCGGTACCCGTGGCAATGAGGATGGCCGGCTTGTCGGATTCCTCGTTAAGTGAGAACTCGCCGTACGGCAGCTCCACGCGAAGCGCATCGCCCTTCTGCATTCCCGCCAGCACGCTTTCGGAGAACCGGCCACCGGGGACGTGCCGGATATGCAGCTGGACCGAATCGTTCTGGTGCGGCGGGTTGGCCATCGAGTAGTTCCGGCTGTCCCCGTCCGCCATGAAAACCTTGAGGTACTGACCGGCCCGGAATCTGGCCCGTACCCCGGTTGGCAGGCGCAGCTGCAGGATCGCGACATCCTCGGCAGGCCAGGTGACGCGTTGTACCTTTGCCGCCACGGTCTTGCGATCGGGCGGACCGCGCCGGTCGATCCGCTTGGGGGCGATTTCGAGATCAGTAAGCGGCCGGGCCTGGCACAGCAGCACTTCTTCCGCTGGGCCGGTGAGGTCGCCCTGGCCGCGCACTTGGACCTGGCCGGTTCGCACCCCGGCCTCGCAGGTGGAACACACGCCCTTGCGGCAGGAATATGGGAGTGCGTATCCGGCGCGTTCGGCCGCATCGAGCACCGCCTCACCCGGTTCGCACGTGAAACTGATCTCGGTCCCGGTCACCGTCACCTCGTAGGTCATGACGAGACCTCCACTGGTTCGGGCCCCGGGGCCGGCCGGGACACTCCTCCGACGAGGCGAACCGCGCGGATCACCGCCTCCGGATCGGCCACGCCCTTGCCCGCGATGTCGAATGCGGTGCCGTGGCCGACGCTGGAAAAGATCAGCCCGGCGCCGATCGACAACGCTGTGGAGTTCCGGCCGGCGAGCAGCTTGACCGGAATATGCCCCTGGTCGTGGTACATGGCGACGAACGCGTCGAACCCTTGGCGGCCGAGTAGCAGATCCGCGCCCAGCGGTCCGTCGACGTCGACGCCCGCCTGTCGCAGCCGCTCCACGGCGGGCGCGGTGATCCGGTCGTCGTCCTCGCCGAACAGGCCGCCCTCGCCGGCATGCGGGTTCACCCCGAAGACCCCGATCCGGGGCGAGGCGATGCCGAGCGACCGCAAGACGTCCACGGCGGCCAGCCCGGCGGCCTCGACCAGCGCGGGAGTCAACCGGCCGAGGGCATCTGCGAGCCGTTCGTGCAGGGTGGCGTGCACGATCCGCAGCCCGCCGCCGATCAGGAACAGGAACACTCGGTCGGGATCGACCCCGGCCAGCCGGGCGAGCAGGCCGGGATAGCCGGAGAAGGGGATTCCCGCTGCGTTGATCGCGGTCTCCGAGTGCGGGCAGGCGACGATCGCCCGTGCGTAGCCGCGGCGCAGCGCCTCGACGGCCATGGCGAGATAGGCCACCGTCGCCCGCCCCGCCTCGGCGTGGACCGTTCCAGGCTGGAAAGCCTGGTGCGACAACGAATCGGCCGGCAGGAGGTCCACCACACCGGGCTCCGGTTCGGCCGAGCCCACCGTCTCCCGGACCTCGAGCCCGGCCTGCTGGGCGTACGCCTCCACGACGAAACGGTCGCCGACGAGCACGGGGATCACACTCGGCTCGCCCTGCAGAGCGGCGACGGTCTTGACGGAGAGCTCCGGGCCCACGCCGTTCGGATCGCCGATGCTCAGCAGGACGCGGGGCCGTGGACCGGTCACAGCGGCAACGCCAGGAGCGTGTCGGTCCGGGAGCTGTCGCACACCACGATCCGCTCTGCGAGCTTGGCCACGTCGCCGTCGATCCGCCAGCGGTCGAGGTAGCGGCCGGTGGCGAAGATGTCGGTGGGCCCGTCGCTGGTCACCCGGACCACGAAGAACGAAGTCTCCGAGCGGACCGCGTCACCGTTCTCCTCGAGGATCGCCGGCGCGTTCAACATGTGCCGGTAGGTGTGGCGCTCGTAGATGTTGGCATCGCGTAGCGCCGAAACGCGGTCGGCCAGCATACGGCGCGTGTTGGCCCAGATGAGCCCGGCCGTCATGCCCTGGCGGTGGTTGTCGGCGGTGGTGACCTTATAGAAGCAGTCCTCGAGGAAAAAGCCGGGCCAGTCCTCCAGCGCGCCGTCGTCGATGCAACGGGCATACTCGGCCTGCGTGCGGCTGATCAGCCGAAAGATGTCCTGGGTCATTCTCCCGCCTCCTCGTGAAAAAGGTCCATTCCGTCGCGATAGGCCTTCCAGAAGCCTCGGATGGAGGCTTCGGTGACCCGGCTTTCGCTGGATTCGGCGGTCTCACCGCCCATTTCGACGACGGCGTATTCACCGGAAGCGCCCGCGACACCGCGTTGGACGAAGCCACCGACGCAGCCGTCCTCCATCGAGACGTAACCGGCCGGGCCGACCAGGTTGGACTGCTTGAGCCGCATCTCGCGCTGCTCGGTCGTATCGTCCTCGAAGCCGAGGTAGGTCCAGTTGAGCTCGGTCTGCTCCACCCCTCGCGGCAGGATCTGGCGAACCGCCACGGAGTTCTGGATCTGCTGCAGGACGAAGCCGGGGAACACGGAAAGGATCTGCAGAGTGACGTCGTCGCCGACCTCGCTGAACCCGTCGAGCAGGGACGGGTCGGCCAGCGTGTACTCGCTTTCGGACCGGATCTTCTGCGCCGCGTAGGCCGCGTCGCGTTCCGCCTCGCGATCGATGGCGGAGTAGCTGACGTGATGGCCGCCGCTCTCGTCGACGATGATCCCGCCACGCTGGGACAGTCGGTTGATCTGGAACGTGGTGAAGAACAGGTGCAGGATGCTCGCGTGGTAGGAGTCCTTCACGTTCTCGAAGTAGAGCTTCCAGTTGTTGGGGAGCATCTGCGTGAACCGGCCGAGCACCACCGGCTTGCGGCCGCCCAGCACCCGCTCGATCCGGCTCGAGATCTCGTCGCCGAGGTACTCATCGATATCCGGCACGTCGTCGTCGAAACTGCCGAATATCAACCCGTGCACCACGGCGAGCCGTAGCTTGCGGGGGCCGTGCTGTTCCAGGCAGAACGACGGCGGCATCCCGCCCTTGCCCTTGATGCCGTCCTTGAACGCGACGCCGGTCAGGTCGCCCTGGAGGTTGTAGCTCCAGGCGTGATACACGCAGGTGAAATCCTTGGCCTTGCCTTGCTTGTCGAGCGCCAGGAGCGCGCCGCGGTGCGCGCAGCGGTTCTCGAAGGCGTACAGCTCTCCGTCGAGGTCCCGCGACACGATCACCGGCGTGTCGCCCACGAAAGACGTGCGGTAGTCGCCCGGTTCGGGCACTTCCACTTCCAGGCAGAGATAGCTCCAGTACGGCCCCTGGAACAGGTTCTTCTGCTCGGCGGCGTAGACGTCCTCGCGCTGGAAGATCCAGTAGGGGACCCGGGTCAGGCCTTCCGGCCACGCCGGAAAGCCGAGTTCGGTCCCCTGTGAGGTACTGCTCGTCAAGACTCCTCCTCGGTCCGCTGGTGCCCGAACCCAGACGGGTCGCTCGGACACTGCTTGACAGCCGGACAATTTGTTCGTATAACGAACTCGTGGCCGAATTGCGAACATCTAAGAGGGAAACCGCCGGTGCTGTCAAGGAAAAAGAACCTGGTCGTGCGCCCGAGGGCATGGCGGGGCTGGCGAAGGGCCTCGCCGTCATCGAGGCCTTTGGGGAGTCATGTACGCAGCTCACGGTCGCCGACGCCGCTCGGGTGACCGGCGTCACGAGGGCGAGCGCGCGGCGCTGCCTGCTGACTCTCACCGACCTCGGCTACCTGACGTACGACGGCAAGTACTTCCGCCCCACACCGCGCATGTTGCGGCTCGGCACGTCGTACCTTGAAAGCGCTTCCCTCCCGCTGCTCGCGCAACCCCATCTCATCGCAGCCCGGGAGAAGCTGGCGGAGTCGGTTTCCCTGGCGGTGCTGGAAGACGGCTGGTCGATGTTCGTCGCACGTGCCGAGGCACCGCGGATCGTGTCGACCGGGGTTCGCCTCGGCGCCCGCCTTCCCGCGTACGCCTGTGCCACCGGACGGGTCCTGCTCATGGACCTCGACGAGGACGCGCTGAACGCCTACCTGGACAAATGTCGGCCCGAGCGCCGCACCCCGAAGACACTCACCGATGTTTCGGCGATCAAGGTGCGCATCGAGGAAGAACGCGTGGACGCGGTCGCATTCACCGACGAGGAACTCGAACTCGGGATGCGTTCCATGGCCGTTCCGGTCAAGAACGCCCAGGGGCGCACGATGGCCGCACTGAGCGTCAGCGTCTTCACCGCTCGTGCCACCCTGGAAGACATGCGCCGGGGCTTCCTCCCAGTCCTGCGGGACCATGCCGACAAAATCGGCAGACTCCTCTGACGGTCATTTTCCTTTCCGACGGGACTGTCGGCTTTTCGGGATGACCGAGGTGGTCGACGGGGTTACCGGCGGGCCGCTCTGAGGCGTCCTTCGCAGGGGACGCCCCAGCCGGTGTCGCGTCGATATGGTGAACGCCTTCACCGACCCGTCGTCGCCTCTGGGTGCCGGCATGGATGCCGAGGTCGAGGCGGCCGGCGTGGTCCTGTCAGCGGCCCGCTCGGTTAAGATCCCGACCTTCTTCACGACCCTTTGGTACGAGGAGCCCGACCTCAAGGACGCCGGGCTCTGGGCCTACAAGATGAAGGGCCTGTCGGTTCTGCGTCCCGGCTCTCCCGCCGTCGAGGTGGCCGACCGCTCCGCCGCCGCCCACGCCCAAGCGCTGTTCGACCTCGACAAGAAGTACGCCGACGTGGTGTCCGTCGACGAGGGCATCGCCTTTTATCTCGGGCTCAATATCGAGCACTACAAGATCGACCGCCCATCCACGAGTATCTTCGGCGGGACGACATCCCTGGTCCCCGACGCGCTCAACTACGGCTGGCGCGACTACGGCCCGAGGGTCGGGATCTGGCGGATGATCGAAATCCTGGACCGGTACGGTCTGCGGGCGAGCGTGCTGCTGAACTCCGACGTCTGCAGCCGTTACCCCCAGATCATCAAGGCCGGCCTGGAACGCGACTGGGCATGGATCGCCCACGGCCGGGACAACTCCACCTTCCAGGCCGGGATGACCCGTGATGGGGAAATGGCCTACCTCACCGAGGTCGTCACGACCATCGAGGCGGCGACCGGGACACGGCCGCGGGGCTGGATGGGGCCCGCCCTCACCGAGACCTTCGAGACGCCGAGCCTGCTGGCGGAACTCGGCCTGACGTACGTGCTGGACTGGAGCAACGACGACCAGCCCTACCGGCTCAACGTGCCAGGCATGCTCAGTGTCCCCTACTCCATGGAGACCAACGACATCACGCTCTTCCTCGGCAACGGCCTGAACGGTCCCGATTTCCTGCAGGTGGTCATCGACCAGCTGGATCAGTTGTTCGAGGATTCGAAGCACAGCGGCCGGGGATGGCCCTCTGCCTGCACCCATTCATTGCCAACCAGCCCTTCCGGAACAAGTACGTGGACCGTGCCGTGGAATACATCGCCGGGCACTCCGGTGTGTGGCTGACGACCACCGATGAGATCGCTGCGCACTATGAACAGGTGACCA
>DASYNF010000064.1:0-16068 GCA_036008685.1 Actinomadura sp. | reverse complement strand
GTTCAGCCGGACGAGGCCTGGCGCAGCCGGATCTCGGCGGCGGAGGCGTATCCGCCGCCTGTGCCGTGCCAAAACCCATCGTTCGGTTCTCACTGGGCTTTCACATGATCGTTAGGCGGCCCTTCGATACTCGTGGATCAGGCCCGCGACGGCACTGCGACGCTCGATCACAGCCCTGAGGTCGATCGGCTGGTCGGGGTCGTGCAGCGGTGGTCTTTGGCTGTGGGACTGGTGAGCCCGGTGGGCGTTGTAATGCCGCTCGTAGTCGGCCAGTACCCGCCGCAGGTGCTGTTCGCCATAGATCAGCAGGTGGTCGAGGCACTCGCGTCGCAATGTGCCCACGAACCGTTCGGCGTAGGAGTTCGCGCGAGGCGATCGCGGCGGCGTCTTGATGATCCGTACGCCGCTGCTGGTGAGGACCTCGTCGAACACCCTCGAGAACTTGCCGTCACGGTCCTGATGAGGAATCTGAACTGATCGGCGCGTTCGTCCAGGTCCATCAGCAGGTTCCGGGCCTGTTGAGCGGTCCAGGCCCCGGTCGGGTTGGCGGTGAGGCCGAGGATGTGGATTCGGCGGGTTTCGATCTCCATGACGAAGAACACGTATAGGCGCTTGAGGAACACGGTGTCGACGTGCATGAAGTCGCAGGCCAAAAGTCCGGCGGCCTGGGAGGTCAGGAACTGCCGCCAGGTCGGGGAGGTCCGGCGGGGCGCAGGGCCCAACCCGGCCGCGGCCAGGATACGGCGGATGGTGCCTTCGCCGATCCGGTGGCCGAGTCCGGCGAGCACAACCTGGTGATCATGTAAACCAACGTGAGAAGCACACCGCGAGGCTCTCAGCCTCAACAATGCTGAACTGGATCGAGTCGGAGTTCGCCGCGCTGCGCTACTTCGCCCTCAACGGCACCGACCACCGCAGCCACGGCGAACAAACAACGTCATCCCCGGCTACATCCGCTGGCGCAAAAACGAGCCTGCCCCAAGACCAGCTTCGCCGCCAGCTCACCTATCCGAAGCTGGACCAGTTACCCAGCCAAGGCTGCGTGACGAGCCACTGAGGTGATCTCACCAAGCGTTGAAGGTCGTTTGGAGCGACACGGGTAGATCGTCCATATCGGACGGTGCTGGAAGAAGCGTGGAGTCCCAGGTAGATGGGTTCTCACCACAAGAGCACCATCTACCCGAAGGACTCCACGTGATTGCCTATCGAGCCACGCTCGACGTATCCGGGAACTGGTCGCCTATGTCGTTTCGCTGCTGGCCGCCCGGCGCCGCGCTCGCGGTACCCGACGGCGCAGCCGAACACTGAGCTGCGGCAAGCAGGCGCTGTTCGCGCTGGTCTGGTTCCGCAAGCGAGAGGACCTCACCGTGTTGGCCGCGGGGTTCGGGATCAGCCGGGCCACGGCTTACCGGTACCGAGACGAGGCGGTGGCGGTGCTGGCTGTCGAGGCTCCTGAGCTGTCTGACGCCCTGCGACGTGCCCAGCAGGAGGGATGTTCGCACGTCATCCTAGACGGAAAGATCGTCAACACCGACCGGTGCCGCGAGAAGACGATCAGCCGCAAGGGCAAGGTCATCGATGTGTGGTACTCCGGCAAGCGCCACGACTTCGGCGGCAACATCCAGGCCGTGATGCGCCCGGACGGGTTGCCGATCTGGGTCGGACCGGTCGAACCCGGGTCGGTGCACGACCTGACGTGCGCGCAGGATCACGCCCTCGGCGCGCTGTATGCCGCAGCCGCTCAGGGCCTGCCGACCCTGGCCGACCCCGGCTACGACGGCGCCGGCATCGGGATCCACGTCCCGTTCAAGCAGCCCACCGATGGGCGCCGCCTCGGCGTGGACAACCGCACCTACAACAAGTTGCTCCGCGCGATGCGGGCGCTCGGCGAACGCGGCTTCGCCCTGCTGGTGGGCCGCTGGCGCGTCCTGCAGCACATCACCGCCAGTCCCAGCCGCATCGGCGATATCGCGAAAGCCACCCTCGTGCTCACCCAATTCGAGCACGGATATCTACCTCGATAAGATCACCTCATTACGGCAACGGCGTCGACCTCGACAAGCTGGCCCCTGTAGCCAAGCACCGTGACGCCCAGCAAGGTGCTCGGCGCGTCGTGGTCGCCGAACCGGGCGCGCACCACGTTCCAGGCTGTGACGAGGTCCACCTCGTCAGTGCTCGCAACGTAGACGGCCGTCCGCACGACGTCTGTCAGCACAGCCCCTGCCGCCTGCAGCGCCACCTCAAGATTGTCCATGACCTGCCGGGCCTGCCCGGCGACGTCACCGAGCGCTACAACCCGGTCGTGCTCGTCGATCGGACACGCGCCGGCGGTGTGCACAAGCCGGGCACCGGCGGGAACTACCGAGGCGTAGGCATACGGGACAGCATCGGTCAGGCCGCTGGCACGGATCAGTTCCACAGACATGACGCCGACGATGCCACGTCCGCCGCCCGCCATACCACCGAATTCACGGCAGCATCAGCAATGCGCAGGCTGCAGATCGACCGGCCCATCCCTCCGTCGCTAGCCGCGCTCTACGCGGACCATCAGGCCGTCGACCCGATCGCGAAAGCCGCCCTGGTACTCACCCACTTCGAGCACCCAGTACCTGCCTTGTTGAGATCACCTCACTAGAACCATCCGGCTCGACGGTGCACGTCGAACGGCACGTACTCCGGGCGGTCGGTATGGGGGACCGGCAGGACCGGCTGGCCCATGGCCGCCGAGGGCAGGAACACGGTCGCGTAACCGAGGCAGTGGACCTCGTCGCGCTGGTTAAGGCCGACGATCTCGACGGCCACCGCCGCGTACGACACGGTCCGCCCCGCTGCATCCGTCTTCTCCGCGACGTACTTGCGGATCACCTTCCCCCCATAGATCGCCGCGTCGCCGTAGAAGAGCGGCCTGCCCATGGTGGTGTACATGCGGTGCACGAACGCGTTGTCGCCCGCCCAGTTGGTGAGCAGCCGGATCGGTGCCTGCGCGCGCTGGATGCCAAAGTCGAAGGGCAGCGGCTGGCACCGATACGGCGCGAGATACCTGTCCTCGTGCTCGTCGTAGGGGGTGTAGGGCCATCCGGTCACGGGATGGGTCCGGGCGAAGGCCGGGTTCTGGCGACACCGCCGGTAGGCAGGTCCGAACGCACGCACCAGGCGCGTGCCGTCCAAGGTGGCGAGGAGCCCATGGTCCAGCGACTGATAGGTCAACGCGTCGCGGATGCTGTACGGGGGCTGTACGATGTCCGGCAGCTCGTCGCCCTCGTTGACATCCTCCCAGGACAACACGCGAGCACCCCGGCGCTGCTGCTTCTCGAGCGCCTCGCTGAGTTTCTCGATCTCAGCGGCTGAGTAGCGATGAGGCTCGCGGTTGTAGAGCATCCGCTCGCCCAGCCGCTCGACCGGCATCACGCGGGTCCCACCCATCTGCTCCACCGGCAAATGGATAAGGCGTCCGTAGGCCTTCGCTGTCAGCGCACCACAGTTGGTCCAGTAGAAGATCTCGGAATGATGGAAAATGACCTGCCCCTGCCGCCCACGTGTGATGACGAGCTCGCGTGGGATCTTCGACGAGGTGAAACGCATTCCGGGACGCAGCACGTCGTAGAACTCCCACGCTACCCCCGACAGGAAGTTCGCCACGGGATATCCCTGCGGTCGCTGCGCACCATGGTCGGCCGGAAAACGGACGTGGATGAGGATGGTCGGAGGGGCGACCTGACTGCCCAGCCAGGACCGTTCCCCATAGGCCGGATCCGTGTAGAGCGGGTTGTCCTCGCCGATGGCGTAGGCGTACCGCCGGATCAGATCCTCTGTCAAGATCAGCGCGCTGGGCACAGGGACGGCGTTCGGATCCCCCAAGGGCGCGGGATGCGGCGGCGGGCGGTCTTCAGGGCTTTCCTTGTGGAGGAGTTGCCTGCTTCGCTCGATGAACTCTGCCAGGGCTTCGTCGAACGTCTGCATCAGATCTCCAGAGTTCATCGCAGGTCAGTCCTCCCCGTACGGGGAGCCTGACCGGCTTTCCAGGGTCCGGCAAGAACACGACGGCGTGAGCCTCCACGACGGGCTCGCCGAGCTGGTTCCTTCCCACGACCAGGAGCGTGATCGCGTGGTAACGGGTGCTCGCCTCATCGGTCACTGTGTAGCGGTCGACGACCGTTCCGGTCAGCCGCAGAGCATCGCCATAACAGAAGGGCTGCATGATGCGCACGCTCAACTGCCACAGGAACGCGTCGTCACCCATCCAGTGCGTGACATGCTGGCCGGCGAGCGTGAAGAGCAGACCTCCGGGCGCGCTGGGCCCGGAGGGAGCCGTCGCCGCGGAATCCAGCGAGGTCTCGGCATGGTCCCAGGCCGGCCACCCGGTGACCGGATTCACCGCCCGGTGTCCATTGAGCTCGGCCAGCCGTGTGTAGTGCAGGTTGCCGGCTCGTACCGGGCGGCCCTCGGCGAAGACCCACAGCTCGAGGTCGGACAGCGTCAGCGGCCCCTTCAGGACGGTCGGTGTCGTCTCCCCCACGGCAACGTCGCTCCAAAAGCGCGGGACCGCGCCGCGGGAGGGCTGTTCGGTGTCCAGCTCCCGCACCATCTGCTCGACATCGGCGGGCTCGTACCGGTGGATCGAGCGGAGCGGGAACAACGAAGGGTCCCCGTCGAGCGGGGCGACCTCAACCTCCGCCCAGCCGCGCGCGAACCCTACTCCGTTGCGCTGGTACTCCACGGTGGAGAGGACGCAGGCCCGGGCCTGGCCGGCCGCGGCGAGGCGTCGGGTGACATCGCCCACGCAGACGCGCCCGGCGAGGACATCACCCAGCCGGACGGTGTCGTCCCAGCTGAGGTGCAACGAGCTCAGCGTGCCGGTCAGCCGGTGCTCCGTCAGGTCCAGCACCCCGGCCGAGCCGGGCGCGCGGACCGCCAGGACGAACGTCGGGGGCGCGAGCATCGTGTGGTGGACCGAGCCCGCGCCGTACTGCACATCGAGGTAAAGCGGGTTGTCATCACCCGACGCGTCGACGAACCGGCTGACATTGATCCAACTTGCCACGTCGACACCCGGTTCGACGTCGGGGGCCACGCAGCCGATGACCCTCCTGCTCGACTGGATCAGTCGCTCGATGCCGTCTTGTTCCACAGTGTCGTCCTCCTCCGCAGTAGAGGTACCGACGCGGATACCGATATCAGTCATCACTGGTCGCCAGTTCGTCTGCAAGCGCTCCGTAGTCGGTCTTGCCGGTGCTGGTCAGCGGGAGCCGATCGACGTCGAGGACGCGGATGAAACGAGTCGGTATACGGATGAGCTCACCCGCGTGCTGCGACAGCTCACGCCTCGACGTCGTCGCGTCACCAGCCGCCCGCGCCAAGACCAGCCGCCCCGACAGTTCCAGGGCGGCCACCCGGCCATGTGCCACCAACAGTATTTCCAGCTCGTCGAGGTTCACGCGCTGACCGCTCAGCTTCGCTATACGGCGCTTACGGCCAACGATCGAGTAAAAACCCTCGTCATCGACGCTGGCGAGGTCACCCGTCGCGAGCCGGCCGCGGTTGACGTCGCCGGAGGCGAGACCCGCTCGCCGTCGCGCGTACCCCAGCATGACGTTGGGCCCCTCATAGAGGAGTTCACCGTCGTCGGCGAGCGACAGGCGGCCACCGGGAACCGGCACGCCCACGCGGTCCGGCTTGTCCAGCACCCGGTCGGGCGGCACATACGCGATCCGCGCGGTCGCCTCGGTCTGGCCGTACATCACCACGAGCCGTCCGCCCCGTTCCATCATGTGACGTCCGAAGTGGAGCACCATCTCAGGCTCCATCCGGCCGCCGGCCTGGGTCAGGGTCCGCAGGTCCGGCAGGGCGGTGTCCTCGAAACCGACCCGGGTGAGAATCGTGTAGGTGTAGGGCACACCGGCCAAGGAGGTGCACGCATGGTCCCTCGTGGCCTCCCAGAACCCTGACCGCACGAGGCCGGCACCAGGGAACACGACCGACGCCCCGGCGAACAGGTGGGAATTGAGGACCGAAAGCCCGTAGGAGTAATGCAACGGAAGGGCCTGTACAGCCCGTTCGTCGCCGTCGATGTCGAGGATCTGGACGATCTGTGCGGCATTGGCATCGACGTTGTGCCGGCTGAGCCTTACGTACTTGGGGCTGCCCGTGCTTCCTGACGTGCTGAGGAGGACCGCCAGCTCATCGTCTATGGGCCCGTCCGAAATGTGGAGCCGTTCGCAGCCATCGCCGTCCAGCAGGAACTCGACCTGGTAGAGATCCAGGAGGCGGTCGATCGCGTCCCTGTCAGCGGCGCCATCGAGCATCATGACCGCGTGGCCGGCCGCCATCGCGCCGAGATAGGCGATGGCTGACCGCGCGTCCGGACGACACAGGCAGGCCACCAGGGACTTACGTCGGCTGGGGATGGCCGCGGCTCGTCGGAGGACATCGGCCGCGAGTTCGGCATAGGTCCAGCTCCGGTCGGCGCCCACATCCACAAGGGCCGTACCAGACGGTGGCCGGTCTAACCACCCCAGAAGCGCTGGTCTCATGAGCCGGCGCGATCCTTGGACCTCAGGACGGCGGCAGCGGAGGCGTAACTGTCGATCTCCAGCACATCCTTCTCCCCAAGCGATACCCCGAAGGCTTGCTCAAGAGTGATGACGAGCGACATGTGGCCCAGCGAATCCCAGTGTTGATGCTGCCCGAAGACCAACGTGGTCACGTCGGTTTCCGCAGGCAGATCCAGCCCCACCTTGAAGGCCTCGGACAACATCTGGTCGAAACTGGGCCCATCTTGCGCAGAATTCAGCGACGACATTCCGGATCCCCGTATTCCTGGCAATCGAAATTCCTGATGTCTTGAGCCGCATAGTTCGATCAATAGGTGGCCGGTGGTACGCAGCAGCGCCCGGATTCCAAGAACAACCACAGCCCGTCGCCGGTGCAGGTGGTCGTGGGCTGGTGCGGATCACTCATCGTCGCCTCCCCGAGACGGCTCGAAGCCCGGCGTCGTCGCTGCTCACGCCTGGTGCCAGTAAAGCCGGTCACCATCACGAGCACACGACGCGACACACAGTGAACGAAGCCGGACGGCTCGCTCTCGGACCGGAACTGAGCACCTGTCAGCGGGGACTGCCGGACTTCCGCCGTGATAGTCGACGACGGAGCAGAGCTTGAACTCAAGGCCAGACCCGTCCGTAGAGGTCCGAGCAGACTGCCCGGCCCGCTACCGGCTGCTACGCGGGGTTGGAGCGGTTCAGGACTCGAGCAGATGCGAAGATCGCACCTCCCCGGAGCCTGTCGGGTGGCCGGGAGGGATCTCACCTCCCGGCTCCCACAGATCCGTACATGAACCTCTCGGTTCATACGGCTCTTGTCATCTTGGTCATCAGGCCAGGGAGGCTGCGGTCACCCACTTCCAGTGCGTGAACATCCGGGGGTACCGCACTTCCGACTCGACCTCACCCAGGCCGTCCTGACCACGGTCGACGAGGAGGAGCAACTGCTGGTCGTCCGACTCTGGCGCCCCGGCCACGGGGTGAAGGTGATCAAACGCCGCTGACACCGGATACCGTCCCCTCCGGCCCGCCGCAGAGGGGTGCACATCCACGGCTCGCGGCGAACCCGGAGAACCCAGTAATGCGCACCGCTCCAAAATTGGATTCGGGTGGTGACCTGCAGGTTCATGCAACCCGGTAGTAGTGATCGATGGCCTCGTCGAGGATCGGTTTCCGCTGGACTGAACGGATGTCGGCGAAACTATCCGGTGAGCTCCCCCGCGCACGCCGGCCGGTGTCTTTGTGAGAACGGCCGGCGTGCGTGGAGTCCGCGGCCTGCGTCAGAGGGTAGAGGCCCGCAGGGTGAAGCCGCCGTCGACGGGGAGGACCACTCCGGTGAGGAAAGCCGACTCGTCGCTCGCCAGGAAGAGGGCGGCGTTGGCGACGTCCCAGCTGGTGCCCTGATGGCCCATCGGGACCATGGCCGCGCGCCGGGCGGCCACCTGCTCGCGGTCGCCGCCGGTGGCGCGGGCGACGGCGTCGACACCCATGGGGGTGTCCATCATGCCGGGGGCGATGCAGTTGACCCGCACGCCGTGCGGCGCGTACTCCAGGGCCAGGGACCGGGTCATGGAGTTCACCGCGGCCTTGGACGTGCTGTAGGCGATGGCCTCGCCACCGGCCAGCAAGCCGGCCATGGAGGAGATGTTGACCACCGCGCCGCTCCGCCGCTGCCGCATGTGCGGCAGCACGTACTTGCAGGTGAGCCACATGCCGGTGAGGTTCACCTCGAAGCCCTGCCGCCACTGCTCCGCGGAGAGTTCCTCGGTTCGGCCGGCCGGGACGATGCCGACGTTGTTGTGCAGGATGTCGATGTGCCCGAGGGCGTCCAGCGCGGCGTCCAGGATGCTCCGGCAGTCGTCGTCGACCGTGATGTCGGCGCGGTGCGCGGTGGCCCGGCCACCGTCCTTGCGGACCAGTTCGGCGGTCTCCTCAGCGGATTCCAAGTCGCGGTCGACGACCAGGACCTGCGCGCCCTCTCGAGCGAAGGTGAGTGCGGTGGCGCGGCCGTTACCGACCGTGGCGCCCGGGGTCTGGCCGCCACCGACGACGACGGCGGTGCGGTCGGCGAGTCGAAGGGTCACCGCTCCTCCTTCGCTTGTGCCTTCTGCTCTGCGCTGTCGACCAGCCAGGACAGTGAGGTCGCCAGGGGCCAGCCGGCGTAGTAGGCCATCTGGACGGCCACTTCACGGAGGTCGTCCGCCGTCAGATCGCCGCTGTCCAGGGCGGCTTGGACATGCAGTGGTCCGTGCACCTGGTCGCGTCCGAGCATGGCGAGCACGGTGATGGTGATGATCCGCCGCTCGCGGCGGGAGAGCCCGGAGCGGTTCCACAGGTCACCGAAGATGACCTTGGTCGCCAGATCGCCGATTGATCCGGGGTCGTTGACTATCGCCTCGGGCGGCATGGACATGACCTCTGCCATGGTGGCTCGGCCGACCTCGTCGAGGTGGGCGAAGTTGTCGTCTTCGCGGGGTGTTCCGGCGTCCCGGCCGGTGCCGGCGCTCACCAGGTCACCGGCAGTTCTTCGAGGCCGTAGGTGAGGGCCTTGTCGTGGAAGCGCAACTCCGCCTCCGGGACCGCCAGGCGCAGTTCGGGGAGCCGTTGGAAGAGCCTGGGCCAGGCGACCTGCATCTCCACCCGGGACAGGTTCTGGCCCAGGCACTGGTGGATGCCGAAGCCGAAGCCGATGTGCCGGCGCTCGGCGCGGGTGATGTCCAGGCGCTCGGGCTCGGCGAACACCTGCGGGTCGCGGTTGGCGGCGGGCAGGTTGCAGATGACTCCTTCACCGGCGCGGACGAGCACGCCGCCGACCTCGGTGTCCTGGATCGCCACGCGGCGTGGTTCGGTCTGCACCATGCTCCAGTAGCGCATCATCTCCTCGGTGGCGGTGGACGCGTACTTCGTCGGGTCGGAGAGCAGGATCGCGCGCTGTCCGGGCTCGCGGAGCAGGGCGAGGATCCCGAGGCCGATCATGTTGGCGGTGGTCTCGTGGCCCGCACCGATCACGAGCGTGCCGAGACGCACGGCGTCGTCCAAGTCAAGGGTGCCGTTCGCGACATGGAGGTTGACCAGGCGGGACAGCAGCGCGTCGTCGGGCTCGGTGCGCTTGCGCTCCATCCGCTCGCGCAGGTTCGCGTTGAGCGCATGCATCGCCGCGACCTTCTCCTCATGCGGCGCGTCGAGCTGGACCAGTTTCTTTGAGGACTCGTGGATGGCGTGGCGCTCTTCGTAGGGGACGCCGAGCACCTCGCAGATGACGACGGTGGGGAGGGCCAGGGCGAAATGCTCGATCAGGTCCACGGGGCGGGGCATCGTCTGCAGCTCGTCGATCAGCCTGTCGGTGAGTTCCGCGATGCGCGGCCGCAGCGCCTCCGAGCGCTTGGCGGTGAAGTCGGGGTTGAGGATACGGCGGATGGGCAGGTGCTCGTCCCCGTCCTTGCGGAAGAAGACATCACCCTCGACCTGCGGCTGGGCACTGCTGGTGTTGGGGAAGTCGGGGTCGGTGACGTCCGCGCTGAATCTGTCCGGGGCGCTCAGGACTTGGCGGATCTGGTCATGACGGGTGATCAGCCAGGGCGTGCTGCCGTCCCAGATCGTCACCCGGCGTGGGACTCCGCCCTCACGGAACTCGGTGGCGGTCTCGGGCGGGGCGAAGGGGCAGCCACGGGCGAGCGGAAAGGCCGGAGCCTCGGGGGCATAGGTCATGAGGGGGTGTTCTCCTTGCTGTAGCGGTGGGACGTGGGGCCTCAGGGCGCGGCGGCGGCGAGGGCCTCGTCCCAGGGAGTGCGGTCGGCCACCAGGCGGCGCAGGGCGCGTAGCGGGCGGACCAGGTTGATGCCGAGCGCGGCGACGACGCGGCCTTCGCGCCCGTACAGTGCGGTGAACCGCCGTTCGGCGAGGTTTCCGTCGATGATCCGCACCTGGTCGGCGCCGCGCGAGCGGCCGTAGATCTGGATCTTCCGGTCGTACTGGTCGGACCACACGTAGGGGACGGTGGTCAGCGCTCGCGCCTCGCCGGGTGGGGCGAGGATGTTGCGGGCGATGGCGAGAGCCTGCTCCGCGGCATTGGTGCGGTGCTCGATCCGCCGGCGTTCGCCGCTGACCGGCTCGGGCCAGGAGGCGACGTCTCCTGCGGCCCACACTCCGTCACCGGCGTACAGGGTGGCGTCGCACTCGATGCCGTTGCCGAGGGGGAGGCCGGAGCCGGCGAGCCACTCGATGTTGGGCCGGGTGCCGATGCCGACGAGTACGGCGGTGGCCGCGATGGTGCCGCCGTCGGCCAGCCGGATGCCGGTGACCCTGCCGTTCTCCGCCAGAACGCCTTCGACCGCGGTTCCGGTCACGATGTTCACCCCGTGGTCGCGATGGAGATCGGCCAGCATGGCACCGACCTCCGTACCGACCGCGTCGGCCAGCGGGACCTGCTGGTCCGTCACGAGCGTGACCTCACAGCCGAGTTCGCGGGCGACGGCGGCGGCCTCGGCGCCGATGAACCCACCGCCCACCACGACCAGGGACCGGCCTGCGGCCAGAACGGCGCGCACAGCGAGAGCGTCCTCCAGGGTGCGCAGCACGTGCACCCCGGCGATGCCCTCGGTACCGGGGAGACGGCGCGGGCGCACTCCGGTGGCGACGACCAGCGTGTCGTAGCCCACCGGGGTGCCGTCGCCCAGGACGACCTCACGCACCTTCGGGTCGAGGGCCACGGCCGGGGAGCCGAGGCGCAGATCCAGGTCCAGCGGAACCAGTTCCTCGGCGGAGCGCAGCCGTAGCCGCTCCTGCCCCCAGGCGCCGGAGAGCAGCTGCTTGGACAGCGGCGGGCGGTCGTAGGGAAGGTGCGCCTCGTCGCCGACCAGGGTCAGTGACCCGTGGAATCCCATGCGGCGCAGTCCCTCGGCACAGGCCAGGCCCGCGGCGGAGGCACCAACGACCACCACGCGCCCCGGCACGGTCAAGCCTGGACCACGATGGCCGCGGCGGGGCAGACCGCGGCGGCCTCGCGGACGGCGTCGTACGCCGACGACGGAGGCGTGGCGTCCAGGAGAACGACGACTCCGTCCTCATCCCGCTGATCGAACACCTCAGGGGCGACCAGTACGCACTGACCGGCTCCGCAGCACTTCTCCTCGTCAACGGTGATGTTCATTCACGCTCCTTCTGTACGACCTGCCCGGGTACGCGGCCACGCGGTACGGCCGAGGCCGGCAGTCACTAGCTAAACAAGCGTAAACTTACATGTGTTTAGTCGCGGTGTCGAGAGAGGACCGGACTGCTCAGGGCTTGAGACACAGCGCCTGCGCGCAGAAGGTCAGGTGCCACCGAAAGGCCGTCAGGAAGATGTCGGGGAGCGGGATGAAGGCGTGTCGACGGTTGCCAGGGAGTCCGCCAGCTCATCGACGAACCGATGCACGTCGCCGAGCTTCCACCCCTCGCCGACCCGGCCACCGAGCAGTAGGCGCCCGTGCACCGAGGACCACACCGAGACCGCGGCCTGCTCGGGCGACTGGGTCAAACGCATCCCAGCCTCACTCAGCCCCCGCACCGCGGTGCGCCAGCGGCGGGCCAGACCCTCCAGTGTCTCCGCCTCGACCATCCCGGCATCCGCCACCGCGAACATCGTCCGAAAGCGCGCCGGACTCTCCTGCGCGAAGCGACAGTACGCATGGGCCTGCGCGGCCAGCCGACGCGCCGGAGGTTGACCGGCGGCCTCCTCGTCCGCCTGATCCATCGCGGCGGCCAACTGCCCGAAGAGTTGCTCCACCGCCGCACGCGCCACCTCGTCCTTGTCGGCGAAGTGGAGGTAGATCGCGGGCGCGGTGATCCCGGCCTCGCGCGCCACCTCGCGCAGGGACAGGGAGACCGGTCTCATCCGTTCTTCGTCGGACAGGAGCCTGATCGCCGCCGCCAGAATCTCCCTTCGGAGCTTGTCCCCCTCGCCTCGGGGGTTGCGGACCCGAGAACCGGGACGTTGCGAAGCGCCCGCCGAGGAGGCATCGGTGTGCTGTGTCATGAAGCCAGCCTTACACGCCCACCCGGCCGCCTCCCCGTTGAGCGAGGTGACGGCCGGGCGGTTTGACGTCGACGACCGACCAGCGGTCCTGAGACGGGGACGATATCCGGGCGATCGGCTGCCGGCCTCGCGCTTTCACGGGGGCAGGGTGCGAGCTGATCGTTTTCAGAAGACGGCGAACCACAGATCACGACCGCGCCCCCCCGGGTTCATGCTCCCGTCGCTCCCGGCCGCAGCAGGGAGCAACGGGAGCACACAGGGTTCCTGAACCGTCCTGGACAAACGTCAACGAGCTTCATCGGACGGCGCTGACCTCCGATACTCGAAGACCCGCAGGTCACGACATGATCAGGACTACCTTGACACGGAAGAGGTCACGACTCCGTGCGTTCTCATCCCTACGGCATTCCCGGAACCTCATCCAAGATCGATCCGTACCTCCACGATCAGCTGTCCGGGCGAAGACATCGGTCATGACGTTGCGGATGTAGCGTGTGCTCTGCAGGGGTGCGAACCTGCACGTGATCCGGATGATCTCGAGGACGCCCGGTCGTCGTTTTGGGGGGGTCTGCAACCCCTGGCCGCTCGTCGGCCGCTCGCCTGTCGTCATCTTGTCGCCCGACCCTGGTCGAGTCATGGCCGACGACTTCCGTGCCTGCACCGCCCGCGAGCTCGCCGAGCGGACCCTCCGTACGGAGGGTCCGCTCGGCGAGTGCCGGTGGTCAGGTGCCGAGACCGGCACCGGCGAACCGGTCCTCCTGCTGGTCGGGTCCCTTGCGGACCGACGCGGGCCGGTCACCGTGCCCGGGCCACCACGCGAGGTGGCCGAGCAGCGCGGTGAGCGAGGGCACCAGGAAGGTCGACATCACGAACGCGGAGATCGCGATGCCGATGGCGACCGCGAAGCCCATCTGCTGCAGCATCGCCACCGGTGCGAGGACCATCACCGAGAAGGTTCCCGCGAGGATGAGACCCGCCGCGCCCACGGTGGGACCACCGTGCTCGACGGCGAGGACCGCGGCCTGACGGGGCTCGTTGCCCTCCTTGGCCTCCTCGCGGAGCCGGGCGACCATGAGGATGTTGTAGTCCGTGCCGATGGCCAGGACGAACAGGTACAGGATGATCGGGAGCTGGAAGGTCACACCCGGCCGCCCCATGGCTCCCTGGAAGGTGTAGACGGCAGAGCCCAGGGTCGCGGCGAAGCCCAGCAGCACCGCGGCGACCAGATAGACGGGTGCGATCGCGCTCCGCAGCAGCAAGGCCAGGATCAGCGCGATGAGGACCGCGGCGACAGGCAGGATGACCGAGAGGTCGCGGTTGTTGACGTCATTGATGTCGGCGAAGACCGCAGGCGTCCCGCCGACGTACGCCTTCACCCCCGATGGAGCGGCCTTGTGCACGGCATCTCGCAAGTCGCCCTTCACCAGGTCGATGGACTCATTGGAGACGGGGTTGCTCTTGAGCAGCAGGTCCACCTTGGCCACGGACCTGTCACCGCCGGGCACGGCGGGCTGCACCTGGCCCACGCCGGGTACGGACTTCGCGGCCGCGCCGAACGTCGCCAGCTGCCCAGGGGCGAGAGGCTGCCCGTCGGTGCGTTGCAGATAGACCTGTACCGGAGTGGTCAGACCCGGCGGGAAGCCCTTCTCCATGTCCTTGAGCGCTCGCGCCGACTCGGTGTCCTGCGGGAAACCGGCCTGGAAGTCGTAGTCGGCCTTGAAACCGAACGCGCCGACGGCCAGGGCGGCCATGATGCCGCCGGACACCAGCGCGACCAGCGCGGGGCGCCGGCCGGTCATCCGGCCCAGCCGGGCCGGGATCGTGGCCTTGGGCTGCCTCTTCCACGCCTTCGAAGGCCAGAACACGGCCGGGCCGAGCAGCGTCACGATCGCCGGGATCAAAGTGAGCGAAGTGACGGCCATCGCCGCCACGGAGATCGCCAGTGCGGGTCCCCATGCGGTGAAGACCTCGAAGGTCGCGAGCAGCAGCACCAGGAAGGCCACGATCACGGCGGCCGCCGCGGAGGCGATGACCTCGCCGACCCGCTCCATCGCAGTGGCCATGGCGGTCCGCTTGTCATCGCCCGCCCGGAGCCGTTCGCGGAAGCGGAACATCAGGAACAGGTAATAGTCCGCGCCGATGCCGAACAGAACGATCAGGATGATCGTCTGCAGGCTCTGGTCGGCGGCGAAACCGAAGATCTTGGCAGCGGTCGCGATCAATCCCATGGCCACCTGCATGGTCACCGTGATCACCACAATGGGGAGAATCGCCGCCAGCGGTGCCCGGAAGATCAGCAGAATCAGGCCGATGATGAGAACAAAGGTCGCGATGCCCACGATCTCGAACGACTTGGTGAAAGAATCCTGGTTGTCGACCCATCCGGCCACGTCGCCGCCGACCTTCGCCTCGAGTCCGCTGCCCTGCAACGTGACCGGCAGGTCCTTGCGGATGGCCCCGATGGCGTCACTCTGCTTCTTCTGGTCGTTGGACGACATGCCCTGCATCGGCACGCTGATGATCTGGACGGCCTTGTTGGGCGCCACGGCCTGAGGTCCGGTGGCGAAGGCCTTGACCGATGGCGGCCGGTTCGCCTGCATGGCCTGCGAGACCTGGCCGACCTTGGTGCTGTCGGCAACGGTGAGCGGCCGTCCGTCCGACCGTTTCACCACGATGAGGGCAGAGGTGTCCTCCTGCTGTGGGAATGCCTTCTTGGCCAGGTTCATAGCCTGGACGGACTCGTATTTCGCGGGCAGGAACTCGCCCTGATCCGATTCGGTGGCGAGCGCCGGAGCGAAGAGGATGATGGCGGTCGCGGTCGCCAGCCAGGCGCCTATCGTCCACCACGGGTGTCTCACGACGACACGGGCGAGCCGTGCGAACATTCCTGCCTCATTTCGCTATTCGGAAACGCACCTCGATATCGCTCCTGACGCTAGAGCCGGCATCGCGCGTTGAGATCAACCCGTACGACGAAATCCGGGGTGATACCTGCGGGGGAGCGCCTCATCCTCCAGGAGGGCGCGGGACCGTTGACCTCGGGCCAAGGAGGCTCCTCGAAGTCGGGCGGGGTTGAGGTGTCCGCCCAGCGACCCCGATAATCCTGGTCCGCACACCAGATCGATGTCGGCTGATCGGCCGAGTGATCCATCGATGCTCTCGGCTAGGACAATGTCGGTGCGATGAGCGCTCTCGCCCATCGATTGAGCGGGAGGGCGTCAGGTGTCGTACTGGCCCTGGCCGGCCGGTGCCCTCATCGCTCGTGCGTCGCCGGGGTGATGTCTCCCGTCGGGGGCCGTTCGTCGAGCAGACGCAGGTCGGACTCGGCGATCGTGGCGCTGACCAGCAGCTCTGTGATCAGGTTGTGGTTCAGTGTGTTGCCCGGCGGCGGCGGCACCTCCTCTTCCAGGAGTCCGTGCACCTGGGAGCTGAGCCGCTTGCGCACCTTGGTGACGATGTGGGCGGCACGTCTCCAGGTCCACGACTGCTCCGGCCGCAGGTGGCCGAGTTCGTCGG
>DASYNF010000063.1:0-13402 GCA_036008685.1 Actinomadura sp. | reverse complement strand
GATGTCGCCGGTCGATCGGGAACGGCTGGTCGCCGCGGTGCAGGGCTCGATGGCCGAGGCCCGCAACGAGCAGATGCGAGTGCGGAGCTTCCGCAACCTCCTGCTGATCTTCGCGGGCGTGCTCCTCGCACTGGCGACCGGTGTCTGCGTGATCGGGATGGCGGTGCCGGAGAAGCTGCCGGTGTGCTTCCAGCCGGTGCAGGTCACCCAGGCCCAGGCCCAGGGCCAAGCCCGGCGGATCGTCTGCCCTACGCAGGAGTCCGAGCTACCGGCGCAGGCGGACGTCGACAAGGTGGTCGCCGCCACGGTGGACGCGTGGGACGTCCCGCTGATCGAGTTCCTCGGCCTCCTCGCCGCGGCCGTCGCCACTGCTACCGCGCTCCGCAAGGTCCGCGGCACGAGCACGCCCTACAGCCTGCCCGCCGCGCTGGCGCTCCTGAAGCTGCCGCTGGGGGCGCTGACCGCGCTGCTGGGCCTGATCTTGATGCGGGGCAACTTCGTTCCCGGGCTGAGTGCGCTCGACGACTCGGCCCAGATCATCGGCTGGGCCGTGGTCTTCGGGTACGCACAGCAGGCGTTCACACAGGTCGTCGACCGCAAAGCACAGGACCTGCTGGAGGACGTCGGCGGTGCCGAACAGCGAGAGAAGCCGGCAGCCGTCTCGCCGCAACGGCAATGACCCACGGGTGATCGGCACGACGAAGGCGGTCATCGCCGGCCACACCGTCATCTGGGAACTGCGCCGCATCGGACCGGGCATCGCCTGGTGCCTCCGAACCGGCGGGGTCAGGCACATCCTGAACCAATTACCCGGCCAAGGCTGCGTGACAAGCCACTAGCCCGTTTCGCCCCGCCACATCGCGCCGGTCGCGCTGGTCTCCTTGAGCACCGTCTCGGCCGTCCTGGCCGTGTCGGATGCGGGCCAGATCCGGACCAGATACTCCTCCACGGGCATCGTGGCCCTGCGGGCTTCACCATCGTCGCGGTTGCGTCCGGCGACCAGCAGGCGGTATCGGCCTGCGGGCAGCCCGGCTCCTGGCTCGCCCAGCGGCAGTCGTGAGGGCGGGACGGTGTCCTCGCCCAGCAGCTGCACCTGTCCCCCCGGCCAGTCGATGGTGATGACCGCCGCATCCTGCCAGTCATCAGTGTGCAGCGGGGGCGGTTCATCGGTCCATGTTTCAGCGGCCACCGCCACGTCGTCGTAGGCGACGCCGGTCGCGATCACCGCGACGGTGCCCGCCTCGAAGGGACGGGCCGCCAGCGGGACGCCGACCAGGCCGTTTTGGGGCAGGTCGACGCATCCTGGCTGCGCGCCGGGTGCGGCGAGTGTGAACCGGTTGTACTCCACCGTCACGGTGCCGGTGACGCGGGTGGCGGGTTCTTTGCTCGGTGCCATGGGACGATCCTGCGCTGGGAAAGGGGGGCACCGCCACCCCCCGGTCGGGGCGGTCCCACCCCAGGCAGCTGCCCTGGACGATGGCGGTGCGGGTCCTTTCACCGGATCAGGTGCTCGCCGTCACTGCGGCCACACCAGGAACGGATCGTTGTCCAGTACCCGGTTGGACTTGTAAAAACCGCCCAGGAGCGATCCCGCGCCGGAGTTGTCGCGGGCGGGCAGCATGCACGATGACCAGCCGGTTGCGCCGGTCACGCCGGTGGGGACGTTCCACGTGACGGCCATCTCGCACCATTCACCGATCCCCGGCACGTTCTGCGCGGGCGGCGCGAACGACCGTGCGCTACCCGGGGTCGGTGCCGTTTTAGCGCCCTCGTAGGTGGAGCGCATCGGGTACTCGTCGCAGGATTTGCTCGTCGGGCGCACCCAGGTCGGCGCCTGTGGGCAGGCGGTGTCGCCGTTCTGGCGCTTCTTGCCCGAGTCCTGCAACCGGTGCAGCACTGGGCCGTTGGGGTAGGCGCCGGGCAGCCCTGAATTCTGCGCGGCCTGCACGTGGTAGGCCACGGTCGGGTACAGGCCGTTCTTCAGCACGATCCATGTGGGGACGTACGAGGGAACGACGCACCCGTTGCCGAACACGCCCGTGGCACTGAACGATGCGGGGTCGCCAAGGTCGTTGCCGTCGGTGGCGAAGGCGTTGTCACAGCGGATGCGTTCCGGGTCCGGCTGGTTGCGGGTGGTGGACGGCTCGAAGGACGCCGTCTCCACGAACCAGTGCCAGGACGGGACGGCGTACCCGATCCCACCGGGTTCGGTGCGGGTGTTGTCGTAGAACGCCTGGCCGTCGTTGTTGACGTCGCGGGCGAACCGGCCGGGGCGAAGCCCGGTGTCGGAGTTCTGCTTGCAGTCGCCCGAGCAGGTCGACCAGCCGTAGATGTTCGACAGGAAGTCGATGTTCCCGGCCCGCTCGCCCCAGTACTTCACGACGCGGATCTGGCTGGCGAAGGTGTCGATGTCGTAGGTCATGTAATTGAAGCTGTACTCCTGCGCCCGGGCGGTGCCGACATGTGACGGGCGGCCGTTGACTATCACGTAGTACATCACTGTGAGGTCAGCGATCTGGCATTGCTCGGTGCGCGTCTTCCACCAGCCGGTGAAGGCGTGGTCGTAGCACCAGTTCGGCAGCGGAACGTTGTCGGCGAGCTTCGCCTCGGCTGCCTTGTCGCCCTTCCGGGCGGCCTGGGCGGCCGTCAGCCGGGCCTTCAAGGTCTTCTCATCGGGTGTGCGCCCCCGCTGGCGCTGCTCGGCCAGGGCGGCATCCCGGGCCGCGGCACTGTCCTTGGTGGCGCCGGGGGCGTTCACCTGCACGCAGGAGATTATCGTCTTGCCCTTGTACTGCTGAGGCGCGCGAGGGTCGGTGACCGGCTTGGCCTTCTCGGCCTTGGCGTCCAGTGATGCCGCTGAACAGTCGCTGGTGTCAGTGATCTTCTGGCCCGCCGCCTTGGCGGGCGGCGGCGCCGGGACATCGGCGGTCGTCTGCGAGGGCGATGGCGGTGTCGCCGTGGCCGCCGTGGCGTCGATAGCCATGCCGGTGGTGAGGGTGAGCGCGGAGGCCGCGGCCAGGATCACCAATCGCAGACGTTTCGAGGGTGGGCGGTGTGCTTGCCCGTTCACATGTATCCCCTTCGGATGAAGAATCCGACGAGAGACTCGCAAGAATTGGGTGCGCGCGGGACAGCGGAAAGTGCCCATGAAGCCCCCGAGAATCTCTCCTGATAATCAGCAAGACTGACAACGGCACTCAGATGCGCCAAGGTCCGCGGCCGCATTGGCCGGATTTGGCCGATTTCGTGCTTGGTTCCTCAGGGGAGGCATATGTGTTGAGCTCCGGTGATCTAGAACAGGAGGCCAAACAGACCTTAGAGGCGGTCCTCCGGGTCTATTGGACCGCGCCGAAACCGCACTCCGCCGTGCCTACCTCGAATAAACGAACCGTCCGGTCAGGTTGTGTTCCCGAGCTAACGTGACCGTGCCGGTGACGCCGAGTTCGTGCACCTGTGGAATGACGCCCAGACCGGGGCGCGCCGGGATCTGGGCGCCTCACTCGCGCAGCTTCTCGCACTCACCCAAGGACGCCGCGGCGTCTCAGTGTCGGGAATGCCGATGCGAGCAACCGGAGAGGTTGACCGGTTTCTTGGCGGCGCGGGGTGGGGACCAGCGCGCGGCGACGGCGACCGTCGCGTTCGGCGCACGAGCTGCGGCTACGTTGTTGCCGGATCACACGGCGTCGTGATGGTTCAGCCGGTAGACGCCTTAGAGCGTGTCCCACTGCTCGTCCGTCAAGTCGTGACGCTTCAGACGTTCCTCATCCACGCGAACGACCTACATCAAGACCGGCATCAAGATCACAGGATACGCCCTAGTCCAATGAACGCGGGATCAACCGTTCACCGGCCTTTTCCCGGCCCCTGTTCACGAAGGCAGGTCCAGCTTGTCGGCGAGTGCCTCCAGCAGCTCGACTTGTCTGTCCGGATGGACGGGCTTGAGGTTGAGGGTGATGTGCATTTCGTCGGCGCCGGCTTTTGCGGCGCGGTCGAGGTCGTTCAGCATGGCATCGGTGAACGTGGCGGGTGTGATCGGGGTGTCTGGATAGGCCTGGATCGTGTTCACCACGACCGTGCCGGTGCCGCCCGCGTTCCGATACCACTGGATCTTGGTCCGGGTCTCGTCCCAGTCCAGGGCCACGGTGATGAAGCCGTCGCCGATGCGCGCCGCCCGTTCGATGGTGTGCCGGGTCAGCGCGCCGATGAACAGGGGGATAGTGTCCCCGAACGGCTTCGGCCCGACCATGGACGGCGGGATGTGGTAGTGCCGGCCGCGATGCTCGACGGGGTCGGGGCCCCAGCAGGCCCGCATCGCGGCCACGTGCTCGGCGAACCCGGCACCCCTGCGGGAGGCCGGCACCCCCGCCGCGATGAACTCCTCGGGGATGTAGTACGGCGGTTCCATCGTGCCGCCGCCCTGGCCGATGCCGGCGTCGAGGCGGCCACGAGACAGCCGGTCGAGCGTGGCCAGCCTGCGGGCGAGGACGATGGGCGGCTGGAAGATCGAGTTCACGATCCCAGTGCTCACGCGGATCCGCTCTGTGTGGGCGGCGGCCCAGGTCAGCATCTCCAGCGAATCCCAGACATGGGACTCGGGCAGGTCGGCGTCGTTGGTCCAGTCCGGCCCGACGGGCATGAGCAGCCGTTCGCTGACGGACACGGCGTGGAACCCGAGCCGCTCGGTCGCCCGCGCCACGGTGACGACGGCGTCGGGGCCGGCGTGCGGCCCGAAGTGCGGCAGGCTGACGCCGATGCGCGGAAGGCTCATACCCATCCTCCGATGGTCGTTGAGGTGCGTCCTTTGGCAAGTGGTCGGAGCGGCCGTGAGAATCTTGCGCTCTTTTCCGGGCGGAATGTCAAGACCGCGGCGCGGCTCCGCTAATGAGGCGCACGCACCCGATGATCGGCCAAGCGGGCGAGCACGGCCTGGTTGGCTTCCCAGCCGTCGGGGAATTTGGCCGGGACGCCCAAGTGGACGGGTTCGGTGGAGGGGTGGGCATCGAGCAGGTCGGCGATGCCGGCTCGGGCGACGACGATGCAGGCGTGCCGGTGCCGGGAGGCGAGGACGCACAGCCGCCCGGCCTCGAGATGGAATGCGGTGGCGTCGCGACGCCCGGAGAGCGGGTGGAGGACGATCGTGACCTGGAACTCGCGGCCCTGCAGCCGGTTGGCGGTGTCCACAGTGATCTGAGACGCGGCCACGGTCGCGATGCGGGCGAGGGCCTGGCGGACCTGGTCGGCCTGATCACGATGGGCGACGCCGATCGCGATGTCTTCGGGACCGAGAGGCCGGCCTCCGGGATGACGTTCGCAGAAGCCGACCGCTCGGCGGGCCAGCAACCGCGCTGCGATCTGGGCGGCGGCCTCGGCGGCCTGCCCGTCGGTGCGCAAGGTGTGACGGGCGGGGAGCTCATGCAGCGCCCATCCGGAACGGGCGGCCATGTCAAGCGTGTCGTCGACCGGGCTGCGCAGTCCGGCCGCGCTGAACTCCAGGCGGCGTGTGCCGTCGGCGGTGGCGGCGTGGAAGCCGGTGAACGGGTAGAACGCCTCGGACACGATGGGCGCGGCCGAAGCAGGCAGCCGCCAGGACACGGGCAGCCGATGCGGCGGTGTGAGATCCGGATTATGGGCCAGCAGGACCGCCACGGCGCTTTGCATCGGGTCATAGGGCAGCCCGAGCCACCGCGGCGTGTCGACGGCGGAGAACGGATCGAGCTGCCCGGGGTCACCGACGAACAACGCCCGCTCGAACCTGCCGGCGATGAGCAGCAGCATGTCGGAACGCATCTGGTAGGCCTCGTCCACGATCGCCCAGCGTCGGCGATGGTCCTTGACCGTGGCCCATTTGGCGGTGGTGCCGAGCACCACCTCGACGTCGGCCAGCTCCTCGGGCTTCCTGGCGATCGTGACGTTCGGCAGGGCGGACAGGTGATCCGGGGCGGAGTAGTCCGCGGAGGACAACCTGCCGATCCGCAGGTTCGGGGCCCCGCTCGCGAGCCGTACGACCAGGTCGTCGACCTGGTTGTTGGTCTGGGCGACGATCATGCAGTGTTCGCCGGCGTCGACCAGGTCGAGGGCGGCGGCGACCACCAACGTGGTCTTGCCGGCGCCGGGTGGGGAGTCCACGACGATGCCGCGCCGGTCCGTGCCGGCCATGTCGGCGAGGATCGTCCGGACGGCCGCGTCGGCCGCGGCGGCGGGGTCAGCGGGGGTAGCGGGGGATAGGGCGTGCACCTGGGTCACTCCTCGAAGTCGTCATCGTCGCCGGCCGGCATGTCCTCGGGAGGTCCTCCGTGCGTCCACGGTGTCTCCTCGACGGACGGGAACTCGCGGTGACTCCAGTAGCCCGGGTCGATGATGTAGCGGACCTCCTCGCCGACCTGCGGGACGGCTTCGGCCGTCGGTTTATTCGGCGTGCCCATGCCGCCGGTCACCTCGAGTACGACCAGTCGTGCGTCGCCGTCGTCGGTGCCGTCGTGAGTGATTTGGCGGATCTGCGCCTTGTCCTTCGGCCGGCCCGGGCGGACGAGCGGCTTGCCCGGTCCGATGCGCAGCGGGTCGTCGGTGCGGACCGTGAAGCCGGGGCGCAGGGTGGTGCGGCCCTTTGCGCCGGGCACGGTCCGCGTGGGCTCGCGGGCGACGACCGTTCCGCCGAACGCCTCCCCGGTCGTACGGAGCTCGGCGAGGACGAAGGGGTCGTCGAGTGCGCGCTGCGCGTCGAAGGCGGCTTGCGCGCGTTCCATCCGGTACAGCCGGGAGGCGGCGCTGACCGCCTGGTCACGGCGCGGTTGCGGTGCCCCGCCCTCAGTGAGGTAGGTGCTGAACGCGGTGAACCTCTGCCGGTCCTCGGCCCACCGTGTCACGGCGCCGGGCGCCTCGGGGAGCGCGCGGAGCAGGTCGATTCCGCGCCACATCAGCTCCCACGTCGGCGTCAGCTGCTTTTCGAGCGCCTCCGACAGGGAGGCGAGGGCACGTTCACGTGCGACTGTGCTGTCGGACGCGCAGGCACGGTCGTACTTGTCGATGGCGGGCTGGAGGATCACCCTGTCGAAGCCGGGGTCGGTGGCCGGGCCGGCGGGAGGACACCGCAGAGGGTCCTCGGCGATGAGCGCGGCCTGCGTCCCGGTCATGCCGGCGGGCGGGTCGATCCAGCCCATCAACGCGGCCAGGTTGGCGTCCTCCCGCGCGCTCTGGCCGGTGGCCCACTGGGCGGCCAGCAGCTCGGTGACGGCCGCCAGGACCGCCGCCCCCGGGTATTCGGCGCGCTCGACCAGGAAGGTCAGCCACCGGCCGAGCAACGGCACGGACGCGTCGACAGGATGGGGTCCGTCGGTCCGGCCGAACCGGGTGGAGCGGCCGAGCAGGCGGAGGTAGCCGATGCCGTTCCGGTTCGGGACCAGGACCTGCGGGGCGTCGGCATGACGCAGGCGCTCTTCGCGGCCCCGCACGGCCGGAACGGTCTCGGTCTCGGCCTGGCGAGCCTCGATGTAGGGCAGGACGATGCGCGCGAGCTCGGCGAAGAACCCGAACCGGAGCTCGCGGTCGCGGGGCTGTGGCACGACCAGGAGTGCCGGGTCGCGGCGGTCCGTACCGACCATGGCCGCCAGGGGCGCGGCGGCCTCACCGGCGAGTGTCAGCGGCACGATGACCAGCGGGCGGTCCACGAGGTGATGGTGGCGGACCGTGCTGAGACGCTGTGCGCGGCCGGATTCCGCCGCCTGGAGGTGTGCCAGGGTCGTCAGCAGCGTCATGCCACGCCCCCGAGGAGGCCGGCGCGAAGCCGGGCGGCGTGACGCAGGGCCGACGCGATGTCGGCCTGGTCGGCCGACGGCGCGCGGGTGCCGTCGGCCAGGGCGAGTGCCGTGGCCATGGACTCCAGCCCCCCGAGGTCGTCGCGGACGGCGGGGCCGAGCACGTCGACCGACCCCGCCGTACGACCCTCGTTGCGGCAGAAGCCCGAGAGCTCGCAGTGCGACAGGCAGCCGGGCTGGTAGCGGGCGTCGACGCTGCCCACCGCGGCCGCCAGCTCGGCCGGAGGCCGGGTGAAGGTGCCGTCCGGGTCCGGAGCGAGGTCGAAGGTGACCTCCGGCGGCAGCGTGTCCAGGAGTGTCTCGATGCGGGTGAGGCGTGACAGCTGGCGGCGCAGCACGCCGAGCTGTTTGCGTGCGTCGATCAGGGTGGCGACGGGCTCGTTGGAGAAGTCCTTGGGAGTGACGAGGATGACGTCGTCGGACACCGCTTCGGCCGGCAGGCCCGCTTCGGCGAGGAGATCGCGCAGCGCCAGGATGTAGACGGCGGCCTGCGTGGTGGCGGCCGCGACCTTCTCGCCATCGGCCTGCCCGTCGATGACCGCGAACGACTTGATCTCGATGACGTGGAACCGGCCACCGAGCTGAAAGGCGACCAGATCGGGTTCCAGATAGACGGTGTGGCCACCGGCCCGCATGGTCAGCATCGGGTGATCGAAGAGCGTCCGGAGTTCGTCGCCGTCGCCGGCCGCGCGGAGCAACTCGGCGCGGGTGCGCCGGTGCCGCATGCTGGGGCCGGAGTTGTCGCCGACGGCGTCCAGGGGGATGTAGGCGACCTCGGGTATGGACAGGCCGAGCTCCTCGCGGAGCAGCCGGAGCAGTTCCGCGCAGCCGTTGGCCTTCACCTGGGCTTCGAAGGCCACACCGCGAGCGAGGGCGAACGGTGACTGCCCGAAGCGAGAGGGGAAACCCACCTGCGCGGCGACCTCGGTCTTGTCGACGCCGGCGGCGTCCATCACGGCGCGGCGGGCGCAGCCGGGATTGGCGGTCAGCGCGGCCACCGTACGGGCGTTGTGGGTCAGGGACGGCGCACTGCCACGCAGCGCGTCGAGTCGGGTGTCGAGCGAGCTCACGTCGGTCCTTGTCGGGGAAGGGGCAAGGAGGTCCGGTCGCCGGTCAGTCGCCGGAGGCCGCGCCTCGGATGGTCTTGAGCCGGGTGCCGAACAACTGCCCGACGTCGTCGAGTTGCCGTCGGGCGCGCTGCGCGGTGGCGACGCGGGTCTCCCGATCGGCCTCGGCGTGGACGTCCAGTTCGGCCCGGGCCGCGGCCCGGATCAGGTGCGGGTCGAGAGGTGGTCCGGTCGCCGCGTCATGCGCTCTCGGTCTTCGGGTCGAGGTCGCTCCGGGGATGTTGGCGGCGAACTGCCACAGCAGCCGTTCGGCGGCATGCGGGATCGCGTCGCTCTCGGTCGCCTTGGACGTGGCCGCTAACGCGCTCACGGCATCGGCGACGCGGATCGCGGCGGTGAGGAAGTGGACCCGAGGGCTGAGCGGGCCGACGATGCGTCGCTCCAACGGCCAGGTGCTCACGGTCAGCAGGCCGCGGGCGGGTGCGAGCAGGTCGGAGGTGAACGCGGGGCACAGGTAGTACGGCCGTGCGTTGGGCGAGGACCGGTAGGAGCGCTCCTCGTCCCGGCGCAGGCTGGTCAGCCGGGAGGAGGCCAGTGTGCCGGTGAAGAACGCCGCGTTGACGGCGCTGATCAGCTTCGGCGCCGCGGGCACACCCAGCAGTGTCAGTGCCTGGTGGACCTGCTCGCGCACCGTGAGGAGCGACGCCGGGCCCGGCCGAAGCGGCCCGGGGGAGCCCGGGTCCGGCCGGAGCTCCGTCTCGCCGTCCGGCTCGGGGTTGCCGACCAGGGCGTCCCAGGCCCGTTCCGTCCGGCGCAGCTCCGCCCGTAGCTCTTTGGCGCGCGCCGCGTCGCGGTCGGCGAGCGCGGCCCGTACGGCCTGGCGTAGCTCTCTGAGCCGCCGCTCGAGAACGTCCAGTGCCTCCTCCATGGCCATCCACGTTACCAGCTTTCCAGTATTTTCCAGTGAAATCCACGTCGGCCCGCTACCGCCATCGCATCCTCGAGCTCGCACCCTCACGCCCATGATCTCGGATCTTGGGGCATAGGGATTGAGGAGGGACATTTGGGGCAAAAGCGCCCGTTGAGGAGGCGTTATATGCGTGTACGTAATGGACTGGGCCGGTTCGGCCGCCAACGACGGATCCGCCGGGTGGCCAGGGAGGTTTTCGACTGGCGGGAGCTGCGGCCCGGCCAGGGCGAGGCGATGGAACACCTGTTGCGGGGGCGCGACGTCCTTGTCGTCATGCCGACCGGCAGTGGCAAGTCCGCCGCCTACCAAGTCCCCGGCCAGCTGCTCGATGGCCCGACCATCGTGATCTCGCCGTTGATCGCCTTGCAGCGAGACCAGATGCTCTCGCTTGCCGAGCGGAACGCGGGCGGCGCGGTCGTCGTCAACTCCGCGCAGGGCGCGGGTTCGAGTGCGAACTCGCTGGAGCAGATCCGAGCCGGCAAGGCCGAGTATGTCTTTCTCTCGCCTGAGCAGCTCGCCAAGCCCGAGATCGTGGACCGGCTCGTCGCGGCGCGGCCCTCGCTGATCGCCATCGACGAGGCGCACTGCGTCTCAGCGTGGGGTCACGACTTCCGACCCGACTATCTCCAGCTCGGCCGGATCATCGAACGTCTCGGTCACCCTCCCGTGATCGCGTTGACCGCGACCGCCTCGCCGCCCGTACGCCAGGACATCGTCGCGGTACTAGGTCTCCGCGACGTGCAGCAGGTCATCCGGGGCTTTGATCGACCCAACATCTCGCTGGAGGTCCGCAGGTTCGCCGACGAACCCGCCAAAAGACGCGCGCTGGTCGAAGACGCGGCCGGACGGACCGGGCTCGGCCTGGTGTACGTCCCGACCCGCCGCGACGCCACGGCCTACGCGGAGGAACTGACCAGGGCGGGACTGCGCGCGGAGGCATATCACGCGGGAATGAAGGCGTCGGAGCGCGAGCGGGTGCACACGCTGTTCTCCGACGATGGGCTCGACGTCGTCGTGGCCACCTCGGCGTTCGGCATGGGGATCGACAAACCCAACGTGCGCTATGTCCTGCACAGTGCCCCGCCGGAGTCCCCGGACTCCTACTACCAGGAGATCGGCCGGGCCGGGCGCGATGGACAACCGGCCGACGCGGTCCTCTACTACCGGTCGGAAGACCTGGGTCTGCGCCGGTTCTTTGCCGGAGGCAAAGCGGACGAGGACATGTTGCGCTCGCTCGCCACACTCCTGCATGAGCACAACGACACCGTCGAGCCCCGTGCCGTACGCGACACCCTCGGTGTCGGCCCGTCCAAACTGACCAGCCTGGTGAACCTGCTCCAGCGTGCCGAGGCGATCGAGGTGAACGAGCGGGGAGATCTGCGCTACGCCGAGCGAGGACCGGCTCCCGAACAAGCCGTGGCCGAGGCGATGGAGCTCGATGAGAACCGGCGCCGGGTGGACGACTCACGCATCGACATGATGCGCGGCTACGCCGAGACCACAGGATGCCGTCGCCGCTACCTGCTGGAGTACTTCGGTGAGTCCTATCCCCAAGCCTGCGGCAACTGCGGGAACTGCGTCGCCGGAGCCGTCGAGACGACGCAGACCGACAGTCCCTTTCCGATCCATTCCGAGGTGATACACCCGGCATGGGGTCCCGGCACCGTCATGCGTGCAGAACCCGACCGGATCACCGTCCTTTTCGAGGACGTCGGTTACAAGACGCTGTCTCTGGAAGCCGTCCAGCGCGACTCCCTACTGACCTTCGCGCCGGCCGCTACCGACAAGCCATCCTCACTGGCTCAGCGCACAGCCTGACAGCGCAAGATCACGGCCAAGGAGGTGCGAAGGAGAGGGGGAGGAGGCGGGAGAGTGCGCTGCCTCCGCTGAGCGCGGGCGAGGTCGCCGTGCCTGCCGTGGAGACCTCGTCAAGAGGGGGGCGAGGCGGTGATCCTCTTTGCCCTGTTGCACGATAGGACCAGGAACTTGCAGGTCACCCCCCAAGTCGCGTGAGTAGCCCGCCGACCTGGATGACAACGGGTTCGCCGGGATGGGCGAGTACATCGCCGTGTCCCGGGCCCATATTGCCGAGTACGACACCGACGCCTCCTCGCTCGGCTGCCTTCCCCCAGCCGCCGAGGCCACACAGGAGGAAACGAATCATGACCTTGGAGACCCGCAAGCCGACCGGCGCCATCCCGTGGCCGTTGATCCTCATCGAGGGCGGCGAGAAGGCCGGCAAAGCGCAGCCCCTGCACGCGCGGATCGCAACGCCGACCGGCTGGACCACGATGAGCGAACTTGCCGTCGGGGACCAGGTCATCGGCAGTGACGGCCACGCCACCACCGTGACCGCTGTGCACGAACGTGGCCTTCGCCCCATCTACCGACTGACCTTCTCAGACGGCGCGACCGTTGAAGCATGCGACGAGCACCTGTGGGCCACCTGGACCAGCAGCGGCCTTCACCGCACCTACAACAAGGGACCGAAGAAGGGCCAGCGCAACCCGCGTCCCGCCACCATTCGCACCACGGCAGAACTCCGTGAGATGGTGCTGGACGGGACCGTGCTCCACATCCCTATGGCGAGCCCCGTGGAGTATGCGACGAGCGGGCCACTCCCGCTGGATCCCTATCTACTTGGCCTGCTGCTGGGCGACGGCGGCCTGACCAAGGCGAACTGGCCGACGTTCACCTCCGGTGATCCCGAGCTGTTCGATGCGCTCGGGGCACTGCTGCCCGCTGGGGACGTACTGACTCGACACGACAGCCGGGTCTCAGCGGGGATCAAGGGCGGTCGTACCACGGCGGCTCTGCGTGACCTTGGCCTGATGGGTGCTCGGTCCGTGGACAAGTTCATCCCCGCTCAGTACATGACGGCGGCCGTCGCAGACCGGCTGGCCCTCTTGCAGGGTCTGATGGACACCGACGGCGGCATGGAGAGAAAGAGCATCACCTTCACCAGCGTGTCCGCGCGCCTTGCCGAGCAGACACAGGAACTGGTCCGGTCCCTCGGTGGCTCATGTTCGATGCTTACCAAGCAGCCCTCGTATCGGAACCCCGCCGGCGAGCGCGTCGTCTGCAAGACCGCTTACCGGCTTACCATGCGTCTCCCAACCGGCATGTGCCCGTTCCGGCTCGGGCGGAAGGTTCAGCGCTGGCAGGAGTCCCGGCCCACCTTCAACACCCCGCCCCGGCGGACGATCCGCGCAGTCGACTTTGTGGGTGAGATGCCGGCCAGGTGCATCACTGTGGCGTCCGACGACCACCTGTATCTGACGGACCACTTCGTGGTCACCCACAACTCCTGGGCCTGCGCTGTCCTGTCCACCTCCGACAAGGTCGGGCGGACGTACTGGCTGGATCTCGGTGAAGGCTCGGGGGACGAGTATGGCGCGATCCCCGGCACGCGGTACGAGGTCGTCGTTCACGACGGCACGTTCGCGTCGATCTGCTCTGCGGTCGAAGACATCCACGCGCTCGCGCAGAAGGCCCAGGACGTCGGTGACAAGCCCGTCGTGCTGATCATTGACACGATGACCGCCGAATGGGAG
>DASYNF010000062.1:0-12122 GCA_036008685.1 Actinomadura sp. | reverse complement strand
CTGATCCTTGTGAGAGATCCGGACTCAGCCGTCCAGCTTGCCGGCCTTGACCTCGGCCAGGAACGCGCCGAACGCCTCCACCGTGAAGGTCAGGTGCCCGCCCTCGGGGTTCTTGCTGTCCCGGGTGGCGACCGATCCGGTGACCCGCGCGACCTCCACGCAGTCTCCGCCGTTGGCCGTGCTACGTGACGACTTACGCCACGTCATTGCTCTTGCCATCGCTCCACCATCGTCCTTCGGATGAGATCCACTGATTCTCGTCGTGACAGCGCGTCGGCCCTGAAGACATCGAACATGCGCCGGCGGAAGAGGGAATGATCTGCACGATGATGTTGTCACGCTCCGCCATCGCCGCCAGATGCGTTAATTGATCGTACATAACCTTGTTTCCGCCGACGTTGTGCCGCAGCACGCTATCGGCGATGAGCGCCACGAACATCGGTGGGTCTTCCTTGGTCAGGACGTGCTGTCGCTCCAGCCGTGCGCTGACCATCTCCTCGATGTCGGCGATGAGGTGCGCTGCGTTAAGTACGGACCGCGCGTAGTCCTCTTTCTGGAGCAGCCCCGGAACCACGGTCGTTTGAAAGGACCATAGCGACGTGGCCTGATTTTCGATCTCCGGCCACCGTGTGAACCATTCCAGCGGGACCGCCGCGTTCACCAGATCCTCGCGTATCCGGCCCAGTAATCCCTTTGTGTCGAACAACTTCTCCAGTCGTGCCAGGTGATCCGGTTGTGGCAGCCTCCTGCCCTTCTCCCACGCCCGGACGAGAGCTTCCGATCGACGGCGCACGCTCACGGCGAGAGAGGCGCACGCCGGACTGGCGCCGACCCTGGTGGCGAACACCGTCGCGGATCTCGTCCGCCAGCTCGGCGAACAGGCCGAGACTGAGCGCACGCTCGGCCCTGTGGCCTGCGCACGGCGCTGAGCGTACGGGTCCTACTGTGGCGACCCCGCAAAGCTCATTGTCTCCGAGCTGTTCACGAACGCTGCAGGCCACCGCGGACGCAGACACATTTGTCTTGCTCAAGCACGAGATCACCACTCGTTGGGCTGATCGAGTTAATCGAGGCTCGGTGAGGAAGGGGCGGGCGTGCGCAAGAGCGGTCACCGGAAGATGTGGTGGCGTGCTGGACGCTGATGGAGCTGCTGGAGGACGTTGGGCAGGCTGCGGTCTTATGGCCGTTCCGACGACGCTGTGGTCAGCGCATCCGCGACAGCTATGTACGGGTATTCGCCGTTGTCAGGGACTAGGGCAAGGAGTTGCTCTGTCGTGATGCCTTGGTAGCCGGGGTCATCCACGACCCGCACGTCCGTGAGCAGGCCCTCGGGGACCCAACTGCGGATCAGTGCGCACACGTCGTCCCATGCCTGCTGGTTGGTGAAGTCCGTACGGATCACGAGGGCGCCTTCGCCCTCCGGGAGCGTTTTCATAAGTTGCTTCCACACAGTCCCTGTTCAGGGTGTCAGGTCCTAGCGGGGGCATTGCGGTCAGCGTGCACAAAAACGTCGCCCGCCGGTAGCTTCACAAGGCGGCTCGGATCCTGGCCTCAGCCTCTACACCCTCACTGTTCGTTCGCGATACGCGGAGATCAACATTACGTTCCCGCAGGTCGCGGCTGCAACGCGTCCCGCGGACGCACCTATATAACGACAAGCCCTGCGATCGGCCGTGGATAGCCCGAACGCGTGTGACGCGCCGATGAAGAGGGCCCGCCCGGATCGCGCCGGGCGGGCCCTCATCGTGGGTCGGGGATCAGCCGAGAAGGTGCTTCATCCCCCTCTTGACGAAGTCCGTCCGGGCCGCCTGAGTGGTCAGCCCTTCGCCGCCGAAGCCGACGTACACGGTGTCATCGGTGGTGACACCCGCGCCTTCCTCGAACGCCTTCTGTGACCTGATCCAGTCGTTGGCCGCGGCGGCGGAACCCGGGGGCGGGCCCGCGACGGTCCAGCCGCCGAGATCGGTCTCGAATGAGGTCTCCGAGAGCGTCGCGCCGGCCGCGGTGACCTTGGCGTCGTCGACGAACACGCCGATGCCCTGGGTCCCCCAGTCGCTGGCGTAGGAGATCGACAGCTCGATCTTCTTGCCCGCGTACGCGGACAGGCCGATCTTCCAGTCCTGCCAGCCGTTGGACTTGCCGGAGGCCGCGTGCCAAGCCCCCGTCGTGCCCGTGGGCGAGCAGTCCGCTCCCTGGTAGTGGGTCGTGAACGGATGGATGGTCCGCCAGCCGGAGGCGCAGCTGTCGCCGGTCGCCTGGCTCGTGTGCCCGTTGGCGTCGGGCAGGGTCGTCCAGTCGTCGGCACCGACGGTGTGCGCCTCGACGAACACGTGGTCCCAGCCCGCCTCGGTGTCGTACGAGGTGGAGAAGGCCAGCTCGCCGCCGCTCTTGCCGGTGAGGTCGACGGTCCGGGTGAGCCTCTTGTACGACACGTCGGCCGCCTGACTGTAGGCGTACCAGTCACCGGTGTGCGGGTCGAACGGAGCGCCGCCCGGCCGGCTCCATGCGATCGGCGCCGAACTGCCGAACTGCGGGAACTCCTTCTTCGGCAGGAAGCTCGACGTCGTCAGGAAGGACGCGGTGTGGTCCTGGTTGTTCGCCGAGTCGCCGCCGTTCAGCGTGCTCTGGAATCCGGTGAACGCACCGCCCGTGCCCTTGACCGGGTACGGCTTCCCGTCCGCGCCGGTTCCCCCACCGTCGATGTAGGTGTAGGCGCCGAGGTAGTACTGCAGGAAGTCGTTGAAGATCGGCAGGCAGGGCGGGTCCGCACGGACGCCGCACTCCGGCTGGGCCGGGACCTCCGGTTCGTAGAAGTACGCGCCGTCGGCGCCCTGTGCCAGCCCGGCGTTCTTGCCGGTGTGGAGCAGCTTGCCGCCCTCGTTCAGATAGTCGCGGACGTTCAGCTCGGTATCGACGGCGAGCTTCGCGGCCGTGCCGCCCGGCTGGCCGACGGCACGGGTGACGACATCGTCGCCGGTCTCCCAGACCACGGCCTTGTAGTGGCTGAGCACGCCGAGGTGGTGGGGTGCCGTACGGCCGTGCCGGTCCACGTCGTAGACGTCGGAGCTGCGGCCGGCCGCGGTCAGCGCCTTGGCGTAGGCGCCGGCGTACTTGGCCTGGGTGACGCCCTGCACCGGACTGGCGCCCGTGACGTCCTCCGCCGCGAGGACCAGCACGTCGCCGCCGATGTCGTCGGCCACGGTGTAGGTGAAGTGCCGGCTGGAGGCGGGCTTGCCCTTCCCTACCGCGGCGAACCAGACCTCCACCTTGTCTTTGGACTTGGTGCCGCGCACGGTGCCGCGGAACTCGCCGTAGTAGCGATCGTTCTCGTCGCCGTAGCGTTCACCGCCCCGCCACTCACGCGCGAGGGACACCCGGGCCGGGCCGCCGTTGATCCGATACCGCATGTGCAGGCCCTTGAGCGAGCGACGGGCCTCGACCGCCACCGGCTGCGTGCGACCGTACGACACGTCGAAGGAGTCGATGACGAGATCCGGCGTGGTCTTGCCGACGACCGAGACGGGATGGTCCGGGTCGTGCGCCGACTTCGCGGTGGCGATGGCCAGCGGGAGGTTCTTCTCGTACTCCTGCCGGATCAGCTTCTCGTCGTCCGGGAAGTGGAAGACGCTCAGGCAGTCCTCGGGCTTCCACTGGTCGTTCGGGTCGATGGCGCTGGCCGTCTGGCAGGTCGACATCTCCGGTGTGATGGCCAGTGTCCCGTACCGGTTGGCCATGTGACCGTCGGTCTCGCCGTTGGTCGTGTAGAGCTCCGCATTGATGTCGGGGTCGTACCCCGGGACGGCCGGGTGCTGGTCGTCACCGAGCAGTGCCTCGAAGATGCGGTCGTCCGGAGTGGGGGTCTGCGTCTGCCAGCCGACGCCGTACAGCAGCAGCTCCGCCGCGGAGTGATAGTTGATCATGTACGTGGGCCGGACCTGCTTCGCGAAGGCGTCCTGGGCCTTGGTCTCCGGTTCCGAGCCCGGGCCGGGACCGCGGTAGGTCTGGCTGTCGGGCGCCGCGGAGGAGCCTTCGTTGTCGTAGCCCCATTTGTAGGCGAAGTTGCGGTTGGGGTCGACGCCGTCGGCGGTCGTGAGCCGGCCGTCTCCGTCGTTGTCGCGCAGGTTCTTGCGCCACATCCGGAAGTCCGGGTCGAAGGTGAGGTCGTAACCGTCGACGTTGACGACCGGGATGAACCAGAGGTCGGTCGTGTCGACGATCTTGGTGATCTCGGCGTTCCTGCCGTAGTTGTCCAGGAAGTGGTGGAGCTCCCGGCGGACGGTCTCGGGGGTGATCCACTCACGGGCGTGCTGCGTCGCCTGGAAGACGACGGCCGGGCGCCTGCCCCCCATCTCCAGGGTGCGGGCGCCCTTCGTCACCCGGACGGCCGTGATCGGCTTGCCCTTCAGGGTCTTGCCGATATCGACCGACCGGGCGATCCCCGGGTGGGCGTTCGCCGCGTTGACGATCTCTTCGCGGATGTTGCCCGGCCCGCTGTACGGACGGAACACCTTGCCCTGCTCGGCCAGAACCTTCGAGCGCTCCGCGGAGGTCTGTCCTTTGATCTTCTTGGCCTGGAGGGGAACGCCCTTGGCGCGCAGAGCCTCACCCTGCGCGAGGCTCATGACGACCTCGACGCCGGCCTTGCCGCCGACGGCCTTGTGCAGAGCGATGTCCTCATGATCGAAACCGAGCCGGCGAAGCATTCTGAGCTGAGCCGGGGTGATCTGGCCGGTGAAGACCTCGAGCCGGTCCTTGCTGCGATCCGAGCCCGGTGGAGCGGCTGCGGCCGGAGCGGCCATGGCCGTCCCGGCCCCCAATGTGATCGCGGCAAAGAGAGACGTGACAACGCGCCTCATCGCACCTCCTGTATGAGGGTGTCGAGGAGCCTGCGGGGCACGTGAGAACTCCGCGACGGGGGGAGAGGGACAGCCTCATACCGCCACAGTGGTTCGGTCAATGCCGTAAGTCCGTTTTGTGGATATTTGCCGTCCGGCGACTCTGTTTACGTCACCCGTGCCATTGGAATTCCACGGGCGGTGACGTATGAGTGGCTTACCGCCAAGCCCATATCCTGGCCAGGAACATGGAATCAGGAAAGTGGTCGCCCGGATCTCCGGTATCCGCCCGCAATTCGCTCTTGTCCTCGCCGGCGCCCTATCCGGTCAGATCCGCTCGATCGTGATGTCGGCGTGCCGCAGGGTGGCGGCGTAGGCGGCCAGGTCGTCGGAGTCGCTGGTGAGGATCTGTGCGGGTACATGAAGCGCGGCCGTGACGACGACGAGTGCGTCCACGGCGTCGGGGCCTTTCTTGCCCGGGAGGACCGCCTTGGCGAGCATCGCCCCGGCCCGTTTGCAGGAGTCCAGGGTGGAGGTCTTGGCGCAGGCCACGCAGCCCGCTCGCGCGGCCACCTTGCCCTGCATCGGAGAGGCGGCACCGCGCGTTTGCGGGACCGTGCAGTCCTTCAGGTACCCGCTGAACGCGTGCACGGTCTTGGGATCCGGGCGCCACGCTTGGGCGAGCACCGGGCCGATGACGATCGGCCGGTGTGGCGCGGACCGCAGCCCATGGTGCAAGGTCAGAGCGACCGCGTCTCCACGCAGCATCGCCAGCAGCATGCCCGTGTCGTAGATGACCGTACGAGCGGTCACGCGACATCGGCCCGGTCGGTGCCAAGAGCCGAGCCGAGAACTCGACGGATCAGACCCTGCTCCTCCGCGGTCAGATCCTCGAATGCCGGCACACCCGGCTCCTCCAGTCCGGCACCCTCATCCACCGCCGCGGTGTTGTCGGCATCCAGGGGAGCGAAGACCGCCGCCGCCGCATCGTCGGCCGCCATCTGCGCGACAGCAGCAGCGGTCATGTAGCCGGACAAGTCCAGCCCTGCGGCCTCGGCATGAGCCCTGATCGCCGCGTGGACCTCGGGATCGGTGGAGATGCTGAATCTGAGGTTCCCCATTCGCGGAGCGTAACACGCCGTATTACGCATGTCCTGATCACGCGGGGATGGGATGACGAGCGGCGGCCGCCCGGAGAGCCGGGCGGTCGCCACCAGGGCCTGGTCCGCCGTCAGGGGCTGACGTACTTCGGGAGGTTGGCCTTGACGATGTGCTGGTGGAAGGCGAAGACCTCCGGCGAACGCGGGTCGACCGTGGCGCTCACCCAGTGGTTCTGGTCGCTGCCGAAGGTCTGGACGCGGGTGACGTTCTCGATCGTCGAGCCCTTGGCGTCGGTCAGTGGCTTGTCGATGTTGAGGAAGTGGCTGTCCCCGTTGACCAGCACGACCTGGCCGGGGAAGCCGATGGACAGCCGGGCCAGCGCGCGCTTGGTGTCGGCGAAGTGCGGGGTCGGGTCGTCGGTGGCCCACATGTTGGCCTGGACGACCACCATCACCGCGGCCGAGTGATCGGCCTTGGCCGCCGCGAAGGTCTTGTCGAGCCACTCGAGGTTGGCCGCGTTGCGCGCGGTGTATTCGGCCTGGTCGCCGTCGATCTGCTTACCGGCCGCGTCGAACTGCGGCGCGTTGTTGTCGCTGCCGGTGACGTTCAGGCCGGCGTAGGTCACCCGGCCGTACGTCCACCGGACGTTCTCCGGGAACTGCGCGCTCTGCCGGGTCAGCTCGAGCTTGTGCCCGCCGAACGACTCGGGGGTCGAGGCGAACATCTTGCGGACCAGGGAGAGCCGCTCGCTCGCGTTGTAGCTCCCGGCGCTGGCGCGGTCGCAGTCGGTCCACTCGTTGTCGCCGGGCACGTAGACCAGCGGCCGCTTGAAGGAGTTGTAATCCTTCACGGCCTGGTCGTAGACCGGCTGGTCGCAGCGCTCCTGGCCGTTCTTGATGTCCCCGTCGAAGGTGGTGAAGGCGACGTCGCTGTTGTTGATCTCCTTGATGACGTTCGGGAACTGGGCACGGCCGGTGTCCCCGTACGGCATGTCACCGATGAGGCCGATCTCGTACGAGCCGGTGCGGTCGCCGGGGGCGCTCGGCGAGGCGTAGGCCGATGCGGTCCCCGCCGCCACCGCGCCGAGCGCTACGGCGGCGAGCGCGGCGCCCGCGATGCGAATGCGCATATGAAGGTCCTCCCGGAATCTGTAGCCGTGCGGATTCCACCGGGTCGTGATGTACGGAAGGTGGCGCGGGCATGTGCCCGGCGCCAATTCGGGCTGATCGATGAGAGATCCCAGGACTCGGCCGTGGGGCCGGGGTGGGAGCGGGTCTACGAGCATGCGGACGGGACCGCGGGGTCCGCGAAGTCCGCGGATCCCGCGAGCACCTGCAAGATCACGGTCGGATCCCGGCCATGAACTTGCAGATGTTCGCGCCGGGTCGCTAGCGGGACCGGATCTCGGCGAAGGACGCGACCTCGGGGTGGTCGCCGACGCCCTCGGCGTAGTGACGCTCGCCGGGGCGGCGGACGCCGATCGTGTGCCAGCCGGCGGTACGGGCGGCGTCGAGCTCGGCGAGCAGGTCGGACAGGAAGACGATCCGCTCCGGCGCGGCCCCGAGGGTGCGGGCGATCTTCTCGTACGACGTCGCGACCCGTTTGGGCCCGCCGTTCTCGGTGTCGAAGTGGCCGGTGAACAACGGCAGCAGGTCACCCTCGGGAGAGTGGCCGAACCAGGCGATCTGCGCGGACACCGACCGGGAGGAGAAGGCGTGGAGCCGGTGCCCGGCGGCGTGCCACTCCCGGAGCACGGGGATCACGTCGGGGAAGAAGTGCGACATCAGCTCCCCTGAGGCGAATCCGTCCGCCCAGATTCTGCCCTGCAGGGTCTTGAGCGGGGTCGCCTTCTCGTCCCGGTCGAGCCAGTCGTTGAGGGCCTTGACCACCCGATCGCCGCCGGCCTCCGGCTCGCCGATCAGGTTCCGTACCTGCGCGACCGCGCGTGCCACGTCAGGGTCGTCGCCGCGGCCGGCGATCCAGTCCCCGAAGCGGGCACGGGAGTACGGATAAAGGTGGTCGGCGACGAACCCCGTGGCACTGGTGGTGCCCTCGACGTCGACGACGATGCTCAGCGGTTCACTCACGTGGCGGTCTCATCCTGGGAGGTGACGGGGCCCCCAACGATACAAAGCCACGGGACGGGGCCGATCACCCCGTGCCGAGCAGACGCAGCAGCTCGGCGGTGAACTCGGCCGTGCCGGCGGAGCCGCCGAGGTCGGCCGTCCGGGTGTCGGTCTTGGCCAGGACGGCGGCGATGGCGTCGGTGACCTCCACGGCCGCCTCGGGGTGGCCGAGATGGTCGAGCATGAGGGCCGCCGACCAGATGGCGCCGATCGGATTGGCGATCCCGCGACCGGCGATGTCGGGTGCGGACCCGTGGACGGGCTCGAACATCGAGGGGTGGGTCCGCTCCGGGTTGAGGTTGGCCGAGGGGGCGATGCCGATGCTGCCCGCCACGGCCGCGGCGAGGTCGCTCAGGATGTCGCCGAACAGGTTGGACCCGACGATGACGTCGAAGCGCGCCGGATCGAGGACCAGCTTGGCGCAGAGCGCGTCGATGTGCTCCTGGTCCCACCGGACGTCCGGGAAGGAGGCCGACCGCTCCCGCACGATCTCGTCCCAGAAGGGCAGGGTGTGAACGATTCCGTTGGACTTGGTCGCCGAGGTCAGGTGGCCGCCTCGGCGGCCCGCCAGCGCGAACGCGAAGTCCACGATCCGGGTGACCCCGGGCCGGGTGAAGACCGACTCCTGCACGGCCATCTCGTCCGGGAAGCCGCGGTTGAGACGGCCGCCGATCTCGCTGTACTCGCCCTCGACGTTCTCCCGCACCACGACGAAGTCGACCTCGCCCGGCCGGGCGTCCCGCAGCGGACTGGGGATGCCCTCGAAGACCTTGATCGGCCGCAGGTTCACGTACTGACGGAACTCCCGGCGGATCGGGATGAGCAGCCCCCACAGCGACACATGGTCGGGCACGCCCGGAGCACCCACCGCCCCGAGGAAGACGGCGTCGTGGGGACGGAGCAGGTCGAGCCCGTCCTCGGGCATCATGGCGCCGTCACGCAGGTAACGCTCGCACGACCAGTCGAACTCGGTGTAGGTGAACTCGATGCCGTGCCGGCGGCCGGCGGCCTCCAGCACTTCATAGGCGGCAGGGGTGACCTCTCGGCCGATACCGTCGCCGGGGATCGAGGCAATGCGGTGCGTCGTCATGCCCCGATTGGAGCAAGTCCGGGCTCACCGTGTCCAAGAGCGGTCCGTGATCCTGCTTATAGCCGCTCTCTATCGCCGCAGGCCGGAGCCATGGCCAGGGCGAGGAACTCGCTCGCCGCGGGGGTGAGCCGGGCCTTGCGGCTCACCAGCGCGACGTCGAGATAGGACGGCGGTTCGAGATCGAGGACCAGCGCGCCGGCGCGCTCGGCGAGGGGCGTCCAGGCCTCGGTGAGGACGGCGACGCCCACGCCCTTGAGCACCAGCGGCAGGATGGCCTCCCGGTGCTCGGTCTCGACCGCGACGGTCAGGTCGACGCCGTCAGCGCGCAGGTCCTCGACCAGCCGGCGCATGCCCGTCCCCTCCTGGCCGGCGATCAGCCGCTGTCCGGCCAGCCGGTCTCCGGTCACCGGGATCCCGGCCGGGAAGGGCCCGTCCGGACGCGTCACCAGGACGAACCGGTGCCGTTCGACGGGATGCACGGTCAGGTCCGCGGTGACGGGCGGGTCCATGGCGGCGAGCAGTCCGAGCTCCGTCACACCCGTGCGTACCATCTCGATCACCGTTCGCGGCCAGGACGCCGCCCGTACGGTCAAGGTCACGCCGGGGTGGCGCCGGGCGAAGCGGTCGATCATGCTGCTCAGCGGTTCGACCGCCGGGGAGGGCATGGCGGCGATCTCGATGCGTCCGGCCCGAAGGTCGTGCACGGACTCGACGCCGGCCCGGGCCACCTCGAGGCTCCGGACCACCTGACGGGCGGGTTCGATCAGCGCCCGGCCCGCCTCTGTGAGGACGACACGCCGTCCGATCCGGTGGAAGAGGGGGGTGCCGAGGTCCCGTTCGAGATTGCGGATCGCCTGAGAAAGAGAGGGCTGAGCCAGGTGGAGCGCGCCGGCCGCCCGGTTGAACCCACCGTTGTCGACGACGGCGAGGAAGTATTCCAGTTGTCGTACGTCCATGTTCTCTCCGGGTTCTCTCCGGGTTGTCTCCGGGTTGTCTCCGGCCTTTTGGGGTTCCGGGCCTATGGCGGCGTCAATGTATAGGCGTTGCCTTCCGGCTTAGTAGTCAAGTCGTCTTGGACCCCGAAGCGTTACGCCTCTTCAATGAGCGGCAAGCCGCAGGCGCGCGTCCGCTCATGGTGGACCGTCCCGGCACCGATGAGCGGAGGGACCGTGACCACCGACGAGAGCGTGCCCCGGGCGAGGACGGACGTCGACAAGGCGCTGCTCGGCCATTCGACCTATCGGAGCCTCGGGGAACAGAAACTGTCCCCGGCCGAGGAGAAATTCGAACGGGCCCGCCGCACCACGGGGCTATGGCTCGCGCCGCTCGTGGCCATCCTGTTCCTCGCGCTGCCGCTCGACATACCCGCCCGTCAGCAGACGCTCGCCGGGATCCTTCTCGGCGTCATCGTTTTGTGGGTGACCGAACCGATCCCGATCCCCGTGAGCGGGTTCATCGGCGTGGGCTCCATCGTGGTGCTCGGGGTCGTCCCGGCGAATGAGGCCCTCGCGCCCTTCGGGTCCTCGACGATATTCACCTTCATCGGGGCGTTCATCCTGGCGCAGGCGATGCTGAAGTACGGGCTGGCGCGCCGGTTCGCGTTCCGGATCCTGTCGCTTCCCGGGGTGGGGCGCTCGACCATCGGCGTGATCGTGGCCTTCGGCGTGATCACGTGCCTGCTGTCGGCCTTCGTCTCCAACACCGCCACGGTGGCGATGCTGCTTCCGACCGCGCTCGGCCTGCTGGGCGTCATCGCCAAGATGCTCCAGGACCGGGGGCTCGTCGCCGAGGACTTCGACCCGCTGCGGCTGCGGGTCGGCGCCGCGATGGTCCTCATGCTCGCCTACGGCGCCAGCGTCGGAGGCCTGCTGACGCCTGTCGGCAGTCCCCCGAACCTCATCGGGCGGGGCCTCATCGAGGAGGCGACGGGAGAGCGCATCTCGTTCGCCCAGTGGACCGCCACGGCGCTGCCCATCTGCGCGCTCATGTTCGTGGCGCTCGCCGTGATCCTCCTCCTGCTCAACAAGCCGGAGATCCGGCGCATCGAAGGCGTGGGGGAGTACGTCAGGTCGGAGCGCGCCGCCATGGGCAAGATGTCCCGGGCCGAGAAGAACGTCCTCGTCGCCTTCGGGGTCACCGTCTCGCTGTGGATCCTCCCCGGTCTGGTGGCCCTGGCCGCCGGGACCGACTCGGCGGTGTACGAGACCGTGAGCGGCCGGCTCAACGAGGGCGTCGTCGCGGTCCTCGGCGCCTCGCTGTTGTTCCTGCTGCCGGTCGACTGGAAGAAGCGTGAATACACGCTGAACTGGAGCGACGCCGCCCGCATCGACTGGGGAACGGTGGTGCTGTTCGGCACCGGCATCATCTTCGGGTCGCTACTCGAGGACACCGGCCTGGCCAAGACGATCGGCCGGTCCGCCTCCGACGCGCTGGGCCTGACGAGCCTGTTCGCCATCACCGCCTTCGCGGTGGTGCTGGCCATCCTCGTCTCGGAGACCACGAGCAACACCGCCTCCGCCGCGGTCGTCGTGCCGATCATCATCCCGATCGCCGTGGCGGCGGGGGAGAACCCGTTCGTGCCGGCGCTGGCGGCCACGTTCGCGGCCTCGTTCGGCTTCATGCTGCCGGTCTCCACGCCACAGAACGCGATCGCGTACGGGTCGGGAGTCGTGCCGATCACCACGATGATCCGGTCCGGGTTCTCGTTCGACGTCATCGGAGCGGTGCTGATCCTCATCGGCATCCCCCTCATGGCCGCGGTCACCGGCATCGGCCCCTGAGCCATGCGGCCGGTCGCCTTTGCCATGAGCACCTATACGCATCGGGCATCGATGCGTATAGGTGCTCATGGCAAAGCGCTCGGAGGAGCACCCGGTCGGCCGACCGCGATCCAGGTCCTGCGGCTGATCCGTATCGGGACCCATGACCGTCGGTTGCCCGGGCTAGCTCCGTCCCCCTGGCCGGTGTGTC
>DASYNF010000061.1:0-30340 GCA_036008685.1 Actinomadura sp. | reverse complement strand
GGGTGTCCGGGCGGTCGTCCAGCCGGGCGGCTCCGTGCGCGACGACGAGGTCATCGAGGCGGCGAAGAAGGCCGGGATCACTCTCTACTTCACCGGCACGCGGCACTTCTACCACTGAGACCGGCGACACGCCGATCGGTCCGCGGTGAGCCTGGCCCGCGGCGCTTCGCGCGCCGCGGTGCCCGCCGGGAGGGCCACTTCGCGCCGATCGCCGGAGACCACTCCGGCGGTCGCGCGGCGGTGCTGAGACAATGACGCTGTGACTGCACAGATCCTGGATGGCAAGGCGACCGCGGCGGAGATTCGCAACGAGCTCAAGCAGCGGGTGGCGGTGCTGCGCGAACGCGGCATCGTGCCCGGGCTCGGCACGATCCTGGTCGGTGACGACCCCGGCAGCCACGCGTACGTCCGTGGCAAGCACCGCGACTGCGCCGAGGTGGGCATCGAGTCGATCCAGCGCGAGCTCCCGGAGACGGCCACTCAGGAGGAGGTCGAGGCGGCCGTCGACGAGCTCAACGCCGACCCCGCGTGCACCGGCTACATCGTTCAGCTGCCGCTGCCGCCGCACGTGGACGAGCAGCGGGTCCTCGAGCGGATGGACCCGGAGAAGGACGCCGACGGCCTGCACCCCATGAACCTGGGCCGGCTCGTGCTGATGAAGCCGGGACCGCTGCCCTGCACGCCCCGTGGCATCGTCGCGCTCCTCGAGCGTTACGGCGTGCAGGTGCGCGGAGCCGAGGTCACCGTGATCGGCCGCGGCGTCACGGTGGGCCGCCCGCTCGGGCTCCTGCTCACGCGGCGGTCCGAGAACGCCACGGTGACGCTGTGCCATACCGGGACCAAGGACCTGGGCGCGCACACCCGGCACGCCGACATCGTCGTGGCCGCCGCGGGTGTTCCCGATCTGTTGACGCCGGGCATGATCAAGCCCGGCGCGGCCGTCCTGGACGTCGGCATCACCCGCACCGAGGACGGGCTGGTCGGCGACGTCGCTCCCGCCACGGCGGAGGTCGCGGGCTGGCTCGCGCCGATGCCGGGCGGCGTGGGCCCGATGACCCGCGCCATGCTTCTCGCCAACGTCGTGGAGGCCGCCGAGACTCAAGCGGGCTGAGCGGCCGGCCCAGGCGACCGTGCGCGATCACCGTGCGCGGTCAGAGGCCTGGGCCGGTCTCGGGTCAGCTCGCCACCCGGCCGGCGCCCGTCGTCGGCCGTGCGGCGCCCGGGCCGTGCGGCTGTGACGGAACGCCGGGCCGGCGCACCTCTCCGGTCGTACGGCCGTCCACCGGGGCCCGGCTCTGCTGGGGCACGTGCACCGGCGGCAGTGGCCGCACGAGTCCCATGGCGATCACTTCGTTGGCCAGCCTGGTGCGCCGGTTGACGCCTTCTGGGATGCGGAACTTCTGGTAGAGCCGCAGCAGGTGCTGTTTCACCGCGGCCTCGGTGACGACGAGGTCCGCGGCGATCTCGCGGGCCGTCGCCGGAGCGACGAAGGCCTCGTCGGACAGGGCCGGACGGCACAGCGAGGTCAGCACGTCGACCTCGCGCCGCGTGAGCTCGGGAGCCACGGCGCGCCGCAGCTCCACGTCCGGATCGACCTCCTCCCGGGGGATGCCGCCCACGCGGCATCGCGCCGTGCCGAAACTGACCACGTCGCCGTCCTCCAGCACGCGCCGGGCGATGGGACGCCCGTTGACGCGGCTGCCGTTGCGTGACAGTCCCATGTCCACGACGTAGACGTACGGGCCGCGCCGAACGATCTCGGCGTGGAACCGGGACACGCTTGGGTCGTCGAGACGCACGTCGACTCCGCGCCCTCGACCGACCGTCGTGACGTCGGGGCGCAGCGGAACCACCATGCCGCTGTCCTCGATCCGTATGAACGGCCCCTCCACGGCACCCCTCCCAGTCAGTTAGCGACCCCTGTCTGGCGGGTTACCCGGCCGCGTCGGGGTCACACCCCCCTACTGGCGGGTAGGGCCCTGGGCGCAGGGCATTTCGGGCGTAGAGGGTGTCTTTCCACTGGGCTGATCCGGTGTCGGCGGGAAGGGGGCCCCCACTCCTTCCGCGAGGTCCGCGATCTCGTCGGCGAGATCAACGTCGAGGAACACGTCCACCTGCCCCGGCGGGACATGCCGCCGGGGCGGCCGAAGCCGGCCGGGTTCGGAGCGGGCCGGGACGGCGCGGGTGATCGAGTGAACGCGAACGACCGGCCGATCCGCGCGGACAACCAATACATTGGTGAACGGGACCTTGGAAGGGGCCCACAGAAGAACGCGGCCACGGGCGGCGGACGGCCGCCGGCCGTGACAAAATCAAGGAAACGACCAGAACGGAGCGGTAGTGGCGCAGATCCGCCGGCAGCGGCGCACAGGGCCCCGGGCGAGGGGCGGAGCACCGCGATGGCTCGGTCAGCTGCCTTATCTCTTCGTGCTCACCGGGGTGGCCGCCGGGCTGACGTTGGTGGCGATGGAGCACCCCAAGCGCGGATCCGTGCTGGTCGCCGCAGCGGTGCTCATCGGCGCGCTCGCCCGGCTCGTCCTGCCGGAGAGTCAGGTCGGGTTGCTGGCCACCCGTAAGCGATGGACGGACGTGCTCATCCTCGTGACCTTCGCGGTGGGCATAGCGGTGACCGCCTACGTCGTGCCGCCGCCCAGCTGACCCCTGGCCGGGAGGTGTCCCCGGGCCCGCGCCCGGATGATCGGCAGGGCCCAGGTCTAGACCTTTCCTTGGGCTCGGATAACCTCGCATTGAGCCTTACGAAGGACTGCTGGCCGGTGTGGTGGAGCGAGCGAGACGCGAGCGCGCCCAGGGGCAGGAAAGGGACAGCAACAGCATGCCCAAGATTAAAGTAGTGGGTCCCGTCGTCGAACTCGACGGTGACGAAATGACGCGGATCATCTGGAAATTCATCAAGGACCAGCTGATCCTGCCGTACCTCGATGTGGATCTGAAGTATTACGACCTGGGGATCGAGCACCGTGACGCCACGGGCGACCAGGTCACGGTCGACGCCGCCAACGCCATCAAGCAGTACGGCGTCGGTGTGAAGTGCGCGACGATCACGCCCGACGAGGCCCGGGTGGAGGAGTTCGGCCTCAAGAAGATGTGGCGTTCCCCCAACGGGACGATCCGGAACATCCTCGGCGGTGTGGTGTTCCGTGAGCCGATCGTCGTCTCCAACATCCCGCGCCTGGTGCCGGGCTGGACCAGGCCCATCATCATCGGCCGTCACGCCCACGGTGACCAGTACCGCGCGACTGACTTCGTCGTTCCGGGCCCGGGCACGCTCACCATCTCGTTCGTCCCCGAGGACGGCAGTGAGCCGATGGAGTTCGAGGTCGCGAACTTCCCCGGCGGCGGCGTCGCCATGGGGATGTACAACTACGACGACTCGATCCGCGACTTCGCCCGGGCGACCATGCGTTACGCCCTCGACCGTCGCTTCCCCCTCTACCTGTCGACCAAGAACACGATCCTGAAGGCCTACGACGGCCGGTTCAAGGACCTGTTCGAGGAGATCTTCGAGGCCGAGTTCAAGGCCGACTTCGAGGCCGCCGGCATCACCTACGAGCACCGGCTCATCGATGACATGGTCGCGCAGGCCCTCAAGTGGGACGGCGGCTTCGTGTGGGCGACCAAGAACTACGACGGTGACGTCCAGTCCGACATCGTCGCCCAGGGCTTCGGCTCGCTCGGCCTGATGACCTCCGTCCTCATGACCCCCGACGGCAGGACGGTCGAGGCCGAGGCGGCGCACGGCACGGTCACGCGGCACTTCCGCCAGCACGAGCAGGGCAAGCCGACGTCGACCAACCCGATCGCGTCGATCTTCGCCTGGACCCGTGGCCTGGCGCACCGCGGCAAGCTCGACAACACCCCCGAGGTGACCGAGTTCGCGCACAAGCTCGAGCAGGTCTGCGTCGAGACGGTCGAGGCGGGTCAGATGACCAAGGACCTCGCGCTGCTCGTCGGCCGTGACCAGGGCTGGCTGAACACCCAGGAGTTCCTGCAGGCCCTGGACGTCAACCTGCAGAAGAAGATCAGCGAGACCGCCTAGCCCGATCACGCCACCGTGCGTGCGGCCATCGGCGTCGAGGGCCGCTCCGGAGACCCCGGAGCGGCCCTCTCGCGTTCACGCACCTGCGAGGGCGGGTGCGGACGACGCGGTAGCCTGGCGGCTGGAATATCTCGATGACGAGAAACCCGCTCGCGGCGGCTCGCCAGGTAATCAGCAGGAGAAACGCAATGACCGTCAATGTCACCGTCACCGGTGCGGCCGGCCAGATCGGCTACGCACTGCTCTTCCGCATCGCGTCGGGCCAGCTCCTCGGCCCCGACACCCCCGTGAGCCTTCGCCTGCTGGAGATCCCTCAGGCGGTCAAGGCCGCCGAGGGCACGGCGATGGAACTCGACGACTGCGCGTTCCCGCTGCTGCGGAGCATCGAGATCACCGATGACGCCAAGAAGGCGTTCGACGGCACCAACATCGCGCTGCTGGTCGGCGCCCGCCCTCGCACCAAGGGCATGGAACGGGGCGACCTGCTCCAGGCCAACGGCGGCATCTTCAAGCCGCAGGGTGAGGCGATCAACGCCGGTGCGGCCGAGGACGTACGCGTGCTCGTCGTGGGCAACCCCGCCAACACCAACGCGCTCATCGCGCAGCAGCACGCCCCTGACGTGCCGGCCGAGCGGTTCACCGCGATGACCCGGCTCGACCACAACCGCGCCGTGGCGCAGCTCGCCAAGCGGCTGCGGGTCCCGGTGTCGGCCATCCGGCGCCTGACGATCTGGGGCAACCACTCCGCGACCCAGTACCCCGACCTCTTCCACGCCGAGGTCGACGGCCAGAACGCCGCCGCCGCGGTCGGCGACGAGACATGGCTGCGCGACACCTTCATCCCGACCGTGGCCAAGCGCGGCGCCGCGATCATCGAGGCCCGCGGCGCGTCTTCGGCCGCGTCGGCCGCCAACGCGGCGATCGACCACGTCCACACCTGGGTCAACGGTACGGCCGAGGGTGACTGGACCTCCGCCGGCGTCGTCTCCGACGGCTCCTACGGCGTCCCCGAGGGCCTGATCTCCTCGTTCCCCGTGGTGGCCAGGGACGGCCGCTACGAGATCGTGCAGGGGCTCGAGATCGACGACTTCTCGCGCGAGCGCATCGACGCCTCCGTCGCCGAGCTGACCGAGGAGCGCGACGCCGTCCGGAACCTCGGCCTGATCTGAGCCGGCCCGGCGTCGTCGCCGCTCTCACCGCAGGCGTCTCGTCATCGCCAAGGCCGCCGGGCGCCCCGTCTCAGGGGCGCCCGGCGGCCTTGGCGTATGCCTGTATGCATATGTCCTGAATCAGGGGGACTGTCCCCTACGTCGACGCCATCACGGCGCGGGGCGAGCGGGACGCCGCCGAAGCGGCCACCGCGCTGCGGGAGGAACTCCTCGCGCCCGGGGACGGATAGCCGGGGGGACGGGTGGCCGGCCCGCCTCAGCGGGTGCGGACGGCTCCCTGGGACGGGCGGGCGGTGAGGAACACGGGGGCGTTCCATCCGCGTTCCGCGTAGGCCGCGCGGACGGCGTCCCGGATGTCTCCGGCGAGGCCGTCCGGGACGAGCGCGATCACCGAGCCGCCGAAGCCGCCGCCGACCATCCGCCCGCCGCGCGCGCCGGCCCGTACGGCCGATTCGACCGCCACGTCCGCTTCCGGCCAGGACACCTCGAACTCGTCCCGGAGCGACAGGTGCGCGGCGGTCAGCACCGCGCCGATCTCCGCGACGGCGCCCGCGCGCAGCAGGCCGGCCGTGGCCTGGACCCGGTGGTTCTCCGTGACGATGTGCCGGGTCCGGCGGCGCAGGACGGGATCGCCGAGGGAGGCCAGCGCCGCCGGGAGATCCTTGACGTCGCGGAGCGCGGGCACGCCGAGGGCCCGCGCCGCGCGCTCGCACTCGGCCCGCCGCGAGGCGTACTCGCCGTCGACCAGCTCGTGTGAGGCCCGGGTGTCGATCACCAGGAGGGTGAGGCCGTCGAGATCCAGCGGCACCTGCCCGGAGAGCCCGCTGCGGCAGTCCAGCAGCAGCGCGTTCCCGGCGGTGCACAGCAGGGAGGCCGACTGGTCCATGATCCCGCAGGGCATGCCGACGAAGTCGTTCTCGGCCCGCTGGGCCAGCCGCGCCAGCTCCTCGCGAGGGATGTCCAGGCCGGAGAGGTCGCACAGTGCGAGGGCGACGGCGCACTCGAGGGCGGCCGACGACGACAGCCCGGCGCCCTGCGGCAGGTCCGAGTCGATCAGGAGTGCCGCGCCGCCGACCTCGTGCCCCGCCTCGCGCAGCGCCCACGCCACTCCGGCGGCATAGGAGGCCCAGCCTCCGGTCTCACCCGGTGCCAGCGTGTCCAGCCGTACGGTCGTCGCCTCGCCGGCCGCCTGCAGCGACCTCAGCTCCAGGACGCCGTCGTCCCGGCGGGCGGCCGCGACCGAGACTCCCTGCTCCAGAGCGAACGGGAGCACGAGTCCGTCGTTGTAGTCGGTGTGCTCGCCGATGAGGTTGACTCGTCCCGGCGCGTGCCAGATGCCGTCGGACGGACGTCCGTAGACCTCGTCGAACGTCGCCTCGAGGGCTTGGGCCGGGTTCGTGGTGGCGCTGTTCATGGTGAATCCTAAGGATATGCACGAGAGCCTGCACCGTACGTCCACCCCCTTGGCCGATGGGCGGGAGATCATATATTTCGACGAGGTACCCGGACGAACGCATCCGCCGGATGGCCGCGACCTCCCGGAGGCCGAGCCCCTCTGCGAGACCCGGCTGGACCCGCTGACCGGGGACCGCGTGGCGATCACCGCTCACCGCAACACCCGGACCATGCTCCCTCCGGCCGACCAGTGTCCGCTCTGCCCGAGTACGGAGGACCGCCGCTCGGAGATCCCGGCCGCGGACTACGACGTCGTGGCCTTCGAGAACCGCTTCCCCTCATTCGCCTCGCGGACCCCGGCGGTCGAGCCGCACGTCGACGGGATCGAGCTGTTCGAGCGTGACCGGGGAGCGGGGCGGTGCGAGGTGGTGTGCTTCACCAGCGACCACGACACGGCCTTCAGCGAGCTGCCGGAGACCCGGGTCCGCACTGTGATCGAGGCGTGGGCCGACCGCACGGCCGCGCTGTCGGCCCTCCCCGACGTGGAGCAGGTCTACGTCTTCGAGAACCGCGGCGTCGAGATCGGAGTCACACTGCACCACCCGCACGGACAGATCTACGGCTATCCCTACGTCACCCCCCGTACCCGGCAGATGATCGAGGCCGCCGGACGTCATCGCGCCGCCACCGGTGGTGAGCTGTTCGCCGATGTCCTGGCGGCCGAGCAGAAGGCCGGCACGCGGATCATCCGGCAGGGCGAGCACTGGACCCTGTTCGCGCCCGCGGCGGCCCGGTGGCCGGTGGAGGTCCACCTCATGCCCCACCGGCACGTACCGGACTTCGCGGCACTGTCCGGGCCGGAGCGCGACGAACTGGCGGACATCTACGCCGACCTGCTGCGCCGCTGCGACGCGTTGTACGACACCCCGCTGCCCTATGTGGCCGCCTGGCACCAGGCGCCCGTGGGGGAGGGCCGCGATCTGGTCCGGCTGCACCTGCAGCTGTTCTCGATCCGGCGCGCCGCGGACAAGATCAAATATCTGGCGGGGTCGGAGTCGGGCATGGGGGCCTGGATCAACGACGTCCCGCCGGAGCAGGCCGCCCAGCGGCTGCGCGACGTGGCCGCCCCCGTCCCGGGCGACTAGGTCCTCGGGTAGGTCCTCCGGCGTCCTCCCGGGACCCGGGAGGACGCCGGCCGGGTCTAGCGGAGGGCGAAGGCCCAGGCGTCCGCGACCATGGCGCGCAGGTCGCGTTCGGGCTTCCAGCCGAGCTGGGACCGGATCTTGTCCGAGGACGCCACGAGCACGGCCGGGTCGCCGGCCCGGCGCGGGCCCACCTCGGCCGGGATCGGATGGCCGGTGACCTCGCGGCAGACCTCGATGACCTCACGGACCGAGAAGCCGTTGCCGTTGCCGAGGTTGAAGACCTTGTGGGTCCCGGGCTCGCACCCGTCCAGCGCCAGCAGGTGCGCGACCCCGAGGTCGACCACATGGATGTAGTCCCGGACGCAGGTCCCGTCCGGCGTCGGGTAGTCGTCGCCGTACATCGCGACCGTGTCGCGCCGGCCCGCGGCCACCTGCAGCACGATCGGGATCAGGTGCGTCTCGGTGGTGTGCCGCTCGCCGTACGGGCCGTGCGCCCCCGCGACGTTGAAGTAGCGCAGGCTGACCCCGCCGATCCCGTGCAGCCGGGCGTATTCGGCCAGTGCGGTGTCGATCGCGAGCTTGGACGCGCCGTAGGGGTTGGTCGGCCGGGTCGGGTCGGTCTCGAGGATCGGCGTCGACTCGGGCTCGCCGTAGGTCGCGGCGGTCGAGGAGAACACGATCCGGTGGACCCCGGCGCGGCGCATCGCGTCGAGCAGCGCCAGCGATTCGCCCAGGTTCTTGTCCCAGTAGAGCCCGGGCTTCTCCACCGACTCGCCGACCAGCGACTTGGCGGCGAAGTGCAGGACGGCGTCGAACCCGCCACCGTCGAGGACCTCGAAGGCGGAGTCGCGCAGCGTCCCCTGCACCGGCCGGGCCCCTCCGGGGACCGCGTCACGATGCCCGGTCGACAGGTCGTCCAGCACGACCACGTCGTGGCCGGCCTCGAGCAGTTGAGCCGTGACCACACTCCCGATGTAGCCGGCGCCACCGGTGACGAGCAGCTTCACTGGATCCTCCACCTCCGCGTTACTCAGCGTATCCGGGTACGCTGACAGCTCAATGATGCGTGGCTCGACGCCACCTGACCGCCTTGGACCATGGACGACCCTAGCGGCATATCCCCCGCCCGTCGGGCGGGTCCGACGGACCGTCGTTCACCCCGGCCGTCACGAGAGGCGCCCCGATGCACGCGGTGCTGACCTACGCCGCGGTGGCCCTGTGCTCCATGGCGCTGGGGGGATTCCTCGCCGCGCTGGTGATCGTACGCAGGCTCGGCGGCGGCCTCGGGGGGCTGCTGGACAAGATCACAGCGGCGGAGGTGCGCGCGCTCGTCGCCGGGCACGAGGGCATCACCGGTGACGAGCGGCGGCTGATCGAAGAGGTCTTCGCCGCCGGGACCCGGCAGCTGCGGGAGGTCTTCGTGCCCCGCACCGAGGTGGAGTTCATCGACGCGGCGACCCCGCTCAACGCCGCGGCCCGGATCGCCGCCGGCGGCCCGCACTCCCGCTTCCCCGTCTACCGGGACTCCCACGACGAGGTCATCGGCTTCGTCCACGTCCGCGACCTCCTGGACCCCGATCTGGCCGGCCGTTCGGTGCCGGTCTCCGAGGTGGTCCGGCCGGTGATGTACCTGCCGATGAGCAAGCGCGTCCTCGTGGCGCTCTCGGAGATGCGCCGGGAAGGTCACCATCTGGCGATCGTCGTGGACGAGTACGGCGGCACCGCCGGGATCATCACGCTCGAGGACCTGGTCGAGGAGCTCATCGGAGATATCCGCGACGAATATGATGTGGAGGACGCGCAGGCGCGCCGGCTGCACGGTGGAGCGGTAGAGGTCGACGGCCTGCTCAACCTGGACGCCTTCGCCGCCGAAACCGGCATCGTGCTTCCCGAGGGGCCCTACGAGACCGTGGCCGGCCACATCATGGCGACGCTGGGGCACGTCCCCCAGGTGGCCGAGGTGGTCGAATTCGGCCGGCACCGGTTCGCGGTCATGGAGATGGACGGCCGCCGGGTGGCCCGCGTGCGCGTCACGCCGTTCGGCGACGGCGCCGGCGACCCTGGGGCCGCCGACGGCGTCGCACCACGTGAAGCAGCATCAGACGAGGTCGCCTCCACCGAGGCCTGACAGAATCGGTTCGTGCACATGTCCGCAGCGCCGCGCCCGCAAGGCTCCGTTCCCGCGACCCCGGAGGTCACCCCGCGTGTCCTTTCGGGCATCCAGCCGACCGGTGACTCCTTCCACCTCGGCAACTACCTGGGCGCGTTGCGTCAGTGGGTCGCGCTCCAGGACAGCCACGAGGCGTTCTACTGTGTCGTCGACCTGCACGCGATCACCGTGGCCCATGAGCCGGAGGTGCTGCGCCGGCGCACCCGGGTGTCGGCCGCGCAGTTGCTCGCCATGGGCCTCGACCCGGACCGCGCGACCCTCTTCGTGCAGAGCCACGTGCGCGAGCACGCCGAGCTGGCCTGGATCCTCGGCTGCCTGACCGGCTTCGGCGAGGCCGGCCGGATGACCCAGTTCAAGGACAAGTCGGCCAAGGAGGGGACGAGCGGCACGAGCGTCGGGCTCTTCACCTACCCGGTGCTGCAGGCCGCCGACATCCTTCTCTACACCCCCGCGCCCGGTGCGGGCGCCCAGGGATTCCAGGTGCCGGTCGGCGAGGACCAGCGCCAGCATCTCGAGCTGACCCGCACGCTCGCCCAGCGCTTCAACCACCGCTTCGGAGAGACGTTCGTCGCACCGGAGGCCTACATCCCGAAGGCCACGGCGAAGATCACCGATCTGCAGGACCCCGCGGCCAAGATGAGCAAGTCGTCCTCGTCGCCGCAGGGCATCATCGAGGTGCTCGGCGACCCGGGCCCGATGCGCAAGAAGATCATGCGCGCGGTCACCGACACCGGCTCCGACGTCCTGTACGACGAGGAGAACAAGCCCGGGATCACCAACCTCATGCGGATCTTCTCGGCCCTGTCGGGCACGCCGGCCGGCGATCTCGAACGGCGCTACGAGGGTTCGGGCTACGGCCAGTTCAAAAAGGATCTCGCCCAGCTGGTCGTCGACACCCTGACGCCGATCCGGGAACGCACGGAGAAGCTCCTCGGCGACGAGGAGCAGCTGGACCGGATCCTGGCGCAGGGCGCCGTACGGGCCGGTGAGGCGGCCGCACGGACCATGGAGGTCGTGCGCGATCGGGTGGGGTTCCTCGGACGTGGGCGCGTCTGACCCGGAGCGGACCATCGGAGTCGCGGTTCCCATCCCCGCTCCGTTCGGGACGGAGCTGCAGCGCCGGCGGGAGGCGTTCGGCGATCCGCTGGCCGCGTCGATCCCGACGCATATCACGCTGCTGCCGCCGACCCCCGTGGACGCGGCGGCCCTCGAGGCCATCGAACGCCACCTGAGGGGGGTGGCGCGGACCGAGCACGGCTTCGCGATCCGCCTGTACGGCACGGGCACGTTCCGGCCCGTGTCGCCGGTGGTCTTCATCGGGCTCGCCGAGGGCGCAGGCGACTGCGGGCGGCTGGAGGCCAAGGTCAGGAGCGGACCGCTGGAGCGGCCGCCGCGGTTTCCCTACCATCCGCACGTGACCGTGGCGCACGACCTCGGCGACGAGGTGCTCGACCGGGCCTTCAAGGAGCTCGCCGACTACGAGGCGCGCTTTCCGGTGCTGGGCTTCTCCCTGTACGAGCACGGATCCGACGGGGTCTGGAGGCCGCGACGGGACTTCCCGTTCGCGGGCTCGTCCGGTGACGGCCCGGGCCGCTGACGCTCTGGACTGGGCGGACCCGCGCCGGTGCGGCCGTACCGCATCGGCACGGCTTTCGTGGGTACTGAGCCGTGCATGCCACGCGTCGTGAGTGTGATGGAGAGCCGGCTCGGATCCGGGTGGCAACGGGCGCTCGGCGTCGTCCGGAGCGCGCGGGGGCGGTGGCCGTGGTTCGAGCACCTGGCGCGTGCCTACGAGCGCTATGAGGAGCAGCGCGGTGACCGTCTGGCCGCGGCGGTGGCCTACTTCGGATTCCTGTCCTTCTTCCCTCTGCTGGCACTGGCGTACGCCCTGCTCGGCTACCTGGTCGGAGTGAGCGAGCAGGCCCGCCACTATCTGGTGGACGCGGTCGACTCCGTGCTTCCCGGACTGGCCGACCAGGTGGCGGTGGAGCAGATCGCGCAGGCCAAGGCCACGGCCGGGGTCATCGGGCTCGTGGGACTGCTCATCACCGGCCTGGCGTGGGTCGACGCCCTGCGCGAGTCGCTGCGGGAGATGTGGCTCAATGATCCGACCGGCGGCGGCAACCTGCTGGTCCGCAAGCTCCTGGACGTCGGTGTCCTGGCCTTCCTCGGTGTGGTCCTGATCCTGTCGGTCGCCGTGTCCACGGTCACCACGTCCACGACGTACGGCGTGCTGGACGCCATCGGGCTCGACCGCACCCCGGGGCTCGGCACCCTGCTGAGGTTGCTCGCCCTGGCCGTGGGGATCATGTTCGACACCCTCATCTTCCTGGTGCTGTTCGCCCGGCTGTCCGGCACCAGGGCCCCGTGGCGGAGACTGCTGCGCGGGGCGCTGTTCGGCGCGGTCGGCCTGGAGACGCTCAAGTTGATCGCGACGTTCCTGATCGGGCACACGCTCCGCAATCCGGTCTACGCCTCGTTCGCCGTGGTCGCCGGCCTGCTCGTGTGGATCAACGTGGTGTCGAGGTTCAGCCTGTTCGCGGCGGCCTGGACCTCGACCCGCCGGGTGATCCTGAGCGCCGACCGGCCACCGGCCGAGACCGAGGCCGTGACCGATCGGGCTCTGTGACCCCGCCCCCAGGCGCGGGGGCTGTCTCCTGGGCCTATCTCGTGGGGGGCTCGATCCGTTCGTCCGACTCGGCCGGCTCCTCGACCGGAACGGGAACGACCTCGGCCGGGGACTCCTGGAGCCGGCGCCGGCGGCGGAGGACCAGGACGAGCATGACGGCCCCGATAGTCACCGCCGAGCCGGCTCCGGCGGCCACGAAGATGAGCCCCCACGTGCCCGCGTCCTTGCGCTCCAGCGAGATCGAGGGGAGGTCCGCGGCGTCCTGCCGCGGCTTCTTCTTCACCGGCGGGATCGGCTCGACGAGCCGGCCCACGGGCTGCACTCTGCCCCGGGCGGAGAAACCCCAGTCGAGCAGCTCGGTGGCGTAGGCCCACAGGACCGGCGAGTGCATCAGCGCGACGATGATCGTGTGGCCGTTACGGCGGGCCGCGCCGACGAACGTCTGCTGGGCCGCGTTGGTGTAGCCGTTCTTTCCACCGATCATCCCGGGATACCGGGACTCGCCGGGCCGCAGCAGCCGGTCGTGCGTGTAGATCGGGTAGCCGCCGGTCCTCTTCCCCGACTTGAGCTCCTTCTCGGACGGAAGTGCGGGCCAGTCGGCGTTCACGGTCCCGACGTACTCGCAGAAATCACTGAGCTTGAGGCCCTGTCGCATGATCAGAGAGAGGTCGTACGCCGAGGTGTGCTGGGTCTTGACCGACAGTCCCAGGTCGACGTCGAGGCCGTTCGGCGAGCCGGCCAGGGTGTCGTAGGCCTGCAGGCGCCGGGCCTCGGAGTTCATCGTGTCCAGGGTCCGCCGCAGCCCCCCGCTCGCCTGGGTGAGCGCCAGTGCGGCGTCGTTGCCGGAGACCATCAGCAGCGCCTTGAACAGGTCGGAGACCCGGTAGGTCAGCTTGGTGGACATCCCGACCTTGGTGCCCTCGACGTCCACCGCCCCCTCGGTCGGCCGCACCAGCGAGTTGCGGTCGAGCTTCGGGATGAGCGCCACGGAGGTGAGGGTCTTGAGCGCGCTCGCCGGCAGGTAATGGCCGTGCGGGTCCTTGGCGGCGAGCACCTCGCCGGTGTCCCCGTCCGCGATGAGGTAGGACGACGCGTCGATCTTGGGCGGCGCCTTCACTCCCGGGGCGTCGTTGGCCATCACACCCCGGCCGCGCAGCCGGGCGGCTCCCACCGGTTCACCCGCGGGGGGGCCGGTGGCCGCCCCTGCGGCGGGGCAGATGGTGAGGGACATGATCAGCTGCACGGTGATCAGGGCGATGGCCTGGCGCACGGTTCCCATGGCTCCACGAACACTAGAGGAATGATGTTCAGAGATGAGATACACCGGATCACGTAATCTCACGCTGCGATAACTGAAAAGGATTATTTCGCGACTTGTGTTCAGATGCTCGGCGGCACGTGAGCAGTGTCACCGTCGGCGCATCGACACGAGGGTCGTACGATCGCCGTTATGACGCGTGAATCGGAATCGGGCCTGCCCATCGAGCCTGTCTACGGCCCTTCGGCGCTGGAGGGCTTCGACCCTGCGGCCCGGCTCGGTGAGCCCGGGGAGTTCCCCTTCACCCGCGGCGTCTACCCGACGATGTACACCGCCCGGCCGTGGACGATGCGGCAGTACGCCGGCTTCGCGAGCGCCGCGGAGTCGAACCGGCGCTATCACCAGCTGATCGAGGCGGGCACCACGGGGCTGTCGGTCGCCTTCGACCTGCCGACGCAGATGGGCCACGACTCCGACTCGGCACTCGCGCACGGCGAGGTCGGCAAGGTCGGCGTGGCGATCGACTCGATCGAGGACATGAAGGCGCTGTTCGACGGCATCCCGCTCGGCAAGGTCTCGACCTCGATGACCATCAACGCGCCCGCCTCGATCCTCCTGCTCCTCTACCAGCTGGTCGCCGAGGAGCAGGGTGTCCCCGGGTCCGAGCTGACCGGGACGATCCAGAACGACATCCTCAAGGAGTACATCGCGCGGGGCACCTACATCTTCCCGCCCAAGCCGTCACTGCGGCTGATCGCCGACACGTTCTCCTACTGCCAGGACGAGATCCCGCGGTGGAACACGATCTCGATCTCCGGCTACCACATGGCCGAGGCGGGCGCCACGCCCGTACAGGAGATCGCGTTCACGCTGGCCAACGCCCTCGAGTACGTGCGGACGGCCGTCGCCTCCGGCCTGGACGTGGACTCCTTCGCGCCCCGGCTGTCGTTCTTCTTCGTGGCCCGCACGACCCTGCTGGAGGAGGTCGCGAAGTTCCGCGCGGCGCGGCGGATCTGGGCCTCGATCATGCGGGACGAGTTCGGCGCCAAGAACCCCAAGTCGCAGATGCTGCGCTTCCACACCCAGACGGCCGGCGTGCAGCTCACCGCCCAGCAGCCCGAGGTCAACATGGTCCGCGTCGCCATCCAGGCGCTGGCCGCGGTGCTCGGAGGGACCCAGTCCCTGCACACCAACTCCTTCGACGAGGCCATCGCGCTGCCGACGGAGAAGGCCGCCCGGCTGGCGCTGCGGACCCAGCAGGTCATCGCGCACGAGTCGGACCTGACCGCCATCGTGGACCCGTTCGCGGGGTCCTACGCGGTCGAGTCGCTGACCTCGGAGCTCGAAGACGCGACCCGGGCGCTCATCGGCCGGGTGGAGGACCTCGGCGGGGCGGTGGCCGCCATCGAACAGGGCTTCCAGAAGTCCGAGATCGAGCAGTCCGCCTACGAGATCGCCAAGGAGATCGACTCGGGCGAACGGACGGTCATCGGGGTCAACCGGTTCAAGACCGATGAGCCGGAGCCCTACGAGCCCCTGCGGGTCGACCCCTCGATCGAGGCCGCGCAGGCCGGCCGGCTGGCGGATCTGCGCGCGGCCCGCTCGGGCGAGGAGGTCGCGCGGCACCTGGACGAGCTGCGCCGCGTCGCGGAGAAGGAGGGGGCCGACGGCGCCCCGGGGAACAATCTGCTCTATCCCCTGAAGGAGGCGCTGAAGGCCCGCGCCACCGTCGGGGAGGTCTGCAACGCCCTCCGCGACGTCTGGGGCGTCTACGTCCCGCCGGACGCCTACTGATCCGGCGCGGGCGGCATCAGCGGACTGATCCCGTCTTGACCAGGGTTGCAGCCGCCCGCGCCGATCGGCCTTCGGAACGCGCTGGTCCAATAGCGCCACGTGTCACGCATCGACCTGCAAAGATTGCAGATGGAGGTTGGCCGTGGCCATTGATTTCAACGCGTCCCGCGGAGCGACGCTCGGCGTCGAGTGGGAGCTTCAGCTGATCGACGCCGAGTCCAAGCGCCTTCGGCAGGACGCACGCGAGGTGCTGGACGCGTTGCCCGGGCTCGGCGAGGGCGGTGCCATCCCCAAGATCCGGCACGAGCTCATGGAGTCCACGGTCGAGATCGTCACGGGCATCTGCCATACCGTCGGCGAGGCCAAGGCCGACCTCGCCGCGACGGTCGCGCAGCTGCGGGCGGTCACGCAGGCCCGCGGCACCGCGCTCGCGTGCACGGGGACGCACCCGATCAGCGACTGGCGTGACGCCGTGATGGCGCCGATCCAGCGTTACAACGAGCTGGTCGAGCAGATGCAGTGGCTGGCGCGCCGGATCCAGACCTTCGGCGTCCACGTCCATGTGGGCGTCCGCAACGTCGACAAGGCGATCCCCATCGTCAACGCGCTGTCGGCCTATCTCCCGCACTTCCTCGCGCTGACCGCCTCGAGCCCGTTCTGGAACGGCCACGACACCGGGCTGGCGTCGAGCCGGGCGATCGTCTTCGGCTCGCTGCCGACCGCGGGCCCGCCGCACCTGCTCGCCGACTGGACGGAGTTCGAGGACTACATGGACACCCTGCTGCGGGCCGGGACGATCCGCAGCATCAAAGAGGTCTGGTGGGACATCCGGCCGCACCCGGATTTCGGGACGGTAGAGATACGGATGTTCGATGGCATTCCCACGTTGCGCGAGGTCGGGATGGCCGCCGCGCTGTGCCAGAGTTTGGTCACGCTCTTCGACCAGCAACTGGACCGGGGATACACTCTCCCTCGTCCACCCGCGTGGGTCGTGCGCGACAACAAATGGCGCGCGACCCGATATGGACTCGACGCCACCGTCATCACCGATGACACCGGCAGTACGACACCGTTGCGAGACGACCTGTACGAACTGATCCGCGAACTGGAGCCCGTGGCCGACCGGCTGGGGTGCGCGGAGGAGCTGAAGGTCGCCGGCGAGGTGCTGGAGCACGGGGCGCCGTACGAACGGCAGCGCGCGATCCGCGCCGAGGGCGGCACCTTGGAGACGGTCGTGGACGGTGCCATCACAGAGTTTTCCGAGGACAGATTCGTCACCCCGCGGGAGGTGGCCCATGGCGGGATGTGAGACCCCACAGCCGCCGGCGGAGGGAGACGAACCAGAAGAGGCGCCGTCAGGCGCCGTCATGCCGGAGGGGGCCCACATGACGCGGTCGGGACACGGGGTGATTCCCGCGTTCGACACCGGTGTGAACGGGGACGCGCGGCGGCTGCAGATGCAGCTCGACGCCTTCCTCGCCCAGAACGGGGACGGGCTCATCGCCTTCCGCCGTGATCTGCACATGCATCCCGAGCTCGGATACGCCGAGCATCGCACCACGCAGCGGATCTTCGGGCAGCTGACCGCCGCCGGGCTCCGGCCGGTCGTGCTGCCGAAGGGCACCGGCCTGCTGTGCGACATCGGCCCCGCGGAGGGGCCCATGGTCGGACTCCGCGCGGACATCGACGCGCTGTCGCTGACGGACGAGAAGGACGTGGCCTATCGCTCCACGGTTCCGGGCGTGGCGCACGCCTGCGGTCATGACGTGCACACCACCATGCTGGTCGGGGCCGGACGGTTCCTGGCCCAGCAGGCCGCCGCGGGGCTGCTGCCGGGCCGGGTCCGGCTGATCTTCCAGCCGGCCGAGGAGAAGCCGGGCGGGGCACTCGACGTCATGGCGGCCGGCGGCATCGCCGGTGTGGACCGGGTCTTCGCGCTGCACTGCGATCCGCGGGCCGAGGTCGGCCAGCTCGGTCTCAGGGTCGGGCCGATCACCGCCGCCTGCGACAAGGTCTACGTCAAGGTCACCGGTCCCGGCGGGCACACCGCCCGGCCGCACCTCACCGCCGACCTGGTCTACGCCCTTGCCAAGATCGTGACCGAACTCCCGTCCGCGCTGTCCCGCCGGGTGGACCCGCGCTCGAGCCTGAGCCTGGTGTGGGGCCGCATCTCCGCGGGTTCGGTGGCCAACGCCATCCCCGACGACGGCATCGCCGAGGGCACCGTGCGGTGCCTGGACGACGAGGCGTGGCACCGCGCGCCCGAGATGATGAGGGCCCTGCTGCGGTCGGTCGCCGCGGCCTACGACGTCGAGGCGTCGCTGGACTACGTGCGCGGCGTGCCGCCCACGGTCAACGAGGCGGCGAGCGTGCAGATGTTCCGTGACGCGGCCGGGCAGGTGCTGGGGGAGGACGGCGTGGTGCCGACCCCGCAGAGCCTCGGCGGCGAGGACTTCGGGTGGTATCTCGAGTCCATTCCGGGAGCGCTCGGCCGGCTCGGCGTGCGGACTCCCGGCTCCACGGTCGACTACGACCTGCACCGCGGGGACTTCGACATCGACGAGCGGGCCATCGGCGTCGGCGTGCGGGTGATGGCCGCCACCGCGCTGACGGCTCTCTGGGAGGGGCAGCGGCCGACCGGCACCGAGGCCGTAGAAGGTGCCGCGCTGGCCTGAGACCCTGTCCGCAAGGCTGTGACCACTGACGATGCGCTTTCGCCTTGGTAACGGACGAGTTGCGAAACCGCACGGCAGTTGGGCCCGGTTTGGGTGACCCGGTAGTGTCCGATCGATTTCGTGCTGATTGGCACGTTTCATCGGGGTGGGAACTGGGAGGAGCTGCCTTGCGTCGTGCACTGAAGATGGCCGTCGTAACGCTGACCGGCGCGGCGGTCACGCTGAGCGCCGCCGCATGTGGTGGGAAGAAGACCACCGACAGCAGCGGGAGCGGTGACGGGAAGAAGACCCTCAAGGTCGGCCTGGCCTTCGACATCGGCGGCCGCGGTGACCAGTCGTTCAACGACGCCGCCGCCGCGGGCCTCGACAAGGTCAAGTCGGAGCTGAACATCAGGACCGAGGAGATCTCGGCCAAGCCCGACGAGCCGGACGCCGACAAGGAGGCCCGGCTGAGGCTGCTGGCGTCCAAGGGCTACAACCCGGTGATCGGCGTGGGCTTCGCCTACACCACCTCGCTCATCAAGGTCGCCAAGGACTTCCCCAACGTCAGGTTCCTGTCCGTGGACGCCGACCAGTGCAAGGTCGAGGGCGCCAACGTCGAGGGCGCGTGCTTCGCCGAGGAGCAGGGCTCGTTCCTGGTCGGCGCCGCCGCCGCGCTCAAGTCCAAGACCGGCACGGTCGGCTTCATCGGCGGCGTCAACGTCCCGCTGATCCAGAAGTTCTACGCCGGTTATGCGGCGGGTGCCAAGGCCGCCAAGCCCGGCGTCAAGGTCCTGCCGGCGAAATACCTCACCCAGCCGCCGAACTTCGACGGCTTCAAGAACCCGGCGCTCGGCAACGAGGCCGCCAAGGGCCAGCTCGACTCCGGTGCGGACGTCATCTACCACGCCGCCGGCGGTGCCGGCATCGGCGTGATCAAGACGACCGCCACGGCGAAGAAGTGGGCCATCGGCGTCGACTCCGACCAGTACAACCTGCCGGCGCTGGCCGACTCCAGGGACTACCTCCTCACCTCGATGGTGAAGCGGGTCGACCTGGCGGTGTTCGACTTCGTCAAGGCCGTGTCCGACAACACCTTCAAGGGCGGCACGAAGAAGTACGACCTGTCGAACGACGGCGTCGGCTATTCCCTGTCCGGCGGCAAGGTCGAGGACGTCAAGGCCAAGCTCGAGGGCTTCAAGAAGGACATCGTGGACGGCAAGACCACGGTGCCGACCACGTCGTAGGCGTACATATCGTGGCTGTGCCTCCGCCCGGGATCCCGGGCGGAGGCACAGCGGGTTTCCTTGGATCCGTTTGCCCTGAGCACTGCCGCGCATGTTCGGATGATGCGCGGTGCCGCTGATGGCAAAAAATCTTGGAGGCGGGGCCGGCCGAGCCCGGGCCGCGCCGCTCAGGGAGGAGGTGCACGTGTCCGACGACGTACCCGCCGTACGGCTGACGTCGATCACCAAGCGGTTTCCGGGGGTCGTGGCCAACCGGGACATCGATCTCACCATCGCGCGGGGTGAGGTGCACGCCCTCTGTGGTGAGAACGGCGCCGGCAAATCCACCCTGATGAAGATCCTTTACGGCATGCAGCGGCCGGACGAGGGGACCATCGAGGTCGATGGCGACCAGGTCAGCTTCCGGTCACCCGCCGACGCGATCGAGCGCGGCATCGGGATGGTGCACCAGCACTTCAAGCTGGCCGACAACCTCACCGTCCTGGAGAACGTCATCCTCGGCGCGGAGCCGCGCCGCCGCGGCCGCATCGACTTCGCCGCGGCGCGGCGGAGGATCGAGGAGATGGCCCGGTCCTACGGCCTGCGCGTCGATCCCGGCGTGCTGGTCGAGACGCTCGGCGTCGGAGATCGGCAGCGGGTCGAGATCCTGAAGGTCCTCTACCGCGGCGCCCGCATCCTCATCCTCGACGAGCCGACCGCGGTGCTCGTGCCGCAGGAGGTCGACGAGCTGTTCGCCAACCTGCGAGAGCTGAAGGCCGAGGGACTCACGGTCCTGTTCATCTCGCACAAGCTCGACGAGGTGCTCGACGTCGCGGACTCCATCTCGGTCATCCGCCGTGGCACCACCGTCGCGAGCCGGCTGGATCCGCGGACCGTGACCTCCCGGCGGCTCGCCGAGCTGATGGTCGGATCCGAACTGCCCACACCGGAACTGCGCGACTCGACCGTCACCGACCAGGTGCAGCTCGAGATCGAGGGGCTCACCCTGCGCGGAGCCGCGGACCGCAGTGTCATCGACGACGTGTCCTTCGTGATCCGCCGCGGTGAGATCGTCGGCATCGCCGGGGTCGAGGGCAACGGACAGAGCGAGCTGATCGAGGCGATCATGGGCCTGCGGCCCGTGGACGTCGGCCGGATCGGCTATGACGACCAGAACATGACCCACTGGCCGACGCGGCGTCGCCGCGAGGCCGGTGTGGCCTATATCCCCGAGGACCGGCACCGGCACGGGCTCGTCCTCGAGGGCGCGCTCTGGGAGAACCGGATCCTCGGTCACCAGACCCGGCGGCCCAACTCCAGGGGCGTGCTGCGCCGCGGCCGTGCGGACGGCCTCGGTGGCGTGGACAAGGGCGGGGCGTGGATCGACCGCAGGAGCGCCCGTGCCGACACGACCCGCATCGTCCGCGACTACGACATCCGCACGCCCGGGATCGAGGTGCCGGCCGCGGCCCTGTCCGGTGGCAACCAGCAGAAGCTGATCGTCGGCCGGGAGATGTCCGGAGAGCCCAAGCTGCTGATCGCCGCCCACCCGACCCGGGGCATCGACGTCGGCGCCCAGGCCGCCATCTGGGAGTACCTCCGCCAGGCCCGCGCCGCCGGGCTGGCCGTACTCCTGATCAGTGCCGATCTCGAGGAACTCATCGGAATGTCCGACACGCTGCACGTCATCTTCCGCGGCCGGTTCGTCGCCCAGGTCGACCCCGGCACGGTCACGCCGGAAGAGCTCGGCTCGGCGATGACCGGGGCGGAGCGCACGCCATGACCGAGCCGAAGAACCCGGAGCCGAAGAACCCGGAGCCGAAGAACCCCGAGCCGGGCCGGGCGGACGGCCCACCGGCGTGGGTGGCCATCCTGCGCGGGCTCGGACCACAGCGCCTGGCGTTGCGGATCGGCGCGCCCGCGCTGGCCCTGGTGATCGCCCTGGTGATCGCCCTGGTGCTGATGCGGCTGACCGGCGTGGACCCGTTCAACGCGCTCACGAGCATGATCGACTATGGCACGACCGACTCGTCGCTCGTGGCGATCCTGAACCGTGCGACCGGCTACTACCTGTCGGCCATCGCCGTCGCGATCGGCTTCCGGATGGCGCTGTTCAACATCGGCGTCGACGGGCAGTACCGGATGGCGGCGATGCTCTCCGCCGTCCTGGGCGGCGCGGTCACGCTCCCGGCCCCGTTCGGCCAGCTGCTGGTGATCGTCGCCGCGATGCTGGTCGGTGGGCTCTGGGCCGGGATCGCCGGAGTCCTCAAGGTCACCCGTGGCGTGAGCGAGGTCATCTCGACCATCATGCTCAACGCCATCGCGACCGGGTTGATCGCCTATCTGCTCAACCCCAAGCGGCTCGCCGACGTGCGGCCCGGCAGCAACAACGTCGCCACCCCGCAGCTCTCCGGGTCCGGGCGGATCGGCAGCCTGAACGGCCCGCTGTCCTCGCTGGGCATCGACCTGCCGGGGCGGCTGTACGGCCTGCTGCTGCTCGCCATCGCGGTCGGCATCGTCTTCCACGTCGTCCTCAACCGCACGCGGTTCGGTTTCGACCTGCGGGTCTCCGGACTGTCGTCCACGGCGGCCCAGGCCAGCGGCGTCGACAGCAAGCGCATGATCGTGACCACGATGGCGCTGTCCGGGGTGGTCGCCGGGCTCGTCGGCATGCCGGAACTGCTCGGCGCCTCGTACGAGTACTCGCTGAACTTCCCGGCGGGCCTCGGGTTCACAGGGATCACCATCGCGCTGCTCGGCCGCAACCATCCGTTCGGCATCGCGCTCGCCGCGCTGCTGTTCTCCTTCCTCGATCAGTCCTCGGACGTCCTGCAGCTCAACGACACTCCCAAGGAGATCGTCCTGGTGATGCAGGGGGTCGTCGTGCTGACCGTCGTCATCGTGTACGAACTCGTGCGGCGATTCGAGATCCGGTTGCAACAGCGTGCCGTCGCCGCCGAACTCGCCGCCGGACACGCCCTCGCTGGGGAGAGCGCATGACCACGACAACGGCGGAGAAGACGGCTCGGGCCACGGCCAAGGGCCGGGACGGCCTGCGCCGGGTCCTGCTGCCGGTCGCGGGGCTGCTGGTCCTGCTGTCCGTGGTGCGGTTGCTGACCGGCGCCAACGACATCACCTCCAGCGGCACCGTGAGCGCCACGCTGCGGCTCGCGATCCCCATCGGCCTGGCCGCGCTGGGCGGGCTGTGGGCCGAGCGCGCGGGCGTGGTCAACATCGGGCTCGAGGGCATGATGATCCTCGGGACCTGGTCCGGAGCCTGGGCCGGCTACCAGTGGGGGCCCTGGGCCGGAGTGGCCGTCGGCATCCTGGGCGGCGCGCTCGGGGGACTGGTCCACGCCCTCGCCACGGTGACGTTCGGCGTGGACCACATCGTCTCCGGTGTGGCCATCAACATCCTCGGGCTCGGCCTGACCCAGTTCCTCGCGGGCCTGATCTTCAACACCGGGGCCGCCAAGGCCCTCGGCGGCGGGGAACGGCAGTCGCCCCCGATCGACCCGATCACCAGCTTCGACCTTCCCGTCCTCGCCGGCGGCAAGGTCTTCGGCTGGCAGAGCCCGGACGCCCTGGGCGCGCTGGAGCGACGGCACTGGGTCCTGGTCTCCGACCTGGCCGGCATCCTGCGCGGCCTGACCGCGGGGATGTCCCTGCTCACCCTGCTGGTGATCCTGCTGATCCCGGTCACCTACTTCGTGCTGTGGCGGACGGCCTTCGGGCTGCGGATCCGCTCCTGCGGTGAGGATCCGTACGCGGCCGAGTCCCTGGGCGTGCGGGTCTACCGGATGAAGTACGCGGCCGTGATGATCTCCGGAGCGTGCGCCGGGCTCGCCGGGGCCTTCATCGTCGTGACGTCCACGGTCTACCAGGACGGCCAGACCGGCGGCCGCGGCTACATCGGCCTCGCGGCGATGATCTTCGGCAACTGGCGTCCCGGGGGGCTGGCCGCGGGTGCGCTGCTGTTCGGCTACACCGACGCGATGAACCTGCGCAGCGGCGGGGAGTCCATGCACGCGCTCCTGCTGTTCGTGGCCGTGCTGCTGGCCGGCGTCGCGATCTGGCAGTGGCGGCGGGGCGACGGGCTGCGGCGCGAGCTGGCCGGCCACGCGGTGGTGGGCGCGGCCGAGCGTCGCACCGTCCGGAGCCGCTACCTGGCCGCCGGGATCTCGGTGGCCGCCGCGGCGGGACTCGGCGTGTGGTTCTGGCGCAGTGACGTCGTGCCGGGCGAGCTGGTCTACTTCACACCGCACCTGACCACGTTGCTGGTCCTGTCCATGGCGAGCCAGCGGCTGCGGATGCCGGCCGCCGACGGCCTGGTCTACCGCCGCGGCGAAGCCCGATGAAGTGCCACACAGGGGGAGAAGCATGAGCGAGATCGACTGGGACGCGCTGCGGGCGGCCGCCCGGGCCGCGATGGGGAGGGCGTACGCGCCGTACTCCCACTTCCCGGTCGGGGCGGCGGCGCTGGTCGACGACGGCCGGGTCGTCACCGGCTGCAACATCGAGAACGCCTCGTACGGCGTGGGACTGTGCGCCGAGTGCAGCCTGGTCTCGGACCTGCACGGCGCCGCGAAGCCGTCCGCCGCGGCCGGCCGGCCGCGCCTTGTGGCCCTGTCGGTCGTGAAGGGCGACGGGACGCCGGTGATGCCCTGTGGCCGGTGCCGGCAACTGCTGTGGGAGCATGGCGGGCCGGATCTGCTGGTGGAGACCCTCCAGGGGATCCAGCCGATGTCGCAGGTGCTCCCGGACGCCTTCGGCCCCGACGACCTCGACCGGTGGAAGGACCGCTGATGGACGTCATCGACGTCATCGTCACCAAGCGGGGCGGCGGCCGGCTGTCCCGAGAACAGATCGACTGGGTCGTGGACGCCTACACGCGCGGCGTCGTGGCGGACGAGCAGATGTCCGCGCTGGCCATGGCGATCCTGCTCAACGGCATGACCCGGCCCGAGATCGCGGCGTGGACCGAGGCGATGATCCGCTCCGGCGAGCGGATGGACTGGTCCGGGCTCGGCCGGCCAACGACCGACAAGCACTCCACCGGCGGGGTCGGAGACAAGATCACGTTGCCGCTCGCGCCGACGGTCGCGGCGTGCGGTGCCGCCGTGCCGCAGCTGTCCGGGCGCGGGCTCGGCCACACCGGCGGCACGCTCGACAAGCTGGAGTCGATCCCGGGCTGGCGTGCCGCGCTCTCCACCGAGGAGATGCTGGAGGTGCTGCGGAGCACCGGTGCCGTGGTCTGCGCGGCGGGGACCGGGCTCGCTCCCGCCGACCGCAAGCTCTACGCGCTGCGCGACGTCACCGGCACGGTCGAGTCGATCCCGCTCATCGCCTCCTCGATCATGTCCAAGAAGATCGCTGAGGGCACCGGGGCGTTGGTGCTCGACGTCAAGGTCGGCTCGGGCGCCTTCATGAAGACGGTCGACGACGCCCGTGAGCTCGCCGAGACCATGGTGGCCATCGGTGCCGACCACAGCGTCCGTACGGTCGCGCTGCTCACGGCGATGGACCGGCCGCTCGGCCGGGCGGTGGGCAATGCCGTCGAGGTGGCCGAGTCGGTGGAGGTGCTCGGCGGTGGTGGCCCCGAGGACGTCGTCGAACTCACCGTGACGCTGGCCCGGGAGATGCTGGCCGCCGCGGGCATGGAGGGCGGCAAGGACCCGGCCGACGCGCTGCGCGACGGCTCGGCCATGGACGTCTGGCGCCGGATGATCTCGGCCCAGGGCGGGGATCCGGACGCGAAACTCCCTGTGGCCGCGGAGAGTCACGAGGTCACCGCCTCCGCCACCGGAGTGCTGTCCCGGCTCGACGCCTACGGCGTGGGCCTGGCGGCCTGGCGGCTCGGCGCCGGACGGGCCCGCAAGGAGGATCCGGTGTCGGCCGGGGCCGGGATCGTCTGTCACGCCAAGCCCGGGGACCGGGTGACGGCAGGGCAGCGGCTGCTGACCCTGCACGCCGATGACGCGGGCCGCTTCGACCGCGCGCTCGAGGCTCTGGACGGTGCCGTGGAGATCGGTACGGACGACGGCGCGCCGGACCTGCCGCCGCTGATCATCGACCGGATCGGCTGAGAGACCTGAGCGCACGCCGGGACGGGTGAGGTGGCAGTGCGGCGCAGAGGGTAACGTTCGGTCCGTGACCATTCAGCCGACCCTGGACGACATCCGGCGAGCACCGAAGGTGCTGCTCCACGATCACCTCGACGGGGGCCTGCGGCCCGAGACCATCGTCGACCTGGCCCGTGAGGACGGATACGGCGATCTGCCGTCCACCGACCCCGGGACCCTGCGGACCTGGTTCGCCGAGGCGTCCGACTCCGGGTCGCTGGAGCGCTACCTCGAGACGTTCACGCACACGGTGAGCGTGATGCAGTCGGCCGAGGCGCTCAAGCGGGTGGCCACGGAGTGCGCCGAGGATCTGGCCGCGGACGGCGTCGTCTACGCGGAGGTGCGCTATGCCCCCGAGCAGCACCTCCGGGGCGGGCTCACGCTCGAGCAGGTCGTCGAGGCCGTGCTCGAGGGCTTCGAGGAGGGCGGCCGCCGGCACGGCATCCGGGTCGGCACCCTGCTCACGGCGATGCGTCACCAGGCCCGCAGCCGCGAGATCGCCGAGCTCGCCGTCCGCTACCGGGACGCCGGAGTCGTCGGCTTCGACATCGCGGGCGCGGAGGCCGGCTATCCGCCCACCCGTCACCTGGACGCGTTCGAATACCTGCAGCGGGAGAACTCCCACTTCACGATCCACGCCGGCGAGGCCTTCGGGCTGCCGTCGATCTGGCAGGCCATCCAGTGGTGCGGTGCCGACCGTCTCGGTCACGGCGTGCGGATCGTGGACGACATCACCGAGCCGGACAGCGAGACCCCCCGGCTCGGCCGGCTGGCGGCCTATGTCCGCGACAAGCGGATCCCGCTGGAGATGTGCCCCACCTCCAACATCCAGACCGGCGCGGCCAAGTCGATCGCCGAGCATCCGATCGGGCTCCTGCGCAGCCTGTACTTCCGGGTGACGGTCAACACCGACAACCGGCTCATGAGCGGCACCACCCTCTCGGAGGAGTTCGCCAAACTGACCGGCGCCTTCGGCTACGGCTGGGACGACCTGCAGTGGTTCACGATCAACGCCATGAAGTCCGCGTTCATCGGCTTCGACGAGCGCCTGGAGCTCATCAACGGCGTCATCAAGCCCGGCTTCGCGCAGCTGAAGTGGCGCGGAGATCGGCCGGTCGGATGAGCACGGCCGAGCGGGCCCCGGCCGGACCGGCCGATCGCGGCGAAGGCAGGGTCTTCCGGTCCACCGGGGCGCGGATCGCCGGGTGGGTGTGGCTGGTGTTCGCCGCCGCCAACCTCCTCGATCTGGCCGTGCGGGGCGATGACCTCGCGGCACTGATCGCGGCCGCGGTGCTGCTGTTCGGCTGCGGTCTCGCCTATGTGCTGGGCCTGCGTCCCCGCATCGTCGCGGACGAGGCGGGGGTACGGCTGCACAACCCGCTCCGGGACGTACGGATCCCCTGGCCGGCGCTGCGGCGGATCGAGGCCGCCGAGACCCTGCGCTTTCACTGTGTCGCCGAGGGGGCCGCCGAGGGGGCCGCCGAGGCGGGAGAGTCCCGATCGTTCAACGCCTGGGTGATGCAGACGTCTCCCCGCGCGCTGGCCCGGGCGCAGAAGCGGTCCCCGCGGGAGGTGCCCGAGACCATCGCCGAGCACGTGGCGGGCCGCACGCCCGCGGACTTCGTGGCCGAGCAGCTCACCGAGCTCGCCGCCCGCGGCCGTCCCGGGGCGGAGAGCCTCGGTGACAGGGCCGCGGATCGGCCGTCGGTGATCTGGGCGGTCCCGGCCGTGGCGGCCGTCGCAGTGCCCGGTGCCGCGCTCGTGGTCCTCGGCCTGCTCGCCGGGCTCACCTAGCGCGGCGAGCGCCATGGCGGAACAGCCAGTGCTCTGACCGGTGCGGTTCACCGGGTCGGTGGTCCCGTCGCCGCTGGGAGCCGTCGCCGGTGTCAGGGGCACCGCTCGGAATGCGCCCGGTCGTGCCGCCGGGCCTGATCGCCGATCTTTAGTAGGCGGATTCCTGCATCAGCCGGCGGCAGGCCTCGGTGATGCTGCCGGACAGCGACGGATAGACCGTGAAGGTGTGAGCCACCTGATCGACGGTGAGATGCTGCTGCACCGCCACCGAGAGCCCGAGGATCAGCTCGCTGGCGCGGGGGGCCACGATGACACCGCCGAGCACGATGCCGGTCGCGGGCCGGCAGAACAGCTTCACGAAGCCGTCCTCGAACCCCTGCATCTTGGCCCGGGCGTTGGTACTGAGGGGGAGCATGACCGTACGGGCGTCGACCTCGCCGGAGTCGATCATCTTCTGCGACACGCCGACGGTCGCGACCTCCGGATCGGTGAAGATGTTGCCGGCCACCCAGCCGAGCTTGAGGGGCTGCACCGCCTCGCCGAGCGCGTGCCACATGGCGATGCGTCCCTGCATGGCCGCGACGGAGGCGAGCATGAGGACGCCCGTGCAGTCACCGGACGCGTAGATGTGGGACGCGTGGGTCCTGGACACCTTGTCGACCTTGATGAAGCCGCGCCTGTCGAGCTGTACGCCGACCTCCTCGAGCCCGATGCCATGGGTGTTGGGCACCATGCCGACCGTCATCAGGCAGTGCGACCCCTTGACCTTGCGGCCGTCCTCCAGGGTCACGACGACGCCGTCGCCGGAGCGTTCGACGCCGGCGGCCCGGGAGCGTGACAGCACGTTCATCCCGCGCCGCTGGAAGACCTCCTCGAGCACGGTGGCCGCGTCGGCGTCCTCGGTCGGCAGGATCCGGTCGCGGGATGAGACGAGAGTCACCCGGGACCCGAGCGCCTGGTAGGCCGACGCGAACTCGGCCCCGGTCACCCCGGAGCCGACCACGATGAGCTCTTCGGGCAGCTCCTCGAGGTCGTACAACTGACGCCAGCTGAGGATCCGCTCACCGTCGGGTTCGGCGCCCGGCAGCACGCGCGGCGTCGCACCGGTGGCCACGAGGACCACGTCCGCCCGCAGGCGCTCGTCGCCGACCGCGATGATCTGCGGGTCGACGAACCTGGCCTCCCCGCGCACGATCCGCACGTCCTCGTAGCAGAGACGCTCCGCGATGTCGTAGGACTGCGCGCGCGCCAGCTCCTTCACCCGCTTGTTCGTCAGCTGAAGGTCCACTCCGAGCCCGCCGACCTCGCCGTCGAGACCGCCGGAGAAGCGGAGCCCCAGCGAGGCGGACTCGGACATGACGGCCATGCGGGTCGAGGTGGCGATGAGCGTCTTGGACGGGACGCAGTCGGAGAGCACGCAGGCGCCTCCCGGCCCCTCCCGCTCCACGACGGTCACGTCGGCGCCGAGCTGTGCGGCGACAAGCGCGGCCTCGTAGCCGCCGGGGCCTCCTCCGATGATCACGATGCGGGTCACCCGTCCATTGTCCCGCACAGCGGGCGGTGCCCCGGTAGGAGGTGCGAGCGGCGGGCCCGCGAAAGCCGTACGCTACCGATCGTGGCCTTGTACGCGGCATACGCCTCCAACATGGACCCGGAGCAGATGGCTCGGCGGGCTCCGCATTCGCCCCTGCGCGGCACCGGATGGCTCCAGGACTGGCGGCTGACCTTCGGCGGTCAGGACGTCGGCTGGGACGGGGCGTTGGCGACGGTGGTCGAGGACCCCTTCGAGCAGGTCTTCGTCGTGCTCTACGACGTGCCCGAATGGGACGAGCGTGATCTCGACGGCTGGGAGGGCGCGGCCCTCGGCGTCTACCGCAAGACCCGGGTACGGGTGGCCACGCTCGACGGTGACGTTCTGTGCTGGCTCTACGTGCTCGACGACTACGAGGGCGGCCTGCCCTCCGCCCGCTATCTGGGGATCCTCGCCGACGCGGCCGAGCGGGCCGGGGCGCCGGACGACTACGTCAAGCGCCTGCGAACCCGGCCCTGCAAGGCATTGGGCCAGTGACCCACCGGTAGTGTCGGGGCGTGAGCAACGACGCCTTTGATCTCGCGCGGACGGCCGCCGGCGAGCTGCGGTCCCGCACCTCCGGCTCCTTCGACGTGGCCCTGGTCATGGGCTCGGGATGGGTGCCCGCCGCCGACGCGCTGGGGGAGCCCATCGCCGAGTTCCCCGTGACGGAACTGCCCGGCTTCGCGCCGCCGGCCGTCGAGGGACACGCCGGGCGGATCAGAGTGGTCGAGGTCGGTGGCAGGCGGGCCCTGGTCTTCCTCGGCCGCACGCACCTGTACGAGGGCCACGGCGTCGATCCGGTCGTGCACGGGATCCGTACCGCGCTCGCCGCCGGGGTCAAGACGGTCGTTCTGACCAACGCGGCCGGGGGGCTCCAGCCGGAACGGCAGCCCGTCGGCACGCCGGTTCTGATCAGTGACCACCTCAACCTCACCGGGGCCAACCCGCTCACCGGCGCACGGTTCGTCGACCTCACCGAGGCCTACTCGGGCCGGCTCCGCGCGCTCGCCCGCGAGATCGACCCCGGCCTGTCCGAGGGCGTCTATGCCGCGCTGCGCGGGCCCTCCTACGAGACCCCGGCCGAGATCAGGATGCTGCGCACGATGGGCGCCGACCTGGTCGGCATGTCGACCGTGCTGGAGACGATCGCGGCGCGCGAGGGCGGCGCCGAGGTGCTGGGCATCTCGCTGGTGACCAACGTCGCCGCGGGCCTGTCCGACCGGCCGCTGGACCATGAGGAAGTGCTCGCCGCCGGCCAGGCCGCGGCCGCCCGCATGGGCACGCTCCTGGCCACGGTCGTATCCGAGCTGTGACGCATCTCCGCCGTGGTCCCGCGGTCGTCCGGGGGACGACC
>DASYNF010000060.1:0-4337 GCA_036008685.1 Actinomadura sp. | reverse complement strand
CACGAGCTGCGCGATGTGCTTCGCCGCATGCGCCTGGTCGACAACGGCACCGAGCCTCGGGGCGCGGACATTGCTGTCCTCAACGCCCTCGTGCGAGATGCCGAGGTACGGCTGGCGTTCACCGCGCACGGTGCCGTACTGCAGATCATGTCGTCGGCCGGGCTGGGAGATCGTCGGAATCGTCTACGACGCGATGCGGGATTGGACCTGGCGCAGGCTCAAGGCCTGCCCGGAGGACGCGTGCAACTACACGTTCTACGACACATCCCGCAACGGCGCGCGTGTGTGGTGCTCGATGGCCGGGTGCGGCAGCAAGGTCAAGATGCGCGCTTACCGAGCCCGTGCGAGAACGCGTGACTCCACGTAACCGCTCACAGCGTGATTCGCGCATTCGCCCATACCGGGCATCTTGACGTTTGCTCACGCGAATTTTATACAGGTCTTATAGGACTTTTCGAACGTCTCTGCAGGTCACAGCGCATACGGCCGATGAAGGACCCGCAGGAGGTGAGCGCGGTGTCGGCATGGCGTGACGCGGAGCGGCCCTGGCGGGATCTCTACAAGATCCTCGGGGTGGAGCCGTCGGCGTCCGCCAGGAAGATCACCTCGGCCTACCGCAGGCTGGTACGTACCTTGCATCCGGATTCCCACCCGGAGCGGCCCACAGCGGGGGAACGGTTCGCCGAGGTGGTCGACGCCTATGCCGTACTTCACGACCCCGCGCGGCGCGCGGCCTACGACGCGGAGCGCGACCGCAGGAGTGCCGGCGCACTGAGGGGCCGGCCCGTCCGGGTGAAGGTCACCGGCGCGCCGACCGCCCACACCGGCCGCCGGGATCCGCTCGGCGGGACCGTGGACCCGTCCCATCTCATGGCATCGCTGGACGACGCGCTGCTGCGGGTGGGACCGGTCCGGGTGTACCCGGATGGCTGGGAGGTGCAGGGTGCGTTCGGCCTCGGCGGCCGGGTACGGGTGTGGTTCAGGTGGACGACCGGGTGGCGGTGAGGGGTCCCGTCGAAGCCGGGCACCGGCCGGCCCGCCCTGATGTGCACGGGAGTGAGGACTGAGGGGGGCTTTGAGATGGCACGAGCGGTCGGAATCGATTTGGGCACGACGAACTCGGTGGTCTGCGTCCTCGAAGGCGGCGAGCCGACCGTCATCACCAACACGGAGGGATCGCGGACGACTCCATCGGTGGTGGCGTTCGCGAAGAACGGCGAGGTGCTGGTCGGCGAGGTGGCCAAGCGCCAGGCGGTGACCAACGTGGAGCGGACCGCGCGGTCTGTGAAGCGTCACATGGGCGAGACGACCTGGCGGTTCCCGGAGTCCGGGAGCGTGGACGGTAAGCGGTACACCGCGCAGGAGATCTCCGCCCGGGTGCTGCAGAAGCTGAAGCGTGACGCCGAGGCCTACCTCGGGGAGGACGTCACCGACGCCGTCATCACGGTGCCCGCCTACTTCGACGACGCGCAGCGCACCGCGACCAAGGAGGCGGGGGAGATCGCCGGCCTGAAGGTTCTGCGGATCATCAACGAGCCGACGGCCGCGGCGCTGGCCTACGGCCTGGACAAGGAGAACGACCAGAGCATCCTGGTCTTCGACCTGGGCGGTGGAACGTTCGACGTGTCGCTGCTGGACATCGGCGAGGGCGTGGTCGAGGTGAAGGCCACCGCCGGGGACACCCACCTGGGCGGGGACGACTGGGACCAGCGGGTCGTCGACCATCTGGTCGAGCGGTTCAAGAACGGCTACGGAGTGGATCTGTCGAAGGACAAGATGGCGGTGCAGCGGCTGCGCGAGGCGGCCGAGAAGGCGAAGATCGAGCTGTCGGCCGCCACGGAGACCACGATGAACCTTCCCTACATCACCGCCTCCGCCGAGGGCCCGCTGCACATGGACGAGAAGCTGTCCCGCGCGCAGTTCGAGCGGCTCACCCATGATCTGCTGGACCGTACCAAGGGTCCGTTCCAGCAGGCCGTGAAGGACGCCCGGATCAAGGTCGCCGACATCGACCACGTCATCCTGGTCGGCGGCGCCACCCGGATGCCCGCCGTGATCGACCTGGTCCGCGAGCTCGCCGGCGGCAAGGAACCGCACAAGGGCGTCAACCCGGACGAGGTGGTCGCGGTCGGCGCCGCGTTGCAGGCCGGCGTGCTCAAGGGCGAGGTCAAGGACGTCCTGCTGCTCGACGTCACCCCGCTGTCGCTGGGCATCGAGACCAAGGGCGGCATCATGACCCGGCTCATCGAGCGCAACACCACGATCCCGACCAAGCGCTCGGAGGTGTTCACCACGGCCGACGACAACCAGCCGTCGGTCAGCATCCAGGTCTACCAGGGCGAGCGCGATATCGCGGCGTACAACAAGAAGCTCGGCATGTTCGACCTGACCGGCCTGCCGCCCGCCCCGCGCGGCGTCCCCCAGATCGACGTCACCTTCGACATCGACGCCAACGGCATCATGCACGTCTCGGCCAAGGACCTCGGCACCGGCCGGGAGCAGTCGATCGCCATCACCGGTGGCTCCGCGCTACCGAAGGAGGACATCGACCGGATGGTGCGCGACGCGGAGCAGCACGCCGAGGAGGATCGCCGCAGGCGCGAGGCCGCAGAGACCCGCAACAAGGCCGAGACACTCGTCTACACCACCGAGAAGGTGCTGCGCGACAACCCCGACAAGGTGCCGGGCGATGTGAAAGCCGAGGTGGAGGCCGCGCTCGCCGACCTCAAGGAGAAGCTCGAGGGCGACGACGTCACGGCCATCCGCCAAGCCACCGAGAAGACGGCCATGTCCGCCCAGAAGGTGGGCCAGGCGATGTACGCGCGGACACAGAGCAGCGCCGCGGGCGCGGACGCCGGAACGTCCGGCGCGCGGCAGGGCGCCGATGAGCAAGAGGAGGAGGTCGTGGACGCGGAGATCGTTGATGAGGACAAGCCGCGAGGAGACACCGGATGAGCTCCCGGTCTGATTTCCGGCGAAACGGGCGACCGCGAAACGGCCTTCTACCGCTCCCTGCCGGGATCCGGGACGACAAGACCCCGGCCCTGCTGACCGGGGCACCGCCCCCCTCCCGCGACAGGCCCGCTTCCCCGCCGAAGGCCACATCGAACGAGACCTCCGCACGGTCACGCATGGAAGAGCTCGAGGCGCGGCTCGCCGAGTGCACCGCGGACCTGCAGCGGGTCAAGGCCGAGTACGACAACTACCGCAAGCGGGTCCGCCGCGACCGCTTGGCCGTCGGCGAGGCCGCTGTGGCGAACGTGCTCCGCGGTCTGCTACCCGTCCTGGACGCCGTCGCCCGGGCCCGCGAGCTCGGTGCGGTCCACGGCGGCTTCCAGCAGGTCGCCCAGACGCTGGAAACCGAACTCGCGGCGCTGGGCCTGGAGGCCTTCGGCGAAGCCGGCGAGCCTTTCGATCCCGCACGCTACGAGGCCCTCTCTCACGCGCGTTCCACCGAGGTCGACCGCGCGACATGCAGCAAGGTCCTGGCCCCCGGCTACCGGGTCGGTGACCAGCTCCTGCGCCCGGCCCAGGTGATGGTGACCGAGCCACCCGCCCCCACCGGCGACCGGTGACAGACGGCCCTTCGAAGAGCAAGCACCCTACGGTGCGGACTCTTGCGGGTCGGCATCCGAGCCGAAGGCTCGGGCCTCCACCGGCGGGCAGAACGCGCACGTAACCAGAAGGGTCAGCACCACGCTCCGGTCGTGGAGCTCGCACTCCTCGTGGTCGAGCTCCGGCAGCCGGCGGTAGGCGGTGACGGCTTCGTCGAAGCGTTCGGACTCTCGCAGGTGATGCCCGAGTTTCCGGAGGATCCTGATCTCGCTGGTCACAGGGTGAACGATCATCCGGGCGTACTGGGCGTTGGGAACGGGCTGACGTGGACCTTTGGCGGCGTGTGAGGGACATAAGGGTCTTCCTGCCAGCCCTTGATCGGCTCTCGCTCCAGGCTGACATAGCCCCAGATGAAGATCGCGGTCAATCCTGCGATCACGAGGGCCACCACAACCGCGCAGGAGATATTGATCTTCTTTTCTCTGTCCATTGAAAGCTAGGGGATCCCTTTCTCGCTGCACCGGATCGGCGGCCAGACCACCCCATCCGAGCGGCACATCGTCGAGGACTTCATCCAGTACATCGACCCGCGGATCACCACGGCGCAGCTTCCGCGCTGATCTCGGTCTCTCTCGTCACCGGGGCGGTCGTGCGCACGCTACGTCTCACCACGCAAGGAAAGATCAGCCTTCGTGGATGATTTTGTGAGCGGGCCGAGATGTTAGAGGAGCGTGGATGGGAACCGATGTCTTCGCCCTGATCACCCGTTGGGAGCCGATGGT
>DASYNF010000059.1:0-1704 GCA_036008685.1 Actinomadura sp. | reverse complement strand
GGTGGCCGTCCCCCGGCGAAGGTCGCGGGAGGGCTTCGGTAAAGTATCCGGCGGTAGCGTGTCCGAGCGGCCGAAGGAGCACGCCTCGAAAGCGTGTGAGGTGCAAGCCTCCGTGGGTTCAAATCCCACCGCTACCGCCAGGCTCACCAGGCGAAACGCCGGAAGGGTCCACACGGACCCGACCGGCGTTTCTGCTTCCAGTCTCAGTTGCCCTCCCGGACGGGTCCTCGACCTGCCAGATGAGCCCGCCGACACGGTCCGCGATGTCGCGCTGGATAGCCCCCGTGACGTGCTGGTATCTCGTCGCCATCGCAGTGTGGGACCAGCCCATGATGCTCATCACAGCTCGCTCAGGGACGCCGAGCAGGAGCAGCACCGTCGCGGCTGTGTGCCGGGCGTCGTGCAGCCGGCCATCCCGCACGCCGGCCTTCACGAGGAGCTTCTTCCAGTCGTCCCAGTCGGTGCGAGGGTTCAACGCGCCGCCGGCCGGTGTGGCGAACAGCCAGTCGCCGTCGTTCCAGAGCTGGCCGGCGTTGTGCCGCTCCGCTCCTGGGCCTCCCGATGAGTCTTGAGCAGCTCGACGACTTCGGACGGGAGTCCGACGATCTGCCGGCCAGCGCGCGACTTGGTCTCCGAAGTCTCGGCCCGCGCCGGCTCTCGCTGCGGGCAGTGGCCGCCGTACTTGTGACCGCAGGGTCCCCCGCATCCGTGGCGCCACCGCGGGCGAAGCCGGCCCCGCCGGATGGCGAGCGAACCGAGGTCAAGGGCGCCGCCTCCGGCGGCGCGGGCCGGCTATGCCGGCCCGGCGGCTCGCTCATTACACCTCCGGCCCGTTCGCGGCCGCCGGACCGGCTACCCGGCCCGGCACGACCGAAGTGGCGACCGATCACAAGCGAGGGGCAGCGGCAGGAGTCCCGCGGCCCGCAACTACGCAGACGCTCGGAGCCTTGTCATCGCGGCGATCAAGCGGTCCCAGGTGTGCGGCGGGGGGAGCTGGTGGCCGACGTCGACGAGCTCCAGGAGCCGGGCCCCGGGGATGGCCTCGGCGAGCGCCTTGCCGTGGTCGAGCGGGAACATCGGATCGGCCGTTCCGTGGACCACGAGCGTCGGAACGCCTGCGAGATCGCTCAGCGCGTAGGGGGCTTCGTCGCCGTCGGCGAGCATGAAATGGTTGGTCATCATGCTCGGCAGGTTCCCGGTGCGGTCGACAACGTGCGCAGCGATCGCGTGCAGACGATCCTCGTCGAAGTTGCCGGGGCCCGCGAAGGGACGTTCGCCCTCGACGATGTAGCCGATGACCGCGGCCGGGTCCGTCCAGTCGGGTTCGGCGGCCTCCTCGGTGAACAGTTGCCTGATCTCCGGTGCCGGGCCGGGCAGGCCGTCGATGGCAGGGTCTGCCGGGCTGGTGGAGATCAGGGTGAGTGATGCGACCCGCTCGCGATACCGGGCGGCGAGTTGCTGCGCGATGCCGCCGCCCATCGACAGCCCGGCCAGGTGCGCCCGTTGGATGCCCAGCTGGTCCAGGACAGCGACCGCGTCGGTGACAAGGTCCGCACCGGTGTAGCCCGGTTCACCAGTCGGGTACGCGGTGGACTCTCCGGTGTCGCGTTGGTCGAAACGGACCACTCGATAGCCACTGGACACGAACCTGGCGCACAGCTCGTCGTCCCACCAATCCTTCGACCAGGTTGCGCCCCCGAGCAG
>DASYNF010000058.1:0-43398 GCA_036008685.1 Actinomadura sp. | reverse complement strand
GGCAGGAGGTCCGCGACGGCGGTACGGATGGCGCCGCGGCTGACGTCATGGTCGCGGGCGAGGGCGGCGATGGAGCGGCCTTCCAGGTACGCGGTGCGCACGTCGTCGGCCTTCGTGGCTGGGACGGCGGGGCGGCGCCCGCCCTTGTTGCCCTTCGCCTCGGCGGCCCGCAGCCCGTCGTAGGTCAGTTCGCGCTGGAGGTCGCGCTGGAGTTCGCCGGCGGCGGCGAGGGTCTGCACCATGAATTTCACGGTGGACAGCAGCTCGCCGGTACGCGGGTGGCGGGCGGTGAGGTCCATCGCGGAGAACGCGCCATCGTGGATGCGCAGGGCGAGGCGGTCGCGGTGCAGGACGTCGAGCACGTCGAGGATGTGCCCGGTGCCGCGCACCAGGCGGAACATCTCGGAGATGTGCACAGCGTCGCCCGGTCGCGCGTACGCGAGCAGCTCGCCGAACTTCGGCCGCTCCAGCGGGTGAAGGCGGCTGGAGGTCCCGGCCTGCTCCTCGAAGACAACCGGGGCCTCGATCCCGGCCTCGTCCAGCACCAGGTTCTGGCGGTCGGTCGACTGCTGGTCGGTCGACACCCGCTTGTAGACCAGGTTGGCCATGCCGCTCCCCGTTGTGGTGGTCGCATTCGACCCTAGCTGTCAGCAAACCCTGTCATCAGCCGTCATCGGATCTGATTGGATCGGCGCCGCCGCCGGGCCCCGGAAAGCCCGGGTTCATTGGACGCCCGCCGCGCCTGTCGTCATTCGTTCCTTTGACGACATCAAAGACGCGGAGGCCGAAGATCGGCGGATCCAGGTTGGGCGGGGCCGGGTCGGATGGTCCGGGCACGGACGGGCCTGCCGCCGGGCGTCGCGGCGGCGAACGGGGTGAGAGTTCACCGATCCGTTCTCTGGGTCGGCCGCGACCGACGGCGGCGTGGTGCTGCGGTCCTGAGATGGGGCCGTCGGCACGGGTCGGGCAGTGGTGGACCGGTCGAGGGCTTAACCCATTCTGTGCTCGTCTCCTCGGTCGGGTCGCCAGACGAAGCGACCAGATGCCCCCTGGCAGTGAGCTCGATGGCGCCGGTCGCCTCGCCGGATCTTCCCCCTTTTCCCGAGCGCGGCAAAACATCGCCGGCATCCAAGGGCGGGCTCGCCCATAAGGCAGGCGGGTATCGGGAGCGCAATTAGCGATATACGGAACGGCGAAATGCATGATACGCCATACGGTCAGCCGTCATGGATTCAGTCGTAGGGTCATGGCTTCACCAAGTAAGTCAAGACTTATCTTTAGGGAACTTTGACCGTATGGTGTGGCTCGAATCGAAGGAGCCCCCTGTTGTCGAAAATGAATGATCCCGCTGTGCGTGCGGTTGAATCGGAGCGGGATTATGTGTCCTCCTTGTATGAGTTGCTCACCGAGCGGCTTTCCGAGGCGCGAGTACACCGAGCGAGTGTGCTGAAGGCCCCGGCGGAAAGCGCCGGTGAGGCATACGAGAGAGAAATCGCCGCCGAGCGTCTGGCCAAGGAAATCGGCCGGCTGGAGGGCGCCGAAAAGGGGCTGATCTTCGGGCGCATCGACTGGACGGATGGCACGGCCCTGCGCATCGGGCGGATCGGACTGCATACGGAGGAGGATGACCTGCCTCTGCTCGTGGACTGGCGCGCGAACGCGGCGCGGCCCTTCTACGAGGCGACACCGGTCCACCCGATGGATCTGCGGCGGCGCCGGCACCTGCGCCTCGAGGAGCGCACGGTCATCTCGGTGAGCGACGAACTGCTGGACGGGACCGCCCCGACCGACGAGGACGTCGTGGGGGATGGCCCGTTGACCGAGGCTCTGTCGGCACGGCGTACGGGCAGGATGCACGCGGCCGTCGCGACGCTGCAGGCCGAGCAGGACGAGATCGTCCGCTCCGCCCACCGCGGGGTGACCGTGGTGCAGGGCGGGCCCGGCACCGGCAAGACGGTGGTCGCCCTGCACCGGGCGGCCTATGTCCTGTACGCGTTCCCGCGCGCCGCGGAGGAGGGTGTCCTGGTGGTGGGCCCGAACGCCCGGTTCCTCGACTACATCTCCCAGGTCCTTCCCTCGCTCGGAGAGAACGACGTCGTTCTGGCGACCTGCCGGGAACTGGCCGGAGTGTCCACGGACACGGTGGACCCGTTCGATACGGCGCGTCTCAAGGGCAGCTCCGACCTCGCCGACGCCTTGGCCGGCCTGCTGCGCGTCCACCAAGCCCCCGCCGGTGACTTCACCGTGCGGGTCGGACAGGAACTGGTTCACCTGTCCGGCAAGGAAGTCGCCACGGCACGCGACGCCGCCGTGGCAGCCGCACCGGGGCACAACCCCGCGCGCCAGGTGTTCAGGGAGCTCTTGGTCGACGCCGTCACCGACGCGATGCAACGAGACATGGGCGACCTCCTGGAGCAGATCGACGCCGATGCCGCCAGGATGACGGGCATGGACCTCGACCGGTTCACGGGAGCCGCCCAGCGCCGTGCCGAAGGTGCGGCCGACTCGGGTCCGGTCCACGAGCTGGACCTGGACGCCATCCGAGCCGATCTCCTCAACGACGCCGGCGTCGACCGAGCGGTCGAGGTGTTGTGGCCGCGGCTGGTACCCGGTGACCTCGTGAAGGCGCTCCTGACGAACGCCGGCGCTCTCGCCGAGCGCCTGCCCCGCCTGACCGCGCAGGAGCGGTCCCTTCTGCTGCGCGGTCCGGACGACCCGTGGACCGATGCCGATGTGCCGTTGCTGGACGAGGCGGCGAGCCTGGTCGACGGCCCCCCCGAGCGGACGTACGGGCACGTCGTCGTCGACGAGGCGCAGGAACTGACCGCCATGCAGTGGCGGATGATCGTCCGCCGCTGCCCGGCAAGGGCGATGACGCTGGTGGGTGACTTCGCCCAGGCAGGCCCGGTCGCGACAGCACGCGACTGGGAGGAAGCACTGAGCCCCCACGTCGGACCGCGGTTCAAACTGCACAACCTGACCGTCAGCTACCGCACCACGCAGGAGATCCTGGAGAGCGTCCGGGACCTGCTCACGCGGATCGCTCCGGACCAGAAGCCCACACGGTCACTGCGAAGCGGTGAGAGCCCTCGCACCGTGACCACACCTCCGGACGGGTTGGTCACCGCCGTCGTTCAGGAACTCCGCGCCCAAAGCACCGCGCACCCGGGCGAGCTTCTGGGAGTGATCTGCGCGGACACCAGGGTGAGCGAGCTGACGGCCCAGGGCATCGCTCACCACGCACGCATCGTGCCGGCGTCCGAAGCACGCGGCCTGGAATTCGACGGGGTCGTCGTCATGAATCCCGAGGAAATCATCACGGCCCGCCCCGGTGGGGAAAGGGACTTGTACGTAGCCCTGACCCGGGCCACCAAGCGCCTCTGCACAATCACCGCCCAGCCCGCCTGACGACTCGGCGCCCGCGTCGTCGCCGCGGGCGCACCCGGCGCGGTACAGACACCGGCCCGCGCGCACGGGGCTGCTCGCCGCCTCACCGCTCGTGGCCGCACCCGGCATCACGCGGCCTGGTCCAAGCCGACGACGTTCAGATCCCCTTCGCGCAGCAGGGTGAAGTCGACGTCGAGCTTCGGGTCGTACGCGTCGGGTTCGATGCCGAGTTCGTGCGTGCTGTACTCGCCGAACCGTTTGATGTGCTCGGTCAGGTACGGCGAGATATGGGCCAGGTCCTCAGGATCGATCTCCCATCCCTCTTCCAGCAGCTGGCGGACGATCTCGGAGATGTCCAGGGCATTGTGGAAGATCACCGCTTCGTGAGCAGAGAGTTGAACTTCATCGCCTTCTCCTGCTCGACGGGGTCGTTGTCGGCGAGTACGCCCTGGTTGCCGAAGCCGACCCACTGGGAGAACCGGTTGAACGACTCGACCTTGTTCGTCGCGGCCGTCACCCGCCGGCGCAGCGGCGCGTCCGCCAGATACCGCAGCAGCTGCACCGTGCGGATCACGCGGCCGACCTCGCGGAAGGCGACGTACGTGGCGTTCTTGTGCGAGCCGGACCGCAGCCTCTTCAGCAGCGTCGCCGAGGAGATGGCGCCCTCGCGCACGGAGACGGCCACCCGCATCAGGTGCCGGAACTGGGACTCGATCAGGTCGAAGTCGATGGAGTTCTTACCCGCCTCGCCGAACAGGGCGTCGATGTGCACGTACTCGGTGGTCTTGCTGGGCCGGTAGAAGGTCAGGCCCTTCCAGTTCCTGATCCTGGGCATGAGGTCGAAGCCCAGCAGGTGTGCCAGGGTGAAGACAGGCAGTGACTGGCCCTGGGTGTCCGCATGCACGGTGGTGGGCTTGACCTCGGAGGCGTTCTTGAGCAGGCCCTCGATGATGTAGACGGCCTCCCATACCCCGCACGGGATGAAGTGTCTGAACAGCGCGATGTAGGTGTCCGAGATGTGGTGGTAGGCGATCCCGCCCGGCTTGCCGTGCCGCACCGAGGTCTCGGCGAGCAGGTTGTTGAGGTAGGTGTCCATGTGGGTGCCGTCCGCCGCCACGGCGGTGCCGTCGCCCCATGCCTGGGAGATGTCGAGGCGGGCGTGCGCGTTGACCAGGTCGGCGACGGCCTCGTTCAGCAGCGCGATGGAGAAGTGCCGGTTCGCCACGTACGACAGCTCATGCCCGGACACCCCGGGGATGTGCTTGGCCGCCTCGTACGGGCCCATGTTGGCGCCCTTGACGAAGGTGGTGAGCACGTAGCGGCCGAACGGATCGTCAAGTTTCGGGTCGTTGCCCGAGGGCGGGCCGAAGCGTCGCCACCAATCCACCCAGTACGCGGTGCGGGCCACGATCCCCATCAGGGTGCGCTCCGGCATCCGGGTTTTGACCTCCTGCTCCAGCCGCTTCGCGGAGGGCCGCTGTCCCTCGGAGCGGTGTGCCTTGAGTTAGGGGATGCCGGTGTCCGGGTCGATGACCAGGCCCTCGTTGTCGGGATACCCGGCATCCGCCGCCGCGGCGGCGGACCGCAGTTTGTCCTCCAGCTGCCGGCGGAAGGACGCGGCATCGAAGCCGCTGGTCTCGCCCTCCTCGCACAGCCCGATTTCCACCAGGTAGTCGGCGAGCTTGTCCTGCACGTTCTCCCACGCGAGCAGCTGCTCGGACCAGTCCGCGTACTCCTCCGAGCCGACCACCGCGACGTCCCCGGTGCGCAGCTCCTCGGCGAGGTGGGTGAAGACCATCGCCTCGAAGTGCTTGCGGACGAACCGCCCCGGCCGTGTCTTGTCGAGCACGGCCTTGCGCCAGTTCTGCGTGGCGAAGGAGATGTCGACGGTCTTGCCGTCCTCGCCGAGCGCGCTGATGTACTCGCCGTGGGCGCTCTCGTGCCGCCTCGCGTGCGCGAGCGCGGACAGACCCGTCCGTCCTCGGATGTCGCGGTGAACTTCAGCTTCTCCGCGAGGTCGAACATCACCGACCGGTCCCGGCCGAGCTGCCCGTACAGCAGTACCTCCCAGAAGTTGCCGTGATGCGCGGAGACCTTCTCGATCTGCTCGTACTGCCCGGCGAACCCACCGAAGCCCTCCACCGCCTTGGTGACCGCTCCCAGGCCCCCGGCCTGCACCAGCTGGGCCTGCATCAGGGTGAGCACGGCCGGGGAGACGTCCCCGCCCAGCCGGCGGGCGAGCTCCTCCACCGGTGCCGCCTCGTGCAGCCCGTCCAGGGCCTTGACCGCCTCGGCGGTCATCCCCGCCGCCCGCTCAAGCGCCGCCTGGGCCGGGCCGTCGGCGTCGATGTTCTTGAGCACGGTGCGGTAGTTCCCGATCAGGGCCTCGACGATCTCCCGCTCGGCGAGCCGGATCTCCTCCAGCTCCTCCTTGGCCTTCTTGATCTTCATGGCGACCCGCTTGCAGAGCATCGTCGCCAGGTCGTCGCGCACCCGCGTCCGCGCCTTGTGGGCCAGGCAGGCCAGCAGCGCGACCCGCTTGATGACCGCGTAGTCCCGCAGTTCGGAGGCGTCCGCCGCATCTGCTTCCCCGGCGAAGTCGGTGACCTTCGGCGCGGCGACGCCGTCCACCCACACCGACGTATCGCCGAGCTTGTCCAGCCACTCCAGGTGCGTGAACAGGCGCTTGAAGTGTGACCAGGTCGGAGCCTGCGCGGTCTGCTTCAACCGGTTGTACTGCGTCGTGCCGTCGCTGTCGCGCTCGGCCGGCAGCCGCAGCGGCCCCGCCCGATCGAAGTCACCAGTCCCGCCCCAGGCCCAGAGATCAGTCAGTATCAGGACCAACGACCTTCGGCTGAATGGGTGACGGCCAACACCGGTCGGACACCAAGATCAAGTATTGGCGGCTTTTGGCCTTACCTCGGCGCTACCCCTGGCGGAGCGGCGGCTGCTGGTGGCCGAGGCGGCCCGGCGGATGGGCGACGCGCTGGCGGGGTTGAAGATCCGCTGGTGCGAGGTGGCCATGGACCAGACCGGCCATCCGGTGCACGGCCATGACGGCTACCGGCCCCCGGCCGGGATGCGGCGTCTGGTGCAGGCCAGGAACCACACGTGCGCGTTCCCGGTCTGTCGCCGCACAGCCGAGGCCTGCGACCTCGACCACACGGCCCCCTATCACCGGGGCGGGCCGACGTGCCCGTGCAACCTGGCGCCGCTGTGCCGCCGTCATCACCGGCTCAAGCAATCCCCTGACTGGACACTGATCCAGCCATGGCCCGGAGTGCTGGTGTGGATCACACCCACCGGCCACTTCCACCTCGTCGGACCAGACCCCTGACAGGCGGCGCACGGGACCTCCGGGCAGGAGGACTCGGGGCGCCGAGTTCACAAGACCACCTGGGGCGACCCTGGCTGCGGCAGGTGAGGAAGCTCTCAGGATCACCCAGGTCGCAGACAGATCCTCAGGATCACTTCGCGGCCCCGCAGGACCATTCCAGCGGGACCCCGTGGGGCCACCGCCCGGATTTCCTATTGACCGGATTTCCTATGGACGAGACCGGCGGGATCATCGCGTGGCGAACTCGGCCAGGTTCAGCGAAACCGTCTCAGGACGGCCGTTGTTCTGGACCGGGGCGGCCGTGAGCACGTCGAGGTGCTGGTAGCCGGGAGCCACGACGGCGGAGGCGTCGCTCCCGTCCGGGGGGAAGAGCCCGTCGCCGGCGAGCACCGTGACGGTCGGGTTGGCGGTGATCCCGTTCTGGTGCACGGCGTCCTCGGCCACCCCGGGAAAGGCCCCGGACAGCTGGATGTCGGTGGCGATCCGGGTCGGGAAATAGTCTTCGGTGAAGTCCAGCGGGTGCTCGGACAGGCTGCGCGCCAGCTCGTGGATGTCGGTGACCTCCTTGGCCGGCGTGGTGAAGGGCTCGCCGTCCCTGGAGCTCGGAACGGGGCCGCCGGCGGCCCCGACCCGGTCGTAGTTCCGCCAGGTGTAGAGCGGGCCGTGCGGCCGGGCCGGGATGGCCTTCTTCTCCTCGCCCAGCATGCTGGTGAACCCCTGCAGCGCCGGGATCTGGGCGAGCTGGTTCGGCAGTGGGAAGTCCTTGTCCACGACCCTGGCGCCGCCGTAGAACCCCACGCTCGTCTGGATGAAGGCCAGCGGCTCGGCGTTGTCGTCGAGCAGGCTGCCCAACGCGGCCGCGTTGGTGAGATCGAAGTCCTTGATGCCGGGCCGGCCCGTCACGAACGCGGCCAGGTTCCTCGAGAACAGGAACCGGTACGTCAGGTCCTGGTTGAGGTTGGACGGAATGTAGGTGGCCAGGTCCGACCGGTCATCGGCGGCGATGGCCGCCGACGCTCCCGCGATGGCGAGCAGGTTCATCGTCTCGGCGTTGATGAGGGCGGGGCCTGAGATGCTGCGGGGGATGATGCCGGTCTGCAGCCCGGACCGGATCAGATCCGGCCCGAGTGCCGTGTCGGGCAACGCTGTCGAGGGGACGGTCTGCTCCATGCCGATCGGCCCGGCCTTGATGGACGTGTCCAGGGCGAAGTAGCCCGAGCACTGGTTGTAGCCGGCGTCGGCGGTGGTCGCGTGGTCGCCGTCGAAGTCCCAGACCGCGAAGAAACCGGTCAGGGATCCGCCGAGGGAGTGCCCGCCGCACAGTGCCTTGCGTTTGCGCACCGCCGGGTCGGGGAGCTCGCTCACCATCAGGTCGTACTGGTCCCTGAGGGTCTGTTCCAGTCCCACATGCTGCAGCCACCTCACCTGGCGGTTGTCCAGGTAGCCGGCGAACCGGTGACCGTCGACGGGCTTGTCCCGGTAGTAATAGTCCACCGCCACGTGCGGGTCCTTGGCGGCCAGCGCCGCCTGTACGCCCGTGTTGTCCTCCAGGCAGTTGGCCCGGCGGTCCAGGGCCCAGAACTCGATGTGCCGGCCCTTGCCCGCCGCGCGCACGATGGTGTTGCGGGCCACGCTGTCGAAGGCTCCGGCGCCCTCGAGGATGCCCGGCTGCGCGATGAAGATCTTGTCGGCCGAGGCCGACGCCGCCGGACCGCCGCGGTGCCGGAACCGGAGGTAGGAGAGCCAGTCGCACTCGGGAGGATGCGACCCGGCCGAGCCGGGGAGCGGGATCTTGACCCGCACCACCGACTCGGCCACGTCGGTGATCGGTGAACTCGATGGGACGGGGGCCTCCACCCGAGTCGCGGCCGCCGCACGGGACGGGGCTTGCGGGGCGACGACCGCAGGGACCGTCAGCAGCGCCGAGAAGATCACTCGGGAGAACCGCATCGCGTTCATCCTTCCACCGGCTTTACCAGCTGGTAAAGCGATCACGCCGCAAGGGTAAAGCAGGCGACGGTTAGGGTAAAGAGCCATGGGGGAGGAAACCGGCCGGAGCCGGCCGGGCGCCAGGCGGCGCAGTCCGGCCGCGAGGCCGACCGACGATGAATTGCTCGACGCCGCCCGTGCGGTCTTCGCCGAGCGTGGCTTCCAGCGGGCCACGATGGGGGCCATCGCCGAGCGGGCCGACTCCACGAAGCCGACGTTGTACGCCCACTTCGGCGACAAGGAGGCGTTGTACCGGAGCGCCGTCTCCCGCGAAGCGGACGCGCTCCGGCGCTGGGTGACGACGGCGTACGAGTCCGCCGCCACCCTCACGGTGGACCAGCGGGTGCACGTCTACGTCATGGCGCTGTTCACCTACGCCACCGCTCATCCCGACGGCTTCCGCATATTGTTCGACTCTCCGGCGACCGGCGACGCCGCGCGGATCCGGCGCGGCCTCGTCGACACGATCACCGAGCGGGTGGCCGATCAGATCCGCCGCTACCTGGCCGGCCGCGACCGCAGCGCCGGCCCCAGCGCCGACCTGCTGGCCGCGATGATGGTGGGCATCGTCGGCCAGGCCGCCGAATACACGTTGCGGACCGACGACTTCGAGCCCTTGGCCGCCGGTGAGATCGCTACGCGGTTCATCATGGCGGCGCTGAGCAACCTCGACCCTGGAGTCCTCGAACCCCTCGACCGTCCGGCGCGCGCCCAGTAGTGCTTTGCCGGCTCGTCAAGGCGAGAGTTCGGTGGTGGGCGGCAACGAGGACGGAGATGCCGCTCGAGTCGCAGAAGATGAGGCCGGACAGGTCGATGATGAGCCCGGTGCCCGGGGCCAGATGCACCTCGTCCAGGGCGGCGCGCAGGCGGGGCGCGCTGGTGTAGTCCAGTTCGCCGCTCACCGTCAGGCGAGTGGCGCGAGGGTCGGCGGCGTGCAGGCTGATGGTCAGCTCGGTGGGATGGGTCACCGGGACTCCTGGCGGGTGGCCGTGGCGGCGGGCACGGTCAGGGCGAGCAGGGCGGTGTCGTCGGACGGGCCGCCCCCCATGTCGGCCAGCAGGTCCGTGAGCGCGGCGATGAGGCCGTCGGCGTTCGTGGGGGAAAGGCCGGTGAGGTAGGCGGTCAGGTCATCTTCGGTGAGGATGTGGCCGCTGCGGGTGCGGGCCTCGGTAAGGCCGTCGGTGTACAACAGCAGGCTCTGGCCGGGAGCGAGACGGGTGGTGACGGCGGCGAAACGCGCGGCGGGCAGGATGCCGATCAGCTGTCCGCCCGCGGGGTGGATCGCCTCCACCGTGCGGGGTGCGCGGATCGCCAGTGCAGGGGGGTGCCCCCACCGGCGAGGGTGACGGTGAAGCCGTCCGCGTCCGGCTCCATCAGGCCGAACAGGGCGGTGCAGTAACGCGGATCACTGCCCTGGTACTCATGCTGCAGCACCGTGTCGAGGTTGGCGAGCACCGTGATCGGGCCGCGGCCGTTCTGGCCTAGGGCGGCCAGGCGGGCTCCGCAGATCCTTGACCGGGGATGAAGGGCGTTTTACGATCCGCGCGGGAAACGCTTTCCGGAGCTCCGGCCGGTGGCCGGGCAGGCGCTCGGCCTCGGCAGGAGATGTGATCGCATGCCGCTTGGACGCACGACGCACCGACGGATACTGCTTACCGGGATTCTCGCTCTGACCTTCGGGTCCGCGGTGGCACCGGCGGCCACCGCGGCCGCCGTCCCCCGGTCGCCGGGGTGGGTCGGAACCTGGGAGGCCGCCCCGGCGGTGGGGTTGTCCGGCCTCTCGGACGTCAGATCGGGTCACTCCGTACGGAACGTGGCCCACGTCAGCCTCGGCGGCGCGGCGGTGCGGATCCGGCTCTCCAACCGGTTCGGCACCGCACCCCTCACGCTCCGGCACGTGACCGTCGCCGTACAGGCGCCCGGTCCGAACAGCCCGGACGCGGTGCGCGGCACAATGCGCGACGTCACCTTCAGCCGGTCTCGCTCCGCGACGGTGCCGGCCGGCGCCGACCTGTCCAGCGATCCGGTGCCGCTGCCGGTACGGGCCGATACCGACCTGCTCGTCACCCTCTATCTGCCCACGGTGTCCGGTCCGGTGACCACCCACCCCCTCGCGGAGCAGACCTCCTTCTTCGCCGTCGACGGCGACCACGCCGCAGATGTGGCCGGTACGGCCTACACCGGCAGGACCTCCCGTTGGTACTACCTCACCGGGATGGACGTGGTGGCTCCACCGGCACGGGGGAGCGTCGTGACGTTCGGCGACTCGATCACCGACGGCGCCGGCTCGACCGCCGGCGCCGACCACCGCTGGCCCGACTTCCTGGCCGACCGGCTGCTGACACAGCCGCCGCACCGGCGCCTCGGGATCCTCAACGCCGGCATCAGTGGCAACCGGCTGCTGCGCGACGGCGGCGGCTTCGGCGTGAGGGCGCTGGCGCGGCTGGACGAGGACGTGTTCTCGCGTACGGGCGTCCGGTCCATGATCGTCCTGGAGGGGATCAACGACATCCAGCAGACCCCGCACGAGACCGATCCGGCCAGGATCGAGGCGGCCTACCGCGAGATCGCGGCCCGGGCCCACGCCCGGGGCGTCAAGGTCATCGGCGCGACGATCCTGCCGTTCAAGGGCTGGCAGGTCTATGACGAGACCCTCGAGGCCACGCGGCAGGCGGTCAACGAGTTCATCCGCACCAGTGGGGTGTTCGACGCGGTCATCGACTTCGACGCCGTCACCCGCGACCCCGCCGATCCGCTCCGGTTGCGGCCCGCCTACGACTCCGGTGACCATCTGCACCCGGGCGACGCCGGTTACAAGGCGATGGCCGACGCGGTGGACCTGGACCGGCTGTGAAGCCGCGCGGACCCGCCTCGCGCCGCGCCGTGTCCGGGAACGGTCCGTTACCTCGGCGTTGACCAACGTTCGCCTGCGCTTCACACAGTGCTTTTTCGCTCTCACCATGCGGCTGTCAACGTCGAGCCCGTCCGTTTCTCCGGGCCCCGGAGGCCACTGGGAGGCCTTCGGGGCCCGGGGCGCCCCCAAACCCAGGAGAGGTACATGCGGATCACCAGAAGGTTCATGATGGCGCTGGCCGCGACGATGCTGAGCGTCGCCGCGGCGATGACCACCGGGCCCGCGTCGGCGGCCGGCGTGCCGCGCCCGGACCACGTGGTCGTGGTGGTCATGGAGAATCACTCCTACAACCAGGTCATCGGAAGCTCATCCGCGCCGTACATCAACAACACCCTCAAGGCGGGCGGCGCGAACTTCACCCAGTCCTTCGCCGTCACCCACCCCAGCGAGCCGAACTACCTGGCGCTGTTCTCCGGCTCCACCCAGGGCCTCACCGACGATTCCTGCCCGCACACCTACTCCGCCGAGAATCTCGGGCACCAGCTGATCGCCGCCGGCGACACCTTCAAGGGCTACTCCGAGGGCCAGCCCTCGGTCGGCTACACGGGCTGCCAGAGCGGCCGTTACTACCGCAAACACAACCCCTGGGTGAACTTCACCAACGTCTCGTCGTCCGTCAACGTGCCGCTCGGCCAGTGGCCGACCGACTTCACCGCGCTGCCGACGGTGTCGTTCGTGGTGCCTGACATCTGCAACGACATGCACGACTGCGGCATCGCCACCGGCGACACCTGGCTGAAGAACCACATCGACGCCTATGCCAAGTGGGCCAAGACCCACAACAGCGTCCTCATCCTCACCTTCGACGAGGACGACCGGTCCCAGAGCAACCAGATTCCCACGATCTTCTACGGCCAGCACGTCAAGACCGGCGGCTTCTCCGAGCGCATCACGCACTACAGCGTCCTGAGGACCGTCCAAGACGCCTATGGCCTCGGTTGCGTCGCCAACTCCTGCAGCGCCTCGGCCATCACCGATGTCTGGAACTGAGCGCGCCGAATCCCTGCCCCTCCGCTACTGACATGGCGACGGCCCGCACCGACGGTGCGGGCCGTTCCGGCGCGGGGGGCGGGGGGACAGGTCCCAGCCGCTCCGGCGCCCCCAGGCCGCCACACCGGGACCGTCGTGTTGCCGGCATTCTCCCGTGTCCCCGGTGGAGCCTCACCACCGCGATCAGAGGCGAGGAGCGGTTCTCGTTCACCAATGGCCGACAGCCTGGTGATGTCGCGCTGAGGCGTTTATGGTCGGACCATGACTGTGGACTGGTGGTCCATCGAGGTGTTCGACGCGGAGGTTCGCGCCGCGGTCTGGCGGGATGCCCGGCAGCAGGCGCTGATCGAGTCGGCGCTCACCCACGGCGCCTTGGCCTGGGAGTGGCACGACCACAGCTGGGGGATCCTGTTCGAGGTCTCCTTCGCCGACGAAGAGCACTGGGAGAGGTGGCGCGAGCTGCCCGGCACGCGGGCGGCTCTGGACGCCGTGCCCGATCCCGTCAACGGCCTGGTGATCTATCGGGGCCGTGGCGGCTCTTCGGGCACGCCCATGCCACGCCGTCCCCGCCCGGCCCCCGGCGCGGCGGCCGTCGAGATCCCGCGTGAGGACGAGCACGACGAACGACTGGACCTTCGCGGCACCGAGGCCTCCACGACCGCCGCTCCGGAGCCCCCCGCTGGTCCTGGCCCGGCCGTTCCCGCCTAGCCGGTCATGGGCATGAGGGCCAGGTCAGGTCACCGGGACGATCCGTGCTCGCACCAGCCTGCCCTGCTCGATCGTGAGCAGGCCCATCGTCCCATGGGGCTGACGGCGACGGTCGGTCGGTGACCCGGGGTTGAAGACGCGCACCCCGTCGCCGGTCTCGTCCATCGGGATGTGGGAGTGCCCGAACACCACCAGATCCGCCTCTGGGAACCACCGACGCATCCGCCTCGTCCGCCCGGCGGCCGGGCCGCTGTCGTGCACCATCGCGACCGGCAGCCCGTCGAGATCCAGCTCCAGCCGCTCCGGCGCGCCCCAGGCGGCCACGTCCGGCCCGTCGTTGTTGCCGAGCACCACCTTCACCGGAGCGAAGGCGGAGAGCTCGTCGAGCACGTCCGGAGTGCAGACGTCTCCGGCGTGCAGGATGAGATCCGCGCCGTGCAGGCGCTCCGCGACCGGAGGAGGGCAGGCACGCCACCGCCGGGGGGCATGCGTGTCCGCGAGCACCGCCACTCTCATGTCCCCATCCTCCATGGTGTCCCGCCCGGCCACCGCAAGGGGTCGCATCCCGTACCCCGGTACAGGCCTGCCGTCGAGTCACGTGCGGCGGCACCGTGCCGGGGCCGGGACCGGGGCCGCGTCCGGGCTGCCGAAGCCCGGCCGGTACGGTCCCCACCGTGACCGTCGCCCGATCCCTGCTGCTGTTCGCGCTCGCCGCGCTGGCCGAGATCGGCGGCGCCTGGCTGGTGTGGCAGGGCGTGCGGGAGCACCGCGGGCCACTGTGGATCGCCGGCGGGGTCGTCGCCCTGGGGGCGTACGGCTTCGTGGCGACACTGCAGCCGGACGCCCACTTCGGGCGGATCCTCGCGGCCTACGGCGGGGTCTTCGTCGCGGGCTCCCTGCTGTGGGGGGTGGTCGCCGACGGCTTCCGGCCCGATCGCTGGGACGTGCTCGGCGCGGCGGTCTGCCTGGCCGGGGTCCTCGTGATCATGTACGGGCCGCGCGGCTGAGCGGCCGGCCCCCACCTACGCGGACCCGGCCTCGGCGGCCTCCTGGTCGAGTTCCTCCCACAGCCCGGCCGGGATCTCCGTCGCCGCCAGTGCCAGGTCCTCGATGATCTCGCCCGGAGTCCGGGCCCCGACCACGATGCCGGTCACGGCGGGATGGCGCAGCGGAAACCGCAGGGCGGCGGCGGTGAGCGGCACGCCGTGGGCCGCGCAGCGTCCGGCCATCCACCGGGCGCGCCGGAGCATCGGCCCGGGCGCGGGAGAGTAGTCGTAGTGCGCGCCCGGCCGGGGGTCGGCCAGCACGCCGCTGTTGAACACACCTGCGACGAGCACCCCCACGCCGCGCCGCCGGCACAGTGGGAACAGCTCGTGGGCCGCGTCGCGGTCGAGCAGGCTGTAGCGCCCGGCGACCATCACGCAGTCGACGTCCGTCTCGGTCACGAACCTGCCGAGCATCCCGGTCTGGTTCATGCCCACGCCGATCGCCCGTACGGCCCCCTCGTCCCGCAGCCGGGCCAGCGCGGGGTAGGCCTGCTCCAGGCTCTCGGTCCAGTGGTCGTCCGGGTCGTGGATCAGCAGGATGTCGAAGGCGTCCAGCCCCGACCGTTCCAGGCTGTCGGCCAGCGACCGATAGATCCCCTCCCGGGTGTAGTCCCGGCTGCGGACCACGGAGGCGCCGTCGGCGAAGGCATCGGTCCCGGGCTCGGTGACGCCGGGCTCGAGGAGCCTGCCGACCTTGGTGGAGACGACGGCCTCACCCCTGGCCGCCGGGCCCAGTCCGGACACGAAGGCGCCGAGCCGTCGCTCGGCCGCGCCGAGCCCGTAGTGCGGCGCGGTGTCGAAGTAACGGATGCCCGCGTCCCAGGCCGCGGCGAGGGTCGCCGCGGCCGTGTCGTCGGCGACCGCCGTGAAGAGCCCGCCCAGGGGGGCGGTGCCGAACCCCACGCGCGACACGGTCACCGCGCCGCGGCGGCCGAGCGGGACCCGCGCGCGGACATCCCCTTCCTGGTGGTCGGGGAGACCCGTCATCAGGCCTGTCCGAGGACGTGTCGCTGCCTCCCGAGCCGTTCGACCTCGATCTCGACGACGTCGCCGGCCGCGAGGAAGGGGACGTCGTCGCCGCCGAGGGCCACTCCGGCCGGCGTGCCCGTGTCGATGACGTCGCCCGGGTCGAGGACCATGAACTGGCTGAGATACCAGACGATGTGGTGGACACCGAAGATCATGTTCTTGGTGTGGCCGTCCTGGCGGAGCTCGCCGTTGACCCACAGGCGCATCCCGAGCCGCTGCGGGTCGCCGACCTCGTCGGGGGTGACGAGCCAGGGGCCGAGCGGGTTGAAGGTCTCGCAGGACTTGCCCTTGTCCCACTGGCCGCCGCGCTCCAGCTGGAACTCACGCTCGGAGACGTCGTCGGCGACGGCATAGCCCGCGATCACGTCGGCGGCCCGCTCGGGGGACTCGAGATAGCGGGCGGTGCGCCCGATCACGACCGCGAGCTCCACCTCGTAGTCGGTCTTCGTGCTGCCGCGCGGGATCAGCACCGTGTCATCGGGCCCGATGACGGTGTTGCCGGCCTTCATGAAGATGATCGGTTCGGCCGGGGCCGAGGCTCCGGTCTCCGCCGCGTGGTCGCTGTAGTTGAGCCCGATGCAGACGACCTTGCCGGGCCTGGTGACCGGTGCCCCATAGCGAGCTCCGGTGAGATCCACCGGCGGGAGCGTGCCCGCCGCGAGCTCACGCCGGACCCGGGCGAGGCCGTCGCCGGCCAGGAAGGCGCCGTCGATGTCCCCGGTCAGCCCCGAGATGTCGTAGGCCCGTCCGTCCTCGTCGAGTACGGCGGGTCGTTCCTGACCGGCTGGACCGGTGCGTACGAGCCGCATGCTCACTCCTGTTCTTTCGCTACTTGTGCCGTGATGGCCGATTCGCCGGTGTCGGGAGAATCGCCGGTGCCGGTGAGGTCGTCGACGATGTCGCCGGCGAGCGCCGACCGCAGCCAGGTCTCCGAGGTGTTGATGTGCATCAGGGCCGCGGCCTGTGCCAGCGTGGGGTCGCCCGCCACCAGCGCGGCGTAGATCGCCTCGTGTTCGGCCAGCGTGACGTGCGCGGCGTCGGCCTCCACCAGGCCGCGCCAGGTACGTAGCCGCAGGGTCCGGCCGGAGATGCCCTCCAGCAGCGTGGTCAGGGTCTCGTTGCCGGTGGCGGCCGCGACCGAGCGGTGGAACGCGGCGTCGAACCGCGTCAGCTTCTCCACGTCGTCACGGGTCGCCCGCATCGCCTCCAGGTGACCGCGCAGCTCGGCCAGCCCCGCCGCGGTCACGCGGGTGGCGGCGAGCCCCGTGGCGACGGGTTCGAGCAGCCGCCGCACCTCGACGACCTCGCGCAGTGAGTCGGCGCGCAGTAGTTCGACCGCCAGGCCGAGGCCCTCCAGCAGCAGGCCCGGCTCCAGGCTCGTGACGTAGGTGCCGTCGCCCCGGCGGACGTCGAGCACCCGGGCCACCACAAGGGCCTTGACCGCCTCGCGCAGGGGGTTGCGGGACACGCCGAGCTGGGCGGCGAGCTGGGGCTCCGGAGGGAGCCGGGATCCCGGCGGGAGCTCACCGGACTGGATCAGCTGCCGGATCCGGGAGATGGCCACGTCGGTCAGGGGCACCGGGCGTCCCGCGTCCTCGCCGGTCGCGGAGGAACCGGCCGCGGAGAGGGAGGCGTTCACGGACGAAAAGATAACAGACGTCCTATGTCCGAGATGGCTCTCGCTGGACCGGCTCCATCTTGGAGCACAGACATCGGGTCAATGCCCTGGTCTCGTCGGTCGGATGGGCCGAATGTTGGGCATACGACAAAAACTAGGGGACGTCTAGACAGACGGCGGGACGCAGGCTTATAAAGACATCCCATGTTAGTCGTGATGATCGTGCATCAGCCGAACCAGCCGGAGGGACGGACGCCATGCGCGATGGAGCGGCGCAGACGGGGAAAGACCGGTGGACGTGACTGATCTGATCTCCGCCGTCGAGGCCTTCGATGTCCGGTTCCCGACCTCGCAGGACCTGGACGGGTCCGACGCCATGAATCCGGAGCCCGACTATTCGGCCGCCTATGTGGTGGTCCGGACCAGCGGCGGGGAGGAGGGATACGGGCTGGCGTTCACCATCGGCCGTGGCAACGAGGTCCAGGTCGCCGCGATCCGTGCGGTGGCCGCCCTCGTCGTCGGCCTCCCGGTCGCGGAGACCCTGGCGGACCTGGGCGGCGTCTCACGCCGGCTCACCGGCGACAGCCAGCTGCGGTGGCTCGGCCCGGAGAAGGGCGTTATCCACATGGCGGCCGGGGCGGTGCTCAACGCGCTGTGGGACCTGCGCGCCCGGCGCGAGGGACTGCCGCTGTGGCGGCTGCTCGCGGAGCTGTCCCCCGAGGCGCTCACCGATCTCGTGGACTTCCGCTACCTCGACGACGCGCTGACGCGCGACGAGGCGCTCGGGATCCTGCGCCGCGGCGCGCCCGGCCGGGCCGAACGGCTCGAGCGGCTGCTCACCGAGGGCTATCCCGCCTACACCACCACGCCGGGGTGGCTCGGTTACACCGACGACAAGCTGGTGCGGCTGGCCCGCGAGGCCGTGGCCGACGGCTTCACCCAGATCAAGCTCAAGGTCGGTGCCGACCTCGACGACGACATCCGGCGGATGCGCCTCGCCCGCGAGGCCGTCGGCCCGGACGTGCGGATCGCCATCGACGCCAACCAGGCATGGAACGTCGGCCAGGCCGTCGAATGGCTGCGGCCGCTCGCCCGCTTCGAGCCGTACTGGATCGAGGAGCCGACGTCCCCCGACGACGTGCTGGGCCATGCCGCCATCCGCGCGGAGGTCGCCCCGATCAAGGTCGCCACGGGCGAGCACACGCACAACCGGGTGATGTTCAAACAGCTCCTCCAGGCCGGCGCCCTCGACGTCCTCCAGCTCGACGCGACACGAGTGGCCGGGGTCAACGAGAACATCGCCATCCTCCTGCTCGCCGCCAAGTTCGGCGTGCCGGTCTGCCCGCACGCGGGCGGCGTGGGGCTGTGCGAGATGGTCCAGCACCTGGCGATGTTCGACTATGTCGCCGTCAGCGGATCACTGGACGACCGCGTGATCGAGTACGTCGACCATCTGCACGAGCACTTCACCGAGCCGGTGGTGATCCGTGATGGCCGTTACCTCGCCCCGCGGGGCCCTGGCGGCGGCGCCATGCTCCGTCCGGAGTCGAGAGCCGAATACGGCTACCCCGACGGTGTGCGGTGGACCGGACGAGCGATCGAGGAGGTCTGATGAGCAAGGCGAGTGGGCCGGCGTCGTCTGGGCCGAGGAGAGAGGAAGCCGCCGAGCGGAGCGAGGCCATGAACAGAGAGTTCGAGGGTCTGAGGGCCGTGGTGACCGGGGGGGCGTCGGGCATCGGCCTGGCCACGGCCACCCTGCTGGCGCGGCGCGGCGCGCGGGTGGCGTGCCTGGATCTCAAGCCCGAGGTGCCCGAGCCGCTCGTCGGCCTGGTGACCGACGTGACCGACGACGACTCCGTCCGTACGGCCGTGGCGGGGGCCGCCGAGGCGCTGGGCGGCATCGACATCCTCGTCAACAACGCCGGGATCGGCGCCCAGGGCGGCGTCGCGGACAACGATGACGAGGAGTGGCACCGCGTCCTCGACGTCAACGTGGTCGGCATCGCCCGGACGACCCGGGCCGCGCTGCCGCACCTGCGGGCCTCCAGGCACGCGGCCGTCGTCAACACCTGCTCGATCGCCGCGACCGCGGGACTTCCCGACCGGGTGCTCTACTCCGCCAGCAAGGGCGCGGTGCTGTCGATGACCCGGGCCATGGCCGCGGACCTGATCCACGACGGCATCCGGGTCAACTGCGTCAATCCCGGCACGGCCGACACGCCCTGGATCGGCCGGCTGCTCGCGGTCGCCGACGACCCCGAGGCCGAACGGGCCGCGCTGGAGGCCCGGCAGCCCCTCGGCCGGATGGTCTCGGCCGACGAGGTCGCCGCGGCCATCGCCTACCTGGCGAGCCCGTTCGCCACCGCGACGACCGGCACGGACCTGTCCGTGGACGGTGGCATGGACGGGTTGCGCCTGCGCCCCCGTGGCGGGGCCGGCTGACATCAGACGCTCGGGGGCCAGTGCACATCGAGGAGTGGGAATGAACCGTTCGAAGCTCGCGGCCGGGTTGGCCCTCGCCGTGTCCGCGTCCCTGCTCACCGCCTGCGGAGGCGGGGCAGGGGGCACGGGGGCGTCCGGCAGGCCGATCGTGGGTGTGGACTACCCGCGCTCCGACACCGACTTCTGGAACTCCTACATCAAGTACGTCCCCCGGTTCGCCCGTGAGGCCGGCGTCGAGCTCAAGACCACCAACTCGCAGAACGACGTGGCCAAGCTGACCTCCAACGTGCAGACGTTCATCAGCCAGGGCGTGAAGGGCGTCGCCATGGCCCCGCAGGACACCGCCGCCATCGCGCCGACGCTGCACACGCTCAACACCAAGAAGATCCCGGTGGTCACCGTCGACACCCGGCCCGACCAGGGTGACGCCTACATGGTCGTACGGGCCGACAACCGCGCCTACGGGGAGAAGGCCTGTCACTTCCTCGGCACCAGGCTGAAGGGCAAGGGCAAGGTCGTCATGCTGCAGGGCGACCTGTCGTCGATCAACGGCCGGGACCGCACCGAGGCCTTCAACGCCTGCATGAAGCAGAGCTATCCCGGCATCAGGGTGTTCGGCGAGGACACCAAGTGGGACGCCGCCGCGGCGTCGCAGAAGCTGCAGACCGACCTCACCGCCAACCCCGACATCAAGGGCGTCTACATGCAGGCGAGCTTCGCGCTCGCCGGCACTCTGCAAATCCTCAAGCAGCGCGGGCTGCTGGTGCCGCCGAGCGACCCCAGGCATGTCTTCGTGGTCTCCAACGACGGCATCCCCAAGGAGCTGAAGGACATCGCGGCCGGCAACATCGACGCGACCGTCTCCCAGCCGGCCGACCTGTACGCGAAGTACTCGCTCTTCTACGTCAAGGCCGGGCTCGACGGCAAGACGTTCCGGCCGGGCCGGACCGACCACGACAGCACGATCGTCCAGGTCCGCCCCGGCCTGCTCGAGGACCAGCTGTCGGCTCCGCTGGTGACCGCCGACGGCGGCACGTACGGCGGGATCCCGAGCCTGAAGTCCGACGACACGTCGCTCTGGGGCAACAACCTGTGAGAAGAGGCGGTAGGCGTGGCTGAGGCGCCGTCGACCACCGGCCCGGGTTCGTCCGGGCCGGCCGTCGCCGAGGCGGTGGCGGTCACCAAACGGTTCGGTGAGACGCTCGCGCTCGACCGGGCCGGCATCACGATCCGGCCGGGGGAGACGCACGCCCTCGTCGGCCGCAACGGGGCCGGCAAGTCGACCCTGGTCTCGATCCTGACCGGGCTGCAGGCACCGGACGAGGGCACGGTGTCCTTCGGCGGTGAGCCCGCGCCCCGGCCGGCGGAGCGCGCCGCCTGGCGGGAGCGCGTCGCGTGCGTCTACCAGAAGTCCACGATCATCCCTGAGCTCACCGTGGCCGAGAACCTCTATCTCGGCCGGCCGGTCCGCGGTGCGGGAGGGCTCATCAGCTGGTCCGGCATGCGGCGCCGGGCCCGCGAGCTCCTCGCGACCTGGTCGGTCGACGTCGACGTCCGTATGCCGGCCGGTGAGCTCACCGTCGAGCAGCGGCAGTTCGTCGAGATCGCGCGGGCGCTCTCGTTCGGGGCGCGGTTCATCGTCCTGGACGAGCCGACGGCCCAGCTCGACGGCACCGCCATCTCCCGGCTCTTCGAGCGCATGGCCGGCCTGCGCGAACAGGGGGTCACGTTCCTGTTCATCAGCCACCATCTCGAGGAGATCTACCAGGTCTGTGACACGGTGACGGTGTTCCGCGACGCCAGGCACATCGTGACCGCGCCGGTCGCGGAGCTGCCCCGCGCCCAGCTGGTCGCGGCGATGACCGGCGAGGCGACCGGGCCGGAGGCGACGGGGCACCGCCGGCCGCCCGCACCGGATGCCGGAGTGGTACTGGACGTACGAGCGCTGTCGGACGGGGACCTCTACCAGGACGTGGGGTTCCAGGTCCGCCGCGGTGAGATCGTCGGGCTCGCGGGGGCCGGTGGCAGCGGCAAGACCGAGGTCGCCGAGACCATCGTCGGCCTGCGGGCTCCGGAGGCGGGTGTCATCGAGATCGGCGGTCGCCGGCCGCGGCCGGGGAGTGTGGCGGCCGCCCTGCGCGCGGGCGTCGGTTTCGTCCCCCAGGACCGCCACCGCGAGGGCTTCGTCCCGATGATGTCCATCGCCGACAACACCACCATGAGCGTTCCGGACCGGCTCGGCCGGGCGGGATTCATCAGCGCCCGGCGGCGCGACGACCTCGCCCGGAAGATGATCGGCAACCTGGCCGTCAAGACCCCGGGCCCGGAGCTTCCGGTGTCCGGCCTGTCCGGCGGCAACCAGCAGAAGGTCGTCATGGCCCGTGCGCTGGCGGGAGACCCGCGCGTCCTCGTGCTCGTCACGCCGACCGCCGGAGTGGACGTGCGGTCGAAGGAGTTCCTGCTCGGCAAGGTCGAGGAGGTCGCCGGTGCCGGCACGGGCGTGGTCATCGCCTCGGACGAGCTCGACGACCTGCGGCTGTGCGACCGCGTGCTGGTGATGTTCCAGGGCCGGGTGGCCACCGAGCTGGCCGCCGGCTGGCACGACCACGACCTCGTGGCCGCGATGGAAGGAGTCGACCTCGATGCCTGACACCACCACCGTCCCCGCGGGGCCGTCCCCGGCGGGCGCCGCGGGAATCGGGAGCGAGGGCCGGCGCGGGAGGCTCGGCGGCGCGATCGCCCTCGTCCGGCTGCGGGACTTCGCGCTCGTCCCGGCCATCATCGTCATCGCCGTCATCGGGCAGCTCGTCAACCCGATCTTCCTGCAGTACGACAACGTCATCAACATCCTGCAGACGATGTCCGAGATCGCGTTGCTCGTCCTGGCCCAGACGATCGTGCTGATCACCGGGAAGATGGACCTGTCGCTCGAGTCGACGTTCGGGATCGCTCCCGGGGTCGCGGCGTGGCTGACGGTCGCCGCCGGCGCCGGGCACGGCCTCGGGCTGCTCCCGGGCGCGTGGGCGATCCCCGTCACCCTCGGGGTGGGGGTCCTGATCGGTGTGTTCAACGCCCTGCTCATCGTGCGGTTCGGGCTGCACGGGTTCATCGTCACGCTCGGCATGCTCATCGTGCTGCGCGGGCTGCTCACCGGGATCTCCGGTGGCCAGACCTTCTTCAACCTGCCCGCGTCGATGATGTATCTCGGTTCCACGAGCTGGCTGGGACTGCCCGCCTCGGTGTGGCTGTGCTTCGCGCTGTTCGCGGCCGGCATCGTGGTGCTCGGCCACACCGGTTTCGGCCGGGCGCTCTACGCCATCGGCGGCAATGTGGACGCCGCGCGGGCCGCGGGGATCCGCACCGGCAGGGTGCTGTGGATCGCGCTCATCGCGGCCAGTGTCCTCGCCGCGCTCGGCGGCCTGCTGCTGTCGGGCCGTCTCGCCTCGGTGGCCGCCGCACAGGGCGACGGTGCCATCTTCACCGTCTTCGCCGCGGCCGTGATCGGGGGCGTGAGCCTCAGCGGCGGCAAGGGCACGATGTTCGGGGCCTTCACCGGGATCCTGTTGCTCTACATGATCCAGAACGTGCTGACGCTGGCCGGCGTACCGGCACAGTGGATCGGCGCGCTCAACGGCGCGATCATCCTCATCGCCCTGGTGCTGTCCCGCATCACCGGCGGCAAGGCACAGGAGTAGGCGCGCAGGAGTAGGCGCGGAGAGTGCGGCCGGGCGGCTCTCCGGCGCCGGCCCGGGATCCTCTAGAGTCGCATCCAAAGTCCGAATCGGATTCGATCCGCGTCGGACGCCAGGATTCGCCCCGGTCCCTGGAGGTCGTGATGGCCGAGCTGCTGCTGCCCTATGCCGAGTCCAAGCCCGATGAGCCGGCCCTCACCGACGAATGGGGGTCCACCACCTGGGGAGCGCTGAACGAGCGCGTCAACCGCCTCATCAGCGTGCTCCGCTCCCTCGATCTGGGCGTCGGGGACACCATCGCCATCCATTCCGGCAACCGTCGTGAATACTTCGAGCTCATGTCCGCGGCCGCCCACACGGGGCTGCACTACGCCTTGGTGAACTGGCACTGGACCGCGGAGGAGCTGCGCTATGTCCTGCAGGACTCCGGCGCCGCGGTGTTGTTCTCGGAGGAGGCGTTCTCCGACGTCGCCCGGGCCGCGGCGGAGGGGGCAGACCTGAAGGCCCGGGTCGCCCTCGGCGGGGAGATGGCCGGGTTCACGCCCTACGAGGAGTTCCTCGCGGCCGGTGACGGGGCCGAGCCGGCCGACCCCGTCCTCGGTGTCCCTCTCATCTACACCTCCGGCACCACCGGACGGCCCAAGGGCGTGCGGCGCAAGCTGACGGCCGCCGGGGCGCCCATGGCCACCGCCAAGCTCATCGCCGACGTCTTCACCGAGATCCTGTCCATCCCCGAGGACGGCCGCTCGTTGCTGGTCGGGCCGGTCTACCACTCCGCGCAGTGGCTGTGGTCGTACGGATTCCTGCCGGGCGGGCGCTCCGTCGTCATGCGGCAGGACTTCGACGCGGCCGCGACACTGCGCCTCATCGACGACTACCGGATCACGAACGTCCACCTCGTGCCGACCCAGTTCGTACGGCTGCTGCGGCTCGACGAGCGGACGCGCGCGGGGTTCGACGGCTCCAGCCTGACCGCGGTCTGGCATGGCGCGGCCCCCTGCTCGCCGGAGATCAAACGGCAGATGATCAAGTGGTTCGGCCCGGTCGTCCACGAGTACTACGGGTCCACCGAGTCGGCCGTCAACACCATCGCGACCGCCGAGGAATGGCTCGAGCGGCCCGGCACGGTGGGCAGGCCGCTGCCCATGACCGAGGTCCACGTGCTCCGGTCCGACGGCACGGCCGCGAAGGCCGGGGAGCGCGGCCAGCTGTGGTTCCGCTACACCACCGGTGACGACGTCGAATACCACGGCGACGCGGACAAGACCGCGGCCATCCACCGCACCGACGGGCTGTTCACCACCGGCGACGTCGGCTACTTCGACGAGGAGGGCTACCTCTTCCTCGCCGACCGGGCCATCGACATGATCATCAGTGGCGGGGTGAACATCTATCCGGCCGAGATCGAGGGTGTGCTGATCACGCACCCGGCCGTACGGGACGTCGCGGTCTTCGGCATCCCGGACGAGGAGTTCGGCGAACAGGTCAAGGCCGTCGTGCAACCGGCCGACGGCGTCACCCCGTCGGAGGGTCTGCGCGATGAGCTCGTCGCGCACTGCCGGGCCTCACTGGCCCGTTACAAGGCGCCGAGATCCATCGACTTCGCGGAGGAGCTTCCCCGGACCCCGACCGGGAAGCTGTACAAGCGCGTCCTGCGGGACCCCTACTGGGCCGGCCGGGAGAAGGCGATCTAGGGCCCGGGAGGAGGACACATGCTCCTGGCGGACGAACGGCGAGAGCTCTGCGCGGTCGGGCGCCGGATCGGCGAGACCGGGCTGGTGATCGGAGCCTCCGGCAACATCAGCGTCCGGGTGGACGACCTCGTCGCGGTGTCTCCCACCGGGGTGGAACTGGATCGGCTCACCCCCGAGAGCATCCCCGTGGTCGACCTCCGGGGAGACGTGGTCGAGGTCGCGGGCCGGCACGCCCCTTCCTCGGAGACTCCGATGCACCTCGCCGTCTACGGCGCCACCGAGGCGTCGGCGGTCGTGCACACGCACTCGACCTACGGCGTCGTGGTGTCCACGACGATGACCGAGCTCCCGCCGATCCACTACTACACGCTGCTGCTCGGCGGTGTCGTCCGGGTCGCCGAGTATGCCACCTACGGCACCGCCGAACTGGCCGAGAGTGTCCGGGTCGCGCTCGGCGGCAGGCGGGCGGCCCTGATGGCCAACCACGGCGGTGTGGCCATCGGAGGGACCCTCGCCGAGGCGTACGAGAACGCGCGCCTGCTGGAGTGGCTCTGTGGCGTCTACGTGCGGGCCAAGACGATCGGCGAGCCACGGGTGCTGTCGGAGGACGAGCTCCGCGGGGTGACGGAGCGCGGCTTCGCTCCGCCCTCCTTCCCGGGTCCCTGACCCGGCCCGGTGCCGCGATCGCCGGCCGGCATGGAGTGCCGGTCACGGCCGGCCGCCGGAGCCGTCGCCCGGGAAAGGGGGCGTCGTGGCATGGCCGCCCTGCGAGGTCAGTCCCAGGCGCGGCCGAGGCGCCGCAGGTCCGTGGCGTATTCGATGCGCTCGGCCCATCCGGCGGGCCAGGCGCCGAACCCGAGGTGGGCCCCCGCGAACGCGCCGGCCAGGCAGGCGATCGAGTCGGAGTCCCCGGACGACGCGGCGGCCCGCGAGATCGCCGCGGTGGGGTCGCCGGGGTAGGACAGGAAGCACAGCAACCCCGTCGCCAGGGCCTCCTCGGCGATCCAGCCCGCGCCGGTCACCGCGCAGGGGTCGCCGTCCCGGTCCTCCGCGAGCAGTGCCGTCTCCAGGGCGTCGAGGGCCTCCAGGCACTCGTCCCAGCCACGTGCGATGAAGTCCGCGGGGCTTTCAGGGCTGTCTACGGACGGCCGCCGCCACAGGTCCCCGAGCCAGTCGCCGTGGTAGACGGTCCGCTGCGCGTGGCAGCGCTCCCGCAGGGCCCCGGGGAGATCCGCGGGATCCGTCCCCTCCCGGAGCCACCAGATCGCGTAGGCCGTGAGCTCGCTGGCCGCCAGCGCCGTGGGATGGCCGTGGGTGAGTGCCGCCTGGAGTTGTGCGGCGGCCGCCCGTTGCTCATCGGCCAGTCCGGGGGCGACGCCCACCGGAGCCACGCGCATGTTGGCCCCGCAGCCTTTGGAGTCGCGCTGCGTCGCCGCGAGCCACGGGTTCCCCGCGGCCAGGGCCCGGCACGCCCGCATGCAGGCCATGCCGGGGGCCCGGTCGTTGTCCGGGCTGACGGACCAGCCGACGAAGGCGTCACGGAGCGGCGGCGCGAAGGTGTCGCCGGTCAGGGGCCCGGCCTCCAGCGTGCTCAGCAGCGCGTCTCCGACGGCCAGGGCCATCTGGGTGTCGTCGGTGACCAGTGCGGGGTCGCCTTCGAGCTCCCGCGGCCCCGTACCGTAACGCCGGGCGATCTGCGCCATGGTCATGAACTCGGTCGGCGCGCCCAGCGCGTCGCCATAGGCCAGCCCGAACAGGGATCCGCTGGCGGTCGCCGAAGTGGTCATATCGGGATTGAACCAGTCGTGCCGATCACCACGCCACCGGCTGTGCCCGCATGCCGGGAAGTGCGATCATGGGCGATGCGCCGGGCTCGTACGGCCGGCCGCACCCGCGGACTTGGAGGCGATCGTGAAACTCGGCTTGCACATCTCCGACTTCACCTGGGCGGGCGGACCCGGCCGGCTGCGCGCGGACCTGGGCGCCGTCGCCCGTACGGCCGACGAGGTCGGCTTCGACCGGGTCAGCGTCATGGACCACGTGTGGCAGATCGGCCACATCGGCCCACCGGAGCACGAGATGCTCGAGGCCTACACCACCCTCGGCTACCTGGCCGGGCAGACCTCCCGGGTGAAGCTGCTGACGCTGGTCACCGGGGTGGTCTACCGGGAGCCGGGCCTGCTGGCCAAGATGGTCAGCACCCTGGACGTGCTCTCGGGCGGCCGCGCCATGCTGGGCGTCGGCGCTGCCTGGTTCGAGGAGGAGGCGCTCGGCCTCGGCCTGCCGTTCCCGCCGATGTCCGAGCGCTTCGAGCGCCTGGAGGAGGCCCTGCGGATCTGCCTGCAGATGTGGAGCGGCGAGGACTCCGCCTACGAGGGGCGCCACTACCGGCTCGAGCGGACCCTCAACGTCCCGCAGCCACTGTCCGCCCCGCACCCTCCGATCCTCATCGGCGGGTCCGGAGAGAAGAAGACGCTACGGCTCGTCGCGAAATACGCGCAGGCCTGCAACCTGTTCCCAGGACCCGACCTGACCCGCAAGCTCGACGTGCTCCGGGAGCACTGCGAGCGCGAGGGCACCGACTACGACGCCATCGAGAAGACCGTGCTCTTCAACTTCGATGTGGGGGACAGGGGCCAGAACGCGGGCGCCATCGTGGACGCGCTCGGCGCGCTGGCCGAGCAGGGCTTCGAGGTCGCCCATGGCAGTGTCACCGGGGTCAGTAAGATCACCCCGCTCGAGGTCCTGGGCAGTGAGGTGATCCCGGCGGTCGCGGCCCTGTGAGCCATGGCGAGCCCGGCACACGGGTCTGAGGCGGGCTTCCGGCGTCTTCCGTCCGGCGGGGGAACGCGGTCTAATGACCTATGGCATCGGAGCGGCCGACCCGATCGGCGCGACTCGGCTACGGCGTCGGATCCTTCTGCTCGGGCACCTTCTCCACCGTCCCCGGACTACTGCTCCTGTACTACCTGACCAACGTCCTCGCCGTGCCCGCCGGGGCCGCGGGCCTGGTGGTGTTCCTGCCGAAGGCCTGGGACCTGGTCGTCAACCCGCTGGTCGGCAGGTTGTCCGACCGGGGCGTGTCGCGCCGGCCCTGGCTGCTGGCGGGCGCGGCGGCGCTGCCCCCCGTCTTCGTCCTCACGTTCGCCGGCCCGCCACTGCGCGGCGGGCCGGCCGGACTCTATGTCGGCGCGCTGTTCTTCCTGGCCGCCACGGCCTATGCGCTGTTCGAGGTGCCCTACAAGGCGATGCCCGCCGAGATGACCGAGGACCACCACGAGCAGTCCGGCCTGCTGACCTGGCGGATGGCCTTCCTCGGCGTGGCCATCCTGCTCTCCGGCGGGCTCGCCCCGGCGCTGGTCAACTCCCGGGGCGGGAGCGCGACCGTCGAGGGCTACCGGCTCATGGGACTGGTGATCGGCGGCGTGCTCCTGCTCTCCATGGTCGCGACGTTCCTCGGTACGGCCCGGGCCCCGCGGGTCGCCAGAGCGGAGCCGGACCGGACGACGCTGCGCCGGCAGCTCGCCGCCGCCCGCGCCCATCGCAGCTTCCTGATCCTGCTGGGCCTGAGCTGTGCCCAGATGCTGGGCGCCGGGATCATGCTCGCGGCGTCGCCCTACTTCGCGACCTATGTCCTCGGCGACGCCCGTACGGTGACGACGCTGTTCCTCGCGCTGGTCGGGCCGATCATCGTCACCATGCCGGCCTGGGTCCGGCTGTCGCGCCGGTTCGGCAAGCGGGGCGCCATGGTCGGGGCCTCCGCGTTGTTCCTCGCCGGTGGGCTGGGCCTGAGCTGCGCCCCGCTGTTCGGAGCGGGCTATGCCCACCTCTGTGTCATGGTGGTCGGCCTGGGCTACGCCGGGCTGCAGCTCCTGCAGTTCTCCATGCTCGCGGACACACTGATCGCCGACGCGCTGCGGTCGGGGGCTCGCCGGGCCGGTCTCTTCACCGGGCTGTGGACCGCGGCCGAGACCGTGACGATGGCCTTCGGCGCGCTGCTGCTGGGCTGGATCCTGAGTCTCGCGGGCTTCGTGTCCTCCGAGCCCGGTGAGGCCGTGGAGCAGCCCGGCCGCGCGGTGCAGGCCATCGTCGTCGGCGGCTCGGTCCTTCCCGCGGCGCTCATGGCCGTGGCGATCGGGCTGACCCTGCGCTACGACCTGACCGCGGATCGCATGGCCCGGCTTCACGCCGCGGCCGTCCCCGTACCGGCCGGCCCGGGTACGGGCCAGGCCGCCGCGGACGGGACCGGCTGACCCGGGCCGGTTCGATCGGCCGGTTCGATCGGCCGGTTCAGTGGGCCCGAAGTCAGGTCGGCGTGGCCGAAGGCGCGCCACCGCCCGGGTTGACGGGGACGCCGAGCGCGCTGGCCTGCAGCCACTCGGCCCAGGGCTTGGCCCAGGGTGTGGGCCCGTTGCCGAACCGCAGCCTGCGCGAGGTCCCGGTGACCTCGATGATGTCGCCCCGGTTGGTGAAGTCGTAGAACCAGCGGGCGTTCTCCGGGCTGGCGTTGATGCAGCCGTGGCTCACGTTGGAGTTGCCCTGCGCACCTGTCGACCACGGCGCCGAGTGGAAGAACGTGCCGCTGTAGGTCATGCGGACATTCCACTTGGTCGCGGTGCGGTATTCGCCGGGATTTCCGGTGGTCGCCGAGTCCATCACGATGTCGGCGGCCTTCTCCTGAGCGATCATGACGCCGGAGTAGCTGTCGTCGCCGGGCTTGCCCAGGCTCACCGGGATCGTCTTCACCACCTTGTCGCCGTCGGTCACGGTCGCCTCGTGGGCCCGCGCGTCCACCTTCGTGATGTGCCGTGGCCCGACCGTGAACTCCAGGGAGCGGTCCTTCACGCCCCAGAGCCCGTCTCCGGCCTTCACCCCGGCGAGATGCGCGATGACGGCGACCTTCGTACCGGTGGGCCAGTAGTCACGCGGCCGGAACTGGACCTCGGTGTCGCTGACCCAGCTCCAGGCGCCCTCCAGCGGCCGCGACATCTTCACCTCGAGGGCCCGCTCCACGGCCGCCCTCGCCTCCCTGGCGGTCACCGGCTGTGAGAGCAGGAGCTGGACGGGCATGCCGACGCCGACCTTCTCACCCTCCAGGGGCGCGATGCCGCTCTCGAGCCTGCGCGGAGGGGCGAGGGTGGTGAACGACGCCTTGCGCGCGACCTGCCTGCCGTCACGGCCCGTGGCCTGGGCGGTGAGCGTATAGGTCGTCGCCGGCGTCAAGGTCCATGTGCTCCGCCAGGAACGGGCGTCCGGGGTCAGCGATCCCACGACCCGATGTCCCTTGGCGTCGGTCAGGGTGACCTGGGTGAGCTTGCCGTCCGCCACCTTGACCAGGGCCCCCGCATCGGGGGCGGTCTTCTGTGTCCCGTCGGCCGGGGTGATGGAGAGGACGGCCGGTGGCTTCTTCTGGCCCGGGCCGCCCCCCGAGCAACCCGCGGCGACGAGCATCGCGACCGTGACCGTCATGGGCACCGGCATCCGTCGTCTCAGCATCACAGCCTCCTCATCCGCCCGGTCCCGCGTCGCGCTTCGCGGGCGATCTCCGTTGCCGCATTCCCTCCGGAAGGCCTCCGTACGCGTCTCCGCGGGCGGATCCGCGTGAAGCGTCAGGCCGGCCGGGCCGGGAAACCACCGGTGGCGACCGGGCCCCATCGCTGCGGGGTGATGCGGACCAGCGACTTGTTCTGGCGCACCATGGCCTCGCGGTATTCATCCCAGTCCGGGTGCTCCCCGGAGATCGAGCGGAAGTAGTCGACGAGCGCGTCCGCGGCCTCGGGCATGTCGAGCACCTCCGCGGTGCCGTCGACCTGCACCCATGGGCCGTCGAAGTCGTCCGACAGCACCACCACGCCGGCCCGGGGATCGCGGCGGGCGTTGTGAGCCTTGGCGCGCTCCGGATAGGTGGACACGACGATCCGGCCCTCGTCGTCGACCCCGCACGTCACAGGGGACGCCTGCGGAGTGCCGTCGACCCGGGTGGTGATGAGGACGGCCCGGTGACGAGGCCGGATGAACTCGAGGAGCCCGTCGCGGTCGACGGCCGTGTTCGTTGCGATGTTGCGGCTCATCGGGCCACCATAGACGGCCCGTTCCGCGGGTGGCCGCGGCGCCCGGGCATGACGGCACAATCGGATCATGACCCTTGCCTTCCGCCGTGCCTCCCGCGAAGACGTCCCCGTGATCGTCCGTCTCCTCGCCCAGGACATGCTCGGCGCCACCCGGGAGATCGGCGGCGCGGAGGTCGACGACGTCTACTGGACGGCCTTCGACGCCGTCGACTCCGATCCCAACCAGCTGCTCGTGGTGGCCGAGAGCGAAGGAAAGGTCGTCGGCACGCTGCAGCTCAGCTTCATCCCGGGCCTGTCCCGCCGCGGAGCCTGGCGGGCGCAGATCGAGGCGGTTCGCGTCGACTCCGCCCGGCGCGGAGCCGGTCTCGGCTCCCGGCTGATCGGGTATGCCGTCGACGAGGCACGGCGCCGCGGCTGCGGCCTCGTGCAGCTCACCACGGACCGCAGGCGCTCGGAGGCACATGCCTTCTATGAGCGGCTGGGCTTCGAATCCACGCACCTCGGCATGAAGATGTCCCTCCTGCCCGCGCCGGGCCCGGACCTCCCCCGCGTTGAGCCCGCCGCCGTACGGCTGCGGGCCGGCCGCGCCCGCGACCCCGGGCGGAGGTTGCCCCGCGGGTCGCCACCGATCTAGCCTGCGTGGATGGACGTGGGCGATGTGGTTCAGGACTTCGAGCTGCCGGACGAGCAGGGACACGCTCGAAGGCTGTCCGAGCTGCTGGAGAAGGGGCCCGTCGTGGTGTTCTTCTACCCGGCCGCCCTCTCGCCCGGCTGTACGGCCGAGAGCTGCCGCTTCCGGGACCTGGCCGGGGAGTTCGCGGCGCTGGGCGCACAGCCGGTCGGCGTCAGTGCCGATCCGGTGAACAGGCAGAAGCGGTTCGCCGACCGGCACGGCTTCGGTTTTCCCCTGCTGTCGGACCCGGACGGGACCGTCGCCGAGCGGTTCGGCGTCAGACGCGGATTCGCGCTCGCGCCCACCCGGCGCCGGACGTTCGTCATCGACACCGGCCGCCGGGTCATCGCGGTCGTCAAGAGCGAGATACGGATGAGCGTGCACGCCGACCGGGCCCTGGAGGCACTCCGGGACCGGCGGACCCAGGCCGACTGAGCCGGGCCGACTGAGCCGGGCCGACTGAGCCGGGCGGACCGAACCGGCCGGTCCTCGAGGCGGAGGCGCGGCCGTTCAGGTGAGGCCGGCGTGGTGGGCGATCGAGGCCGCGTGGGTGCGCCCGGTCGCGTCGAGCTTGGCCAGGATGTTCGAGACGTGCACGCTCACCGTCTTGGGCGAGATGAAGAGCACCGTCGCGATGTCCTTGTTGTTGCGGCCCTCGGCGACGAGCCTCAGCACCTCGCGCTCCCGGCTCGTCAGCGCGCCGAGCGGCCCGGCCGCGTCACCGCGGGCCGCGGCGCCGAAGCGGGCACGGCGGCCGAGGTCCCCGAGGGCCCGCCGCAGCGGGGCGGCGTCGAGCCGGTCGGCCACCGCCACGGCCTGCCGCCACTGTGCCTCGGCCTCCTCGCGGCGACCGGACCGGAGCAGCGCGTCGGCCAGGCGGAGTCGCGACCTCGCGACCTCATAGACGAAGCCGTAGCCGAACGCCTCGACCACGCCCTGCCACAGCTCGGGGTCGTCCGGGCCGCGGACCCGCTGCCATTCGGCTTCCGCGCGGGCGAGCCATGCCCGTCCCTCGACGCCGAGCCACAGCCGGGGCCCGCTGGCGATGTTGGCCGCCGCCCACCGCGCCCTCTCGACGAGCTCGCCGGCCGCCTCTGCCGCCGCCGCGGCGGCCTGGGCGTCGCCGGCCGAGCGGGCGCGCGCGGCCCGCTCGGCATGCGCCCACAGTCCGATCGCCGCCACCCGGATCACGCCGGCCTCGCTCGGCTCCAGACCGCTGAGCACCGCGGAGACGTGGCACAGCGCGGTCTCCTCGTCGCCGTCCCACAGGGCCTGCTCCGCGGCGAGGCCGCGCGCGATGTCGGGGAAGTGGTGGCCGGTGCTCCAGAGCGGCCGCAGCCAGGACAGCCGCTCCCGGGCCGTCGCGCTGCCCCGCGCCACCTCGATGAACAGCGCGTAGGCCGAGACCTGCGCTTCGGCGCTGGTCCCGACCCGGATCGGGAAGGTGCCGGCCAGCGTCTCGGCGAGGTCCCAGTCTCCGGCGGTGTAGTGCACGAGGTACTGCAGAAAGCGGAGGTCGGTGCCGAAGATGCTCCAGGTCAGCCCGGATTCCACGGCCAGCCGGACGCCTTCCTCCGCGGTGCGGGCGGCGGCCGCGAGCTCGGCGCGGTCGTAGTCGGCCCTGGCGCAGTGATAGTAGGCGCGGAGCCGGACGGTCAGGTCCCCCGAGCCCGCGGCGGCGCTCTGGGCCTCGGCGAACAGGCGCTCCGCACGGGCGAGACGACCGCCGCTCTCGGCGTGCAGCCCGAGACTGATCAGAGCGCCGGCCTCGGCGTCGGCCGCGCCGGTCGCCCGGGCGGTGGCGATGGCGTCCTCGGCCACCACCGGGATCTCCTCGTGCCGCTCCGTGTAGAGGATCGTACGCGCGTAGGTCGTCAGCGCCCGGGCCCGCAGCGCCGTCGGAGGGTCCGGGGGGAGCGTCTCGACGACGGCACGGGCCGTGGCGGCGCCCTCGGGGTCATGGTCGATGTCGGACAGGTAGGAGGCCAGCCGTTCCGAGACCTCGGCGTGGAGCATGGCGTCGGCCCGCGGATCGAGGGCCTCGCGGAGCCGCCGCAACCGGCTCGCCGCCAGCCGGGAGTCGCCGCTGTGCGCGGCCGCCGCGGCGGCCCGCAACGCCAAGCGCACCCGGTCCATCCCGGCGAGGGCCTCCGGTCGGGTCATGACCTCCCAGAGCGACAGCGCCTGGTCGTAGTGCTCGTGCGCCTCGGCCGGGGCCGCGAGGCTCTCCGCCTCCCTCCCCGCCTTGACCGAAGCGCGGAACGCGCCCTCCAGGTCGTGGCCGGCCAGGTAGTGATAGGCCAGCTCGGCGGCGGACCGGGTGCGGCGGCCGGGCCGGGCCTCGGCCAGCAGGGCGGCGAAGGCGCCGTGCCATCGCGTGCGCTCTCCGGGCAGCAGGTCCGCGTGCACGGCCTCGCGCAGCAGGGCGTGCCGGAAGACGTAGCCGTCCGCCCCGTCGGGGACGAGCAGCTGGTGGGACACGACCTCGCGCAGCGCCCCCTCATAGGCCTCCGCGTCGAGGCCGGACACCTCCCGGACCAGGTCGTCCTCCACCCGGCGGCCGCCCACCGCCGCGACCCGGAGGACCCGCTGCGCGGTCTCGGAGAGCCGTTCCACCCGGGACAGCAGCAGGTCCGCGAGCCCGGCGGGGAGCTCTTCACCGGTGGACGACGCGGTCAGCAGCTCCTCGGCGTAGAAAGCGTTGCCCTCGGCCCGCTCGATCACGCGCTCCAGCACGTCCGCCGCCGGCCGGTCGCCGGCGGCGTCGCAGAGCGAGGTGAGATGGGCGGCCATGTCGGCCGGCCCGAGGGGACCCAGCCGGGCGCCGACGACACTCGGCAGGCGCAGCAGTTCCGTGATCGCGGAGCGCATGGGATGCCGGCGCGGCAGGTCGTCACTGCGGTAGGTCCCGACCAGGCACACCCGCTCACGCTGGAGCATGCGGCTGAGGAAGATCAGCAGGTCTCTGGTCGAACGGTCGGCCCAGTGCAGGTCCTCGAGGACGAGGAGGACGGGCCCGGTGTCGGACAGCTCGCCGAGCAGGCCCAGGGCGGCGCCGAACAGCTGCTGCCGCGCCAGCTCGGCGCCGTCGACCGCACCGCCCGGTCCCGGGTCGCCGTCGGGCAGCAGCCGGCCGAGCACCGGCCGGGCGCGCAGGGCCTCGAGTACGGACGGCGCGGTGGCGGGCTCGCGCGCGGCGCCCCGCAGCGCGTCGGCCAGCGGAAGATAGGGGATGCTCTCGCCGAGCTCGGCACACTGGCCGGTCAGGACCGTATGGCCACGCGCGCGTGCCGTCTCGGCGAGTTCGGCCACGAGGCGGGTCTTGCCCACCCCGGCGTCGCCGCCGACGAGCACGACCCCCGCCTGCCCGGAGGCGGCCCTGTCGAGGCTCCCGACCAGCAGGCTCAGCTCCGCCACACGACCCACGAGCCCGCCGCTGCGATGGTTTTCCGGCACGGTGCCGAGTATCGCACCGAGCGGCGGCGAGCCGGCCGGGCTCATCCCCGCGGGCGAGGGGACGGGCGAGGGGGGATCCCTGTGGCGGTAGACGACCGGGCGGTCAGCCGGCCACCGGGAGCACGATGGCGGAAGGCCGGCCCGGCTCGTGGAAGATCTCCTGGTCGGCGGTCACCATCGCGGCCGCCGTGCCCAGCGCCGCGCCCGTCCCCGGGTTACGGGCCACCCGGGGATAGGCGCCGCTGCACACCTGTACCCGGAGCCGGTGACCGGCGCGGATCCGGTGTCCCACCGGCCACAGCTCCACGTCGACCCGCCGTACGCCCTCGTCCTCGGGCCGGGGCTCGCCGGGGGACAGCCGGCGCATCCCCTCGCAGAGGTTGAGCGACTCGCCGTTCGGGCCGACGTCGCACAGCCGTACGACGACATCGGTGTGTTCCCGGTCGGACCGCAGGTACAGCTCGGCCTTGACCGGCCCGATGAGCTCGAGGTCGTGGCCGAGGGCGGGACCCGTGTAGACGAGGACGTCCTTGCGGCTCTCCAGCCGGCGCTGGTCGGCAGGCCTGCCGCTGCCCACGATGCTCGGTCCCGAGATACACGGAGTGGGATGAACCGGGTCGTAGCGGTAGGTGTCGGGAGCGGACTCCGGCGGATCGCAGGGGCCCAGCCGGCCGTCCGGCTGGAGGAACCAGCGCTCCTCACGGATGCCCGGCACCGGCCAGTCGGAGAACTGCCGCCATTCCTCGGCTCCCGTGATGTAGAGCTTCACCGGCTGGTCACGCAGCTGTGATGGGTCGTGGGCGAGGTGGGCGCGGAACCAGCACAGGGCCTCGCCGACCGCGGCGCGCATGACCCGGCCGTCGGAGTGGAACCACGGGCCGATGGTGAGGTACGGACGGCGCCCGGCGGCCCGCAGCGCCGCGTAGTCCTTCAGCTGCCACGGCAGGAAGATGTCGTACCAGCCCCCCATCATGTCCACCGGCGCCTCGACCGCGGCGACGGTGTCACTGAAGTCCCGCTTGGTCCAGAACGGTGTGTCCGGCCCGTTCTCGAGCACGTCCTGGAAGAACCTGTTGTGGACGCCGGTCGTGAGGGCGTCCAGTTCCGACAGCGGACGGCCGGACAGCGCGGCCCGGCGGGCGCGCCGGGGTGAGATGAGCGGGGCCGTGAGCCCCGACAGCGGATGCTTCATGCGTGCGGTCATGTCGACCCACGTCAGCGTGGACTCGAGGGCGAAGCCGCCCCCGTAGTACATCGCGTCGCGGAACTGCGAGGCCGTGACCTGGGTCGCCATCGCCTTGAGCTCGGGCCCCGCGTCCGCGGCGATGGCCCACTGGGCGAATCCGAGGTAGCTCGGGCCGTACATCGCGAAGGAACCGTCGAACCACGGCTGCGCGCGGAGCCACTCGACCGTGGCGAGCCCGTCGTCGCGCTCGTCGCCGAGCGGGTCGAAGACCCCGCCGGATCCGAAGCCGCCGCGTACGCTCTGCACCACCGCCTGGAACCCGTGCTCGGCGAAGACGTAACCGCACATCATGCCGAACGGTCCCCGCCGGCCGTACGGGGAGCGGACCAGCACCGTCGGGGAGCGTTCCAAGCCCGCCGGTATGTAGTGGTCGGTGAGCAGTGCCACCCCTTCGGCGACGGGGACGGCCAGATCACGCCGCACGGTGACGTGATGGGATCCGCGCGGCAGCCGCATCGCAGTGGCTCCGATCCGGCGCGCCAGCCCCAGAGGCTCCATACTTCGATGTTAACCAGCTGGTAACCCGTAGCGGTGATCCAATATCGAGTGTTTGATACCAGTTGTGTTCTTCGATCCCACCAGCCGCACCTGGCTCATCAACACAGCTGAGACCTCGTACGTCCTCCGGCTGACCGGCGAGGACATGCTGACCCACGTGTACTGGGGCCCCTCCCTCACGCTCGAACAGGCCGTGACCGTCCCCGCCTGGGCCCCGGCCGGCGTCCCGGGTTTCGGCGGGATGTACGAGGGGACCGAGGAGCTGCCGGTCGACGGCGGCGTGCGCCACGGCGTCCCCTCCCTGCAGGTCCGCTTCGCCGACGGAACCCGGGCCATCGAGTGGCGCTACACCGGCCACACCATGGAGGACGGCGAGCTCAGGATCGGCTTCGCCGACCGGCACTACCCGCTCGAGATCTCGTTGACCTACCGCGTGCGCGGTGAAGTGATCGAGCGCGCCGCGGAGCTGCTCCACAGCGGCGGCGACGACCCGATCGAGGTCCTGCGGCTGGATTCCGCGGCCTGGTCCGTGCCGCTTCGCGAGGACTACCGGCTCACCCACGTGGTGGGGGAGTGGGGAGCCGAGACGCAGGCGAGGACCACCCGGGTGGCCGACGGGGAGACCGTGCTCACCAGCCGGCGCGGCATCACCTCCCACCATGCGAACCCCTGGGTGATGGTCGACGCGGGGGACGCCGGCGAGGAGCACGGCGAGGTGTGGAGCGCCGCGCTGGCCTGGAGCGGATCGTGGCGCATCACCGTCCAGCGGGTGCCCTCCGGACGGCTGAGCTGGACCGGTGGATTCGGGCACGACGGGCTGAGCTGGTCACTGGCCCCGGGAGAGCGGCTGGAGACGCCGGTGTTCGCGGGGCTGTACGCCCCGGACGGGTTCGGCGGCGCGTCCCGCCGGTGGCACGCCTACATCCTCGGCCATGTGCTGCCGCATCCCGGCGAGCTGCGCCCGGTGCTCTACAACTCCTGGGAGGCCACCGGCTTCGACGTCGACGAGGAGGGGCAGCGGCGGCTCGCCGAGGCCGCCGCGTCCCTGGGCGCCGAGCTGTTCGTGATGGACGACGGCTGGTTCAGGGGCCGTACGGGCGACCACGCCGGTCTGGGGGACTGGACTCCCGACCCGGTGAAGTTCCCCCGCGGGCTCGGCCCGCTCATCGCCGAGGTGCACCGGCTCGGCATGCGGTTCGGCCTCTGGGTCGAGCCGGAGATGGTGAACCCCGACAGCGATCTCTACCGGGAACACCCCGGCTGGGTGCTGCACCTGCCGCACCGCGCCCGGACGACGCTGCGCAACCAGCTGGTGCTGAACTACGCCCGGCCCGACGTCGCGGAGTGGGCGCACCGCCGGCTGGACCGGCTGGTCGCCGACCACCCGATCGACTTCCTCAAGTGGGACATGAACCGGGTCTTCACCGAGGCGGGTCCGGGGGACCGGTTGTGGATCGACCACACCCGGAGCCTGTACGCGATCATGGACCGGCTGCGGGCCGACCACCCTCACCTGCGCATCGAGTCGTGCAGCGGCGGCGGGGGCCGCATCGACCTCGGCATCCTGTCCCGCACCGACGAGGTGTGGACCTCCGACAACACCGACGCCGTGGACCGGCTCGCGATCCAGTACGGCTACGGCCGCGTCTATCCGGCCCGGGCGATGGCGGCCTGGGTCACCGACACTCCGAACTTCCTCACCGGCCGGTCGGTCCCCCTGCGGTTCCGCTTCCATGTGGCCATGGCCGGCGTGCTGGGGATCGGCGGAGATCTGCCGGCGTGGAGCGACGAGGAGATCGCGGAGGCGTCCGGGCTCGTCGCCCTCTACAAGGACATCCGGCCGGTCGTGCAGTCGGGGGTCCAGCACTGGCTCCGCCCGCCCGGCGAGTTCGCGGCGGTGCAGTACGCCTCCGGGGACAGGGTGGTGGTGTTCGGGTGGCGGCCGTCGGCGCGGTGGGGGCAGCGGCCTCCGCTGCTGCGGCTGCGCGGACTGGTGCCGGAGGCGAGATATGTGGACGAGGACACCGGGGTGGTCCATCACGGCGCGGTCCTGCTCGGTCACGGCCTGCCGGTCGAGCTCCCGCCGGGTGACCACGCGAGCGCCGTCGTCCGCCTCCGGAGGCTCTGACCCGCGGCGCCGGCCCGGGGCGCCGGGCCGGGGCCCCGGGCCGGGACCCCTGTGAGACACCTGTGGCCGGGCTCCGGTCCGTGCGGACCCGGAGCCCGGCCACCTAGGTGAGATGCCGGATCAGGTGTCAGATCAGAAGACGCTCACGCCGTAGACGCTGAGGGCCTCGGTGACGGGCTGGAAGTAGGTCGTGCCACCGGAGGAGCAGTTGCCGCTGCCGCCGGAGGTGAGACCGAGCGCGGTGGAGCCGGAGTAGAGCGAGCCGCCGCTGTCGCCGGGCTCCGCGCAGACGGTGGTCTTGATCAGGCCGTTCACCGCGCCTTCGGCGTAGTTGACCGTGGCGTTGAGGGCGGTCACCGTGCCACTGTGCACTCCGGTGGTGCTGCCGCTGCGGTAGACCGTCTGGCCGACGGCCGGGGTGCCCGCGGAGGTGATGTCCCGGTAGCCGCCGTAGAGGTAGACGCTGCCCTCGGCCGCGACGCTCCCGGTGTATTTCACGATGCCGTAGTCGTTGCCCGGGAAGCTGGTGCCGGACCGGGTGCCGATCACGGTCGTGCTGCTGGAGTTGGAGTACCAGGTCGCACCGATGTTGGTGCAGTGACCGGCGGTGAGGAAGTAGTTGGCGCCGCTGCTGCTGCGGACGTTGAAGCCCAGCGAGCACCGGCTGCCGCCGGTGTAGATGGCCTGCCCGCCGGCGATGCGCAGGCTGAATTTACCGGGGACGTGCTGGATCCTGGCCGCGCCGCCGAACTGCTTGGCCACGGACTGGACCTTGGCGAGCTTGGCGCCGGTGACGGAGTCGTCGACCGAGACCACGACCTGGTTGGTGGCCGGGTCGACCGCCCATCCGGTGCCCGTGATCTTGACGGAGCGCTTGAGCGTGGAGGTGACCTTCTCCAGCTCGGCGCCGCTGCGGGTCACGGTCCTCGGAACGGCACCGGCGGAGCGCACGCTGTCCGCGGCGGCGGCGTCGGTGACGGTGACGACCAGCTTGCCGGTGGCGCTGTCGACGTACGAGCCGGCGCTGCGGGTGCCGAGCTGCTTCTCCAGCGAGGTCGACAGCTTGGCGGGGTCCGGCTTGGCGGCGGGTGCCGCCTGCGCGCCCGGCGCGGCGGCCAGGAGAGCGGCCGACACGCCCGTGGTCAGAGCCAGCATGGTGATACGGGATTTCACAAGGCCTCCAGCGGGGGGATGGACGCGTCGGGGGTGACGCGTCCGGGGAGCCATGGCAAATACTGGGAAAAGATCAAGGCGAGCACAAGTGGAAGAACCTGCCAAGATCGCCTAGACCGGTATGTCAACCTATATATGACGAAACCTGGAAGAGTTGGTCGCTAACCCCAAAGGTGAATATCTAGGGCGTTCTGGACATATCAACAGAGGGAGACGTCCTGCGTTCCGGCGTGCGAGAGACGCGGGAAGGAAGAGCGGCCGGGCATGGCCGGCGGCCACCATGGCGCTGTCGCCGGGGGCCCGGCCCCGGCGGATCGCGCCGCTGTGGTGCCGCCCGGCCGGCGGGCCGTGTCATCGCGCGGGATCCGTGCGGTCACCTTGGGATGCCCGCGTCCGGCCGTAGGGCCGGGATCCGGGCCCGGACAGCCCAGAGCCGGGCTCCGGTGGCGGGGATCCGGAGCCCGGCGACTGGATGGACCGACCGGCCGGACGCTGCGACCGGTCAGGCGGGACGACCGATCAGTAGACGCTCACGCCGTAGAAGCTGAGCGGCTCGGTGACGGGCTGGAAGAAGGTCGTGCCACCGGAGGAGCAGTTGCCGCTGCCGCCGGAGGTGAGACCCATCGCGGTGGTGCCGGAGTAGAGCGAGCCGCCGCTGTCGCCGGGCTCGGCGCAGACGGTGGTCCTGATCAGGCCGTACACCGACCCCTGGGAGTAGGTGACCGTGGCGTTGAGGGCGGTGACACTGCCGCTGTGTACTCCGGTGGTGCTGCCGCTGCGGTAGACCGTCTGGCCGACGGCCGGGGTGCCCGCGGAGGTGATGTCCTGCGAGCCGCTGTAGAGGTAGACGCTTCCGGGGTGGGCGATGCTGCTGTTCGTGTACTGGACGATGCCGTAGTCGTTGCCCGGGAAGCTGGTGCCGGCCCGGGACCCGAGCACGGTCGTGCTGCTGGAGTTGGCGTACCAGGTCGCGCCGATGTTGGTGCAGTGGCCCGCTGTGAGGAAGTAGTAGGTCCCGCTGCTGCTGCGCACGTTGAAGCCGAGCGAGCAGCGTGAGCCGCCGGTGTAGATGGCCTGCCCGCCCGCGATCCGCGTGCTGAAGGTGCCCGCCACGTGTTCGATCCGGGCAGCGCCGCCGAACTTCTTGGCGACCGACTGCACCTTGGCCAGCTTGGCCCCGGTGACCGACTCGTCGAGGGAGATGAGGACCTGGTTGGTGGCGGGGTCCACGGCCCATGCCGAGCCGGGGATCCTGGCCGACCGGTCGAGGGCGGTGGTGACCTTCTTGAGGTCGGCGCCGCTGCGGGCGACGGTCCTGGGCACGGCGCCGGCGGCGCGGACGGTCTGGGCGGCGGAGCTGTCGGCGACGGTGACGACCAGCTTGCCCGACTTGGCGTCGAGGTAGGAGCCGGCGCTACGACCGCCGAGCTGCTGCTCGAGGGTCGTGGAGAGCTTGGCCGGGTCCGGCTTGGCCACCGGTGCCGCCTGTGCGGCGGGCGCGGCGGCGAAGAACGCGGCCGTCACGCCTGCGGTCAGGGCCAGGGCGGGGATGCGGGATTTCACGGGTCCTCCTGCGGGGGATGGATACATCCGGGGCGATGTATCTCTGGGACGCCTTGGCACATAGTCAAAAAAGTTCAAGGCGGCGGCAAGGGGAAGAACCTGACAAGAAGGCCCGCGAGGGTATGGCAAGCTATTCGTCCCACAATGTGGAAGAGTTGGCGACTTGCGCCCAAAGTACGTTTTGCATCGTTCTAATGCTTTGGGCTAGGGGGACCGGGCACGCCGCGTATGGCATCCGGTGCGCCCGGTGACATCCCGGACGGTCCGGTGGCATCCCGGACGGACCAGGCCGACTTTGGTCACGGCCCGATGGTCCGGTCCGGTCGAATCCGGGTTTCGCGTCGTCTCGGGGGTTCAGGAGGACGAAGCCGCCCCCGCCCCCGCCGCCCCGCCGCGGCCGCCGCGTCCAGGGGATCGGCCTTCGCGGCCGGCCGGCCGTCGCGCAGTGCCGGCGTCGCCTGCCGGGTCAGGTGTTTGACCACGCGCGGGTCCCGGACCGTGACCCGGTGGCCCGGGAAGATCCCCAGGTGGCGGTGCGGTTCGACCCGGATCCAGCCGTCCTCGGCCGGCCGGTGTCGTAGGCCAGGAGGTAGAGCCGGCCCGGCAGCGAGTCGGGAACGTTCACGTCTGCTCCTCGGGGGGTTGATCGGTGGACGGCTTCTTGGGCGGACGCCCCGGGCGCCGCATGCGGCCGACGGAGCCGGGGAGCCGGCCGGCGTCGGCGAGCGCCTTGCGCAGGAGGAATTCGATCTGCGCGTTGGTGCTGCGCAGTTCGTCGCCGGCCCATCGGGCCAGCGCGTCGTGCACGGCCGGGTCCAGCCGGAGCAGGATCTTTTTGCGTTCGGATGTCACTGGTAGAGGGAGCCGGTGTTGACCACGGGCTGCGTCGCATGGTCGCTGCACAGCACCACGAGGAGGTTGCTGACCATCGCCGCCTTGCGCTCCTCGTCCAGCTCGACCACGTTCTCCTCGTCGAGCCGGGTGAGCGCGGCCTCGACCATCCCGACCGCGCCGTCGACGATCCGCTGCCGGGCCGCGACGATCGCACCGGCCTGCTGCCGCCGCAGCATGGCCTGCGCGATCTCGGGGGCGTAGGCCAGGTGCGTGATCCGCGACTCGATGACCCGCACGCCCGCGCTGACGACCCGGGCGGCGATCTCCTTGGAGAGCTTCGCGGTGATCTCGCCGGCGTTGTCCCGCAGCGACATCTGTCCCGGCTCGTGGGCGTCGTAGGGGTAGCCGTTGGCGATGTGCCTCACGGCCGTCTCGGTCTGGATGGCGACGAACTCCACGAAGTCGTCCACCTCGAAGAACGCGCGCGCGGTGTCCTCCACCTGCCAGACGACGACCGCCGCGATCTCGATCGGGTTGCCGTCCGCGTCGTTGACCTTGGCCACGTCGGTCTCGTGGTTGCGGATCCGGGTGGAGATCCGGCGGCGGGCCGTGAACGGGTTGACCCAGCGCAGGCCGTCGGTCCGTACCGTACCGGTGTAGCGGCCGAGCAACTGCAGGACCCGCGCCTCGCCGGGCGCCACGGGCGTCAGTCCGCCGCTCAGCACCAGCCCGCCGACAAGGGCGACCGCCCCCAGGGCGATCCGCGCTCGCCGGTTCCGGCGGCGGTGGCCGGTCAGGAAGTGCGCGGCGGGTGGTTCTCGTGGTCGGGCCGCCCGGATATCTTCGTCTGTCGTGACCGAAACGCGCATACCTGACTCTTGGGTGGTCGTCGGACTGGACAACGGCGGCA
>DASYNF010000057.1:0-12255 GCA_036008685.1 Actinomadura sp. | reverse complement strand
GATGGAGGCCAAGGCGCGCGGCGCCACGGTCATCCATGTCGACCCGCGCTTCACGCGGACGAGCGCGCTGGCCGACATGTACGTCCCGATCCGGACGGGCTCCGACACGGCCTTCCTCGGCGGGCTCATCAACCACGTCCTGCAGAACGAGGCGTACTTCAAGGAGTACGTGCTGGCCTACACGAACGCCTCCACGATCATCACCGAGGACTTCCGCGACACCGAGGACCTCGACGGGCTGTTCTCCGGCTTCGACGAAGCGACCAGGCACTACGACAACAGCACGTGGAGATACGAGGGCATGGACATCGTGGCGGCCGCGGCCGACCGCGATATGGGATACGAGGAGCGCGTGCGCGAGCGCTCGATCCGGTTCACCCGCGCCGACGCCTACGGGGCCGGTGGGCCGCCGCTCAAGGGCGGTCCTCCCGAGCGGGACGAGACGCTTCAGCACCCGCGCTGCGTGTTCCAGATCCTCAAGCGGCACTACGCCCGCTACACCCCGGAGATGGTCGAGGAGGTGTGCGGCGTGGCGCCCGAGCTGTTCGCCAAGGTGTCCGACGCGCTGGTGCGCAACTCCGGCCGGGAGCGGACCAGCGCCTACGTCTACGCGGTCGGCTGGACCCAGCACACGATGGGAGCGCAGTACATCCGGGGGGCCTGCATCCTGCAGCTGCTGCTCGGCAACATGGGCCGGCCCGGCGGGGGCATCCAGGCGCTGCGCGGGCACGCCAGCATCCAGGGCTCCAGCGACATCCCGACCCTGTTCGACCAGCTTCCCGGCTACATCCCGATGCCCCACGCCCGCGCCGGCGAAGAGGACCTCGACTCCTTCGTCGCGGGCAACGCGTCGGAGAAGGGCTACTGGGGCAACATGCGGGCCTACGTCGTGAGCCTGCTGAAGGCATGGTGGGGCGACGCGGCCCGGCCGGACAACGACTTCTGCTTCGGCTACCTGCCCCGCCTGACCGGCAGCCACAGCACCTACGACACCGTCTTCGCCCAGCTGGCCGGCAGGTGCAAGGGCTACTTCCTGATGGGGGAGAACCCGGCGGTCGGCTCGGCCAACTCCAAGGCCCAGCGGCTCGGCATGGCCAACCTGGACTGGCTCGTCGTCCGGGACTTCACCCTCATCGAGAGCGCGACCTGGTGGAAGGACGGGCCGGAGATCGAGACCGGGGAGCTGCGCACGGAGGACAACGGCACGGAGGTCTTCTTCTTCCCGGCCGCCGCGCAGACCGAGAAGGACGGCTGCTTCACCAACACCAACCGGTGGGTGCAGTGGCACGACGGCGCCGTCGAACCGGGCGGGGACGCGCGCAGCGACCTGTGGTTCATGTACCACCTCGGACGGATCATCCGCTCCAAGCTCGCGGGCTCCACCGACGAGCGCGACCGGCCCGTCCTGGACCTCACCTGGGACTACCCGGTCGAGGGCGACCTGGACGAGCCCAGCGCCGACGCGGTCCTGCAGGAGATCAACGGCTTCGACGCCGACGGGCGTCACCTGTCCTTCTACACAGAGCTCAAAGACGACGGCTCGACCAGCTGCGGCTGCTGGATCTACTGCGGGATCTACGCCGACGGCGTCAACCAGGCCGCCCGCCGCAAGCCGCACACGGAGCAGAACTGGGCGGCCCACGAATGGGCCTGGTCGTGGCCGGGCAACCGCCGCATCTACTACAACCGGGCCTCCGCCGACCCCGAGGGCCGGCCGTGGAGTGAGCGCAAGGCCCTGGTCTGGTGGGACCAGCAGGCCGGACGCTGGACCGGCTATGACATCCCGGACTTCATCGAGGACCGGCCGCCGTCCTACCGGCCGGACCCGGACGCGAAGGGACCCGACGCGATCGGGGGCACGGACCCGTTCATCATGCAGGCCGACGGCAAGGGCTGGCTGTTCGCGCCCGCCGGGCTCATCGACGGGCCGCTGCCGGCGCACTACGAGCCGCAGGAGTCGCCCTTCGAGAACGCGTTGTACTCGCAGTGGCGCAACCCGGTCCGGCGGGTGTTCTCGCACGAGCTCAACCTCTACCACCCGATCGGCCCCGACCCGGGTGCGGAGGTCTTCCCGTACATGATCATCACCAGCCGGCTGACCGAGCACTTCACCAGCGGGGCGATGAGCCGCTGGGTGCCCTATCTGGCCGAGCTGCAGCCCGAGTTCTTTGTCGAGGTCTCGCCGGAGCTGGCCGCCGAGCGGGGGCTGGAGCACTGCGGCTGGGCCACCCTCATCACCGCGCGCAACGCGATCGAGGCACGGGTCATGGTGACCGACCGGATGGTCCCGCTGCGGGTGCGGGGCCGGACGGTCCACCAGATCGGAGTGCCCTATCACTGGGGCCCGAACGGCTATGTCACGGGCGACGCGGCCAATGAGCTGGTCCCCATCGCGCTCGACCCGAACGGGCACATCCAGGAGGACAAGGCGCTGACCGTCGACATCCGGCCCGGCCGGCGACCGCGCGGACCCGCGCTACTCGAGCTGGTGCGGGACTATCGCCGCCGCGCCGGCATCACCGAACGTACCGGCACGGGGGTGTGACGATGAGCGAGAGCACGAGGGTGGAGAAGCGGGGGAACCAGTGGTCGGGGCCGGAGCCGGAGGTGGCCCGCAACTCCGGCTATCCCGAGCCCCCGCCGCGGATGGGGTTCTTCACCGACAGCTCGATCTGCATCGGCTGCAAGGCCTGTGAGGTCGCCTGCAAGGAGTGGAACACGCTGCCGGGGCGCGGGTTCGACTTCACCGGCCTGTCCTACGACAACACCGAGCGGCTCGGTGCCGACACCTGGCGGCACGTTCAGTTCATCGAGCAGCGCAAGCCCATGGGCCGGCAGGAACCGGGCGTGGAGCACGGCTACTACGGCGATGTCGATGTTCTCGGCCTGCCGTCCGGGGCGACCCGCGACGGCGAGCGCGGTGAACTGCGCTGGCTCATGAACTCCGACGTCTGCAAGCACTGCACCCACGCCGCGTGCCTGGACGTCTGCCCGACCGGGTCGCTGATGCGGACCGAGTTCGGCACGGTGGTGGTCCAGGCGGACGTCTGCAACGGCTGCGGCTACTGCGTGCCCGCCTGTCCGTACGGAGTGATCGAGCAGCGCAAGGGCGACGGCCGCGCGTTCAAGTGCACCCTGTGCTACGACCGGCTCGGCGTCGGGATGGAGCCCGCCTGTGCCAAGGCCTGCCCGACCGACTCGATCCAGTTCGGGCCGCTGGAGGAGCTGCGCGAACGCGCGGTGGTGCGGGTCGAGCAGTTGCACGACGCCGGGGTGACCGAGGCCAGGTTGTACGGCCACGACCCCAACGACGGGGTCGGCGGAGACGGCGCCTTCTTCCTGCTCCTGGACGATCCCGAGGTCTACGGCCTGCCGCCGGACCCTCTCGTCACCACCCACGATCTGCCGTCGATGTGGCTGCATGCCGCGGTGGCCGGAGCGATGGTCCTCGGCGCTATGGCCGCCGTGGTCGGAGCCGGCACTCTGAGGAGATTCGTATGACCGACCCGGACCTCACCCGGGAGGGACCGTCGGCCGGCCGGCCGCCCCGCGAGGCACGGATGTGGGAGAAGGGCGGTCGCCGGCCACGGCTCTGGCGGAGCCGTGAGCTCACGGCTCCGGACAGCGATTCCCGGTCCTACTACGGCAAGCCGATCATCAAACGGCCCGGGTGGAAACCGCTCGACATCGCCGGTTATCTGTTCCTGGGCGGGCTGGCGGGTGCGTCCTCGGTGATGGCCGCCGCCGCGGACGGCACGGGACGGCCGCGGCTGGCGCGGGTCGCCAAGATCGGCTCCTTGGTCTCCATCACGCTGTCGGGGGTCGCGCTCGTCCATGACCTCGGCCGGCCCGAGCGGTTCCTCAACATGCTGCGGGTCGTCAAGCCCACGTCGCCGATGAGCATCGGCTCCTGGATCCTGACGATCTACGCGCCGGGCGCCGGGGTGGCCGTGATCACGGACGTGACCGGGTGGTTCCCGTGGATCGGCCGGGCCGCCACGGCCTGGGCCGCGCTGACCGGTCCCGCGGTGCTCAGCTATACGGCCGTCCTCATCTGCAACACGGCCGTGCCCTCATGGCACGCGGCCTACCGGGAGATGCCGTTCCTGTTCGCGGGCTCGGCCCTCGGTGCGGCGGCGGGGCTCGGCATGCTCGCCGCTCCGCCGGAGGAGACGGACCTGGCCCGCGGGGCGGCGGTCATCGGGGCGGCGGTGGAACTCGCGACGCTCTATCAGATGCACCGCAGGCTCGGCCCGCTCTTCGTGCCCTACCGGAGGGGCCGGCCGGGCGCGCTGATGCGGGCCTCCGAGGTCCTCACCGTGGCCGGCACGCTGGCCGCGGTGACCATCGGCCGGCGCAACCGGCTCTGCGGCATGCTGGCCGGCACGGCGCTGATCGTCGCCTCCGCGTGCACCCGCTTCGGGGTCTTCGAGGCCGGCATCGTCTCCGCCAGCGAGGCGAAGTACACCGTCATGTACCAGCGGCTCCGCCCATCGGACGCAGGCTGAGGTCGAAGCGGCCGAGGGCGGGCGGCGGCTCCCGGGGTCTCGCCGGCCTTCTACGGGACGCTCTGGCGCTCTGCCTCTTCGACCGCGCGGTTCCACTCGGCCTTGGACGCCCGCCAGTCCTCGTCGTCACGGCCGAGCCGCCAGTAGCCGGAGATCGACAGCCGGTCGAGCGGCCATCCGCGGTCTATCCGGAGGTGGCGCCGCAGCTCCTTGACGAAGCCGGCCTCGCCATGGACGAAGGCGTGCACGTCACCGGGCGGGCACTGTAGCGCGCGCACCGATCTGACGAGGGCCTCGCCGACCGGGCCATCGTTCCGGTGCAGCCACACGATCTCCGCGGCCGCCGGGGTCTCGAGGCGCTGCTCCTCCTCCGGACCGGCCACCTCGAGGAGCACCCGGGTGGGGACACCCGCCGGGATGCGCTCGAGCGAGGCGGCGATGGCGGGGAGGGCGCTCTCGTCACCGGCCAGCAGGTGCCAGTCGGCCTCGGCGCTCGGGGCGTAGGCGCCTCCGGGGCCGAGGAAGTGGATCTCCTCGCCGGGCCGGGCCCGGGCGGCCCACGGTCCCGCGATCCCCTTGTCCCCGTGATGGACGAAGTCGATGGTCAGCTCGAGCGCCCGCGGGTCCCAGGCCCGGACGGTGTAGGAGCGTGCGCGCGGCCACTGCTCCCGGGGCAGGTCACGGCGTATCGCCTCGAGGTCGAACGGCTCCGGGTAGACCACACCGGGCTGGGGGAACAGCAGCTTCACATAGTGATCGGTGTAGTCGCCCGCGCCGAAGCAGGCCAGCTCCTCGCCGCCGATCACGACCCTGATCATGTGGGGGGTGATGCGCTCGACGCGGTGCACCCGGCCTCGGTACATCGGCTTCTTGCGGGCCGGCTCACGTGTCATGGGCGCCTTTCGACGGCTGCTGATGAGGCGAGCCTAACCGAATGATGACGGGAAGACCTGGTCCGGGCGGTTCGGTGGAGGTCCAAAGCGAGGTGAGCCGCTTTCGGGTGATTCCAACCCTGGACGATCACCACTGTCCTACGTTAGAACAAAGCTACACGAAACGCGCATCTGTTCCCCCTGGCCCGTTGTCGGGCCCCAGCTGCGCTTCGGAGGGACGTATGGCCAGAAGCGTACTGGCGGCCCCGCCCGAGGGAAGTGATCTCAAGCCCGTCCCCGGCGCTCCGGGCCTCCCGGTCATCGGGGCGACCTTCGCGATGATGCGGGACCCGTTCGGATACGCGCGCCGACGCCGGGAACGGTTCGGGCCGGTGTCCTGGAGCAACGTCCTGTTCAAGCCGATGGTGACGCTGCAGGGCCCCGAGGCGGCGGAGGCGGTGCTGGTCAACCGGGACAAGGCCTTCGCCAACGGCCCGGCCTGGACCTACTTCATCGGTCCCTTCTTCACCCGGGGCATCATGCTCCTGGACTTCGACGAGCACCTGCACCATCGCCGCATCATGCAGCAGGCCTTCACCAAGTCCCGGCTGCGCAGCTACATGCGGGCCATGGCGCCCACCATCGAGCGGGGAGTCGAGGCGTGGCGGCCGGGCGAGGGTTTCAAGGTCTATGACCGGATGAAGGAGCTCACCCTCGATCTCGCCACCGACGTCTTCATGGGCGTCGAACTCGAAGGCCGGGAGGCCGGCCGGATCAACGGCGCGTTCATCGACGCCGTCCGCGCCGGCACGGCCTACGTCCGCGCTCCCGTGCCCGGCCTGCGCTGGCACAAGGGCCTGCGCGCCCGCAAGGTGCTGGAGAGGTTCTTCTACGACCACCTGCCCGCCAAGCGCAGGGACGGCGGGGACGACCTGTTCGCGGCACTGTGCCAGGCGCAGACCGACGACGGTCACCGCTTCGGTGACGAGGACGTCGTCAACCACATGATCTTCGTGCTGATGGCCGCGCACGACACCTCGACCACCACCATGACGACGATGGCCTACTACCTCGCCAAGAACCCCGAGTGGCAGGAACGGGTCCGCGAGGAGTCGCTCGCCCTCGGGAAGCCGGTCCTCGAGTTCGAGGACCTGGAGCGGCTGCCGGCCCTCGACCTCGTGATGAAGGAGTCGCTGCGCCTCCTGTCCCCCGTGCCGGCCCTGCCGCGCCGCACGGTCAAGGACACCGAGGTGCTCGGTTTCCACATCCCCAAGGACACGTTCGTCATCGTGCCGACGCTGACGAACCACTATCTCGAGGACTACTGGCCGGAGCCGGAGAAGTTCGATCCGGGCCGGTTCGCCGAAGACCGCCGCGAGGACAGGATCCACCACTACGCGTGGCAGCCCTTCGGCGGTGGCGTGCACAAGTGCATCGGGCTGCACTTCGCCGGCATGCAGATCAAGTCGGTGCTGCACCAAGTGCTGCAGCGCTATCGCTGGAGCGTCCCCGCGGACTACGAGTGGCCGCTCGACACCACCTCGTTGCCGCGGCCCAAGGACGCGCTTCCCGTACGACTGGAGGACATCTGATGACCGACCCCACTGGCAAGATCGTCGCCATCACCGGAGCCGCCCGCGGCATCGGCCTGGCGACCGCCCGTACGCTCAAGGCGGCCGGCGCGAAGATCGCCATCGGAGATATCGACGAGGCGGCGGCCAAGGAGGCCGCCGAGGGGCTCGGCGCCCTCGCCCTGCGCGTGGACGTGACCGACCGGGCGTCCTACACCACGTTCCTGGACGAGGTCGAGGCGGCTCTGGGCCCGATCGACGTCCTGGTCAACAACGCCGGCATCATGCCGATCGGGCCGCTCCTCGAGGAGGACGACGCCATCGCGCGGCGGTGCATGGACATCAATGTGCACGGCGTCATCCTCGGCACCAAACTGGGGCTGTCCCGGATGGTGCCGCGCGGGCACGGTCACATCATCAACATCGCCTCGCTCGCGGGCCTCATGCCGGTCGCCGGCATGGCGACCTACAACGCCAGCAAGCACGCCGTGGTCGGTTTCACCGAGGCGGTCCGGCTGGAGTTCGCCCCCCAGGGCGTCGACGTCAGCGCCGTGCTGCCGACCTTCACCAACACCGAGCTCATCGCCGGGACCCGGAGCGCGAGGGGGCAGGACAACGCCGAGCCCGAGGACGTCGCCGCCGCGGTGCTGAGCCTCATCGGCAGGCCGCGGCCGCGCGTGGCCGTGCCGGCCAAGCTCGGCAGGCAGCTGCGGATGACCCCGCTCATGCCGCGGCGGCTCCAGGAGGCGGCGGCTCGGTGGTACGGCCTCGACAACATCTTCCTGACCGCCGACAAGGACGCCCGCAAGGCCTACGACGAACGCATGCGCGGCTGACTGTACCCATGGCCGCGCTCCGCGCGGCGGCTCGCGGGCCTTCGAGGCGCCGTCTTCCCTCGTCGTTCGGTCGCTCGTACCTCGCTCCCTCACTCCTCGGTCCAGACGACGCCGGCCCGCTCGCGGGACCCCTTCACGAAGCTTCACGAGGGGGCCGCGGGAGGTCGGCGCGGGGCGCCGTCGCGGGCGAAGGCCCGGCGCGCGGCCTTCACGTAGCGGAGCCGTCGCGGCAGGAGCGGCCACACCCGGCGGACCACGGCGGCGAACCGGCGATGACGGCGTTCGTCCGCGGCGGACCAGCCCAGCCCGAGCAGTTCCCTGGCCCGCGGGGGCAGTCCGCCGACGGTGAGGAAACGGGCGAGGGCGTGGAGCGGCGGATGCACGGCGCGCCACACCGGCGCGGGGACGCGCCGGGGCCGGGGCAGCCCTTTGGTGACGAAGCCCACCCCGTAGCGGGCGGTGCGGTGGGGTTCGAGTTCCTCCGCCAGCATGCGGTCCCAGTAGGCCTGGAAGCCCTCCCAGTCCGGCGGCATCGAGCGGCCGCCGACCCCGTAGAGCCGAAACCACCGGAGAGACTCCTCGTACAGCCGCTCTTTGTCCCGCTCGGAGAGCGGGCCGACGAAGGTCTCCGTGCCGTAGAGCATGTGGTCGAAGAAGGTGGCGTGCGCCCAGAAGAACGTCCCGGGATCGAGGGCGTGGTAGCGGCGGCCCTGTTCGTCCACGCCCTTGACGTCCTTGTGCCAGTCGCGGATCCGCAGCCCCGTGTCGTGCGCCCGCGGCCCCGCGTAGACCACATCCAGGATGGGACCGGCGGACCGGCGCAGCCGCGCGATGGTCTCGGTGAAGAAGACCGAGTGGTCATAGACCCCTTGGCCCAGAGCCGGGAGCAGGTTCTGCATCACCGCCGCGCGGACTCCGACGAGGGCCATCCGGGTGTCCCCGAAAAAGCGCCAGGTCAGCGAATCCGGGCCGAGTGGGGCGATGTCCTGGGTCCGTGTCATGTGTTCCCACCGGTCCAGAGAGACAAATGTATGATCAGTGTAACTCTGTCGTCGTCGCGAGGTCGTCCACTCCGCATAGGCTGCGAGGCATGACGACCTATCCGGTCGGGGTGGGGCCCGGGGCCGGGCCGGAGGCGCTGGCCGGGCTGCTGGCCGAGGCTCCTCGCACCGACGAGCTCGACACCCGCATCCTGGACGCCGCGCTGGCGCAGTTCGAGACGTACGGGCTGCGGCGGGTCAGCGTGGAGGATGTCGCCAAGGGAGCCAGGGTCGCGCGCACCACGATCTATCGCCGGTTCACCAACAAGGATCAGCTGGTCCAGGCGGTCATCCTTCGTGAGTGCCGGCGATTCCTGACCGCGATCGCCGAGGCCATCGAAGGACTCCCGACCCCGGAGGACGCACTCGTCGAGGGGTTCGTCGTGGGTCTCCGTAACGCCCGCGGCCATCCGCTGCTGACGCGCGTGCTCGCCGCCGAGCCCGAGGCCTTCCTCCCGCAGCTCAGCATGAACGGTGGTGCGGTGATGCTGGCCGCACGGGACATCCTCGCGGAACGGCTGCGCCGGGCGCGTCCCGAGGCGGGCGAGGATTTCACCGTCGCCTCGGAGATCCTGGTCCGGGTGGCGCTGTCGCTCCTGCTCGTCCCCGGGGGCGGCCTGGCGGTCGAGGACGATGAGGAGGTACGGGTGTTCGCCCGCGACCATCTCACCCGGGTGCTCAGGCCCGCGGGACCGGACGGGACCTGAGCGACGTCGCACGGCCGGGGCAGGCCCAGGACGGCGGGGGAGGCCGGGACACGGTCCCCGCATCGGGTCGCGCCCGCGGCACGATGCCTGCACAATGCACTCCGGACCCAGGCGGCCCTCCTCCAGTGAGAAGGCGGATCAGGATTGTGACGACGACAGGCTCGGGAGACGTCCCCATGACGACACCGCATCACAAGACGCTGAATGAGCGCATCGCCGAGGAGCTCGGCGTGCGGGAGCGGCAGGTGCAGGCGGCCGTCGACTTGCTCGACGGCGGGGCGACCGTGCCGTTCATCGCCCGTTACCGCAAGGAGGTGACCGGCACCCTCGATGACGCGCAGTTGCGCACGCTCGAGGAGCGCCTGCGCTATCTGCGCGAGCTCGAGGAGAGGCGGACGGCGGTCCTGGAGTCGATCCGGTCCCAGGGCAAGCTGGACGAGGCGCTCGAGGCCCGGATCCTGGCGGCGGAGTCCAAGGCCCGCCTCGAGGACCTCTACCTCCCGTACAAGCCGAAGCGGCGCACCAAGGCGCAGATCGCTCGTGAGGCCGGGCTGCAGCCGCTCGCCGATCGGCTCCTGTCCGACCCGAGCCTGGACCCGCAGGCCACCGCGGCGGGCTTCGCCGACGCCGGTCGTGGCGTGGCCGACGCCGCGGCGGCGCTGGAGGGCGCCCGGGCCATCCTGGTGGAGCGCTTCGCCGAGGACGGTGACCTCATCGGTGGGCTGCGTGAGCAGATGTGGTCGCGAGGCCGGCTGAGTTCGCGGGTCCGTGAGGGCAAGGAGGAGGCCGGGGCCAAGTTCTCGGACTACTTCGAGTTCACCGAGCCGTTCACCCGCCTGCCCTCGCACCGGATCCTGGCGATGTTCCGTGGTGAGAAGGAGGAGATCCTCGATCTGGACCTGGAGCCGGAGGAGGACTCCGACATCACGTCCACGGGACCGGGCCCCTACGAACTCGAGATCGCGCGGCGGTTCGAGATCCGGGACCGCGGCCGTCCCGCCGACCGGTGGCTCGTCGACACGGTCCGCTGGGCCTGGCGCACCCGCATTCTCGCCCACCTCGACATCAACCTGCGCACCCGGCTGTGGCAGGCCGCGGAGGAGGAGGCGGTGCGGGTCTTCGCCGCCAACCTCCGAGACCTCCTCCTCGCCGCCCCCGCGGGCACCCGCTCGACCATGGGACTGGACCCGGGCCTGCGCACCGGTGTGAAGGTCGCCGTCGTGGACGCGACCGGCAAGGTGGTGGCGACGGAGACGATCTATCCGCACGAGCCGCGGCGGCGCTGGGACGAGTCCATCGCCGTCCTCGCGCGGATCGCCCGGGAGCATCACGTCGACCTCATCGCCATCGGCAACGGGACCGCGTCGAGGGAGACCGACAAGCTCGCCGGCGAGCTCATCGCCAAGCACCCGGAACTGAAGCTCACCAAGGCCGTGGTGTCGGAGGCCGGAGCGTCGGTCTACTCCGCCTCGGCCTATGCGTCCCAGGAGCTGCCGGAGCTCGACGTGTCGCTGCGCGGTGCGGTGTCCATCGCGCGCCGGCTGCAGGATCCCCTCGCCGAGCTCGTCAAGATCGACCCCAGGTCGATCGGTGTCGGCCAGTACCAGCACGATCTCTCGGAGGTCAAGCTCTCCCGGTCGCTCGACGCGGTGGTGGAGGACTGCGTCAACGCGGTCGGCGTCGACGTCAACACGGCCTCGGCCCCGCTCCTGACCCGGGTCTCCGGCATCGGTGAGGGGCTCGCGGCCAACATCGTGGCCCACCGGGACGCCTCCGGTCCTTTCCGCTCCCGCGCGGCCCTCAAGGGGGTTCCCCGGCTCGGACCCAAGGCCTTCGAGCAGTGCGCCGGCTTCCTCCGCATCCCGGGCGGCGATGACCCGCTGGACGCCTCGAGCGTGCACCCGGAGGCCTACCCGGTCGTGCGGCGCATCCTGGAGGCCACGGCAAGCGACATGTCGACGCTGATCGGCAACGGCTCGGTGCTGCGCGGACTCGACCCGCGCAGGTTCGTCGACGACACCTTCGGGCTCCCGACCGTCAACGACATCCTCAAGGAGCTCGACAAGCCGGGCCGGGATCCTCGGCCGGCCTTCAAGACCGCGATCTTCAAGGAGGGCGTGGAGAAGCTCGCCGACCTGGAACCCGGCATGATCCTCGAGGGCGTCGTCACCAACGTCGCCGCCTTCGGCGCCTTCGTCGACGTGGGTGTGCACCAGGACGGTCTGGTGCACATCTCCGCCATGTCGAGGAACTTCGTCAAGGATCCGCGTGATGTGGTCAAGCCGGGGGACATCGTGCGGGTGAAGGTCCAGGAGGTGGACATCCCGCGCAAGCGCATCTCGCTCACCTTGCGGCTGGACGACGAGGCCGGCGGGGGCCGTGACGGCCGCGGTGCCGGCCGTACCCCCCAGCGAGAGCGGCAGGCGACGCAGCCGGACGGCGGCGGCGCCAAGGGGTCGCAGCCGGACGGCGGCGGCGCCAAGGGGTCGCGCGGCTCCGCCGAGACCAGGAAGCGGGGCGGCGACGGCGGCCGCGGGAAGCAGGGCGGTTCGGGGGGCGGCGCGCTCGCCGACGCACTCCGGCGCGCGGGCCTCGACAAGGGTCTGGACGAGCGCTTCCGCTGACAGGGCGCCGTGGCGCGAGCGGCCTGGCCGAGGCGCCGAGGCGGGGACGCCTGTTCCGGGCGTCTCCCCGCCTCGGCCGTCCTCAGCGGTGCCGGGC
>DASYNF010000056.1:0-2020 GCA_036008685.1 Actinomadura sp. | reverse complement strand
CCGGCAGGTGCCGTCCCGGGCGATGACCACGCGGCGCATGGCCGCGGGCGGCCGGTAGCCGCTGTGCCCGTGGACGGGGTCGCCCTCGGCGCCGGTGGAGTGGACGCACCAGTGGACCTTCAACGCCTCGACCGCGTCCTTGTACGGCCGCGTCACGACGGCGGGCGAAGGCCTCCGGGTCGGCCTCCATCACCGCCCGGCGCACCCGCCCGGCCGGCTGCCGGGTGGTCAGCCGAGGAGCCTCGGGGAGCAACAGCCGTTCCACCCCGCGCGCCACCTCGGCGCTCAGCCCGATGATCCCATCGGCGAGCACCTTGGCCTTGCCGGAGTCGATCCGGCTCTCGGCAAGGGCCCGGCCGGTCTCCGGCAACAGCCGCTCCAACGCGATCGCCAACCCCAGCCGAATAGCGGCGGCGGTGCCCGACAACGTCAACGCCGCCGCGATCTCATCGACCAATGCCTCGCCGGCGTCACGACAGCCCAGACCGTTGCGTCCGGCCTGGGCCTGGCGGCGCCGGTCCAGCTCGGCCATCGCCGCCAGCTCGACCGACTCGGCCCACGCCGTCAACCGCCGCCCATCCCGCATCACCTCGACCAGCCCGAACTCATCCAGCCGATCCAGTGCGACCCCGGCCAGCTCCGCCGCCAGTCCCGGCCCCGGAGGCGACACCCGCTCCGGCCGGGAAGAGGAGCCCACCGTGACCGGCGCGCCGTCGGCCCCCGCCCCCGGCCTGGGAGGCGACACCCGCTCGACGGCGACGTCCGGCACGCGGGACACCTCCTCCCGAAAAGGCGACCGTTCTTTCGAACATTCTAGCGAAGAAGGCGTTGGAATAGGGCCTTGCGCTGGAGAAAAGGGCGCATCATGGATCTGTCCCGAGCGCTATAAAAACGCATATTTCTGGACTATTCATCACGCGGCATACCCGGTCCCGTCGGCGGGCTCGGCCTCCGGCACGGGGGTGAGGCACCGGATGCCGCGTGCGGTTGGCAGGATGGGGCGCGGCCGGACCGAGGAGTATGGAAGAAGAGGTGCGCATGCAGGACGCGATCGAGGCTGGGACGGTGCGGATCCCCGGCCATGGCGGTGACGAGATCGAGGCATACCTCGCCCGGCCCCTGGACTCGGGCCCGCACGGAAGCGTGGTGGTGATCCACCACATGCCGGGCTACGACGCCGCCACCAAGGAGATCACCCGGACCTTCGCGGTCAACGGATACGCCGCGATCTGCCCGAACCTGTACTGGCGCGAGGCGCCGGGCGCCAGCCCGGACGACGCGGCGGCGGCAGCGCGGGCCTCGGGCGGCGTGCCGGACGAGCGCCTGGTCGGCGACGTCGGTGGGGCCGCCGCGTATCTGCGGTCGTTGCCGTCCGCCAACGGCAAGGTCGGTGTGATCGGTTACTGCTCCGGAGGGCGCCAGGCCTTCCTGGCGGCGTGCAGCCTGCCGCTCGACGCGGCTGTGGACTGTTACGGAGCCTTCGTGGTCGGCACCCCTCCGGACGGGTTTCCACTGCAGGTCGAACCGCTCATCGACCGGGCCGCGGACCTGAGCTGCCCGCTGCTCGGCCTGTTCGGCGCTGAGGACTCCTATCCGGCGCCGGAGGAGAACGCCAAGCTCGCGCAGGAGCTGACCGATCTCGGCAAGACCTTCGACTTCCACACCTTCGAGGACGCGGGTCACGCGTTCTTCGCCGTGGACCGTCCCAGCTACCGCCCGCAGGCGGCGGTCGAGGGATGGCAGCGCATCTGGGACTGGTTCGGCCGTCACCTGGCCGCGTAGAGGAGCTATCGCGAATGTGCACCTATCGCACCGAGAAGATCAAGGTCGCCGGCAGCGGGAAGGGCGCGCAGGGCTGGTTCCGGCTCAGCGACGCGACCGTCTACTTCGACCACCCGCAGCACGCACCGGCCGAGCACACGCTGAACATCGACTTCATCAACCCGGAGCAGGGACCGTCGGCCCGGGTCGCGGTGGAACTGACCGCGGAGGCGGCGCGCGACCTCGTGCAAGCGATCCT